>JAGRPI010000024.1 GCA_019449635.1 Candidatus Ferrigenium bremense
ATCGACGGCGGGCTGGGGCTCAACGTCATTGCCGGTACCCAATACAACGACACCATCGACCTGTCCGGCACCGAGCTGGTGAACATCGCGAACATCGACGGCGGGGTGGGCAACGACGTCATCACCGGCAGCGCGGGCAACGACCTCTTGTTCGGTGCAGATGGAAACGATGTCCTGCACGACAATAGCGGGAACAATCTGCTGGATGGCGGTTTGGGTAACGACATGTTGACGGGCAATGCCGGAAACGAGTTCTTCGTGGGTGGCGCCGGGAGTGACACGATCAGCACAGGAAACGGTGCCGATATCATCGCCTTCAACCGGGGCGATGGACAGGATACCGTCAATGGCGGCATCGGCACCGACAACACCATCACCTTGGGCGGCGGCATCCAGTATTCCGACCTGGCACTATCCAAATCAGGCAATGACCTGATCCTGGAGGTCGGCAATGGCGATCAGATCAACCTCAAGAACTGGTATGCCGCTACGGACAACTACAAGAGCGTGCTCAATCTGCAAATGGTGGCTGATGCCGTGGCCGGATTCGATCGCGCTTCAGCCGATCCGTTGTTGAACAAGTCGATTCAGGATTTCGACTTCACCGCCATCGTCGATGCTTTTGATCAGGCGCGCGGCAGCAACGCCAACTTCGCACACTGGAGCGCCACCAGCAGTCTGCTGGCAGCGCATCTGTCAGCAAGCGACGGCGAAGCGCTGGGCGGCGATCTGGCTTACCAATACGGCAAGAACGGCTCCTTCGCGGGCGTCAGCCAGACAGTGGCACAGGAAGTCATCAATGCCGCGCAGTTCGGCAGCCAGGCGCAGACATTGAAGACGTTCGTGGGGTTGTAGGAGGGTGCTCATGCAGGTGCTGGTGACGATATACTGCAAACGGCGCGTTTCTTTTAATGCTTCAGGATGTTATAGAGAGATCATATGGAATTGGAAGAGCGGATAGCTCAGATTGAAGACCGCTTGGCGAAAATAGAAAGATTCATAAGATCAACGGCCACGCAACCAGTTGCATCCGCCAAGACCCAAGCGGCAGTTGTCTCGGCCGTTGCCGACACCAAAGCTCGAACGGCGGCAATTCCAGTCGCAGCAAGCATCGGCACACCTGATGGGACGCCGCCAATAGCCGTCGAAGCAGCGGCAAGTCGTCATGAAAAGGCCTCACCGGTCACCACCATCCTTGGATGGGCGGGCGCAACCGCACTTGTCTTGGCCTCGATATATCTGGTGGTACTTGCTATCGATGCGGGATGGTTGACGCCGGTTCGCCAACTGATGTTGGCCATGCTGGGTGGTTTCGTTTGTATCGGTATCGGATTATTGCTGCGCAATAAAGACATGCATTATGCAAGCCTGTTACCTGCTGGCGGCATCGTGATCCTGTTCCTGTCGATGTATGGTGCACATAACTACTACCACCTGATAGGCACGACCTTCGCGACGAGCGGTATCATCGTGATCTGCCTGTTTTCACTGTGGCTGAACCGCCTGTTCCTAAGTGAACTGTATGCGTTGTTCGCCGTCGTCGGGTCATACACCGCACCGGTTTTGTTGGGGGGCAGCAGTTACTCCATCGCAGATTTGATCGTCTATTTTGCATGCTGGAGCATATTGTTTTCCATCTTCTCGATTTGGACGGGCAAGCGCAACGTATACATCCTCGCCATGTATCTGGCACTGGTCATATTCGATTTGAAGTGGAATGACTCCATCCCGGATACATGGATCGAAGCTCTGGTTTTTCAGACGGTTCATTTCTTGATATTCGTCGTTGCCGCATCGGTGTTCAGCATCCGTATTGCACCGATGTCACAAGAGTCAGCCGTCAGGCACATCCCGGCGCTGGCGCTTTTCTATTTTGTCCAATACCACATCCTGGTTAAGCATGTCCCGGGGCTGGCTCCCTGGATAGCCATTGCCAGTGCGGCAGTTTTGCTGGCGAGTTATTTCGTGGTTTATCGGGCGCTCGCGGAGAATCTTGCAGGCGGACGGATGCTGCTCAGCTCCTATGTCGCGCTGGTTCTGGTCCACGCCGGCTATATCGAGTCGGTGCCGGCGCATTGGGCGCCATGGGTAGGTCTGGTGGTCATCCCGGCCGTTGGCGCTTATGCTGTCTTGCGACGTGACATGAAGGCACCCGGCACCCCGTTGTGGGTCGCCGTGGCCCTGATATTCATCGCGAATTATTTCAAGCTTTTCCCGGGCTATTCAATGTTGTCGGCCACCCAAGAGGTTCCGGCGCATGACCTGCTGGCACTCTTCTATGCTGCAGAACTTTACCTTGCCTATTATTTCTCTCGAAAAACCGCAGAGATGAAAGATATCGGGGTGATCGCCCTGTATGCCGGCCACGTCGCGATCATGGCCTGGGCGATGCAGATCTTTGATAGCCGCTTTATCGTATCGCTGATCTGGGGAGTGCTCGCCCTGGGTTGCCTGCTTCTTTCACTGCAAAGGCGCGATAAGATTCTCGGGCAATCCTCGCTGCTGGTCTTTTCCGCTTCCGCACTCAAAGCGCTGTTATATGACATCGCTCTGGCTGCGCCACTCATACGCATAGGGAGCCTATTGGTGCTCGGGGTGAGCTTGTACCTTGGGGGTTGGTTATACAAAAAAGTCAGTAGCCTGGAAGGCCATGATTGACGATGAGAGCATCGCCAAGAACCTTGCAGTGCATGCTGATTGCGTTAGAACAATATTTGAAGAGCAATAAAGAAGGGAAGCCATGTTGAAAACACTGCTGCGCCTGCTTTGCAGGATGCTGTTTCGCGTTGAGATCCACGGTACCGCCAACCTGCCGGAAACCCGCAAGCTACTGGCCATCGCCAACCACGAATCCTTTCTGGATGGCCTGCTGATAGGTCTGTTCCTGCCGTTCCGGGCGACCTTCCTGGTGCATACCACGGTGCTCGACAATCCGGTTTTTCGCCTGCTTCTTTCCCGTGTGCCGCATCTGGCGGTGGACCCAACCAGCCCGCTGGCGATGAAAAAAGTCATCAAACTGCTGGAAGCGGGGGAGTCCGTGGTGATCTTTCCGGAAGGGCGCATTACGATGACCGGCAGCCTGATGAAGGTGTACGAAGGTCCGGGGTTCGTTGCCGCCAGGACCGGCGCCACTATCCTTCCGGTACGGCTGGACGGCGCAGCGCGTTCCTACTTCAGCCGCTTGTCCGGCGACCATCCGCGCAGCATTTTCCCCAAGATCACCATCTCCATCCTGCCCACCACGTCCATCGCCATGCCGGATGCACCCAGCGCCAAACTGCGCCGCCGCATGGCGGGAGATGCGATGCGCCGCGTAATGCAGGAAATGCTGTTTGCCTCGCACCCGGTGAAAACGCTGTTCAGCGCCTTGCTCGACGCCGTCAGAATCCATGGCCGCGGGGCACGTCTCATGGAAGACATGCAGCAGGTGGAGGAGACCTACGGTCAACTCTTGAAAAAGATCCTGGCACTGGGCCGCTTGGCCGGCAAGATCAGTGTTCCAGGTGAAAACCTGGGGGTTTTGTTGCCCAACGTCACCAGTACCATTTGTCTGATTTTTGGCATGAGCGCCATGCGGCGTGTGCCTGCCATGCTCAACTACACGGCAGGCACCGCCGGTTTGCAGAATGCCTGCATCGCGGCCGGAGTGCGCACCATCGTCACGTCGCGCCAGTTTGTGGAGGCCGCCAAGCTGGCTCCCGTCCTGGCAAACCTGCAGAACGTCCAGATCGTCTATCTGGAGGACCTGCGCGCGCAGTTCGGTCCATGGGACAAGCTCTGGCTCCTGGGCTTTGCGCGTTGGATGCCTGCCTCGGCCGTGCCGTCAGTTCAGCCAGACGACCCTGCCGTGGTGCTGTTCACCTCCGGTTCGGAAGGCAAGCCCAAAGGCGTGGTGCATACGCATCGTGGCCTGCTGTCCAACATCGCGCAGGTCCGGTCTGTGATCGACTTCTCGCCGACGGACAAATTCATGATCACGCTGCCGCTGTTCCATGCCTTTGGGTTCACGTGTGGCGGCATCATGCCGCTGGTGACGGGTTCAAAAATCTTTATATATCCTTCGCCATTACACTACCGCATCATCCCGGAGATCATCTACGACCGTGGCTGCACCGTGCTGTTCGGCACCAGCACCTTTCTCGGTAACTATGCCAGATTCGCCAACCCCTACGACTTCTACAAGCTGCGCTACGTCGTGGCCGGAGCGGAAAAACTCAATGAAGAAGTGCGTAAGACCTGGATGGATAAATTCGGCATCCGCATTCTGGAAGGCTATGGCGCCACCGAATGCGCCCCGGTGCTGGCCGTGAACACGCCCATGGCTTGCCGCGCCGGCACCGTAGGCCCGCTGTTGCCGGGTCTGGAATTCAGGCTGGAGACGGTGCCCGGCATTTCCCAAGGCGGCCTGCTCAGTGTGCGTGGCCCCAACGTGATGCAGGGCTATTACCTGTTTGATAATCCCGGCGTGCTGAAGCCGCCAATGGACGGCTGGTACAGCACGGGTGATGTGGTCGAGATCGATGCCGATGGTTTCGTACGCATCCTGGGTCGCGTCAAACGCTTCGCCAAGGTTGCCGGAGAAATGGTGTCACTGGAAGTAGTGGAGCAGATCGCCAATCTTGCGTCGCCCGCCTGCCAACACGCTGCGACGACGCAAGTCGATCCTCAGCGTGGCGAGAACATCCTGCTGTTTACCACTGATGGCGCCCTTGGCCGCGACGCGCTGCTGGCTGCCGCGCGGGAGCTTGGCAGCCCTGAACTGGCCATCGCGCGCAAGATCGTGCAGGTGGCCGAACTGCCGCTGCTGGGTACCGGCAAGACCGATTACCTGACGCTGAAACAGATGGCGGAAACTGCCTGATGAACCGCCGCCAATTTCTGCGCTCTCTGGGCGCATTCGGACTCGCCGCTGGCGGTTTACTCCTCTCCATATTCGAAACACGACGATTCTTCGACAGGAGCCATGTATGACTTCCCCCCAAATTAATGGCAGCCTGCTTTCCCGCGGAATGGTTGCAGTGCTGGTCGCGCAATTCCTTTCCGCGCTGGCGGATAACGCTCTGCTGTTTGCGTCCATTGCGCTGCTGAAGTCGCAGCATGCGCCGGAATGGCAGATGCCTCTTCTGCAGGAGGCCTTCGTCGTCGCCTTCATCATACTGGCGCCCTTTGTCGGGCCGTTCGCGGACGCCATCCCCAAAGGCCGCGCCATGCTGTTCGCCAATGGCATGAAGTTATTGGGTGCCGCCGCCATGCTGTTTGGCGTACACCCGTTGCTCGCCTACAACCTTGTCGGCATCGGCGCAGCAGCCTATTCACCTGCGAAATATGGCATCTTGAGCGAACTGGTGGGGGCAGACAAGCTGGTCAAGGCCAATAGCCTGATGGAAGGTTCGACCATTGTCGCCATCCTTCTGGGCGCGGTAATGGGCGGCCTGCTTGCAGATTGGTCGGTGCAAGGTGCGCTGGCAGCAATCGTTGTCTGTTATTTATTGGCTGCGTTCTCCAATCTGCTGATTCCGCGCCTGCCTGCAGCTCACCCGGTACGACAGCTTTCTCCAGTAGCCTTGGTGAAAGATTTCGGTGTGGCCATGCGCACGCTCCTGCGTAACCGCGACGCACGCTTCTCCCTGTTGGGCACCAGTGTGTTCTGGGGTGCCGGCAGCACGCTACGCTTCTTGCTGGTGGCATGGGTACCGGTGGCTTTGCTGATCGCAAACAACCATACCCCGGCCACCCTGAGCGGCGTGGTCGCGATCGGCATTGCTTTCGGCGCGGCGGCGGCGGCAAAATTGGTCACGCTCGACAGCGTCAACCGTGCGCTTCCCTCCGGTATCGCCATCGGCTTGCTAATCATGATATTTGCCCAGGTCACTTCCATGCCAACGGCCGTCATCATGCTCGTGCTCATCGGCGCATGCGGCGGTTTTTACGTCGTGCCGCTCAATGCGCTGTTGCAGGAACGCGGCCACGAAACGGTGGGGGCGGGTCACGCCATTGCAGTGCAGAATTTCTTTGAGAATCTGAGCATGCTGCTGATGGTCGGATTTTACGTTCTGATGACCAAAGCCGGCATTTCGGTGGTCGCGGCGGCAACTGGGTTTGGTGCATTGGTGCTGACCGGCATTGCGCTATTGGCGTGGTGGCGAGTGAGCAAGAATCCCGCTTGATCCGGAGAGATGTTCATGAGGCGATCGGTACCGCTAGGCCTGACGGATATTCAGAGCATATCAAGCATCCCCTATGAAGAGGCGCGTGACATGATCCGCACCGGCGACCTGTTGTTGTGTTCTGGTTCCAAACCCGTTTCGCGCCTGATCCAGACCGCCACCCGATCTCCATACAGCCATGTTGCGCTGGTGGTGCGAATGCTGTCCATCAACCGCCTGCTTCTGCTGGAAGCTGAATGGCCCTACGGTGTGCGTGTTGTGCCTTTGAGTAGCTACTTCAATGACTGGAACGGCAACGGCAAGCCTTATTCTGGAAATTTGCTGGTGGCACGTCACGCAGCACTTGATGGCAACAACGAGGATGCCATGGCGCTGTTTCTGTCGGAACTGGTGGACATTCTGGGAAGACCATATAGCCTGCGTCGGGCTCTTCGGATCGGCTTGCGCGAAGTTGCCGCGCTGGTCGGCTTGCGTTTTCGCGAGCTTCGGCTGAAGAAAGCGACGGTCTGTTCCGAGTATATCTATCACGCCTATTCGCGTCTCGGCATCCATCTTCCGTGGAACCCCAAGGGGTATATTCTGCCGATGGACATTGCCAGCCATCAGGATCTTTCGCTGGTATGCCGTATTCTGTGAGCCGACACCGAGCAAGCCGAGCGGTGTGGCGAATTATCGGCCGCCTCGCCTTCAATCGCATCACAGTGGTGGGGCGTGAGCGTCTGCCACTGGCTGGCGCGGTGCTCTATGTGGCAACCCATCGCAATGGGGCGCTGGATGCGGCGCCATATACCCTGGTCGTGCCGGATGCCCTCCCCATGGTCTCTGCCCAGTTGCATCGAACCCCACTGGGGCGCTTCCTGTTTCAGGGTATCCCAGTTGCACGCGCCAAGGATCGCGATCGTGGCATGGCAGCAGATAACATGCAGGCCATCGAGCGTTGCATCGGTTTGCTACAAGGCGGCGGTCAGCTGCTCGTCATGCCAGAGGGAACCAGCACGCTAGACTTCAAACATTTGCCCTTTCAGCGCGGCGCGGCAAGAATCGCCCATGCCGCCATCAACGCAGGGGTCGCGCTGACCATAGTGCCACTCGGTGTCCATTACGAAGATCCCACCGTCTGGCAAAGCCGGGTAGAGGTGCTGGTCGGGGATCCTGTGCAGCCCCGCCCCGGTGATGACGTCGCGTCTATCCATCGGCTCGTTACGCAGGGGCTGGAAGCGGTCGGCGCCAGCTTCCCCAGTAGCGATGCCCAGCGCAATGCCGAAACTCTGGCTTACGCCTCTACTCTGGGCACGGATGCCTCCTATGCTTTATCACTGAAACATTTCGAACGGGCCATGCCGGAAAACCTTGCCGAAATCATTCAGCCACTGGCGTCGATCGCCCGGAAGGAGCGCTTGTGCCTGCACCAAGGCGTGCCGCTGGTACCAGTTTTACCGTGGCCGCTGTATGCACTCTACTGGCTAGTCTTGGCGCCACCGGTGGTCGGATTCTGCCTGTTCAATGCGCCGGTACTCGCCGCCGGATTTGTCGCCAGCCGGAAACTGCCTGATGCGCCCAATGTCGTCGCCTTCTGGCGCATGGCAGCAGGGTTGCCGGTGGGGGTGGTATGGGCTGCGTTATCCAGCACGGCTTTTGCCCTTGTTTACGGACTGGGGGGATTTGCCATCTATTGGTGCGCAACAATAGCCGGAATTGGCGCTTGGTATCGCTTCCGAAAATTGACTGTTGCTCTCTGCAACGGATTGTTTCACGCCGGTTCCATCCCTGCATTGTTGCATGCCTACCGGGAATTGAAGGATCGAATGCCGCATGGTCGAACTGTTTGAATTGCCGCTACGCTATTTCAGCGCCTATGTCGCCGCCATTGCAGGCGCCAATGCCCTGCGCATGACTGTCTGGGCCTTGCTTTTCTGTGCCATGCTGGCCGTAATGGCCTGGCTCGCCAGACGCCATTCTCGTCGCCCAGGCTGGGGCCGGCTTGCTGCTGTGTGCGCGTTTCTTGCGGTAGGGATGAATGTGTCATACCAATCCATGGCAGGTGCAATCCCTGCGGTGCGCACGGTACGCTTTGACGCCGAACTGCTGGCGCTGGACCGCTGGTTGGTGGGAGAAACACCGGCGATATTGTTGGCGCGTCTGGCCACTCCGTGGCTGACCGAAATCATGAGCCTATGCTACATCTTCTTCATGCCCTTGCTTTTCCTAAGCCTGCTGCGCTATTTCTTCCGGCGTCGCGAACTACTGGGTGAGTTCTACGCGGGGCTGTTTACCGTTTATGGCTTGGGATTCTTCGGTTATCTGCTGGTCCCTGCGGCGGGACCCTGGCTTGCTTATCCCGAACAGTTTGACATCACGCTTTCCGGTGGGCCGATCACTGCGCTCAACCAGATGATGGTGGAGCAGGGTAGCAACCGGGTGGATGTCTGGCCCAGCCTGCATTGTTCAGTATCCACCTTCATCCTGGGCTTCGCCTGGCGTCACCACCGCAGCGAGTTTCATTATCTGTTGCTGCCAGTCGTCGGATTGTGGATTTCCACCTTGTACCTGCACTACCACTATTTTATCGATGTGCTGAGCGGATTCGCCCTGGCTGGATTCGCCCTGTACGAATCCAGCCGCTATGCACGAAATCATCTGACTCCCAATACCATAAACAAGGAAAACGACAATGCCAATGCTGCATGATTTCAGCTCACCGATTCTTCTTGATGCATCCGTCGCCGGTGGCAAGGGCGCAAATCTGGCCAAACTTACCCAGGGCGGGTTCCCTGTCCCTCCCGGTTTCGTGCTGCCGCCGGAAGCCTATCGGGCTTTCCTGATGAATGAACCCGGCTTTGCCGAGCTCGTGCGCGCTTTACCTGTGGGCAATACCGCCGACCTGGAACAAGCCTGTCAGGCGCTTTGTGCGCGCATGTCACACTGGCCCGTGCCTGACACATTGCGCGGTGAGATTGAAGTAGCACTTGCACGGCTAGGGGGGATTGCGCTTTTTCGGTACGCAGTTCCGCTACAGCAGAAGACTTGGGCGGCGCGGCATTTGCCGGGCAGCATGATACCTACCTCAATTGTATTGGAATCGACAATATCCTCTCCCGGATACGCGATTGCTGGATATCGCTGTGGAGCGCGCGTGCCATCAGTTATCGGCTGCAAGCCGGTGTCGGGCTGCTGGATACGGCCATGGCCGTGGTAGTGCAGAAAATGGCTTTCAGTCGTGTGGCGGGTGTCGGGTTCTGTATCAATCCCGTGACAGGCAATCCCGCTGAGCAGTCGATAGATGCCAACTACGGGCTCGGCGAGTCGGTTGTGGGCGGAGAATTTCCTGTCGATCACTGGCTGCTGGACAAGAAAGGCGGACAGGTGAACGAAGCCGTAATCGCCAGCAAAACCAAGCGGGTGGTAGCCGACATAACAGGTACCCGGATCGAGTCGATTTCTCAGGATATCGCCGATGCTCCATGCCTGACGGAGCAAGAACTGGCCGAGTTGTCCGGCCTGATGCGCCGCGTAGAGGCACTCTACGGCTACCCGCAGGATATCGAATGGGGACTCGCAGACGGGAGGCTCTGGTTGTTGCAGGCACGTCCTGTCACTCGCATTCCGCCGCGCTGGACTCGTGACGAATCGGGGGAGCGTTTTCCTTCGGTCATTACGCCGCTGGCCTGGGATCTGGTGGAAGAGGGATTCCACCAATCGCTGTCCCATTCCTTCGAGCTGATGGGCTTGCCGCCATTTCACGGAAAATGGTTTGCCTTGTTCGATAATTATGTCTACGGCAACCAGAATGCCGTCGAGATTTACGCCGAAGGCACGGCCAATGCGTTGAACGTGCGCTCCGTGGCGGAACTGGTGGCGGCGTTACCCCTGCTACGCAAGCGCTACGCCTGGGTGCAGGAACTGCCCCTTGCCTGGTCGCGCGATCTGGATCGCTACCTGCTCGGGCTGGGCGAATTGATGGCTGAACCCTTGGCGGGCCGTCCCGTTCCCGAGTTGTGGGCCTATGTGCTGCGCGTCAAGCGGCTTGGCGCCGAATATTTCCTGCCCAACATCGCCATATCGATAACCCAGCGCACACTGTACAAGCTGGTTTACAGCATCATCGAAGCCGGCATCGGCAAGCAAGCCGCCCCCGCTTGCTTCGACCGACTGCTGGCCTATTGCGAGACCAAGACCGGGTTCGTCAACAAGGAGCTCTACCGCCTTGCCCGAAAAATCGAGCAACGGCCGGAATTGGCAAAAAAACTACGCGCATCGAATGGGCAGGCCTTTCTTGCCGCTGGTGGATTCGGGGAAGATGCCGTGGTTGATGCGGCATTCCAGCGCTTTTTACAGGATCACGGCCATCGCGAAGTGGAATTCGACCCTTACCACCCTACCTGGCTGGAGGCGCCATGGCTGGTTGTGGAGAATCTGAAGGTTATGCTGGATTCCGAACTGGAAGACCCGACCGAAAAAGAACGCGCACTTAAGATAGCCATGGCAGAAACCGAGCGCCAGCTGCTGGCAGGCATGCCGGAAGAACTGCGCTTTCCGGTTCAGGAACTGTTGCGCCTGGCGCGTGTGTATACCGCGCTGGACGATATCGAGCATTACCAGACGACCAGGCTCACCCTGCCTTTTCGCAGGGGGCTGCGTGCTTTGGGAGAGGCATTGCAAACCAGGGGCATCGTGGCTGAAGCCATGGATGTCTTCTTCGCCAAAGCAACCAGCCTGAGCGCAGCTGTGCAGCGCAACAACACCGAATCGTGGTCGAAGCTCAAGGCAGAGATACTGGAAGAAAAAACTGCCTATCTGAAAAACCGTCTTCGCTCTCCAGAGTGGGAACTCGGCAAATCGGCGGCTACCGTCGTTAGCGAAGGCGGACTTACGGGCCTGCCGGGTAGCCCAGGTACGGCGCATGCTGCCATTTTCAAAGTGCTGTCCACTGACGACTTCTCCGCATTTCCGCAAGGTGCCATCCTGGTGGCGCGCACTACCAATCCGGCCTGGACACCTCTTTTCTACAAGGCGGCTGCAATCGTCACGGAAAGCGGCGGTCCGCTCTCGCACGGTGCAGTGACTGCACGCGAAGTCGGCCTGCCGGCTGTAATGAGCGTGCGCGGCGTGCTGGAGGTTTTGGAAAACGGCCAGATGATCACGGTGGATGGTACTGCTGGCCGGGTTATTATCTGACAAACAGCAGCTGACATAAGCTTGGGCCTGGGATGGAAATGAAACGATTGCTGGTTGTCATGTTATTCAATGTGTTCATGTGGTTTCCGTTGTCCGGGAGTGCTACGACGGATATGCACATGGACTTTGTCGAAGGACAGATCGCTGCCCATGCCGGGCAAAGCGGCGTATATGTGCTGGACACCGGTATGGAAGCACTGCTGGCCCGTGCCTGGCTGGCCGACCATGCCCGGCATTCGATTGAGGTGCAATACTTCATCTGGAGTACCGACAATATCGGCATCCTGGCCACTGAAGCGCTGCTGCGCGCCGCTGATCGTGGTGTTCGTGTGCGCGTTATCGTCGACGATCTGCTTATCGATGCACCTGACAAATCCCTTCTCGCATTGACGAAACACCCGAACATCGATATCCGCATCTACAATCCGCAGCATTCGGTCGGCACGCCGCTACACAAGCGTGCGCTGAATGTGGTCACAGATTTTCGCGGTGTGAACCAGCGCATGCACGACAAGACCTTCATCGTTGACGGCAAACTGGCAATCACTGGCGGGCGCAACATGGCCAATGAATACTTCGATCACAACCATGAATACAATTTTCGTGATCGTGATGCGCTACTGATGGGCGAGGTGGTCAAGACGATGCAAACGAGTTTCGAGAGTTTCTGGGGCAGCGGGCTGAGCGTGAGAGTTGAGGCGCTTTATGATGGCCTCGGCCTGATGCAGAAGAATGTGCATGTTGATGATGAGGAGGTCAAGCGGGCTTATAGCGAGTTGCATGAATATGCAAACTCACCGGATAACTTTGCGCCCGAGGTGCGCTCTGCCATAGAGTCCGCCCCCACGTCGTTTGGGCGTCTGGCTGAAGAGGTGGTCTGGGGTGACGTAAAATTCATCAGCGACCACCCGGGCAAAAATAACAACTGGATGAGTCTGGGTGGCGGCGGTTTGACCACGACTGCTCTGGCGCAACTGGTCGAGGGCGCCCGGGATCATATTGTTATCCAGTCGCCTTACCTGGTACTGTCCGACAAGGCCATGGCGCTGTTCAGGAAGGCTGCTGCGCGTGGCGTGCGTGTGCGCATCAATACCAATTCTCTGGCCTCCACCGATAACCTGCAGGCTTTCAGCGGCTATCGCAAGCAGCGCAATACCCTGCTCAAGATGGGTTTGGAGATATATGAATATAAACCCGATCCCGAGGTGCAGCGTCAGTTGATGCAACGCGCTGCGACGATGAAAGACAAACCCCCGGTGTTCGCGCTGCATGCCAAGACCATGGTGGTGGATTCGAAGATCGTCTATATCGGTACGTTCAATGTTGACCCTCGTTCGGAGAACCTCAATACCGAGGTGGGGGTGATCGCCCATAATGAAAGCCTGGCGCGTGCTGTAGAGGCAAAGATCGAAACCGATATGCGACCAGGCAACAGCTGGAACGCAGCCACCGACAAGCCAGACCAGCACGTCCCCCTCTCTAAACGCAGCAAGGTGCGGTTCTGGCAATCGATGCCCATCAAGCCATTGTTATGAATGCACGCTGTCCTTGATTTCAACGTTGACAGTCCGCTTGGGTGATGGTCGACCATAATGGTTGGTAGCGGAGGGTCACACGCGTCCGCTTTAAGGCAGTCTGCCGGTTGAGTTCAAGCGGGTGTTGCGCATCCGTGAAGTTATGGCGAAACCGGAACGGAACGGATATCATGTGGTGCCTTGCGTTGACGATGTTACGTCCGCTCTATTCAACGTTTTTATGACCCGATTCCCAATCCGCCGATGCGCATCCTGATCAGCAACGACGATGGTTATTTCGCGCCCGGCCTGGCCTGCCTTGCCGAACATCTTGGACGGGTCGCCGAGGTGGTGGTGGTCGCGCCGGAGCGCGACCGCAGCGGTGCTTCCAATTCCCTGACCCTGGATCGCCCGCTCAAGCTGAGCCGCGCCACCAATGGCTTCTATTACGTCAACGGCACGCCGACCGATTGCGTGCATCTCGCCGTGACCGGGATGCTGGACCGGCAGCCGGATATGGTGGTGTCCGGCATCAATGCGGGGGCCAACATGGGGGACGACACCATTTATTCGGGCACGGTGGCGGCGGCGACCGAAGGGTTCCTGCTCGGCATTCCCGCGATTGCGGTTTCGCTGATGGGCCATGAATTTGCCCATTACGAGACAGCCGCCAGGGTCGCAACCGACCTGGTGCAACGCTTTGCCAGGCAGACGCACAGCCACCCCTGGCTGCTCAACGTGAACGTGCCGGATGTGCCGCACGATCAGTTGCATGGCCTGGAGGTGACGCGCCTCGGCAAGCGGCACAAGGCCGAGCCGGTGGTGAAGGCCAGCAATCCGCACGGCGAGACCGTGTACTGGGTCGGCGCGGCGGGCAAGGCGCAGGATGCCGGCGAAGGCACGGATTTCCATGCGCTGGCGCAGCAGCGCGTCTCGCTCACTCCGCTGCAGATCGATCTCACCCAGTACCACCAGCTCGATGCGGTGCGCGGCTGGCTCGGGCAATGAACACGCGGCACAGCGGCATCGGCATGACGTCGCAGCGCACCCGCTTGCGCATGATCGAGCGGCTGCGCGAGCAGGGCATCAGGGACGAGGCGGTGCTCGCGGCGATGTTCGAGGTGCCGCGCCACCTGTTCGTCGACGAGGCATTGGCGAGCCGCGCCTACGATGACGTGTCGCTGCCGATCAATTTCAACCAGACCATTTCCCGGCCCTACATCGTGGCGCGCATGATCGAGGTGTTGCGCGCCGGCAAGCCGCTGGGCCGCGTGCTGGAAATCGGCACCGGCTGCGGCTACCAGGCGGCGGTGCTGGCGCAGGTGGCCAAGGAGGTCTATACCGTGGAGCGCGTCCAGCCGCTCTATGAACGCGCCAGGCGGCAGCTGCGCGACCTGAAGCTGCGCAACGTCAGCGTGCGCCATGCAGACGGAAGTATCGGCTTGCCGGAGCTGGCCCCGTTCGACGGCATCATCATGGCTTGTGCCGCACCCGCACTGTCCTCAGCGCTGCGTGAGCAGCTCGCGGTGGGTGGTAGAATGGCACTGCCGGTCGGGACGCAGGAGCAGCAGCTGTATCTGGTCGAGCGCGATGCCGGCGGATTCCGCGAATCCACGCTGGAGCCGGTGAAATTCGTACCGCTATTGATGGGGAAGCAATGAAATCGATGCAGTTTTATATATTGTTGGTGGCGGCGACTATATTGGCCGGCTGCGCTTCGAGCGGGCAACGCGCGCCGGTCGTCGATCACAGCGCAGCGCCCAAAAAGAGCGTTGCCAAGGCTGATGAAGCGCGCAAAAAAGCGCCGCGCGAAAAGGATTGGCGGCCTGAGGCCTATGTCGTGCAGAAGGGCGATACGCTCTACAGCATCGCCTTCAATTACGGTTTCGACTACCGCGAACTGGCCGAATTGAACGGCATCCAGGATCCCGGCATGATTCAGATAGGCCAGCAGATCCGGCTGTTCCGGGGCAGCACGACTTCCGTCATCCGCCCCGTTGTAGTCGACAGCAAACCGATAGAACCGCCGGTGAGGGAACAGCCCAGGCTCGCGAAATACCCCTACAGCGAGGCGGCGGTGGCGAAGATCGAAAAGCTCCAGGAGCAGACCACGCCCGAGGTCGCCGCCAAGCCGGAGGCCAAACCCAAAGCGGAGACCAGGCCGGAAACGAAACCGGAAAGCGGTGATGATAATAGCGCAGACGAAGCGCTGGAATGGGACATGCCTGCCAAGGGCAAACTGATCGGCGAGTTTTCCGAATCGGCCAACCGCAAGGGCATCGATATCGCCGGCAAGCTCGGCCAGCCGGTCACCGCCAGCGCGCCCGGCAAGGTGGTATACAGCGGCAGCGGGCTGCGCGGCTACGGCAAGCTGGTCATCATCAAGCACAACAAGACCTATCTCAGCGCCTACGCGCACAACGACCAGGTGCTGGTGAAGGAAGGGCAGACCGTCACGCGCGGACAGAAGATCGCCGAGATGGGCAACACCGATGCCGACCAGGTCAAGCTGCATTTCGAGGTGCGGCGTTTCGGCAAGCCGGTGGACCCGGCGAAGTATCTGCCGCTCGGCAAGTCTTGAGAATGCCTCTGGTGATTATCCGCCCATGCTTCGACAAGCTCAGCACGAACGGATAATACGCTGCCACAAGGGACCGTTCGCACTGAGCCTGTCGAAGTGCAATTTTCAGAGGCATTCTTGAACGCGGAAAATCTCAGCGTCACCGATCACGACCGCGGCAGCGCGGCCCTGCGCTATGTCTACCCGGTGGTGTCGCGCCGCGCCGGCGGCGTCTCGCTCGGCATCAACCTCAATCCCAACAACGCCTGCAACTGGCGCTGCATCTACTGCCAGGTTCCCGACCTGACGCGCGGCGCCGCGCCGCCGGTCGACCTGGCGGTGCTGGAAAAGGAGCTGCGCAATTTCCTCGACGAACTGCTGCACGGCGATTTCCTGCAAAGCCGCATCCCGGAAGGCATGCGGCGCATCAACGATATCGCGCTGTCCGGTAACGGCGAACCGACCAGCGCCGCCGAATTTGCCCAGGTCATCGAGCTTATTGGTCGCGTGCGCCGCGAGACCGGACTGCCGGAAACGGTGAAGACCGTGCTGATCACCAACGGCAGCCTGCTGTACCGCAGCGAAGTGCAGCAAGGCCTGCGCGCCATGGCACGGCTCAACGGCGAAATATGGTTCAAGCTGGACCGCGCCAGCGAGGCGGGGATGCGGCTCATCAACGACACCGGCGCCAGCATGGGCAAGGTGCGCGACAACCTCGTGACGGCCATCGCACTATGCCCGACCTGGCTGCAGACCTGCTGGTTCGCGCTGGACGGCGCACCGCCCGGCAGGCAGGACGAGGAGGATTACCTGGAATTCGTTGCGGGGTTGCTGAGCGACGGGCACAAACCCCAGGGCGTGCTGCTCTACGGCCTGGCGCGCCCCTCGCGGCAGGTGGAGGCGCCGCGCCTGTCCAGCCTGCCGGAAGAAGAGCTGCAGCGCTTTGCCGAGTGCATCCGGCAGTTGGGCCTGGAAGTGAAAGTCTCGGTCTAGCGCTGACAGGCGTACATCTTGCGCAGGAAGGCGTCGACATCCATTCTCGCCAGCGCGGGCGGTATCTCGACATGTTCCGAATGCGCCTCGCGCAACCCAAGCACGGGGATCCAGCCGGCGCACAGGACTTCGTCGCCGTAACCGGAAGCCATGTTCTCGCCGCGTTCGATCTCGTAGCTGCTCATATTCATGCTGAATGTTCCCATGATAGTCCTCCGGTTTCTGCGGGCCTGCGCACGATGCGCCGCCTCTGATGAAGATATCGGCAGAGGCATTTAAAAATTTAGTGCGAGCCTTTGGTATCATGCGCCCCTTCCAGAAATACTCACTCATCCGGTAGTTCGGATGTTAAGCACAGGCAAATGTTGAACAAACTCAATCCAGCGCAGCGCGAAGCGGTGACCTATCTTGACGGCCCTTTACTGGTGCTGGCCGGCGCGGGCAGCGGCAAGACGCGCGTGATCACCCAGAAGATCGTCCATCTGGTGGAGCGCTGCGGCTATGCGCCGCGCAACATCGCCGCGATCACCTTCACCAACAAGGCGGCCAGCGAGATGCGCGAGCGCGTCGGCACGCTGCTGCAGGGCAAGGATGCCAAAGGACTGGTGGTGAGCACCTTCCACTCGCTGGGCATGAACATCCTGCGCGCCGAAGCGAAACTGCTGGGCTACAAGCCGCAGTTTTCGATCTTCGATTCCGGCGACACCTGGAAGATCATCGGCGAGCTGGCCAATTCCGGCGACAAGCAGGAGATCCGCGACATCCAGACGCAGATTTCCAACTGGAAGTCGGCTTTCATCGCGCCGCAGCAGGCCGCAGAGAATGCCGGGAATGACGAAGAAAAAGTACGTGCGCGCATTTATGCGCGCTACCAGGAAACGCTGCGCGCCTATCAGGCGGTGGACTTTGACGACCTGATCCATCTGCCGGTGGTGCTGTTCAAGGAGCATCCCGATGCCCTGTTCCGCTGGCAGAACCGGCTGCACTACCTCTTGATCGACGAATACCAGGACACCAACGACTGCCAGTACCAGTTGACCCGGCTGCTGGCGGGGCACCGTGCCGCGTTCACCGCAGTGGGCGACGACGACCAGGCGATCTATGCGTGGCGCGGCGCGAGCATCGAGAACCTGCACAACCTGCGCAACGACTACGCGAAGCTGCGCGTCATCAAGCTGGAGCAGAACTACCGTTCCTCGCAGCGCATCCTCAAGGTGGCGAACCGCCTGATCAACCACAACACCAAGGTGTTCGAGAAGAACCTGTGGAGCGATCACGGCATCGGCGATCCGGTGCGCATCTATGCGGCGCGCGACGACGAGCACGAGGCCGAGAGCGTGGTGATGAAGCTGATGGCGCACAAGTTCGAGCACCGCACCCGGTTTGCCGACTATGCGATCCTGTACCGCAGCAACCACCTGTCGCGCGCGTTCGAGGAGCAGCTGCGCGCCCAGCGCGTGCCTTATACCGTGAGCGGCGGCACGTCGTTTTTCGAGCGCGCCGAGATCAAGGACATCACCGCCTACCTGCGGTTGATCGCCAATCCGGACGACGATCCGGCCTTCATCCGCGCGATCACCACACCGAAGCGCGGCATCGGCAACACCACGCTGGAGAAGCTCGGCAGCCATGCCGGAGCGCGCCACGTCAGCCTGTTCGAGGCAGCTTTCGAGATAGAGATGGAGCAGCAACTGCCGCCGCGCCAGCATGAAGATCTGTTGCTGTTCTGCAACTTCATCAACCGGCTCCAGGAGCGTGCCGACAAGGATCCGTGCGGCGAATTGCTCGACGAACTGCTGCGTGCGATCAACTACGAGGCGTGGCTGTACGATACCCATGAGCCGCGCCAGGCCGATACCAAATGGGAGAATGTGCAGGAATTCACCGGCTGGCTCAAGCGCAAGGCCGAAGCTGACGAGAAATCGCTGGTCGCCATGGTGCAGACCATCGCGCTGATCAACATGCTGGAAGGCAAGGACGAGGAACCGGATGCGGTCTCATTGTCCACGCTGCATGCCGCCAAGGGGCTGGAGTTCCCGCATGTGTTCATCGTCGGCGCGGAGGAAGACATCCTGCCGTTCCGCGACAGCGACGAAAAACAGATCGAGGAAGAACGCCGCCTGATGTACGTCGGCATCACGCGCGCCGAGCGCAGCCTGCAGATCAGCTACTGCAACCGGCGCAAGCGCGGCAAGGACTGGATGGCCTGCGAACCGAGCCGCTTCCTGGAAGAGATGCCGGAAGGGGAGCTGGTCTATGCCGGAGGCCACAAGGAAGCCGCACCGACCCTCAGCAAGGGGGAGGGCATGGACAAGCTGGCGCGGCTCAAGGCGATGCTGAACAAGGAACCGGGTTGACTTCTAAACCGCAATCAGCCACGGATAGGCACGGATAAAACCTTGCTTTATGACGGGCTGGAGCTCCTGCGAACAGTATCGGCAGGAACGGAGAAGGATCATTATTCATCCGTGCCTATCCGTGTTCATCCGTGGCTCAACTGCGTTTTTCAAGTCAGGCGGGTGCTATCCATACTCCAGCGCGCCTAATATCCCAAGGCTCTGGCACCCTGATAGAACGCGAAGCTCGCCAGCCAAGCCAGGACCAGCGACCAGGCGATGGAAAATACGGTGAAGCGTATGTTCTTGGATTCGCTGTGCAGCGTGGCGATGGCCGAGATGCACGGCATGTAGATCAGGGTGAACAGCATGAAGCTGTAGGCCTGCACCCAATCCAGTTGCTGGCCCAGCGCGCCGCTCAGTGCCGTGCCGCTCAGGCCGTAAATCACCGCGAGCGCACCGATGACGATTTCCTTGGCGACGAAGCCGAAGATCAGCGTGATGGTGAGTTGCTCGTTGATGCCGATGGGAGCGAAGACCGGCTGCAGGAAGCTGCCGATCATGCCGGCCAGCGTATCGCCGCTGGCGGGCACGGCGGATGGCGGCAGGTTGGTGAGCAGCCAGACCAGCACGACGCCGGCGATGATGAACTTGGTGGCGCGGCGCAGGAAGTGATGTATCTCCAGCCAGCCGCGCATGACGATCTGGTAAGCGGTGGGGAAGCGGTACGGCGGCAGTTCCAGCACGAACGGCTCGTTGCTCCGGAATTTGCTCTTGAACAGCAGCGCGGTGAGTATCGCGGCGGCGAAGCTGAACAGGTACAGACTGAACAACACGACCGGCGCGGCCTTGGGCGAGAACAGCGCGGCGGTGATGAATGCGAACACCTGCAGGCGCGCCGAGCACAGCGAGAACGGGATCACCAGCATGGTGAGCAGGCGCATCGCACGTGAGCGCATCACTCGGGTGCCCATCAGCGCGGGCACGTTGCAGCCGAAGCCCATCAGCAGCATGACGAAGCCGCGCCCGTCCAGTCCCAGGCGCGCCATCAGCGCATCCATCAGGAACGCGGCACGCGACAGATAGCCGCTGTCTTCCACCATCGCCATGAACAGGAAGAACAGCACGATGATCGGCACGAAGGCAGCGACGGTGGCGACGCCGTTGTAGATGCCGTCGAGCAGCAGTCCCTGTGCGGCTGGCGGCAGCCCGCCCAGCAGCGGTACGAGCGCGGCTTCGCGCAGCCAGGTGAACAGGCTGGCGACACCGGTTTGCAGCGGCAGACCGAGCAGGAAGATGCCCTGGAACAGCAGGTACATGATGGCGAAGAAAATCGGCAGCCCGAGCCACGGATGCAGCATCACCCGGTCGAGCTTCTCGGTGAGGTTTTCCGGCAGCTGCGCAGGGATCTGCACGGCATGCTTGAGCACGCGCGACATTTCCGCTTCGATATGCACGTCCTGCTCCAGCTTGCTGCGCAGCTGTTCGGCCATGCCGGGCGTGGGGTAGCGCAATGCCTTGGTGATCGCCTGCAGGGCTTCCGGATAACCGGTGCCATATTTGCCGCTGAGCAGGAAGATCGGCACACCCAGCAGTTCGGACATTTTCTTGCCGTCGATGGTGATGCCGTATTTCCTGGCTTCGTCCGCCATGTTGAGCAGCACCACCAGGTTCATGTTGAGTTGCTTGAGTTGCAGCAACAGGCTTATCTGGCGCTCGATCTGCGTGGCGTTGAGGATGACCAGCGCGAGGTCCGGCACGTTGTCGTGCAGGAAGTGGCGCACCACCTGTTCGTCGTCCGAAAAGCCGTGCAGGTCGTAGATGCCGGGCAGGTCGATGATTTCCACCATGTCGCTGCCCAGCAGGATCTTGCCGCTGAGCAATTCGACGGTGATGCCCGGCCAGTTGCCGACGCGCGCCGCACCGCCGGTCAGGCGGTTGAACAGCGTGGATTTGCCGGTGTTGGGCATGCCGAGCAGCGCGACGCGTTTCATCCGGGAATCCTTGTTTGCGCCACGAAGACACGAAGATCACGAAGAATTCTCAACGGATTACACCAATCTTCAATGTCACCGGAAATGGCAGGCGATTGAGAAATATCCTTGCGAGCCTCTTCGCGCCCTTCGTGGTGAATGGAGTTTTCAAGATTCATGCCTTGCACACCATGATCTTGGCGGCCTCGCTGCGCCGCAGCAGGATGTCGGTGGTGCCGATGCGCACCTGCAACGGGCCGGAAAAACTGGCCTTGCGGATCAGCTCGATCTGCTTGCCGCTGCGAAAACCCAGCGCGAGCAGGCGCTGATGCAGGGCTTCCTCGGCTTGGATCGCGACGATAGTGGCGAGCTCGCCGGGATGCAGGGTGGCTAGGGTGGTCGAAGGCATGGCAAAGGGTAAATTCAACAGTGGCGCCATTATTCCACAGCGGCGCATCATTTGTCGCGCTGCCCTTTGGCGTGCTGCCGTATTGCGGTAGAATGCCGCACTTTATTCTGGTGGCAGGAAAAATGATCAAGGGCAGTATCGTCGCAATCGTCACGCCGATGCACGAGGACGGCAGCCTCGACCTGGAGGCATTCCGTGCATTGATTGATTTTCACGTCGGGCAGGGGACCAACGGCATCGTGGTGGTCGGTACCACCGGCGAATCACCTACTGTGGATGTGGAAGAGCATGAGTTGTTGATCGCCGAGGCGGTGAAGCATGCGGCCGGGCGCATCCCGGTCATCGCCGGGACCGGCGCGAACTCGACCCGGGAGGCCATCGAGCTGGCGTCGTTCTCGAAAAAAGCCGGTGCAGATGCATCGCTGACGGTGGTGCCCTACTACAACAAACCGACCCAGGAAGGGTTGTACCGGCACTTCAAGTCCATCGCCGAGACGGTGGACATGCCGCACATCCTGTACAACGTACCGGGCCGTACCGTTGCCGACATGAGCAACGATACCGTGCTGCGCCTGGCGCAGATACCCAATATCGTCGGCATCAAGGACGCGACCGGCAACATCGAGCGCGGCAGCGATCTGCTGCAGCGTGCGCCCAAAGACTTCGCCATCTACAGCGGCGACGATGCCAGCACGCTGGCGCTGATGCTGCTCGGCGCGCATGGTACGATTTCGGTGACCGCGAACGTCGCGCCCGGGCTGATGCGCGAGATGTGTGCGGCAGCCTTGAATGGCGAGGTCGCCAAGGCGCGCGAAATCAATTTCCGCCTGCTCGGTTTGCACCGCAACCTGTTCGTCGAAGCCAACCCGATCCCGGTGAAGTGGGCGGTGGCGCGCATGGGTAAAATGAAAAATGCGCTGCGCCTGCCGCTTACGCCCCTGTCGCAATCCGCGCACGGGGTGGTCGAGACGGCGATGCGCCAGGCGGGTGTGCTCAATTAATTGCTTGTATGGCTGGAGAGAAACAATGAAAGTTTGGCAGATCGGAATTTCCTGTGTGATGCTGGTATTGCTGGTGGGTTGCAAGTCGCTTGGCATGGGCGGCAAGCGCATCGATTACGGCAGCGAGGCGGGGCAAGTGCCGGCACTGGAAGTGCCGCCCGACCTGACCGCGCCCGCCAGCGATGAACGCTACAGAGTACCGCAGGGAGATGGCGAAGGTGTCGCGACCTATTCCGATTACAGCAAGGGTGTTGCCGTAGCCCAAGACCGCAGCGCCAGAGAGGCTTTGCCGAACGACACCAGGGAAGCAGTCAGTACGGTGGCGGTGGCCAGTACTGCGGTAACGGTCAATGCCTCCGGTCCGGCCGGAACGGCTACCCTGGAGGAAATTTTCGACGGCAGCAAGATCATCGTGGTGAACGATGCGTTCGACCGGTCATGGCGCAGGGTGGGGCTGGCTATCGAGCGCGCAGGGCTGGTGGTGGAAGACAAGGATCGCGTCAAGGGAATCTATTTCCTGCGGCCAGCCAAGGTGGAAAAAAGCTTGCTGGACAAGCTGCAGTTCTGGACGGGCAGCGAAGACACCAACACGCGTTATCGCGTGAACGTCAAGGATGGCGGTGCGGCGTGTGAAGTGACCGTTACCGACCAGGACGGCGCAAGCGACGATGCGACCAAGCAGATGATCGAGGCGGTTTACAAGAACATCAATCAGTAGGTTGTCAGGCGATCCGCTTTATGAAGTTTGCCTCTCTGGGCAGCGGCAGCGAAGGCAATGCGCTGCTGGTTGCAGCCGGCCGGACGCGAGTGCTGATGGACTGCGGGTTTGGACTGCAGGATACCCTCTCGCGGCTGGCGCGTCTGGGCGTATCTGCCGACCAGCTGACTGGTGTTGTCGTCACGCATGAGCACGGCGATCATATCGGCGGCGTGGCGCGCCTGGCGCGCAAATTCAACCTGCCGGTCTGGCTCACCCACGGCACATTGCGCAGTACGGAAAACATTTGTCCGGGCACCCGCCAGCCGGGGACTTTTGCCGGCATTGCCGGCCTCCATGAGATCGACCCCCACCAGGCATTTGCAATCGACGAGATCGAGATCATTCCCTACCCGGTTCCGCATGATGCCGCCGAGCCGGTGCAATTCGTGTTCAGCGATGGCGCGCGGCGACTCGGCGTACTGACCGATACCGGCTGCAGTACGGCTTATATCGAAGAGACCCTGAGCGGTTGCCATGCGCTGGTATTGGAATGCAACCACGATAGCGGCATGCTGATGGGCGGCGATTACCCATACAGCCTCAAGCAGCGCGTGGGCGGACGCTTCGGGCATCTGAACAACCAGGATGCCGCCGGTATTTTGAGCCGGCTTGATGTGAGCCGTTTGCAACATCTGGTTGCCGCGCATCTGAGCCGCAAGAACAATACGGCGTCACTCGCAGTGCAGGCTTTGAGTGGTGTGCTGAATTGCGAAGCGGATTGGGTGGGGGTGGCGACGCAAGAGGAGGGATTCGCCTGGCGCGAAATCAGCTGAGTGGGATGGCAGATAAAGAAAAAGCCGGCTTGCGCCGGCTTTTTTGTGTTGCTTAAGAAGCGTATTGCTTAGTGCTTTGCAGCCGGAGCAGCAGCTGGAGCAGCAGCAGCCGGTGCAGAAGCAGCTTCAGCGGCAGGAGCGGCAGCAGCCGGTGCAGAAGCAGCTTCAGCGGCAGGAGCTGGAGCCGGTGTAGCAGCAGGAGCTGGTGCGGCAGCAGGGGCTTCGGCAGGTTTTCCACCGCAAGCGGTCAAGGCAAGAGCCAACAGAGCGGCAACAAGAGCAGAAAGTTTCATTATCAATTCCTCGGGAGTTTTAAGTTAAGAAGCACTAAATTTTTACCTGACTTTCAATGTATCCGAAATTAAAATCCGGAAGGCACCCAAAATCAAAGGCGGCGTATTCTAGCACTTGGACATAGGAAATCCAGTGGATTCGCAACTTTTTTGCTATAACCCCAGTCTCGTAGTGGATGTTGCCGGGTGTGAAGCAGCCCACATTTCCATAAAGCGCGATTTCAGGACACGCGCATTTTCCGGATCGTGCTGCGCCAGAATGCCGCGCGGGTCATCGAAATGGAAGCGGCGCACATAATGCGCATCGTCCGCAACGGAAAATGGCTCGGTGATTTGCTGAAGGTTAGCGGGCGTTTGATGGATAAACATGCTGCTGCCGAACTGGTGCAGCAACATCATCATGCGCGGGCACAGCGTGGACAGGTAGCGTGTGTCATGCGCCAGCACAAACAACCGGTTGGCGGGGTTGGCGAGCAGAAAACCGCGCAGCGTCTCATACCGTGTTTCGCTATTAAAACCCGAGCTGTCGAAATCCTTATCAAACAGATACAGGTTGCGGCGCGCCAGTCTGCACAGCGTATCCAGCGCGGCGGTGTAGTCCGCGATGCCGTCCAGCCTGGTGTGTTGCAGCGTGTCGTCACTCATGATCTGGCCCCTGAAACCCGGATGAGAGAAATATTAGCCGTCCAAATGTCACCGGTAAAGCAGTTCATTAAGTTCGAGCGTACATGAAGCGTACATGAGAAGCACATTCCATGGCAAAAATTATAGTCTCCTCATGCCCTGACCAGTGCCACAAAAATTTTTATGATGCAGGCGAAAAGTGTTTAAAATGCCGCACAAGGGGAAACACCAATGCAGCCTGTTCATCTCACTGCCGGAATGGAAGCGCCGCACTTCGAGTTGCCGGATGCCGACATGGAATCTTTTGCGCTTAACTCGCAGCAAGGCAAGAAGAATGTCGTTCTGTATTTCTACCCCAAGGATGATACGCCGGGCTGCACCCTGGAAGCCAACGAGTTCAGCGAACTCGATGACGACTTCGCCAAGCTGGACACCGTCGTCGTCGGCATCAGCCGCGATGATTGTTTAAGCCATGCAACGTTCCGCGACAAGCATGGATTGTCGGTGCTGCTGCTCTCCGACCCCGATGCGCGCGTTTGCAAACGCTATGGTGTGATAGTTGAAAAAGAAGCGGACGGGCACAAAAAACACGTCATTCAACGCTCCACTTTTGTCATTGATAAGCGGGGTATGCTGCGCCATGTCATGTACGGTATTCACGCACACGGGCACGCGCAGGAAATTTTTAATCTGATTAAGGAGCTGAAATGAAAATTGCCAAAGATACCGTTGTTTCCCTGCGCTATGAATTGTACGACTCCGAAGGCGAGTTGCTGGAGAAAGTCGAAGAGCCGGTCAGCTATCTGCACGGAGGCTATGACGGCATTTTCCCGCTGGTCGAAGAAGCCTTGCACGGGAAAAATGCCGGCGATCAATGCAGCGTGACTTTGCAGCCCGACGATGCCTTCGGCGAATATGACCACCAACTGGTCGAAGTGGAAGCGCGCAACGCATTTCCGGAAGAAGTCGCAGTCGGCATGCAGTTCGAAGGCGCTCCGGATAATTCCGAAGATGAAGATTTTTTGCTTTATACCGTGGTGGATGTGACCGACGACGAAGTGACGGTGGACGGCAACCATCCGCTGGCCGGCAAGACGCTGTCCTTCAATTGCACCGTGACCGGCGTACGCCCGGCTACCCCGGAAGAGTTGGCGCATGGGCATGTGCATGATGAAGGAAGCGACCACCTCCACTAAAACACCATCCCGGCAGGTTTCGTGCCCCGCACTGCGCAGCAGATTTGGCATGGGCAAAGCCGGAGAATTCAATCTGGCCAGCCCACCCTGCTGCATCAGGTTTTTCTTCAATCATTAGGAAGGTTTAGGCCTGCCGCTTCCAGCGTTTCAGCAGCAGCGCGTTGCTGACCACCGACACGGAGCTCATCGCCATCGCCGCACCGGCAATCACCGGATTGAGCATGCCCAGCATGGCGAGCGGAATGCCCAGCACGTTGTAGGCGAAGGCGAAGAACAGGTTCTGGCGGATTTTATTCAGTGTGGCGCGCGACAGCGAAATCGCATCCGCCACACTCGCCAGGTCATTGCGCATCAAGGTAATATCCGCTGCTTCGATGGCGATGTCGCTGCCGCTGCGCATCGCAAAGCTGACATCTGCGGCAGCCAGTGCGGGCGCATCGTTGATGCCGTCGCCGGCCATGCCGACTAACCCCTCCCAGCCTCCCAAACCCTCCCCAGCCCTCCCCTTATCAGGGGAGGGAGCCGCTGCCTCCCCCCTGATAAGGGGGGACTGAGGGGGGTTAAGGGGTTGAGGGTGTGTGCCGCCAGTTTTGAACGATTGCACTTGCGCGGCCTTGTCCTGCGGCAATACCTCGGCGCGAAATTCCGCGATGCCGGCCTGCGCAGCAATGGCCTGCGCGGTGGCGTGGTTGTCGCCGCTCAGCATCACCGTGCGGATACCCATTGCGGCGAGTTGCGCCACGGCGGCGCGGCTGCTGGCGCGCAACTGATCGGCGAAGGCGATGTAGCCCAGCAATGCGCCGGCGCGAGCCAGCGCGATCACGGTCTTGCCCTGTTGTTGCAAGGCAAGAATCTGCCGCTCATCGATGGGAATTCCCTCGCGCATGGCGAATGCCGGAGAACCGAGCAGGTAATGCTCCCCGCCGATCTCCGCGCGCAGGCCGTGGCCGGAGACTTCACTGATGCCGCTGGTTTGTGCCGGCATGGTTTGCCGGGGTCGGGTGTGATCGAGAAGAGCCTGGGCATGATCGAGCAGGGCGCGCGACAGGGGATGCGTGGAGCCCTGCGCCAGCAGCGCCGCCGTTTGCAGCAATTCGTCCGGCAGAATTCCCGAAGCAGGCAGCAGGTCGGTCACGCCCGGTTTGCCTTCGGTCAATGTGCCGGTCTTGTCCACCACCAGCACCGAGAGTTTGTGCGCGCGTTCCAGCGCGGCGGCATCCTTTACCAGGATGCCCGCTTGCGCGGCGCGCCCGGTGGCGACGACGATGGCGGTGGGCGTAGCCAGCCCCAAGGCGCAAGGGCAGGCGATGACCAGCACGGACACGGCGTTGATCAGCGCGACGGTGAAATCGCCGCCATACAGCCACCAGCCCGCCAGGGTCAGCAGCGCGATGGCCAGCACGACCGGCACGAATACGGCGGAAATCTGGTCGGCGAGCTTCTGGATCGCGGCCTTCGAGCCTTGCGCCTGCTCCACGAGGCGGATGATTGCGGCGAGCTGGGTATGCGCACCCACTGCCAGCGCGCGGCATTTCAGCAGGCCGTACTGGTTGAGCGTGGCGGCATAGACCTTGTCGCCGGCCTGTTTGTCCTGCGGCAGGCTTTCTCCGGTGAGCATGGCTTCATCCATGCTGGACGTGCCTTCCAGCACCACGCCGTCGACCGGCGCGCTTTCGCCGGGGCGCACCAGAAACAAGTCGCCCGCCTGCATCTGCTCCACGGCCAGCTCCTGCATGGCGCCGTCGCGTTCGACATGCGCCAGCTTCGGTTGCAGATTGATCAGCGCTTCCAGCGCGCCGGAGGCCTTGCTCTTGGCGCGCGCTTCCAGCAGCTTGCCGAGCAGGATCAGCGTGATCAGCGTGGCGCTCGCCTCGAAATAAACCGGCTGGTCGAGATTAAATAACAGCACCGCGCAACTGAGCATGTAAGCCGCACTGGTGCCGAGCGCGACCAGCACGTCCATGTTGCTGCCGCCGCTCTTCAGGCTGCTCCATGCGCCGGAGTAGAAGCGCCGGCCGCTCCAGAATTGCACCGGCGTGGCGAGAGCGAATTGCAGCCAGCCGGGCATCATCATATGGACGCCGAAGAACATCAGCAGCATTTCCACCAGCAGCGGCAGGGTGAGTAGCACGGCGATGGCGAATTGCCTTTGTTCGCGGCGGTAGGCGGCGATGCGCGCCTGCTTTTCCACGGCGAAATCGCGCAGCGGATGCGCATCAAACCCGGCGCCCTGCACGGCTTTTATCAGGGCGTCCAGGTTTGTCTGTTTGGGGTTGTAGTCGATGTGCGCCTTTTCGGTGGCGATGTTTACCGCAGCCGCCACTTCCGGCAGTTGGTTCAAAACTTTTTCAAGGCGCGCCGAGCAGGATGCACAGTGCATGCCGGTGATTTGCAGGTCGATGTGGGTCGGAGCAGCCATGCACGGATTATATGCGCACATCACGGGAAGCGGCGGGACGTAAAAACGCCCGACAAAAGTTATCGGGCGCAGTAGATAGTTGCTGAGGGATTATTTTTTCATCGGGCAAGAGCTCATGCCAAGCAGGGAATAGGCCGGACAGAACCTGAAAATACCGGTCAGCAAGGGTGCTATGCCTATCCAGCCCCACATGCCGATTATTCCGGTTGCTGCCAGCGCGATGAGCACCAGACCTGCCACGATGCGCAAAATACGATCGATACCGCCTACGTTGGTTTTCATGTTTAGCTCCTTACATGGACGCCCACTTTTGCCAAGCTTTCAATCGACGATTTTGAGAGTAGGTAAAGATTGCAGCCATACATCCGGATTTTTGGTGAGGCCTTCGCCTCTATCCCTGATGGAATACGCTGAATGAGGTCCCATCACGTTAGCGGGCTTCTCGCCCGTGGAGCTAATCGGACTTTCTCACTCACGGTCTGACCTGTCTCGCCATCATTTCATGATTGCCCGTGCAATCGGTGGTAGTGCTCCTTCAACTCGTTAAAAATGGTTTTTCTTAACCGCCCCGATTACATGCCGGCAGCCTCGGCTGCCGGCATGTAATCGGGGCGGAATGTTCGCCCGTGGGCCAACAGCGCCCACACGATCCGGGCATTCTTGTTCGCCAGCGCGACCGCCGCCACGTTCGTGTTGCGCCTGGCCATCACCTTTCTCAACCAACTCTCCGGCTCCGCTTTCTTCTCGGCAAAGCGGATCACCGCACGCGCACCGTGGATCATCAAGGTGCGCAGGTACGTGTCGCCACGCTTGCTGATGCCCAGCAGATTCTGCTTGCCGCCGCTGGAGTTTTGTTTGGGCACCAACCCCATCCATGCGGCTAGCTGACGGCCATTTTTGAATTCTCGCGCATCGCCAACGGTTGCCACGATCGCACTCGCCGTGATCGGCCCCAGCCCCGGAATTTCTGCCAGCTTGCGGCTCGCCTCATTCTCTCGATGCCACAATTGTATTTGCGCTTCCAGTTCTTTGACCTGACGATCCATTTCTTTCAGATTTTCCGTCAGTCGTTCAATCAAGTTGCGCATCGCGCCAGGCAATCCGTTCTCGCCATCCTCCAGAATCTCCGGCACCTGCTTCATGATCTGGCCAATACCCTGCGGAATCACGATCCCGAACTCGGAGAGCAAGCCCCGTATCTGGTTGCCCTGCGCGGTTCTGGCTTTCACGAATCCCTGACGCGCACGATGCACCGACAGAATCGCTTGCTGCTCGACCGTCTTGATTGCCACGAATCGCATGTTCGGCCTGCCCACCGCTTCACAGATCGCTTCCGCATCAGCCATGTCGTTCTTATTTGTTTTGACATAGGGCTTTACGAATTGTGGCGCCATCAATTTGACCGTGTGCCCGTAGCTTTCCAGCTTCCGTGACCAGTGATGCGCGCTGCCGCACGCCTCCATGCCAATCAAGCACGGCTCCAGGTTGGCGAAGTACTTCAACATCTCTGCGCGCTTCAATTGCTTGCGCACTGCCACCTTGCCGCGCTCATCCACACCGTGAATCTGAAAAATAATTTTTGCCAGATCAATGCCAATTGTCGTAATCTTCATTTTTGGATGCCCCTTTCTATGTCTAGTGGTAGTAATGCCACCACTACTTTGGCACTCGGATGCCGTATTAGGAAGTGGGCGTCCATTCCATTATGTACAGGTTGCGGGGTATACAGATTAAAGGAATTGCACCTCTTTGTCTGTGACAAAAGCAACAGCTACAATGAATCGGATTATGCGCTGCTGAGTTCTATTTGTCAGGGCACAATTTATCGCATCCCGGCATCATTCCGGCCGCATGTGCGGGAACAGGATCACATCGCGGATGCTGGCGCTGTCGGTAAGCAGCATGACCAGGCGGTCGATGCCGATACCCTCGCCGGCGGTCGGCGGCAGGCCGTATTCCAGCGCGCGCACAAAGTCGTTGTCCTTGAACATCGCCTCCTCGTCGCCGGCCTCTTTCGCCGCGACTTGCGCATCGAAACGCGCGGCCTGGTCTTCAGCGTCGTTCAATTCGGAGAAGCCGTTGGCGATTTCGCGCCCGACGATGAACAGCTCGAAGCGTTCGGTGATCGCCGGATTCTTGTCGCTGCTGCGCGCCAGCGGCGAAACTTCCACCGGATAGTCGATGATGAAGGTCGGCTCGAACAGGTGCGCCTCGGCGAGCTCCTCGAACAGCGACAGTTGCAGCCCGCCGATGCCGTCTGCCGGCTTGTATTTGGCCTTGAGGTCTTGCAGTTCGTTGACGAGGAAGTCGCGGTCGTTCAGTTGCGCATCGGTGAATTGCGGATGATATTTCCGGATCGCCTGCACCATCGTCAGACGGTGGAACGGCTTGCCCAGGTCGAGTTCTTTACCCTGATAGCTGATGAGCGTCGTGCCCAGCACTTTCTGCGCGACCTCGCGGAACAGGCTCTCGCTGAAATCCATCAGGTACTTGTAGTCGCGGTACGCCTCGTAGAATTCCAGCATGGTGAATTCCGGGTTGTGCCGCGTGGACAGCCCCTCGTTGCGGAAGTTGCGGTTGACCTCGAACACCTTCTCGAAGCCGCCCACCACCAGACGCTTCAGATACAGCTCCGGCGCGATGCGCAGATACATCTTCATGTCCAGCGCGTTATGGTGCGTCTCGAACGGCTTGGCCGCCGCGCCGCCGGGGATCGGGTGCATCATCGGCGTTTCCACTTCCAGATAGCCGTGGCGGATGAAAAATTCGCGGATCGCCTGAATGATCTTGGTGCGCGTCATGAACACCTTGCGCGCGTCCTCATTGGTGATCAGGTCGAGGTAGCGCTGGCGGTATTTTTGTTCCTGATCGGTCAGGCCGTGGAATTTTTCCGGCAGCGGGCGCAACGCCTTGGTCAGCAAACGCACCTGCGACACGCGCACGGAAAGCTCGCCGGTCTTGGTCTTGAACAGCACGCCCACCGCGCCGAGGATGTCGCCGAGGTCGTGGTGCTTGAACGCGTTGTGCGCTTCCTCTCCGGTATCGCCGTTGCTGATGAACAGCTGGATGCGCCCGCTCATATCCTGCACCGTCGCGAAACTGGCCTTGCCCATCACGCGCTTCAACATCATGCGTCCCGCGACAGCAACGTGGACTTGCGCGGCCTCCAGCTCGTCATGCGTCTTGTCGCCGAATTCGGCATGCAGGTCGCCCGCCAGATGCTTGCGCTCGAAATCGTTCGGGAAGGCGATGCCGGCCTTGCGTATCTCCGCAAGTTTGTTGCGGCGCTCCGTGATGATCTGGTTCTCGTCTTGCGGGGGTAGAGTTTGTTCGTTCATCGGTATATTTCTCAAAAGTAAAATAGTTCAAATCCAATCAGGCGTGCGGCTTCGCCTTGATTTTGGTCGGAGGTGGCGAATTTTGTAGCGCCGATTTCCTGGGCAACAGACAAATGTAAAGCATCCAGTGTGCGTAACGGAACCTTGGGTACTTTCGCCAGTATGTCGAGCGCATGGGTGGCATGGGAATCGTTAAGCGCATGCATCACCAGCGCGCCATACTGAATATCGGTGCGCAGTTCCTCGAACGCATCCGATTCCAGCTTGCGGGTGATCTGTCCGATCCGGCGACGGCGAGCCAGCGCACTGCGCGTTTCAACCAGCGTCAAACGGCTGGAATGGAAAGGAGCATTTGCCGCAAAAAAATCTTCGAAGGCGGCGCTTCCGGGTTCCATGATGTAACGCTTGAGCAAAGCGCTGGTGTCAAGGTAAATCATCAGAACCGATCGGTGCGATCTTCGCCTATGATCTCTTCGCTGGTGACGGTTTGCATCGGCTGCCGCGCACGGAAAGCTGCCAGCGAGCGCACCCGCATTTTGGGTTTCACCGGCAGGATACGCGCCACCGGCTCGCCCCGGCAAACGACCAGGATTTCATCGTTGTTGGCAAACATCTGCTCTGGATGGCTCAAGCCTTCGCGGGCTTCACGGATGGTCAGGGTTTTCATGGGAGTAATCTCCTTTTGTGTTACGTGTCACGGATTGTACACTTGTGACACAAGCGTTGTCATGCGTCTTTGTGTATCAGAGTAGCCGGGTCGAAATCAACCAATTTGCGTGGTGCGCCCTTGGAAGGCGCGGTCACCATTGCTGCTGGATACTGTGCCGTCAGTTTGTGGAGCACAAACTTCCACGGAAACTCCAGCTTGCCGTTGATGCTCACGATATAGTCGGCCAACCGCGCATTGATCGCGGCCAGTGATTCGCTATCGGCCATCATCCACTCCACTTGCCAGGCGTAATCCTTCAGGTTGGCTTGCAGGCTCAGGCGATTGGGGTAGGGCGTGGTGGCGGTGAGGGTCAGCGGCTGCATCGCATCGCACTCGCGACGCGCCACATCGGGCGGCACGCCGATCGCGAGCAACTGCACCAACTGCGCCTCGACGAAACGCTGCGGCAACGTGGCATAAGGAGCGGCTTCCAGTACTAGCCCCAGACGATCATGTTCGCTGATCGCCACCACCAGCTTTGGGCGCGTGTGCAACAAGTTCAGCGACCAGTCGCCCAAGCGGTTCGCGCCCGGCGTGGGCGGCGAGCTTGGCGCGGCCTTCATTGCCGTCAGCAACTTTTGTGTGCAGCGTAGTGCTGTCATGACCCTTTCCTCACTATTCCTGATTGAACGCGCGGTGCAGCAGAGTCTGTTATTGCGCCAAAGAACGCAATCGCTCCAGCGCCTGGCACAGGACTTGATTTTGCGAGGCAATCGAATCCAGTATTTGCGGCACGGTTCGCGTGTCTCGCTCCACACGCACACGAGGGTTCACCGCTTTCAAGTCATACACTGCCGCATCAATTGCATCGGCTTTAGCCTGTGCTTCACGCATCGCCTTTTCGACGGCAACCAGCGCATCCTGAACGGCTTTCAGCTTTTCACTGTCAGCCTTGGTCTTTTTCAGCGCGGCAAGCTTGTCCTTCAATACAACGGTTTCGTTCTTTAGCTTTTCCACTTCCAGCAGATGCGGGGCCATCTCTTCCCGCGCCTTGGCGCAACGCGCGGCAAAATCCATCGTCCACGAAAAATCGCTTTCCGCCTCCGGCGTGCTGTACTTTGCCAACATGCGCACAAAAGTCGGGAATGGCTTATCCGCATTGTCTTTCTGCTTGCGCCAATCGCCAATTAGCGAGGCAGGCAGCGCCGCATCATCAAGCACTTCGCCATTCTTGCCCCAGCCGAAATGTGCCAGCGTCATCGGCGATTTCTTGCCCATCTTGACGTGCGACAAATCGTAGTACCAGATGCGCTCGGTTTTCTTGTCCATTATGTGTAGATCGGGCTTCAGCCCAACTTGAAATCCCACTTTGTGATTTCAAGATTTTGGCAGTCTGGATTAAACGCCTTGCTTCAAACTCGCCGAAATGAAATCGTCCAGGTCGCCGTCCAGCACGCCCTGAGTATTGCCGACTTCGTGGTTGGTGCGCAGGTCTTTGATGCGCGATTGATCGAGCACGTAGGAGCGGATCTGGTGGCCCCAGCCGATGTCGGTTTTGCCGTCTTCCATCGCCTGTTTTTCGGCGTTGCGTTTGCGCAGCTCTTCTTCGTACATGCGCGATTTCAGCATTGCCATCGCTTCGGCGCGGTTGCGGTGTTGCGAGCGGTCGCTCTGGCACTGCACGACGATGTTGGTGGGGAGGTGGGTGATGCGCACCGCAGAATCGGTCTTGTTGATGTGCTGGCCGCCTGCGCCCGAGGCGCGGTAGGTGTCCACGCGCAGGTCGGCCGGATTGATCTCGACTTCGATGGATTCGTCCACTTCGGGATAGACGAACACGCTGGAGAACGAGGTATGGCGGCGGTTGCCGGAGTCGAACGGCGACTTGCGCACCAGCCGGTGCACGCCGGTTTCGGTGCGCAGATGGCCGTAGGCATAGTCGCCGATCACCTTGATGGTCGCGCCTTTGATGCCGGCGACTTCGCCATCGGATTGTTCCAGCACTTCGACCTGGAACCCCTTGCGTTCGCAGTAGCGCAGGTACATGCGCAGCAGCATCGATGCCCAGTCCTGCGCTTCGGTTCCGCCCGAGCCGGATTGAATGTCGAGGAAGCAGTTGTTCGGATCCATCGGGTGGGCAAACATGCGGCGGAATTCCATCGCCGCGACGCGCTTCTCGATGTCCTGAATGTCGGCGGCGGTGGCTTGCAGGCTTTCGTCGTCGTTTTCTTCTTTCGCCATTTCAAACAGCTCGGCGGCATCGGAAAGGTTCTGCTGGATTTGCTTGAGGCCGAGCACCACGCCTTCGAGCATTTTGCGCTCGCGCCCCAGTTCCTGCGCGCGCTTGGCGTCCTGCCAGATGGCGGGGTCTTCGGCGAGTTCGCTGACTTCGGCTAGGCGTTCCTGCTTGGTATCGAAGTCAAAGATACCTCCGCAGTTCGGCGCTGCGCAGACCTAGGTCTTGCAGCTGGTTGGAAAGGGCGTTGAGTTGTTCGGCTTCCATGATTTTGTCGCTTGCAAAAAAAGGAACGGATTATACCTGCCACTCCGTCATTCCGGCGAAGGCCGGAATCCAGGTTGTAAAATAATTCCGCGTAGCGGACAAAGCCATATTTGTGGTGTTGTCCCGCCACGCAGGGCTTTTCAACTGTCTGGATTCCGGCCTTCGCCGGAATGACGGTGCCGCGTTTTGTGAAGTTGTTATATCGCAAACAGTCCCAGCAGCACCCCGCAGGCGATTGCGCCGAGGCCGGTGGCAACCTGCCTCGCGAGTGCCCAGCCGCCGATGAAAACCACCATGCCGAACTTGAAGGCGAGATTGGCAAGGACAGCGAGCGCGATCGCCGTGACGGTCTGCTGTTCGCTCAATTGGCCGAGGTTGAACAGGCGCAGGCTGGAGAGGGTGATGGCATCCACATCGGTCAGCCCGGATGCCAGTGCCACGGCGTACAAGCCCTGGCTGCCGGCAATATCCGCCATCCAGGCCGCACCCAGCAGCACGGCCACATACAGCAAACCAAAACTGATCGCGGTATGCAGTTCGGCGGGGTTGGAAGTTTCGGGGACATAGAGTTCGGTGGCCTTGCTCATCTTGCGCCAGTTGTACAACGCGACCATCAAACCAAACAGCAAGCCGCCTGCCAGCACCGGCAGCAGGCTGGGCAGCGCGCCATAGGCGACTGCGGCGCTGACCACCAGCAGGCGCAGCAACACCACCATGCCGGCAATCACGATCACCGAGGCGGCAAGGTTCAGCATGGCCTGGTTGCTCTTGCCGTGTTTCGCATAAACCATCGTGGTTGCGGTGCTGGAAACAAGGCCGCCAAGGAAACCTAGCAGCGGCGCGCCATAGCGGGTTCCCACCACGTGCAGTGCGGCGTAGCCTGCCAGGCTGATGCCGGAGATCAGCACCACCATCAGCCAGGCCTGGTGCGGGTTGAATGCATCGTAGGGACCGTAATTCTGGTTGGGCAGGATCGGCAACACGATGAAAGTCAGCACGGAAAATTGCAGCACGGCGACCAGGTCGCGGCGCGTGAGCTTCTGCGACAATCCGCGCAGTTCGGGCTTGAAGTAGAGCAGGGCGGTGATGCCGATCGCCAGCATCACGGCGAGTTCGGCGAGACCGTACCAGATCATCGCGCCCAACCCGTAGCACAGCACGAGTGCGATTATGGTAGTAGTGCCCGGATCGTTTTCGTCAACTCGAACGTCGCGTAGCGACACATTGTCACTCTCACCCTCTGGGGGATAACCAGCGACTAAGCTGTCGTCTTTTGACAGCCTAGTCGAATGGCTAGGTGTTTCACCAGAGGTAGGAGAGAGGGAGCGGGCGCGGCGGAGTTCTTCATCTGCGATTTCGTCGCGCCCGTGGGGATTATTGATGTAGGCGGCGATGATCGTGCCTGCCACAGCAAGCAGGCCGGCAATCAGCAGCCAGGGCGAGCCGAGTTTGGTGGTGAGCAGCGCGGCCAAAGTACCGAACACGGCGACCAGCGCGAAGGTGCGCAGCCCGGCCTTGGCCGACGGATTGCGCTCGCGTTCCAGTCCGATCAGCAGGCCAATCGCGAGACTGGTAAGAAATTGCGGCAAGGCTTCGATGCCGTGGCCCTGCAGAAAACCGGTTTCCATTTACTCACCCCTCAATTTCTTGCCATTGGCGAATGATGAGTTGCAGACTCTGCGTGCCATTGTATTCATTGACGCTCAGGCTGTACACGGCGTGTATTTTCTCGGGCAGTGGTTCGTTGTGCCCGAACAGCATTGCCTCGACAATCTTGCCTTTTGTATTGAGGCGCAATTTGAGGTGTTTCTCGCCGACCACACGCTGGTTTTGTACGACGAAATCGCCGTTGAATTGCGGGGCAGGGAAGCCCTGTCCCCACACTTGCTCGTCCAATAAGCGCGCCATGTCCAGGTTCATCTCGGCATGTTGCAGCGCGCCGTCGGTTTCGATGCGTTGCGCCAGGTCGCTCACACCGAGCAGTTCGCTGGATACTTGTTCGAAGGCGGCGGCAAACTCGGCAAAATCTGCCTCGGCGATGCTCAGGCCTGCAGCGGCTGCATGCCCGCCGAATTTTTTGATGAGCGATGGATGGCGTTTACTGACCATATCCAGCGCGTCGCGCAGATGCAATCCCGCGATGGAACGCCCGGAGCCTTTCAATTCGCTTTGGCTGTTTGAATTGCCGCCTTGGGCTCGCGCGAAGGCGATCACCGGACGATGGAATTTGTCCTTGAGGCGCGAGGCGAGGATGCCGATCACCCCCTGATGCCAGGTCTCGTCGAACAGCGCGAGACTGAAGTTGTCGCTGGCGTCGATTTGTTCCAGTGCCGCCAGTGCATTGTCCTGCATGTCCGCTTCGATGCTGCGCCGCTCGCGGTTGAGCGCATCCAGTTTTGCGGCGATTGGCAAGGCGGTTGCGGCATCGTCGGCCAGCAGGCAGGCTATGCCCAGGCTCATGTCATCCAGCCGCCCAGCCGCGTTCAGGCGCGGCCCGACGGTAAAGCCCAGGTCCTGGCTGGAGGCTTTCTGCGGATTTTTTCCCGCTACCTGCAACAGCGTGTTGATGCCCGCGCAGGCTCGCCCGGCGCGAATGCGTTGCAGGCCATGTTGCACGAAAATACGATTGTTCTGATCCAGCTTCACCACGTCGGCGACGGTTCCCAGCGCGACCAGATCGAGCAGTTCAGCGAGCCTGGGTTCGGCCAATCCCTCCCGGCCTCCCCTTGTCAGGTGAGGTGACTCAGAGCCTCCCCCCTGCTCCCTCCCTGACAAGGGAGGGCTGGGTTGGGTTGGGGGGATTGAGGGGGGGTGGGGTTTTGAGATGGAAGAAAAAGCGCCGCGCTCGCGCAATTCGGCACGCAATGCCAGCAGCACATAGAACATCACGCCGACGCCAGCCAGATGCTTGCTGGGAAATTCGCAGCCGGGCTGGTTGGGATTGACGATGCAGGCCGCATCCGGCAGCGTATCGCCGGGCAGGTGATGGTCGGTGATGAATACCTGCATGCCCAGCCGGTTGGCTTCGGCCACGCCCTCGACGCTGGCGATGCCGTTATCCACCGTCAGCAGGATGTCCGGTTGCAGTTGTGACACGTTATTGATAGAACTATTAGCGATTCGATTAGGCGAGCCAACTACGTTCGCCAAGTCGCTGGTTATGGCGGAGCCAGCCGGTTGCGGGCGCAACTGCTTTGCCGCTTCTCTCTCATCGAATGGTTTCTCGGTGCCGTATCGAAGCGGCAGGTGGGCTGCGAGATGAACGATCTCGGGCGTCAGTCCGTAACCGTATTCGAAGCGGTTCGGCACGATGAAATCGATTTGCGCACCGAAGCTGCCCAACCCGCGCACCGCCACCGCGCAGGCGGTTGCGCCATCGACATCGTAGTCGGCGATGACCAGGAGTTTTTTCCTTGCGGTAATCGCATCGGCCAGCAAGCGGGCCATTTCCCGCGCGTTTTTCATGCTGTCGAACGGCAGCAGCCCGGCTAACGAAGTATCCAGTTGCCTGCTGTCCGTGATGCCGCGCGCCGCAAAAATCCTTGCCAGGGCGGATGCATAACCGCTATCGAGCAAGTGCTGCACGGCTGATGAGGGAACGCTGCGCGGGGCAATTTCTGGCATGGGGAGAGTATAGCTTGTAGCGGGTGGCTTGTAGCGGGTAACCAATCAATGTGTGAATTTTGCGTGCGTTTTTTGTGCTACAAGCTACCCGCTACAGGCTACCGGCTTTCGCATTCAGCCTCGTTTTTTTCGGGCAGTTGCGCTAGAATTGCGCACTTTTCAGTTTAAGTCAGGCATGGAAAAATCGTGGCATTGATAGTTCAGAAATACGGCGGCACATCGGTCGGCAGCCCGGAGCGCATCAAAAATGTGGCGCGTCGCGTTGCGAAATTCAAGGCACAGGGGCATCAGGTCGTAGTGGTGGTCTCCGCGATGAGCGGCGAAACCAACCGCCTCGTCGCGCTGGCCCATGAAATTCAGAAACACCCCGAGCCGCGCGAACTGGATGTGATCATCTCTACCGGTGAGCAGGTCACCATCGGCCTGCTGGCGATGGCGCTCAAGGACATCGGGCTGAAGGCGAAGAGCTACACCGGCGGGCAGGTCAGAATACTCACCGACAGCGCCTTCACCAAGGCACGCATCGTCAGCATCGATGAGCAGAACATCCGTACCGATCTGGCGAATGACTGCGTAGTTGTGGTTGCGGGTTTTCAAGGGATGGACGAAGACGGCAACATCACCACGCTGGGGCGCGGCGGTTCCGATACCACCGGCGTGGCGATTGCCGCGGCGTTGCGCGCCGACGAGTGCCAGATATATACCGACGTGGACGGTGTTTACACCACCGACCCGCGCGTGGTGCCCGAGGCGCGCCGCCTGAAGAGCATCACCTTCGAGGAAATGCTGGAAATGGCCAGCCTCGGCTCCAAGGTGCTGCAGATACGCTCGGTGGAATTCGCCGGGAAATACAAGGTCAAGCTGCGTGTGCTGTCCAGCTTCGAGGAAGAAGGCGAAGGCACGCTGATTACTTTTGAGGAAGATAATAAAATGGAACAAGCCATTATTTCCGGAATCGCGTTCAACCGCGATGAAGCCAAGATCACCGTGCTGGGCGTGCCCGACAAACCCGGCATCGCCTATCAGATTCTGGGTCCGGTCTCCGACGCCAACATCGATGTGGACATGATCATCCAGAACGTCGGTGTGGACGGCACGACGGACTTCTCTTTTACCGTGCATCGCAATGAATTTGCCAAGGCGATGGATATCCTGAAGAACAAGGTGCAACCACACATCGGCGCACGCGATGTGGTCGGCGACAACAAGGCCGCCAAGGTCTCGGTGGTCGGCGTCGGGATGCGCTCACACGTCGGCATCGCCAGCAAGATGTTCCGCACTCTGGCGGAAGAGGGCATCAACATCCAGATGATCTCCACCTCCGAAATCAAGATTTCCGTCGTCATCGACGAGAAATATCTGGAGCTGGCCGTGCGCGTGCTGCACAAGGCCTTCGATCTCGACCAGGAAGACGCGTAATCATTTGACCTTTCAGGTCGGATACATTACTATGCGCGGCCTTCGGAGAGGTGGCCGAGAGGTCGAAGGCACTCCCCTGCTAAGGGAGCATACGGGACTAAAACCTGTATCGAGGGTTCGAATCCCTCCCTCTCCGCCAGGCAAATAGTTTTACGCGCCCGTAGCTCAGCTGGATAGAGTACTTGGCTACGAACCAAGGGGTCGGGCGTTCGAATCGCTCCGGGCGCACCAGTAAATTCAATGGGTTAGGCTGAAAAGTCTAGCCCATTTTTCTTGGCCTGTAGTAAAAAACGTATCACTTTTTAGAACTAAGCAGCCAAAACCGCTGGCCTGCGATCAACCCATTGCGCCAGATGCTCGCTGGATAGGTGCGCATACTTCTGCACCATCTCCGGGGTTGACCATCCGCCCAACTCCTGCAATACGTGCAACGGGGTGCCTTCTTGAATATGCCAGCTTGCCCAAGTGTGTCTGAGGTCATGCCAGCGGAAATTCTCGATGCCAACCCGCTCTAATGCCTTGTGCCATGCCTTGGTGTTCACCTGATGCACGGGCTTGCCGTTAAACGTGAACACATTGGCCTGATGCTTGCCGATCTGTTTGCGCAGCACTGCAACCGCTACGCTCGACAGTGGGACAGGAATCGCTTTTCTGGCCTTGGCTTGGTCGGGGTGTATCCATGCCGTCCTGCGCACCAAATCCACCTGCGACCATTGCAGGCCAGTGACATTGGAACGCCTTAAGCCTGTTTCCAGACTGAAGCGAGCCATATCAGCCAGATGCGGCGGCAATGCGGCAATCAGCGTGTCAGCTTCATCCCGAGTTAACCAGCGCACCCGCTTGGTCGGTTCCGGCAGCATACGCACCACCGGGACACGATCAATCCATTCCCATTCGTTACAGGCTTTCCTGAGAATTGCCCGGATAACTTCCTGCACACGATTGACCGTTGAGTTCTCGACTCCCTCGGCTTGTTTCGCGGCAGAAATTTTATCCAGCATATCCCGCTTGATTGCCTGCAACTCGATGCCGTTTAGGTACTGATCCAGCCAGCGCAAATGATAAATGTCGCTGACTTGCGAGGCTTTATGTTTCGTCTCGCCCAAATACTTCACAACCGCATCGTTCCACTTGTAGATCGGCTTGGCTCCCAGCCTTTCCTGCTCCCACAAAGACGATTTCAGCTTTGCTTCGTACTCTTCCGCTTTTTCGCGGACGGGAGTGCCAGAACTTTGCTGTACTCGCTTGCCTTTGTGGGTGAAACGAACCCACCAGATTGATGAGTCCTCACGCTTGTAGAGTGACATGGATAATTCTCCTTTGTGTCACCTTCCAGCGTTCGCCATTTGGGAGAATAGAGCGAACGCAGATAGGACACAAGGTCATCTTTGATAAATGCCCAGCACTTGCCGGGCTTGGCCGCGGGAATCTCCCCAGAACGCGCCTTGCCTTGAACCGTGACGGGATGCATTTTGAGAAAGGCGGCGGCTTGTTCAAGATTAAGCGTTTCCATCATCCCAATCTTTCTCACGCTGGCATCGATGCGGTGTGATCTGGGACAGCATGCAGGGAGAACCACTGCTGACCAAAATAACAAAAATTAAAAACCATCTTGAAGCCGCTTTCTTTCCATGATTTCCGCAACTTTTCCGGAAATCGCTGAAAATTCTATATCCTGGGTTTCTCTAATTATTTCTGACATTAACGCCATCTTTTCATCCATTGTTTTGATGTACTCTTCTTCATGTTCAGCAAGAAGTGAGTAGTAATAGACCCTCACGGATGACTGCGTCAGCTTGAAACCACAATCTTTGAGAAGTGTAGTAACCCGTTTAAATGTATATCCTTCTTTTTTACGCAGCATGTAAATGAGAGGCATTACTTCGCTGAACAACTTACGTTGTGTCTTGTCGATTGGCATTAGTCCAAGCGAGGCTAGAAGAAGTACTTGTTTGGCAGCAAATGCATCGTTAGCATTTACCCGGTGCAAATGTGCGGGGCAAGCGGCTTCTACTTGTTTCTCAAGTGAAATTCGATCATCAATATTGTTCATTTGATTCTCCTTTTTTATTGCATCTATGATTCGCTGATTCGCTCACCATTTTCATTGCTAGTAAATTGGCGATAGGGTGATTCTGAATGTTTTGCGCTTTGTGTGAGCGAACCGCAGTTAGATATTTGTTTACTCCTTGTGTGCATGGTCGTATTCTTCATGCACATTTTTTTACGCAAACGATCATGGGTTATCAAGCGTTCGACCGTCACGCTGGCTTCTGTAAGCTCTGTTGGAAGTGGACAGAAGACCGAATGACAGCACCAGTTTTTGAAAAATGCGTTAGAGGCAAAAATAGAAAACATGGAAGGGTTTTTAACCCTATTAATCGTCCGATAGCATCTGAAAAGACTCTAGCCGCTGCACACGGACACTTACAAGAAATTAATGCCACGAGTAATGCATCTAATGAAAATCCATTTTTATTCGGAGAGTTGCTGTACTTGTATGCAAGAGGGCATGACTACAGAGTTCTGCGGGAACACGGGTTGGAATCGGACGACACACAAGAAATGCTGCTGGATAAAATTGAGCAAAATCTGATAGAAAATGAATGGTTTTCACAGATTATGCGATCTCACCCCATACAATTTGGGATCAAATGCTTCAAACCGCGCATTGGTGACAAAAAGTCCGCGCCAGTGAGGCCAAGCAGCGTTTTTTGTCCAGATCACAATCCCCATCGTTCAATCGAATCTCGTCGTCGCTATCAAAATGATCGGAAACGCATCACAGATTTTGAAACAGAAATTGATAGGTTATATAGGCACTACATAAATCTATGTATCGGAATTCATTCGGACAATGACCGTCAAATTTTGCGCCGGGAAGCCTACCTCAATGTCTTTTCTTCAACTCTAGAAAAGATTAAGGAGCTACAAGCCGATGGAAAGAAACAGAAGGAAATTGCAGACATCCTCAAGGTAAGCAAGCAAGTAGTCTCAAATGCGCTGAGACGAGAGAAAAAATAAGCTTCTTAAACTACCCCTCCATCTGTACCGTTGCTCACCCCCGACCTAAAAGTTCCGTGGGTGTGCAACTCTGTTTGTGGGTCTCGGGGCGGAGCCCTGAGTTGATTGCGACGGGCACGAAGCGACCTAGCGGGCGAAAAACTGGATTGTGCCGTGAGGCACACATCTAGCATCCTGTCCTTTACCATTACAAAATTATTGCTATATATTTGCTATAAATTTACGATGGATTTTCAATGGTTTTATAGTAGATTTCCAGTAGATCGTCACTAATTTATCAATAAATCTCCAGTAAATAATTAATAGATCTATAGCAGCTAATTTGCAAGTTGATGATAAAACAATAAGGAAGTTAAGATAAAAAGGAAATGTACTCCCAGTTTTCTAAAAGCAAATGTTTAATAGTATTGCAATAGTATTGGGGCGTTTTATAGATATATTTAATGCCAACTATTAGTACAATTTTGACTAAGCGAAAGCAAAATAGAAGCCGGCTTTTTATGAAAGCGGAACCTGATTATTGCAGCATCGGGAACCAAGCCAATGACAGCTTTCTAGCGGTGATTATCAAGGGGTGATGAGCAGGATGGTGCCAGAAGTAGTCAGCCGGAGTGATGAGCACGAGGGTCAGCTGCTGTTAAGGGTTGTCAGATGCCTGCCCGCAGTCGCAGCCAATCAGGATGCAGCAGAACGCTCCGGGCAGGCGTCGGACAAGCCTCGAGGGAGGAAACCGCGTGATGTTACTGGTGCGCGTTAGAGGCGGCTGCGGTCTATGGGGATTTGAATGATCGCTCTGCCGCTGGACATGAAGATCAAGCTATTCGGTCTGACGATGATATCTTTCAGGTGACACAGACATCCCGTATCGAAGCGGATATTTGCGATTTCTCGTCGATGCGGAGCGCGCGAAATGGCATTTTTACACAGCCAAGCAACACCTTCTCGTATCGGTGCAGGCCGATGACGATTTGATTGTCGAATCGCGATGATGCTCATGGCACACCTCGCAGCGAGGGCGGTGCGCGGATTCGTTGTGCGCGTGCCAACGTCTCAATGACGATCATCGCCGCACCACAATCCGGGCAGACGAAAGTCGGTTGAGCGGATTCGCCCGCTGCATCCGCATTGGACTCCGTCGCCACGATGGGTGCCACATTCAACAGCTCACGCGCCCGCGCAAGATTCTCCCGGCGCCTGGTATTGGCGATCAACCCGTAGTGACGGATGCGATGAAACCCACTCGGCAGAACATGCAGCAGAAAGCGCCGCATGAACTCGTCCGTCGCAAGCGTCATCGTCTTGTGGCGCGTTGCCCCGCCCTCTCGATAATCCTTCCACTTGAAAGTCACACCGCACTCATCAACTGCAACGAGCCTGGAATTGGCAATCGCCACCCGATGGGTATAACGCGACAGATAAGCCAACACCGCCGCAGGCCCGGCAAAGGGACGTTTGGCATACACCACCCATTCGCACTTGCGCAGCGGTGCGAGCCAATCGGAGAAGGCCGTCGCATCACCCAGTTGCGCGCACTCACCGAAGAATTGTAACTGGCCGGCACGATGCACCTGCGCCAGCGCCTCCAGAAAGCGCCGCCGGAACAACCGCGACAGCACGCGCACCGGCAGAAAGAAGCCCGGCTTGCAGGCAACCCAACGCTCACCGTCGAATGACAGCCCGCCGCCGGGAACAATGCCATGCACATGCGGATGATGCGTCAGCGCCGAACCCCAAGTGTGTAGCACCAACGTCGCCCCGATGCGCGCGCCCAGATGCTTGGGGTCGGCGGCGATGGTACGCAGCGTTTCCGCTGCCACCTCAAACAGCAGGCGATAGATCACCGCCTTGTTGGTGTAGGCGATGGCGCTGATCGGTGCGGGCAAGGTGAACACGACATGGTAATAGTCCACCGGTAGTAGCTCGGTCTGACGGGCTTCGAGCCAGCGCTTCGCCGCACTGGCCTGACACTTCGGGCAATGCCGGTTGCGGCAGGAGTTGTAGGCGATCTCGTCATGCGCACAGGCGGGACAATGCAACACATGTCCTCCCAGCGCCGCGCTGCGGCACTGCTCGATGGCTGACATGACCTTGAGTTGCCCCAGACTCAAATGGGATTGTTGAGTTTGCCGCCATGCCGGACCATGGGCGCGGAAGATGTCCGCGACCTCCAGTGCGGGACGCACCATGATCGTGAACTACACGGCATCTATACGGGATGCAGGCTATCCAGCGGGCTGACCACTTCGCGCAGAATCTTGGTCGCCACCTGAGTATAGAGTGCGGTGGACTCCAGCTTCTTATGCCCGAGTAGCACCTGGATCACCCTGATATCCACCTTCTGCTCCAGCAAGTGAGTGGCAAAGCTATGACGCAGCGTGTGCATGGAGACGCGCTTGTCGATCTGCGCGACTTTGGCCGCCTCATGGATGGCTCGACTCAACTGTCGTGCGCTGATCGGGTCGGCGGGATCCTGGCCCGGAAATAACCAACCCCCGTTGAGCATCCATCCATTGGCACGGGCGGTTCGCCACCAGGTGCGCAGGCAATCGAGCAGAACGGGGGAGAGCATCGCGTAGCGATCCTTGCTGCCTTTGCCCTGCTCAATGCGCAGGGCCATACGCTGGCTATCGATGTCACTGACCTTCAGTGCGACGACCTCGCTGACGCGCAGGCCCGCGCCGTAGGCCACCGACAACGCAGTTTGGTTTCTTAGACTCCCGGCAGCGCTGATCAGGCGAGCGACTTCTTCCGGACTCAATACCACCGGAATCTTGCGCGGGGTATGCACCGGATGCATATGCCTCATTAACTCCGGGTGATCGAGGGTGCTGTCGAAAAAGAACTTCAGTCCGGTAATCGTCACGTTGAGTGAAATTGGCGAGATGCCCTTGTCGACCAGATGCAGTTGATAGCGTCGTAAATCTTCGACTGTTGCGGTGTCGGGTGTGCGTCCCAGCCAGCCACAGAACCGGCTCACGGTGCGGATATAACCGCTCTGGGTCTTGGGGGAGAGTTTGCGCATCCGCATTTCATCGAGAAAGCGTTGGCGCAACGGAGAGATAGTTTCAATCGTTGAGTTCATGATCCTGCTCCTATCGAAAAATGAGGCGGATTGCCTCATTTCTCAATATGGGGAACAGATTCTCTCAGTCAACCGACGGCACGCTTAAAACCAACCTCAGGCGCAGGATCGGAGCGCCCATACCGCGAAGCGGTTTAGTCCCCTCGGCCAAAGCCGTCGCTCGGCGGCTATGGTCATTTTTGACTGCAATGCAACAGATAGCGGCCTTTCGATTCGAGGACCTATTTCTTCAAGGCCTGAAGTTGCCATTGGTATGCTCTTGCGTTCGCAATACTCCAAGCCGACAAACCGTCGACACCCAGAGTCCTGCCTACAATCAGCATGAGAAGCGTATTGCTGTTAAGGCGTGAGTTCGCAATGAGGCGACGCATCGCGTCGTCGTCTAGGCCAGAAGCATTGGGTTGATTTTCTGCGTGAGAGTGCCATTCACCCAGATACAGAAGTCCGCGCTGAAACCTTTGATCGATTGCGCATTGAGCCGCCACAGGATTTGATCGATACCTGTACCGCGACCTATCGTCACCGGCATACGGTCCCGCGGCCTCAGCAACACAAACTTTGTCTGTGTCAATCGTCCCAAACAACTGTCCACCAGCTTCAGTCGACCATGGGGTAAGTTGGCGGTATCGAGACAGGTGCTTCAACACTGACCGCTCAATTAGTAGCTCTTGAGAGATTCCTTCGATTCGACCGACAACCAGATGATTGGACGGCGCCTCTCTACATGCGAAGATCATGGCCAAGGAAATTCGCGGATGATGAAGGTGTCGGTAAAGTTGGTTCTCAATATGCCGCCATTCCGCTCGACGACCTGTGGATTACCCATCCAGACACGTCGGCAAGAGACAGGAACTTTGTCGAGAAGCGAGTCAAGGGCAAGCCCTGCCGCGAGGCCGATGGTCGGGTGCAGATCGACAATGCCATGTGGCTGGAAGCTGTTCCCACAACCGGCTTCAACGATAAGTGCTCCGGCTTCATCTGGCCAGTCTGTGAGGCGAAAACTTGGACGCTCATCCTCATCGAACCCGGGCAGAATTGATCTGCCCCCGTAGAGCAGGACGGCATGACCGGCTGCGGCATAGGCCTCTACCCAAGTGCTCAGGTAAGTTGGAGGCTGCGGCAATGTCCTCCGCCAGGTGTCAAGCGCCGCCTCACCATCGAAGTCGATGCCAGCCGAAATGATCAGATCAGCCCGTGCTAGCTGTTCGAGATTTTTCACAGACAGATGCTCAAAGTGCAATTTGAACGCATGATCAAATGTTAGGTGAGGAAATTGCTTTCGCAGCTCAATTTGCAGGATAAATGCCTTGTTGAAACCTACATGCTCGATACCAAGCAGGTGGCGAGAGACATTTGCCGTGGTTAGGCAGTCTCCGTCCACCAACATAATTTCCCCAACACCGGCCTGTGCAAGAAGACGAGCCACCGACGAACCGATTGCTCCGCAACCAATGATCGCGACCTTGCGGTTCTTGACCTCAGCATAGCTTGACGGGTGATCGCGTCCATGAATCCATCCCCCGTCGACACGAGATACCGTGCAGCGTTCAAGGGCGCGGCTCTTATAGGAGTTGATGATGAGTTCTGGCGGTACTCGTGAGATGTTGCGGTATCCCTTGAGCAAGTCGCGCTGCTTAGCACCGTGCAGCACGACTGCTGCAAAGGATGCACCAGTCAATGTTTTGGCTTCGAAGAGAAAAGGTAATCGCGCACCTGGAACAATGTACCGATGAACCAACTCAGATGACAGCATCTGTGTGATATCACGGCCGTATTCTGGAAAGTCCTTGGGCTTCCATGGATGGGACAGGCGAAACAACCATGTAGAAGAGATATCCCTGTCGCTGGGTTTCTCACCGGTATTTCTAAGCCATTTTATTAGGGCCGCTTTCTCGTCTCCAACGACGTAGCGATCAGTCTTGGCATCGTAGTAGTAGCATACCTCTCGGGCAACCCCTCCGGGTGCGACGAGACTTAATACCCGAGGAGCGCGTTCAGCCGTGTTAGTTGCGCGGTGTGCCCAGTAGTTAACAAATTCGCGCTCAAACTCTTTCTGTCGCTTTGTCTCAGAGTAGTTGAGTAGATCCTCCGCATCATTCAAATGGATAGCAATGCGCTCCGCCGTAGGTGCGGTGCATCTCGTTGATCGCAGACACAAGAGGCCATTCTGTTCAACGTGTGGCCAGCTGTAGCTACTGCCGGCAGCAGGGGCGAAGATTCTAGGCTGTGAATTTGGGTACGAATAATCTATGGCAAGGATTAGTTGATCGACCTCAGCCATCTGTAAGGAGCTAGCCGGAACCTTCACGCGCCAAGCCATCACAAACCGCTGAAATTTGGCCTTCATCTCCTCTTGGGCGATGCGCTCCCACCGGCCTAGACGGTGCTGCTCCAGGCCGGCCTCGATTTCTCTCCTAATGTGGGTGAATTCTGCTTCGCTACTCAGCCGAACCTCCCACCACCATCGTTGCGGCGAGCTGGCTGGACGGACGTAACTAGCACAGCTGCCACCTTGGCCTGCTTGTCCTCATCGTTGTCCGGCTGATCGGAGTAGAACGTGGTGTTGAACACTTTGTCCCATGCCTCGCGTGCTTGTGCTCGCGTGCAGTCAGCTTTATCCAGCACCTCAAGTGTTTTGAGTGCGTCATGCAGGCAATCGCGGAAGAAACCGACTTCATCATCATTGGTAGATGCCAAGTTTGCAGACAAAACTGGGTGCTTAATCTCGGTGGACTTTTGCAGCTTGGCGTCGATGGCCTTCCAAGTCTCACGCAAGGCCTTGTCATCACGGTCTGTGCTCGACTTGAAGTTGTCGACGACCAGCTTGGAGATACTGATGCCACTGGTGGTTTTCTTTTTCCATTCAGGGCGACGCGCGAACTTCTTGGACAGCTTAGTAATACGCCTCATCTGACTGCCGTCAGCCTCGCCAGCGTTGAGTTCGCCAACGAGCCCATTGAACCAGCACGTCACGGCTCGGGCGTCCGACCTCACCCATTCGTCTCCACTTGCTAGCTCATAGTATTCCTCTGGGTCATCATTCTCATCTTTTGTAGTGATGATGCGGTAAACGGGGACATCGATGTGATACCCAGCCGAATATTCCTGGCGAACGCAATTTTGTTTGACAGTCGCCTCTTGCTTGAATCGGCCGTCCCACTTCAGCGCATCGCATACTCGCTGACGTGCAGCCAAGGGCACGAGAGCAGCACCTGTGTCATCTTTGAGGTCATCCGACTTAAAGTAGGCACCATCATCGATGTCGTAGTCGTTCTGATCGTCTTGCACCATCGTGCGCATCTGGTATGACCCTTGAGAACACACATCATGGGGCAGTGGCTTCTGGGCTTCAGTAAGACCATTATTCAGGCGTGCGCGTCCAGCGTCACGGTGCGTGCGCATTTCGCCTTGCTGTTTGCTCGAAAGCGTGACGTTATCGCGATGAAATTTTGTCATCTCGCTATGGCAGTCAATGTCAGTCATGTGCCTCCTTCGTTGTTTGGCTGGTGATTTGAATTCTGGCTGATGCCAGTGTAGAACGGAACGCCTCCATTTGTTGCACTCGTGAAGCCCACGCGTAGTCCACATCGGAAATGGCTTGACGCGAAAGCGCGTTGATTACCTTTGGCCGGGCGTCATCCATGTTTGTGAGATAGTCGCGCAGTGCGTTGGACGGGCATTGTGCGGGCAGACGAAATGCGAAACTGCCGTCACCGCGAATTTCTGCCATCTTACTGGTGAGGTAGTCGTAGCCTACTGCCTGCGCATTGAGGCTCGCAGCAATAGCCTTGAGGCCAAAACCCCAGCCCCAAGCTCCGCGATGAAGCGCCCTTGCTCCAACTTCTTCGCCACCTTGTGAGGGTAAAGTACCGAGCATGAATAATTGGATTGGCCTGTGGCTCTCGCCCCGATCTTTGAGAATCTCAATGGCCTCCATCATGCCGATGAGGCCAGGATTGTTAGCCCATAAGCCGCCATCAATATAGGTGGCGGTGGTGCCGGTGCTGCCAGGTTCATTTAGACGAGCCATAGACCGCAAGATTGGAGCCGCACTGGTGGCCATACAAATATCGACTAGGCTGCGGGAGTTGTCCCGTCCATTAAGGCGTTTGAGATGCTGGGTCTTAAAAACTACCGCAGCATGGCGGTTGAGATCGAGCGAGGGGACGGCGAGGCCAATGCCGCGTTCGTTGTATATCGACTCCACCGTGCGATTTCCGAAGACACTTGTGAGTGTCGTTCGCAACGCATGGTCACCATGAGACAAACCAATACCAAGCCCCTTTACAAAATTACCAAGAATAGGGAGTGGTCGAGCCCACTGATGAGGGAATATTTTGGATCCCGATTGAGCGTATAGCATCTGGATTTCGCGCAGAGGTATGCCAGCAGCAAGCCCGCATGCAACGATGCCTCCCGTACTCGTTCCGACCAACAAATCGAAAGCAGTGCCGATATCAAGCTCTCGGTCACTATTTTGACTAGCGCAAATACGATCCCCAAATGTGGACAAATATGCAGCCTGATAGACCCCGCGCATCCCTCCACCGTCTAGGCACAGTACCCGAAAGGGCTTGGTCTCATCCACTTTGACTCCCGAGAGTTTTCTTAACCTCGTTGATTATGGGGTAACTTAATCATTTTTCAAGCCCTCGAAGAAATAAATTAACTCCAAACTTTGGCCATGTTGGGGGCAAGATCGCTGACGGTTCATTCACGTTGGTCGATGCGGAGATCGCTGCTTGCTTGAACCAGATCCGACTGCTTAGTGGAGGGTATCGTACACATCCGACAGGATTATCAGCTAACTCGCCATCGTAGCCTTGACTTTGCTGCTTTGGTCGCCGGATGAGGAGTATATCGATGATGACGAACCATCTGATGAAGGCGAGCGTTGATATACTGTGACGGCGGAGGCGCTGTCGCTGCGACAAACAAACAGGAGACGGCGATTGAAGGAGCAAGCTTGGTTCGAAATGGTGGATGTTCGTCGTCGACAGTGGGAGACCGCTGTATGGATCCCGCTTAGACGCAGCGAAACCTTGGCACGCGAAGGCGACTATTCAACCCCGGGTAGCCTTGAGGAGTTCGATGGCGTTGGCGCGATCGCCATCCATCCGGAATTTCGCGAGCTTGCGGAAAAACTGGGATGGAGCGATTTTGGGCTTATCAACACGCAGTCATACGCGTCCAAGAACCACCCATACAAGCCCGCGGATGTGGTCTGGCACAACGATGGACAGGCCATCGGTTTCTCGCTTGTATTGGTTCATCGCGTCGGCCGGGACCATCCAAGCCAGTGGATAGTTCACCCTGATCTCGTCATCGCGTTGGGGTTGCTGCAGGAAGGCGATTCCTGGCTGAGGGTCGACGAAGGCTATATCGAGGTCATCCGCCAGCGTCGCAATACTTCGGGCGAAGTCGTCGCCATCGAGATCAAATCAGATTTCCTCCGAGACTACCTGTGCGCTCGAGGCTTGGCTCTGCGGGTCGTGCAGTTTCATCAGCGGTGGGAAATCACCGAGGCCATCGACCACCTGAGCTGGGGCGAGAACGGTGCCGAAATCGAGGAGCCTTTCGAGCGACTCAGCTTGGGCGCCCATGCAATCGGTCACGATGGAGGCCCGCCAGATGCCGGCATGGCGGTGTTCAAGGCATGGCGCACTGACGTCGACCCAGAACAGGATGCGCAAGTCTTTGGTGCCGAGACGGATGAGAACACGGACTATGAGACCAGGACCTTCGTGCGCCCTGGAGGGCGCGTCGGTTATCGTGTCGAGGGCGAGCTATGGCGAGAGGCGTGGGTCGAGTCGGCTGACCGCAGCATTCGGGTGCGGGGCGACAAGCCCAGAGACGTGCTGCGCTTTGTCGTTGACGCGGCCGGCGCCACGATGACCGCGACGGAGCTCAACCGCGAGGACGTCGGTCGCTGGCTCTACTTCCGGCCCCAAGTGGTCGGGGCACTACTCAGCTATCGGGGCAGCGCGCTGTCTTGGTACACGGAAAACACAGGATCCGTTCAGTGCTCGCCAAACGAAGGAGTGCACTTCGGCATTGATGCTGCCGGCTTAATCAACGTCTACGCGGAAGACATTGCAAACAAGGCTCAGTGGCAACAGCAGGTCTGGTTGGGGCACAACGTGGCGCCAGCAGGGCCGGCCAGCGCGGAACTGCTCAACGCGCAAATGAGGTGCGAACCGGCGTCAACGGAAGCTCCGGAGAACTACTTTCAGGAGATGCTGAAACGCCTCGACGCGGCCTTCGTCAAGCTGCACGGCTCGCCACTCTTTCATGACCATCCCGATAAGGCCGGCATGCTGGACAAGATGCATCGCTTTCGCGGTCTCACTGGACGCGCCGGCGTGTTGTCCTTGGCCAAGGACATCGCCAGGGCGACGGCGGACGCAATCAATGTGGCTCAGATGCGCGCACTCGTGCCGCCCGGCACCAAACCTGATCTCGGTTCGTTGAAGTTGTTGGACGCCTATCTCGCCGCGAAAGTTGGTTCCGTGAGGTCGCGGGAAATCATGGGGCCACTCGTCGGCGTTTACGACCTTCGTCTCGGCGACGCGCATCCGGCATCAAGCGGCATCGCGGACGCCGTCAAGTTGGCGCACGTCGATCCGAACGCCGACGGCGTCGAGCAGTGCAAGCAACTCTTTCAATCGGCAGCCCTAGCGCTTCATTCGATTCTTGAAGCGGTTTGCCCACCAACCGCGCCGTCGGAGCTCAAGTAGCCGACTACCATATATCTGTTCCTGTAGTGGCATAATAGTCTTTGGAGTACATTCACGCAGAGGAAGGCAAAACCATATAGAGCCGAGCATCACAATCACAGTTTTCTAATTGGCTTTATCCCCGTTTAAAACATAGCTTGCAGTTAAATTATTTTGGAGGTGACATGAGCAAGAAAGAAATTAGCTTGAAAGTCGTGGTTTCCGGCACGGAAATTACTTTGGAAACTAACCCCAACCAGCCGCTTCAGAGCCTGATCGAAAAGTCCTTGAAGGAGGCCGGCGAAGCTAGCCAGCCGGATCAATGGGCATTCTATGTCAAGGCAGGTGCCGAGATGGTGGCAGTCGATCTACAGATGAAGGCAGGGGATGCTGCGGCACAATACGATGTTCTGTACTTGAACAAGAAAGCTGGTGCCGCAGGATGATTGCCGATCCGTCTGTCTCAAGACGGAAATTCGAGCGTGAAGTAGCAACAGCAAAAGCCCATAAGCCATTCCATGAGCAGGGCGTATGGATCCTGCGCGCGGAATATCCGGTTGTGTTCGCCGTCCTTATTACGGGTAATCCGCTACCTGTTTTGCGTGGTGTCATTTGTGGCGTACACATCGACTTCACAGATTACGATGCCCGCCCGCCATCAGTTAGATTTGTCGATCCGTTTAGCGAAGCACCACTACATTTTGATAAATGCCCGTGGAAATTCATACAGACTAAAATGCTATCCGAGCCAACCAACCAAACGGATATGCAAAGGGTGGAAGTTACGCCTCTGCTTCAAGCATTCGATATGAATAAACCATTCTTATGTCTACCAGGCGTCAAGGAATACCATGATTCATCTGCGCATAGCGGAGACTCATGGTTTTTGCATCGCAAAAAAAACATGTTGGTACATATCTTGTCAATATTGCAGCAATTCGGCCCGGCTGCCATTGCCTATCAGGCCCAGGTTCAGGTTGCTCATCATATGGTTCCGAAACTGCACTCATGAATGACTTCTCTGATATTCAGGCGGTCATGGTGCCGCGCGAAGTCCTTGAGGATGGGCAAGCATTCATGCGCGCGGCCGGGAAGATGGGGCGTGAAGCCATGGTCCTCTGGGCAGGAAAAAAGGATAGCTCGACGTTCCATGTAACAGACCTCGTGATCCCGGAACAGAGGGGCATCAGCACAGACGATGGGGTCTGTGTGATCGTAGAGGGAACGGAGCTTGCCAGGCTGAACATGGAGCTTCATAAGCGCGGTTTGAAGTTCATAGCGCAAGTCCACAGCCACCCTGGAGCGGCCTACCATTCGAACACGGACGACACCTATGCAGTCGTGACCAGAATTGGCTGTTTCTCGCTGGTCGTGCCGGACTTCGCCATACGTTCATTCTCTTTCAGGGAAACGGCGATATACCGCATAAATCGCGCCGGGCAATGGCTTGATGCCCCGACAAGCCTGTTCCATATTGCCGGCGAGGGTGGATATTATGGCGCGTGCTGATTATTTTGATCGTGCGGTTCAAGCAGCCTTCCATGTCCTCAATGATTTCGACCAGCAGGCATTCCTGAAGAAAGTCGATGCACACCAGATTGCGCTGGCGTTCGATTCACACGCCTTGACGCCGGAAGGAATTGCGGCCTTGGACTTGTCCATGCGCCTGATAGCGCGTTTCTACCCCAGCATTGCTATTATCCCGCTTAGCCACGGGTGCAAGGACGCAGCCCATTCACTGAAGACGCTTGCCAAGAGCATCAACCCGAAGATCGCTATTGCCGTAAAGTTAGGCAAAGCCACAGATGTGATAGTGGTAGGGAAGACCGTGCCGCTGGGCGACGGCAAGGTAAACCGGTATTTCATCGGTTCGGACGGCTGGATAACCCGGTTTTCACGTTCAAAACCTGTCGGCAGCGGCACGAGCAATAACCTGCTTGGCGCCGGGGTCGCCGCCTGCCTGGCCGCGGCCAATATCTTCAGGCGGATATTTTCAGATGCAAAGCTGGATGATGAACTGACGTTCTCTGTGCTCGATATGGATATCGCAGCGGAAAATCCCCGCAACCCGGTCTTGAAGGATGTGGACATTGGGGATACCTACCTTGCCGGCGCCGGGGCGATCGGGCACGGCTTCATCTGGGGCATGTTCGGGTACGCCAATCTGACAGGGAAACTCACTCTTATCGACCATGACGATATCGACCTTTTCAATATCCAGCGCTATGCGCTGACCGGAAGATGCAGCGAAGGTAAGAAAAAGGTGGATTTGGCAGCTGATTTCCTGTCTTGGAGAGAGGGACTGCAGGTAACAAAATTCCATGGCAAATGGGAGGACTTCGTAAGCAACCTGCCAGAAGATAAATGGACGTTCAGTCGAGTTGTTTCTGCACTCGACTCACCCAAAGACCGTATTGAGCTGCAGGCATCCCTGCCCAAATGGGTTGTGAATGGCTGGACAGGAGATTGTGATGCCGGAGTATCCCACCATGATTTCATCAATCACGCCTGCTTGGCGTGCCTTTATATGCCATCAGGCAGCGTAAAGAACGAAGATGAGATCATTCTGGAAGCGCTGGGGCTACCTCCGGATCAATTGAGAGTGGTGCGCGACAGATTGGAGAAAGGCATACCAACGGATCGTGGTTTTCTGGAACTTGTAGCCAAGGGAAAGAATGTCGATCTGCAAAAATTGCTTCTCTTTGAAAATAAGCCGCTACGCGAGCTTTACACGAAAGCTGTATGCAGCGGGGCTGTCATGGAATTGGCTACCGGCACCAAAAGCACGGCGCGTGCAGAAGTGCCCATGCCGTTCCAGTCCGCATTTGCAGGGATACTGCAGGCGGCCGTCCTGATCGCGAATGCTGCCGGCACACCCTCTCTGCCCGGTTTTACACGCATCAACCTGATGAAGCCGTTTATCGGGGCAAATCCCGGCACCAGTTGGACACAGGCAAAGCACGCGCGGTGCTTTTGCAATGATGAAGATTACAGGCAGGCCTACAAAGAAAAATATGTATGAATTGCATAATATTTTGTGCCAGATACTGAATCGCCCCCGAAACAGTAGGCGCCTTACAGCCTGATTGTCTGAAATAGACGCCAATGCTGTCATTCAGCAGCGTGCGCCATTTGTCGGCTATGGCCGAGAACCGGGAATTCAAAGCGCAGACCTCAGCGGCTCGTCAGTATGACTACAACGAAGGCTCACTCATCGGCCGAAGCGGTTTTTCTAGTTTTCGCGTCAGAACTTCCGCTTTGTGCTGTAAGAGACATTCGCGCCCGCCCATACTATTATGCATAAACGGACAGATAAAACAGTGGTGGTTCTGACGATAAATTGGATATGGAAAGAATGCGCGTCTCACTATTTTTGATATTACGGACCGGTGGATCCGTTTAATAACGTTATGGCCAAAATGCAACCGTGGGACTTTCAACATACGTACGGCCTCGTGGAGAGATCCTTCGGGCGTGACCAAGTGGCCCTCGTCAAGCCCTGTTTGCAATCAGTCGTTGATCGCCAGAACTTCGCCTCATATCACTTTCAAGAGACACAACGCCTCCTCAAGAGCTTCAGGCGCAAGCACTTGGCAGACAAAAACCTCTTCCTTGCTCTTCATGGGTCGAGTAATCCTCCAGCAAGAATCCCGTTTGAAGTGTTAATGATCAAGGCCGGAGCGCACGCCACTGCCTGCGTTCAGGCCATTCACGCGATTTCGGACATTCTAGCAAGCGGCGTCTACTTCGCCAGCGGCCTCAACTTGAGCGCTCAGCCCCTCTCAGATCGAGATATTTCCATCGATTCGGTCACCACTCTAGTAAAGCGCACTCCATCGCTTGCGAACCTTGCAGATCCAGTTTCGCGGATTTCAACAGGCCCGCAATATGAGCACCTTGCCGCTTTGAGCAATCTGAGCAAACACCGGACAATCATTCGTACCACTCTCAGTGAAGACTGGACCGGAAAGAGAAAGGAACTGCATGAGTTTCGGCTTCCGGCGTTCTCGCGTCCTACCAAGTCAGGGCAGAAGCACTATCCTGAAGTGTCCTTTGCATCACTCACGGAGGCGGAGTACAGGCGACTCAGCTTTCTCGTCATCGAGATCGGCCACGAAATCAATGCTGCACTCACCAAGAATGCGCCCTAACGTAATGAGTCTCATCATGACTGATATGGCAGATTTGCTTCATCAATCGGATGAACTGGCCACCGAACTGTCTGCGCTTATGGAATTGCCAGCATACGATAACTCACCCCGAATAACATCGAGTCGCACACTTTGCGGAGTTTCGTTCGAGCACTCCGAGAGTGTGCGCATTCTAATAACAACGGGAAATTTCACCTCTTCGCTCGGTGTGCTCCGGATGCAATACGAAGCGCTTGTTAAGGCTATTTGGGCACTCTACGCGGCTTCTGAAAACTCCATTACTAAGCTACAAAGCAACCTGAATCCTGATAATGCCAAGTGGGCTGACAAAATTCCTCTTCTGGGGGAGTTACTGGTTGAGCTTGAGGGGAAAGCCCCTGCTCAAGCGCTTGGGCCATTGAATGAGTTCAAGGAATACTCATGGAAGCCATTAAGTTCATATATCCATGGTGGTGTTCACGCAATTACGCGCCATGGAAAAGGCTACCCTATTGAATTGCTCGCACAAGCACTGAGATCGTCGAACGGTCTCCAAGTAATGACGGGAATGATGTTGGTAATTTTGTCTGGAGATACCAAACAACAAGGGCGCATTTCCAAAATTCAGCAGAATTTTGTCAACTGCTGTCCCACCCTTAATCCTCATAACACTGCGCTCAAGGGATCCCGCTGATGCGGGCCCATGAGCTTCAGGTTTATGTCGGCTTTGGTCAGCTAAGCAGTCAAATTTCGCAACGCTCTGATTGGGCCGCTTTGGCCGAGAACCTGCCGTTCGAAGTGCTTAAGCTGCGCGACCGTTCAGTGTCGGTACCGTACCGTGACCACAGCCAGCTTTATGGCGAGCAGTTTGCAACCCTCTGTGCTTCCTTCGTGTCAAAATCGCAACTCACGAGCATCCGGTATTTTTTGCATGCCAGCGTTGCATACCTCGCATTGCGCTGGCTGTAGAATTGCACGGTTGGCAGCCAGCCATTCAAGGTAATAATCATGACAAAAGTCCATTGCGAAGGGTGCGGCGAAGACGCTCCAAGCTACGAAATCACCCACTATGGTTCCATGGATGGGATTTATAGACAGCTTTGCAGCTGTTGCTTCAGTGCAGAAGTCGCCAAGGTCAGCGGTATCGATAATTTTGACAATACCCGACTTCAGCCTATCAGGATAAATGACTGCTCTGGCGAAGCACACCAGTTTCATTTCGTATCACGCCTGTTGGGAAATATGGTTACTCTGGATGCTTTTGAGGTTCATGATGGTGACCGGTCAGGCTATCAGTTTCAAATAATCGGCGACCCCGAAGAAGACATGTTCGCCATGCTTGGTCGCATGGTTGAGAAAATACGCAAAGCGCTTTCCGTTAAGCACATCAAGAACGCCGGTGATGGGCATGGACTTCAGATTGCTGACATGACGGTGCGGGGGCGGGTCGAATGCGACCTCTCCGAAGATATTCGCATGCCCTGTGTTGTTGTCGATGGCCAGGAAATATCATGGGAAGATTTTGGCCGCATGATAAGTTCATTCGAGGGGTGGCAGTTCAAACTGGAGATTCTTGATCGCAGCGAGGAGTGCTGATGCTGGACACTACCCTCAGTTTATTGCCTGTCATAATCACAGCATGAATAACCAGCCCCCAGAAAACATGAAACTTGATGAAGCCATAGCGTTGCTGAAAACCAATGGCTATCGGGTCATCCGCCCCTTCGAGCCACGCACCACTTATTCGGATTCGCCCCCGCCGGAGAAACTGTTGAAGGCTGCTGTCCTGGATACAGAAACCACTGGATTGAACTCGGCTGACGATAGGATTATCGAGCTTGGCATTGTCGTCTTTGAGTATTGCCCGGAGACAGGGCAGGCCTACAGGGTGCTGGAGACCTTCAATGAGCTTGAAGACCCCGGGATGCCGATTTCACCAGAGTCCACGAAGGTTCATAACATCACAGATGAGATGGTTGCGGGGAAGCGTATTGATGATGCCGCCGTACAGGCTCTAATGTCTGATGTGTCGATTGTTATCGCCCACAATGCAAGTTTTGACCGTGGGTTCGTGGAAGCGCGGTTGCCCATGTTTGCCAGGAAAGCATGGGCTTGTTCCCTCGCACAGGTAGCATGGAAAAATGAAGGTATGGGAGGTGCGAGTCTGGAGTTCCTGGCTTACCGCTATGGTTTTCATTTTGGTGGTCACAGGGCGTCAGTCGACTGCCATGCGCTGCTTGAAGTGCTGCAATGCGATTTACCCGAGTCCGGTGGCAAGGTAATGAAAGCGCTTCTGGCCAATGCCCGTGGTAATGAAATCAAGGTTTGGGCGTTGAATTCGCCATTCGATAGCAAGGATAAACTCAAGGCGCGTAGTTATCGCTGGGAGCCAGAGCGCAAGACGTGGAGCGTCTTGTTACCCCAAGCGAATCTTTCCCAGGAAGTTGACTGGCTGCGGGAGCATGTCTATCAAGGTCGTCCATTCAAGCTTGAACTGGAGAAAGTTGACGCATTCCATCGCTTCACGTCCCGGCGCGGTACTACCGAGACGGTGAGCTATTAGGGCATGGCGCGCCGCAACCACTATCACGTTTATGTTGTCGAGTTGTCCAGGGAAGTGCTGTACGAAGGCAAGTTCAAAAGATGCAATCCGGATTACATCCCGGGCAAGCCGTGCGTTTATGTCGGCATGACAGGCTTGGATCCCGACGTGCGCTTCGACAAACACAAGGCGGGCATCCAGTCCAATCGGTACGTCAAGCAATACGGATTGCGGTTGTTGCCCGATCTCTACGAAGCATTTAACCCGATGCCTTATGAAGAGGCGTGTGACAGGGAAGTGGAGATGGGGATTGATTTGCGCAGTGCAGGGTTCGGGGTTTGGCAGGCGTGACAAATCACATAACGCACCACGCTTATGCTTGAAGTAAAATCCCGCCAGCTTTATTCATGACCGCACACACTCTACAGCCTTTGCAAATGACCCGCTCAGAACTTATTGAACGCATTGCCGATCTGCACCCCCAACTGCAATTGAAAGATGCCGAGCTTGCCGTCAGGGTGATTCTGGATGCGCTTTCCGATGCGCTATCGAAGGGTGGGCGTGCCGAGATTCGCGGCTTCGGCTCCTTTGGATTGAATTACCGGCCACCACGACAAGGGCGGAACCCCAAGACCGGCGCGAAGGTGAAAGTGCCTGCCAAGTATGTACCGCATTTCAAGCCGGGCAAGGAACTGAAAGAACGGGTGGACCGCGAATGACAATCGAATCTCTCCCTGAATTTACTGCCCCGGCAGCCAGGCTATGGGCAGCCATTCCAGTCGATGCCAGAAAGCGACTGCTCGCGAATGTCTGGTGCGGGAAATGCCGTCATGCGGTCACCATCACCAATTTTACCGGAGCCGTCAAGGCGGGCGACCTGTTGCTTGTTGGCAAATGTTCGGAGTGTCATGGTGATGTGGCGAGACTGATCGAGACGAGTGAGATTGCGGTTAAATGAAAAATCACGCGCCAGAATCGGG
>JAGRPI010000025.1 GCA_019449635.1 Candidatus Ferrigenium bremense
CTTTGCTGCAGATTTTATCGGTGTCTGTTTTTGAGAAAACCCAACTATCTCAAGCTCTTGCGGGAGGTGGGCTATTTCAAGATCAGACAGAATTTGTTAACCAACTAAATTTGTTCGATTTTTAACCGGACACTACTGATTATTATCTCGTAAAAAACCATTTTCCACAGAGATCACAGAGAAACCCCGGCGATTCACCACTATCTCTGTGTTCTCTGTGGCCTGAATTGATTTTTCAAGTTCACATGCGCCAATACCTTGACCTGATGCAGCACGTGCTCACCCACGGCACGAAAAAATCCGATCGCACCGGCACCGGCACGGTCAGCGTGTTCGGCTACCAGATGCGCTTCGATCTGGCGCAGGGTTTCCCGCTGGTGACCACCAAGAAGTGCCACCTGAAGTCCATCGTCCATGAACTGCTGTGGTTCCTGCAGGGCGACACCAACATCAGATATCTCAAGGACAACGGCGTCAGCATCTGGGACGAGTGGGCGGACGAGCAGGGCAACCTCGGCCCGGTGTACGGCAAGCAATGGCGCTCGTGGGCCACGGTGGATGGGCGCGCGGTGGACCAGATCTCCGAGGTGGTGGAACAGATCAGGAAGAACCCCGATTCGCGCCGCCTGATCGTCTCGGCGTGGAACGTCGGCGAACTCGACAGGATGGCGCTCGCACCCTGCCATGCGTTCTTCCAGTTCTACGTGGCCGACGGGAAACTATCGTGCCAGCTCTACCAGCGCAGCGCCGACATCTTCCTCGGCGTGCCGTTCAACATCGCCTCCTACGCCTTGCTCACGCTGATGATGGCGCAGGTATGCGGCCTCAAGCCCGGCGATTTCGTGCATACCTTCGGCGACGCGCATCTGTACCTCAATCACATGGAACAGACGCAGCTGCAACTGTCGCGCGAACCGCGCCCGCTGCCGACCATGCGCATCAACCCCGGCGTGAAGAATATTTTTGGGTTCAAGTTCGAGGACTTCACGCTGGAAGGCTATGACCCGCATCCGGCCATCAAGGCACCGGTAGCGGTCTAGGATCGAGCAATTGAATAACGCCTCACCCCCATCAATTTCTCAACCCACCCCAGCCCTCCCTTGTCAGGGAGGGAGCAGAGAGGAGCCGCCTTATTCTCCCCCTGACAAGGGGGAGTTAGAGGGGGTTGGTTTTTCCTCGCTCCTCGCTCCTCGCTCCCGTATTTCAATTATTGTGGCGATGTCCAGCAACCGCACCATCGGCATCGACAACACGCTGCCGTGGCGCATCCCCGCCGATATGCGGCATTTCAAGAAGCTCACGATGGGGCACCACCTGGTCATGGGGCGCAAGACGTTCGAATCCATCGGCAAACCGCTGCCGGGCCGCACCACGGTCGTGGTGTCGCGCGACCGCGGCCTGAAGATCGACGGGTGCATCGTTGCGCACTCGCTGGATGAGGCGATCGCCGCCTGCGCCGGCGACAGCGAATTTTTTGTGGTCGGCGGCGCGGAGATCTACGCGCTGGCGCTACCGCTCGCCGACACGCTCTACGTCACCGAGATCCGGCAGGAAATCGCAGGCGATGCGCACTTTCCGGAATTCGATCGGAAAGCCTGGCGGGAAGTCGCGCGCGAGCAGCACAGCCAGATCGAACCCCATCCGCTGGAATACCACTTCGTCACCTACAAACGTAAAGAAGTATCCCAATAGTGCAGATCAGCCACGGATTGACACCGATAAATTCCATGGCTGCAAAAATCACAGGCATTCTCATTCTTGCGCAATTCTCTGAATTATCCGTGTACATCCGTGTCAATCCGTGGCTAATTAAAGATTTCCCGCATGTCTGATCGCTCCAATCTCCTCGAACTGCTCGCGCCCGCAAAGACCGCCGCCATCGGCCGCGAGGCCATCCTGCACGGTGCGGACGCGGTATACATCGGCGGCCCGGCCTTCGGCGCGCGCCATCACGCGGGCAACACGATGGACGACATCGCCGGACTGGTGGGATTCGCGCACCGCTTCCATGCGCGCATCTACGTCACGCTCAACACCATCCTGCACGACGCCGAGCTGGAAGCAGCGCGCAAGCTGGTCTATGACTGCTACGACGCGGGCGTCGATGCGCTGATCGTGCAGGACATGGGGCTGCTGGAGTTCGACCTGCCGCCCATCGCGCTGCACGCCTCCACGCAGTGCGACATCCGCACGCCGCAGAAGGCGCGCTTCCTCAGCGATGTCGGCTTCTCGCAGATCGTGCTGGCGCGCGAACTCACGATAGGGGAGATCGCAAGAGTGCGCGCCGCCGTACCGGCCGACACCGTGCTCGAGCACTTCATCCACGGCGCGCTGTGCGTGGCCTATTCCGGCCAGTGCTACATCAGCCACGCGCACACCGGACGCAGCGCGAACCGTGGCGACTGTTCGCAGGCCTGCCGCCTGCCCTACACGCTGCACGATGCGCAAGGCAGCGTGGTCGCCTACGAGAAGCATCTGCTGTCGATGAAGGACAACAACCAGAGCGGCAACCTGCGCGCGCTGATCGGCGCCGGGGTACGCAGTTTCAAGATCGAGGGACGCTACAAGGATGCGGCCTACGTGAAGAACATCACCGGGCATTACCGGCAACTGCTCGACGAGATCCTGCAAGAACGCCCGGAACTCGCCCGTGCGTCGAGCGGCAGGACCAGGCTGCTGTTCACGCCCAACCCGGACAAGTCATTCCATCGCGGCGCGACGGATTATTTCTCGCAAGGCCGCAAGGCCGACATCGGCGCATTCGACACGCCCACCTTCGTCGGCCTGGAACTGGGCACGGTGACGCAGATCGGTGACAAGTGGTTCGAGATGGAGTCGAACGAGTCCTTGGCAAATAGCGACGGGCTGAATTACCTGCACAAGCGCGAAGTCATCGGCCTGCAGGCGAACGTGGTCGAGCACAAAGGCAAGGTGTGGCGCATCTATCCGAACGAACCCATGCACACGTTGAATGGCCTGCGCCCCGGCCTCGCCATCAGCCGCAACCGCGACCACGCCTGGGAACAGGCGCTCGCCAAAAAATCTGCCGAGCGCCGCATCGGCGTGAGCGCGACCTTCGCCGAAACTGCCGACGGTTTCTCGCTCACGCTGCAGGACGAAGACGGCATCACGGCAACCGCCGGCATCACCCTCGACAAACAGCCCGCGCAGCATCCGGAACAGGCCGAGAATAGGCTGCGCGAACAGCTCAACCGTTTCGGCAACAGCGATTTCGAGTTGCGAAATTTTTCATCCGTTCGGGCTGAGCCTGTCGAAGCCCAGCCTGAGTCAGTTGCTGTGGCTCGTTCGCACTTCGACAAGCTCAGGGCGAACGGTATTGGATTGAATGAACGTTCCGCCATCGCCATCCACTGGTCGCAGCCCTGGTTCATCCCGAGCTCCGCGCTCAACAGACTGCGCCGTGATGCCGTGGATCAACTCGAAGCCGTGCGCCTCGCAGCCTGCATCCGCCCGCCGCGCAAGGCCGCCGTGGAGCCGCCCGCCAGGTACCCGGAGGAATCACTCTCCTACCTCGCCAACGTGTACAACTCAGCGGCATGTGCCTTCTACGCCAGGCACGGCGTGAAACTGATCGAGGCCGCCTACGAGGCGCACGAGGAGTCAGGCGAAGTCTCGCTGATGATCACGCGCCACTGCATCCGCTATTCCCTGAGCCTGTGCCCGAAACAGGCCAGGGGCGTGATCGGCGTACAAGGCCAGGTGCGGGCCGAGCCGATGATGCTGGTCAACGGCAGCGAAAAACTAAGGCTGGAATTCGACTGCAAGGCGTGCGAGATGCACGTGATAGGCAGAATGAAGAAACACATCCTGAAGACGCCGCCGCCAACGGCAATACCGGTCACTTTTCATACACGCCGGGCGTGAAGCGCTCAATCTCGCGGCGGTCGCGCTTGGTCGGTCTGCCTTTGAATGCCGGTTGCGGCTGCGCCTTGATCTGCGCGGCAAGCGTTTCGCGCTGCACACGGCTGGCTTCGCTCTCACGGTAAAGCTTCTGAGCCTCCGGCGCGGGGCCGCGCTTGCCGGACAGCGCCAGCACTTCGACATCAAAGCGGTATTGTCCGATGCGGACGTCCAGCCGGTCGCCGATCGCAATCGCCCTGGCGGGTTTGACGCGCGCCGCTTCGACCAGCACCCGGCCGGCCTCCACCGCGTCGGCTGCAAGGCTGCGCGTCTTGAAGAAGCGCGCCGCCCAGAGCCACTTGTCGAGGCGCAGCTTGCCGGTCTCGCCGGTCATTGCGATGGCAGCAGGTTCAGTCCTGCCTCACGCAATCCACGTAATACCGTGTCTCGCCGTTCTCTTCCCCCACCAGCCCGTGGATGTCGCTCTCGAAACCGGGGAATTTCTTGTTGAAATCGCGCGCGAATTTGAGATAGTCCACGATAGTCTTGTTGAAACGCTCACCGGGGATCAGCAGCGGAATGCCCGGCGGATAAGGAGTTAGCAGCACAGCGGTGATGCGGCCCTCCAGATCGTCAATCAGCACGCGGTCGATTTCGTCGTGCGCCATTTTGGCAAACGCTTCGGAAGGTTTCATCGCAGGCTGCATATCGGAAAGGTACATCTCGGTCGTCATCTTTGCCACGTTGTGCATCTTGTAGGTGTCATGTATCTGCTGGCACAGATCGCGCAGGCCGACGCGCTCGTAATGCGGATATTTGGCCGCGAACTCGGGCAGGATGCGCCAGATTGGCTGGTTCTTGTCGTAGTCGTCCTTGAATTGCTGCAAGGCAGTGAGCAGCGTGTTCCAGCGGCCTTTGGTGATGCCGATGGTGAACATGATGAAGAACGAGTACAGGCCGCACTTCTCCACGATCACGCCGTGCTCGGCGAGATACTTGGTGACCATCGCGGCAGGTATGCCGGTCTCGTCAAAGTTGCCGTTGAGGTTGAGCCCCGGGGTGATAATGGTCGCCTTGATCGGGTCAAGCATATTGAAACCGGACACCAGCTTGCCGAAACCGTGCCACTTGTCGCCGGCCTTCAGCACCCAGTCCTCGCGCGAACCGATGCCTTCCTCTGCGATGGTGCCTGGCCCCCACACCTTGAACCACCAGTCCTTGCCGAACTCGTCATCCACTTTGCGCATCGCGCGCCGGAAGTCCAGAGCCTCGGCGATGGATTCCTCCACCAGCGCCGTACCGCCCGGCGGCTCCATCATCGCCGCCGCCACGTCGCACGAAGCGATGATGGCGTATTGCGGGCTGGTCGAGGTGTGCATCAGATAGGCTTCATTGAAAACATGCCTGTTGAGCTTATGGCTATCCGGCTCGCGCACCAGTATCTGCGATGCCTGTGATAGCCCGGCCAGCAGCTTGTGGGTGGATTGTGTGGCGAAGATCATCGACTCTTTGGCACGTGGACGATATTTGCCGATCGCGTGCATATCCTTGTAGAACTCATGGAAAGCCGCGTGCGGCAACCAGGCCTCGTCGAAGTGCAGCGTGTCGATGCGCCCGTCCAGCATCTCCTTGAGCATCTCCACGTTGTACACGATACCGTCATAGGTGCTCTGCGTGATGGTCAGGATGCGCGGCTTCTTGGTCTTGTCCTTGATGAACGGGTTTGCGTCGATCTTGCGCTGGATGCTTTCCGGTTCGAACTCGGATTTCGGGATCGGCCCGATGATGCCGTAATGGTTGCGCGTCGGCGTGAGAAACACCGGCACCGCGCCGGTCATCATGATGGCGTGCAAAATGGATTTATGGCAGTTGCGATCCACCACCACGATGTCGTCCGGTGCGACCGTCGAGTGCCACACGATCTTGTTGGAAGTGGACGTGCCGTTAGTCACAAAGAACAAATGGTCGGCATTGAAGATGCGCGCCGCATTGCGCTCCGAAGCCGCCACTGGCCCGGTGTGGTCGAGCAATTGCCCCAGTTCGTCGACCGAGTTGCACACATCGGCACGCAGCATGTTCTCGCCGAAGAACTGGTGGAACATCTGGCCGACCGGCGATTTCAGGAAGGCCACCCCGCCCGAGTGTCCCGGGCAGTGCCAGGAATACGAACCATCCTGTGCGTAATTGAGCAACGCGCGGAAGAATGGCGGCGCCAGCGAATCGAGATAGCTCTTGGCTTCGCGGATGATGTGGCGCGCCACGAATTCCGGCGTGTCCTCGTGCATGTGAATGAAGCCGTGCAGCTCGCGCAGGACGTCGTTCGGGATGTGCCGCGAGGTGCGCGTCTCGCCGTACAGGTAGATCGGGATGTCGGCATTCTTGAAGCGTATCTCCTCGACGAAGGCGCGCAGCGATTTCAGCGCAACCACGGTCTCCTCAGCGCTGCCGCCGCCGAATTCCTCATCGTCGATGGACAGCAAAAACGCCGATGCGCGGCTCTGCTGCTGCGCGAACGAAGTCAGGTCGCCATAGCTGGTCACGCCGAGCACTTCCATGCCTTCGGCCTCGATCGCCGCCGCCAGCGCGCGGATGCCCAGCCCGCTGGCGTTTTCGGAACGGAAGTCTTCATCGATGATGACAATGGGAAAACGGAACTTCATATTGAGCTCCTTTGCATGGTAAAACGAAATTTCATGGCTCACTCCCGGTAGGGATAACGATTCGGCGCGGATTGTCGCAGATTTGCAAGGTGAAGGTAAAAGGGATTTTCGCCGCTGGCTGCTATTCCTGCGGTGGATAGGGGTTGGTCAGGCTGTCGATCAGCTCGATCAGCACGCTGCGGAGTTGCTGTTCGTCGCAGCCCATCAACACCGCGTCTTCCAGCGCGTCCTGACAGATCTGGCGGATCTCGGCGAGATCCTCTTGCAACACCTTGTTTTTTTCCACACAGGCGATGATTTCGCCGTTGGGGGAACGCCAGACGATTTTCTCGCGGTGCGGCATCGGGTCAGATCTTCGGCAAGGTCACGCCCACCTGGCCCTGATACTTGCCGCCGCGATCCTTGTAGGACGTTTCGCAGATCTCGTCGCTCTCGAAAAACAGCACCTGCGCCACGCCTTCATTGGCGTAGATCTTGGCCGGCAGCGGCGTGGTGTTGGAGAACTCCAGCGTGACAAAACCTTCCCATTCCGGCTCGAACGGCGTCACGTTGACAATGATGCCGCAGCGCGCATAGGTGGATTTGCCGAGGCACACGGTCAGCACGCTGCGCGGGATGCGAAAGTATTCGACGGTGCGCGCCAGCGCGAAGGAATTTGGCGGGATGATGCAGTAATCGGCTTTCACTTCGACAAAGGAGTTCGGGTCGAAATTCTTCGGGTCGACGATGGTGCTGTTGATGTTGGTGAACAGCTTGAATTCGTCGGAGCAGCGGATATCGTAGCCGTAGCTGGACGTGCCGTAAGACACGATCTTGTGCCCGTTGGCTTCCTTCACCTGATTCGGCTCGAACGGCTCGATCATGCGGTGCTGCTCCGCCATGCGGCGTATCCATTTGTCAGATTTGATGCTCATTGCGTTTCCTCAGGAGGTTTCGTTTGGGCGCGATTTTAACCAATTCGCCGCCATCGCGCGCGATTTGCTAAAATCCGCGCCTTTACAGCATTCCGGCAACTTCTCATGGCTACCCGAAAAATCCTCGTCACCTCCGCGCTACCCTATGCCAACGGCAGCATCCACCTCGGCCACCTCGTCGAATACATCCAGACCGACATCTGGGTACGCTTCCAGAAGATGCAGGGCAACGAGTGCCACTACGTGTGCGCCGATGACACCCACGGCACGCCGATCATGCTGCGCGCCGAAAAGGAAGGCATCACGCCGGAGCAACTGATCGCGAAGGTATGGGAAGAACACACCCGCGACTTCGCTGCCTTCCACGTCGAGTTCGACCACTACGGCTCGACCAATTCGGACGAGACCCGCGAGCTCGCCGAGCGGATCTACCTAAAACTCAGGGACGAAGCCAAACTGATCGAGAAGCGCTCCATCGAACAGTTCTACGACCCGGTCAAGCAGATGTTCCTGCCGGACCGCTTCATCAAGGGCGAATGCCCGAAATGCGGCGCGAAAGACCAGTATGGCGACAACTGCGAGGCGTGCGGCGCGGCCTATGCGCCCACCGAGCTGAAGAACCCCTACTCGGCGGTATCGGGCGCCAAACCTGAACTGCGCGACTCCGAACATCATTTCTTCAGACTCTCCGCAGACACCTGCCAGCAGTTTCTGCGCAAATGGACGCGCAGCGGCGCGCTGCAACCCGAGGCCGCCAACAAGATGCAGGAATGGCTGGGCACTGAGGGCGAGAACAAACTCTCGGATTGGGACATCTCGCGCGATGCGCCCTACTTCGGCTTCAAGATCCCCGGCACGGAAGACAAGTATTTCTACGTCTGGCTGGACGCGCCGGTCGGCTACATGGGCAGCTTCAAGCAACTGTGCGAGAAGAAAGGCCTCAACTTCGACGATTACTGGAAACAGAGCTCGAACGCTGAACTTTATCATTTTATTGGTAAAGATATTCTGTACTTTCATGCGCTGTTCTGGCCGGCGATGCTGCAGCACGCCGGCTTCCGCACGCCGACCAAACTGTTCGCGCACGGCTTCCTCACCGTCAACGGCGAGAAGATGAGCAAGTCGCGCGGCACCTTCATCACCGCGAAGAGCTACACGGATCACATCAAGAACACCGAATACCTGCGCTACTACTACGCCGCCAAGCTCAACGGCACGATGGAAGATATCGACCTCAACCTTGAGGATTTCGTGGCGAAGGTGAACAGCGACCTGATCGGGAAGTACATCAACATCGCGAGCCGTGCTGCGCCCTTCCTTACAAAATTGGGAGGTGGATGTATTTCAGAAAACGAGTTGGATCGCTACCACCAGAAAGATTTCGGCGTTGATTCCTCGATAGATGTATTCATGAGCCGCCTTGATGACTGGCGCGAGATGAGACATATACTGGAAGGCGCTTATGAAAACCGCAATTACAGCGGCGCCATCCGGGGAATCATGGAGGTGGCGGACAGTATCAATGTCTTCTTCAACAACACGCAACCCTGGAAGCTCGCCAAGGATGGCTCTCCTGCTGGCCAGGACAAGGCGCGCTGGGCATGCAGCATCGTCATGGAAGGATTCCGGTTGCTGACCATCTACCTGAAACCCATCCTGCCCGGAGTGGCAAAACAGGCGGAGCTTTTCCTGAACGTACCGGAGCAGCAATGGGAGGATGCCGCCTCCTTCCTTCCTGAAGGGCATCACATCAATGAGTATCAACATCTGGCGACTCGCCTCGACCCCAAACTGATCGAGGCGATGGTCGCCGCCAACCAGGAAAGCCTGAAGCCCATGCCAGAATCACATTCCCCAACGCGCCACGCCGAACACCAGCAACATGCCATCGCACCTGTCGCCGAAACCATCTCCATCGACGACTTCAGCAAGGTCGACCTGCGCGTGGCGAAGATCGTCAATGCGGAGCATGTCGAAGGTGCGGAGAAACTGCTGAAGCTGACGCTGGACATCGGCGAGGCGCAGCCGCGCACGGTATTCGCCGGCATCAAGTCGGCCTACGACCCGGAGAAACTGAAGGGACGCCTGACGGTGATGGTCGCCAACCTCGCGCCGCGCAAGATGAAGTTCGGCATGTCGGAAGGCATGGTGCTGGCCGCATCCGGCGATGCTCCCGGCTTGTTCATCCTCGGCCCGGATGATGGCGCGCAACCAGGGATGCGGATCAAGTAGAGCACCTCGACAAATATCAGTTCCGTCATTCCCGCGAATAACCGGCGACTCTTGCAACCATATCGCAAATACAAAAAGGCACCCGTGTGGGTGCCTTTTTGCATCTGGCGGAGAGGGAGGGATTGTTCGGCTTTCGCGTTGCCTCCGCGAAAGCCTCATCCCTCATTTCATTCGGAACTGCCCTGCGGGCATCCTGCGCAAGCAGTGCTTGCTGGTCGAACCCAGGTGGCTTCGTCCACACACCCCCTTAACCAAATAAAATAAGGGCATCCTTGCGGATGCCCTTATTCATTTGGCGGAGAGGGTGGGATTCGAACCCACGGTACGGGGTTACCGTACGCCTGATTTCGAGTCAGGTACATTCGACCACTCTGCCACCTCTCCGGAGTGCGTCAACCAATAGCGGCGCGCATTCTACCAGCAACCTCAATTTTCGTGCAGAATGTTCACATGCGGAACCCAAAACGACGTTTGCAAACGGCATTGTTCAGCCTGGGCCTGCTGCTGGTTGCCTGCGACCAGCAGCTCCCGCCGTGGCGCAACGGCAGGCTGCTGGTGATCGTGCCCGATGTTTCGCAGGGTGCGGAGGCGGAGTTCGAGCGCGAACTGGCGCTGCTTTTTGGCGAACATATGCATACCGCCGTCGAACTGATCCCCAGCTCTCCGGAAAAGGTCTTGCAGGCGCTCCACAAACAGCACGCGCATCTTGCCGCCGCATCGTTGCGCAGCGGCATCAACAATTCCTCGCTGCGCTTCGGACCGAGTTATCAGACGGTGCGCGAGCAGATCGTATGCAACCGCGATGGCTTCTTCCCAAAGACACTTGCCGACCTGGCGGAGAAAAAACTGGTCGTAGTAGCCGAATCGGCACAGGAGGAGGCGCTGCGCGAGGCACGCGAAAAATCACCCTGGTTGCAATGGCAGTCCCGCCGCGAGCTCAATGTAAAAGACCTGCTCCAGGAAGTGGCCGAAGGCACGGTGGACTGCGCGGTAGCCAACGAGCTGCAGCTTGCCGATGCGCGCAACTATTACTCAAACCTGGCAGCGGCCTTCGACATAGGCCCCCCGTCCAAGCTGGCTTGGGCTTTCTCCATGGATGGCGACCCGGAGTTAGCGGATGAGGTGCAGGTCTTTTTTGACCATATCAGGCAGGACGGCACGCTGAACCGCCTGCTGGATCGCTACTATGGGCATAACGGCAGGCTGCAGCCGCTGGATGCCGCCTCCTTCATCGCCAGAATCAACACCGTGTTGCCGGATTATCGCGACATATTCGAAGAGGCCGCCAGTCTAACCGGTTTTGACTGGCGGTTACTGGCGGCGCTGGCCTATCAGGAATCGCAATGGGATCCACTCGCCACCTCTTTCACCAATGTGCGCGGCATGATGATGCTGACCGAGGACACCGCCGACCGGATGGAGGTCAAGAACCGGCTCGACGCGCGAGAAAGCATCCTCGCCGGCGCGAGGTATCTGGCTTTGCTGAGGGAGCAGATGCCCGAGCGCATCCCGGAACCGGATCGCACCTGGATGGCGCTGGCCGCCTACAATCAGGGCTTTGGCCACCTTGAGGATGCGCGCATCCTGACCAGCCGCATGGGAATGAATCCGGACAGTTGGCCGAATGTAAAGAAATGGATGCCGTTGCTGAACCAGCCCGGTTATTACAATACGCTGAAACACGGCTATGCCCGCGGCGGCGAGGCGGTGATCCTGGTGGAAAGCATCCGCAGCTACCATGACATGCTCAAGCGGCTGGAACCCGATACAACCTCACAAAACCTGGGAACCATCACGTATCAACTTCTTGAGCCGTTGAAAAAACTGCTGGATTAAGAGCCCATTTCGGCAGGTTTCATACTTCGCGCCGTTTGCCTGCAGGAATGGGCTCTAGCGCTCCACGCACTGAGCATTTTGCCGTTCTTCCAGCAACCGCTCGACACGCTCCAGCCGCGCGGATACCTCCTTGAGCAGCCGTTCGGTTTCCTTCTCTTCCCGCTCCACTTTTTCGACATCGCCGCCGATAAAGAATGCCGCCAGGTTGGCGGTCAGCAGCGAAAGCAGCACCACGCCGAACAGGATCAGCAGCGAGCCGAACAGCCGCCCTGCCGCGCTGTGCGGCACCACATCGCCGTAGCCCACCGTGGCCATCGTCACCCATGCCCACCACATACCGTCCCAGACGGTGCCGATAGAAGGGTCGATGCGCGACACGATGATGCCGGACAGCACCATCGTGACAAAAGCCACTGCCAGCGTAGTGCCGAGCTGGTGACGCGAAAGCAGTTTGCGGACGGTCCTGGACAGGCGTGCCAGCAACACGATGACCAGCACCAAGCGCAGGCTGCGCATCAGGCCGATCAAGGGAGTGTACTGCCAGACGACAGGCAAGCCACCGACGATGATGGCCAGGTTCATCCAGTTGCGCAGCAAGTATTCGCGCCTGTTCCTGACCAGTGCGCTCAGCAGCGCAGTTTCGACGAGGAATGCCAGCCAGATCAGCCAGTCGGCGATGCGCGCCAGCATTGGGCCGATTGCCTGCGTTTCTTCCAGATACCATTGCAGCGGTATCCACAGCGCCACCAGCAGCATCGGCCACTCCAGCCGCTTCGCCCACAGCCGCGCGGCGGGTTGTTCGTGCGGCTCGACCCCGGCGATGCCGAGCAGGTGGATAATTCTCATCTAACGTAAAACTCGCGTAGCGATTCGTTTGCTCCCTCGCCCGCAAGGCGGGAGAGGGTTGGGGAGAGGGAATCGGATATGGTGAGTTTCATTGTCAGGGGTGGTAACTCGCCATGCCCGTTAGCGGGAGAGTTTTTCCATGCCGCCCATGTAAGGGCGTAAAACTTCAGGGATGCGGACGCTGCCATCTGCCTGTTGATAATTCTCCAGCACGGCGACCAGCGTGCGCCCGACCGCCAGGCCGGAGCCGTTCAGCGTGTGCAGCAGTTCCGGCTTGCCCTGCGCGTTGCGGAAACGCGCCTGCATCCTGCGCGCCTGGAATGCCTCGAAGTTGCTGCATGAGGATATCTCGCGGTAGGTGTTCTGCGCCGGCAGCCACACCTCGATGTCGTAGGTCAGCGCGGCAGAAAAACCCATGTCGCCGGTGCACAGCTTCACCACGCGATACGGCAGGCCGAGCTTCTGCAGGATGGCTTCGGCGTGGCCGAGCAACTCTTCCAGTCCCTCGTAGGATTTCTCCGGGTGCACGATCTGCACCAGCTCCACCTTGTCGAACTGGTGCTGGCGGATCATGCCGCGCGTGTCGCGCCCGTAGGAGCCGGCCTCGGAACGGAAGCACGGCGTGTGCGCAACGAACTTCAGCGGCAATCGTTCGAATGGCACGATCTCGTCGCGCACGATGTTGGTGACGGGAACTTCGGCGGTGGGGATGAGATAGAAATTTTCCTCTCTCGTTTCAAACGATCCCCTTTGATAAATCTCCCCTTGCAGGGCGCGCTCCGCAGCACCTTCCTTCATTTCGAATTTGGTTCGGGGAACCCTGAATAAGTCCTCCTCGAACTTCGGCAATTGCCCGGTACCACGCATCGAATCAGCATTCACCAGATACGGCACATAGACTTCGGTATAGCCGTGTTGATCGGTATGCGTGTCGAGCATGAACTGCGCCAGCGCGCGATGCAGGCGCGCCAGCCCGCCCTTCAGCAGCGTGAAACGCGCGCCGGAAATCTTCGCGGCGGTATCGAAATCCAGCCCGCCCAGCCCTTCGCCGAGGCTGACGTGATCCTGCACCTCGAAATCGAACTTCGGAACGTTGCCGACCTTGCGTACTTCATGGTTATCGGCTTCGGACTTGCCCAGCGGGGCGCTGTCATGCGGGGTATTTGGGATCACCGCAAGAAACGCATTCAACTCTTGCTGTATTTCGCTCAAACGCGTTTCAAGTTGTTTTAGTTCGTCGCCGAGATTCGCCACTTCCGCCATGATCGCCGAGGTGTCTTCGCCTTTCGCTTTGGCTTGGCCGATCAATTTGGAAGAGCTGTTGCGCTTCGCCTGCAGCTCCTGCGTGCGCGTCTGGATGGTCTTGCGCTCGGCTTCCAGTTGCACAAATTTTGCGGTGTCCAGCGCAAAGCCGCGTGTCGCCAGGCGTGCCGCTACGCCGCCCAAATCATTTCGAAACGCCTGAATGTCTAACATGATGATTCCAGTTCCTGTAGGGCGGGTTCTACCCGCCGTGATTGACGATGGCGGGTGGAACCCGCCCTACTTGCTTTTTTTCTTCGCCGCATCCAGCTCACGAAGCCGCGCCAGCTTCTCGGCGATCTTTGCTTCCAGGCCGCGCTCGGTCGGCTGATAGAAACTCACTTCAGGCATGTCATCCGGGAAATAATTTTCCCCCGCCGCATAGCCGCCTGCCTCGTCGTGCGCATAGCGGTAGTCCTTGCCATAATCGAGCTGTTTCATCAGCTTGGTCGGCGCATTGCGCAAGTGCAGCGGCACTTCGCGCGAGCCGTCCTGAGCCACCCAGGCGCGCGCGGCATTATACGCGACGTACCCGGCATTCGACTTCGGCGCGCAGGCCATATACAACACCGCTTGCGCCAGAGCCAACTCGCCTTCCGGCGAGCCAAGCCGTTCATAGGTTTGTGCGGCATCCTGCGTCAGCTGGATCGCGCGCGGGTCGGCCAAGCCGATGTCTTCCCATGCCATACGCACAATGCGCCGCGCGAGATAGCGCGGATCGGCACCGCCGTCCAGCATGCGCACCAGCCAGTACAGCGCGGCATCGGGATGGGAGCCGCGCACCGATTTGTGCAGCGCGGATATCTGGTCGTAGAACGCCTCGCCTCCCTTGTCGAAGCGGCGCAGATTTTGCGCCAGCGTATTGTCGAGAAACGCAGCGTCGATGTGGCTCACGCCGGCGGTCTGTGCGGCGGTCTGCACCTGCTCCAGCACGTTCAGCAGCCGGCGCGCGTCGCCGTCGGCGTAACCGATGGTGCGCTCGCGCGCAGCATCGTTAAACTGCAAATCCGCCAGGGCGGTGTGCCGCGCGCGCTCGAACAACGCGCCCAGCTCCTCAGCCGACAATGCGTGCAGCACATACACCTGCGCGCGCGACAGCAGCGCGTTGTTCACCTCGAAGGACGGATTCTCGGTGGTCGCGCCGATGAAGGTCACCAGCCCCTGCTCGACGAACGGCAGGAAGGCGTCCTGCTGCGACTTGTTGAAGCGGTGCACCTCGTCGACGAACAGGATGGTGTGGCGGCCGCGCTGTTGCAGCACCTGCTGCGCCTGGGCGATGGCCTCGCGGATGTCTTTCACGCCGGACAGCACCGCCGACAGCGGCACGAACTCGGCATCGAAGGCCTGCGCCATCAGCCGCGCCAGCGTGGTCTTGCCCACCCCGGGCGGCCCCCACAGGATCATCGAATGCAGCTTGCCGGACTGGAATGCCAGGCGCAGCGGCCTGCCCTCGCCCAATAGATGCGACTGGCCGATGACCTCGTCGATGTGTTTGGGGCGCAGTCGTTCCGCCAGCGGCGCGACGGGAGAAGGAGATTCAAATAAGTCGGCGGCAGTCATAAGACACCCATCAGCCACGGATAAACACGGATTTTCACGGATAAACCCAAGATGGCTATCCGTGTTTCATCCGTGCTCATCTGTGGCTGAATCATTTTGCCATACGGAAATCAGTCGCTCAGCACATCCGCGCCCTTGGGCGGCGTGAACTGGAACTGTTGCACGGAAAATTTCGGGTTGCGCTGCATCGCGGAGAAGCGCAACACGGTCTTGTGCCCGAAGGCGTCATTCAGCTCCATGACGACCAGCTCGGCCTGCGCGTTGAACGCCATGAGGATCTTCTCGAAGCTGCTATCCTGGGTTTTGGCGATGGCCTGCAGCCAGTCCAGTCCGTCCTGGTTACCGCTTTCCTTGAGCGTAAAGCCGCGCTCGATTTCGTTGCTGCCGGAGAGCAGCGCGGCGGGGCTGCTGCCCAGCGCCGCGTCGAGTTTCTTGACCGTCACCTGGTTCAGATCAATGTCATACAGCCAGAATTTCTCACCGTCGCCGACGATGATCTGTTCGTAGGGCTTGCGATAGGTCCAGCGGAATTTGCCGGGACGCTGGAACTGCATGATGCCGGAGGCGCTCTGGATGCGTTTGCCATTCTGATCCAGCACCACCTGCGTGAAATTCGCCTGTGCGGAATGCGTCGCGGCGATGAATTCCTTCAGCTTGTCGATGCCGCCGGCATGGGCGGCGGTCGCACACATGGAAATCAAGAGACCGATAAAAAGTTTTTTTAACATGCTTTAACCTGAGTTGGGAAAGGGAGAAGAGGGAAGGGGAAAGGGTAAAACCTGCGCACGGTTCCACCCTTCCCCATTCTCCCTTTACCCTTCCCGATTAGGAGCAATCACTTCGCGGTTGCCATTGCTCTGCATCGCCGAGACGATGCCCGCCGCTTCCATTTGCTCGACGAGCCGTGCGGCGCGGTTGTAGCCGATGCGCAGATGGCGCTGCACCAGCGAGATCGAGGCGCGGCGGTTTTTGACCACGATCTCCACCGCCTGGTCGTACAGCGGATCGGCCTCGGCATCCAGGCTCGGCACACCTTCGCCGCCTTCTTCAGGCGACTCCTCCAGCGAATTCAGCACGCCGTCGATGTATTGCGGCATGCCTTGCGCCTTGAGATATTCGGCGACGCGGTGCACTTCCTGGTCGGAGACGAACGCGCCGTGCACGCGCTGCGGATAGCCGGTACCGGGCGGCAAGTAAAGCATGTCGCCCTGCCCGAGCAGCGCCTCAGCACCCATCTGGTCGAGAATGGTGCGAGAGTCGATCTTGGAGGACACCTGGAACGCAACGCGCGTCGGCACGTTGGCCTTGATCAATCCGGTAATTACGTCCACCGACGGGCGCTGCGTGGCGAGCACGAGATGGATACCGGAGGCGCGCGCCTTCTGCGCGAGGCGCGCAATCAGTTCCTCGATCTTCTTACCCACCACCATCATCAGGTCGGCGAGTTCGTCGATGAACACGACGATCATCGGCAGTTCCTCGAGCGCCTCCGGCGACTCGGGGGTGATCGTGAACGGATTGGTCAGCGGCTGGCCGGCCTTGACCGCATCGCGCACTTTCTGGTTGTAGCCCGCGATGTTGCGCACGCCGAGCGCGGACATCAGCCGGTAGCGGCGATCCATTTCCTGCACGCACCAGTTGAGCCCCGAGGCAGCCTGGCGCATGTCGGTGACCACCGGGCAGAGCAGGTGCGGAATGCCCTCATACACCGACAACTCGAGCATCTTGGGATCGACCAGCAGCAGGCGCACCTGCTGCGGTGTACTCTTGTACAGCAGGGAGAGGATCATCGCGTTGATCGCCACCGACTTGCCGGAGCCGGTGGTGCCCGCGACCAGCACATGCGGCATCTTCGCGAGATCGGCGACCACCGGCTTGCCGGAAATGTCCTTGCCCATCGCGATGGTCAGCGCGGAACCCATATCGGCATACACCTGCGAGCCGAGGATCTCCGACAGGTGCACCATCTGGCGCTTCGGGTTGGGCAGCTCGAGCGCCATGTAGGCCTTGCCCGGGATGGTCTCGACCAGCCGGATGCTCACCACCGACAGCGCGCGCGCCAAGTCCTTCACCAGGTTGGTGATCTGGCTGCCCTTCACGCCAGTGGCCGGATCGATCTCGTAGCGCGTGATCACCGGCCCGGGATAGGCGGCGACCACCTTCACCTCCACGCCGAAATCCTTGAGTTTGCGCTCGATGAGGCGCGAGGTGAATTCCAGCGTGTCTGCGGCAACCGTTTCGGCCTGCTGCGTTGCCTGATCCAGCAGGTGCAACGGCGGCAGCGGCGAATCCGGCATTTCGGAAAACAGCGGGACCTGCCTTTCCTCGATGACCCGCGCCGACTTGGCCACCTCCATCACCGGCATTTCGATATGGATGGGCTGATGCTCCTCGACGCGTCTCTTCTCTTCCTCGACGACGGCGACGCGCTCGCTCATCGCCTGCGCGCCGATGCGCCGGTCCTGCCGGGTCTGCCAAGCGAGGCGTGCGCGCTGCCAGACGCTATCCAGCAGCGCACCCAGCCAGTCGACAAAACGCAGCCAGGATAATCCGCTGAACACGCTGAAGCCGGTGGCAATCAATGCCAGCAGCAACAGCGTCGCGCCGGTAAAACCGAGCAGGCTCATCAGCGCATCGCCAATCAGCGCGCCGAGCATCCCGCCGGGAGCCAGCGGCAGCGCGGCCTTCAGCGTGTACAGGCGAACCGCTTCGAGCGCGCTGCTGGCCAGCAGCAACACCGCGAACCCCGCAGCCGAAACCCACAACGCCCGCTTGCTGAAGAGGCTGTCGGCGCGCAGATTATGGTAACCCGCCCACACGCGCTGCAGCATGAACAGCACCCACCACCACGCCGAGAAACCGAACAGATAAAACAGCAGGTCGGAAAGATACGCGCCCAGCACTCCGCCGGGGTTGCTGACCAGTGCGCCGCTGGCGCTGTGCGACCAGGCCGGATCGGCACGGTCGTAGCCGTACAGCGCGACGGCAAAATACAATGCGCAGGCAACCAGCAACAGCCAGCGCGATTCGCGCAGCAGGCCGAGCAATTTTCCGCCTGGCAGGGCGCTGTCTGCTTCAGCCATGGGACGTACTGACCAACCCAAGCTTCTCGGCCATGCGCACCGCTTCCATGCGATTGCTGACACGCAGCGTTTGATAGACCGCCGCCACGTGGATCTTGACGGTTCCTTCGGCGAGATGGACCGCCTCGGCGATCTCCTTGTTGGACAACCCTGCCGCCAGATGCGTCAATACCTGCATCTGGCGCTGGGTCAGGCCATACTCGTTGGTATGCAAACTGCGCCGGTCGATAAAATCCGGTTCTTTTTCGGCTGCTGCGCCGTGTTGCCGCAGCATTTGCGGCGGGACGTATACTCCGCCGGAAAGCACCAGGTTCAGCGCGCTCAGCATCACGGCAGCGGTCGAACTCTTGCAGACAAACCCCATCGCGCCGTAATCCATCACTTTTTCCATGTAGCCGCGGTTGTCTTCGCCGGAGACCACCACCACCGGAATATGCGGATATCGCTGATGAAAAAACCTGATGGAGATGGGGCCTTCGCTGCCGGGCATATTCAGGTCCAGCAGCGCCAGATCGAGCTCGGGGTGTTGCATGGCAAGCTTCAGGGCATCAGGGAAATTTCCCGCCTCCAATATCTCGACGGCCTCAGGCAATTGCTGAAGCACATAGCGCATCCCGTCGCGGAACAATGCGTGGTCATCCACCAGCAGAATTTTCATTGACGTTCTCTCTCCGAATTTTTTTTACTATCCATCAAGCGCCACCAAGCAACAATCTGATGTCATCGGCCAGCCAGTCGGTGCGCTGCGCAAGAGGCGCACGCAACCGCACCTTGCCGCTGGGGTCGACCAGGAATGTGCCGACACTGTGGTCTATATTGTAGCCGGATGAGGTCGGCCGCTTCTCGTATCCCACATAAAATGCCTTGGCGGCCTGCGCAGTGGCCTGCGCATCACCATACAGCCCGAGGAACGACGGGTGGAAAGCTGAAACGTATTGCGCCAGCATCTCCGGTTTGTCGCGTTCCGGATCGACGGTAATGAACAGCACCTGCACCTTGTCGGCATCTTTCCCGAGCAGCCGCATCACCTGCGCCATATCGGCCAGCGTGGTAATGCACACGTCCGGACAGTGAGTGTAGCCGAAGAACAGCGCAACCGCCTTGCCGCGAAAATCCGCCAGCGTACGCGTTTTGCCATTGTGGTCGGTCAAACGGAAATCCGCCTGGGTGAACACGGCTCCGATATCGCTGGCGTGGAACGGCGAAGGCAGCCTGGTTTTTTCGCAACCGGCCAATAGCGCAACCAACAACAAGATAAACAAATTACGCAGCCACATGACAACTTCCCGTCCATCCATAAAGATAAAAAGTGTAACCTACTTTGACCAAGCCATACACGCCAAATCCGGCCACCAGCAATCCGGCAGCCAGCCGCATGCGCTGCGACTGGGCCCAGCGCCTGATATTTTCCCAGAACAGCCCGATCACCAATAAATTCGGCAAGGTGCCCATGCCGAATGCCAACATCACCAGCGCACCGTCTTGTGCATTGCCGCTGGCCAGCGCGGTGACCAGCACACTGTACACCAGGCCGCACGGCAACCAGCCCCACAAGGCGCCGAGCAACAAGGCGCGGGCGGGCGTGGTAACCGGCAGCAAGCCGCGCGCCAGAGGCTGGATATACCGCCACAACATGCCGCCGGCCTGCTCGATGCGCCGCACCAAATTCCAGATACCGGCGAGATACAGCCCCAAAGCGACCAGCATCAGGCTGGACAAGGCGAACAACAGATGCTGCACCGGCACCGCATCGCGCAGCAGCAGCCCAGCCTGCCCTATCGCACCCGCCAGCGCACCTGCAACCATATAGCTCGCCAGCCGCCCGCCGTTATATGCCAGATGGAACGGCCAACGTGCCCCGGCATTAAACCCAATCCTCTCCTGGAGGGAGAGACGCTCGCTTCCTCTCCCGCTTGCGGGAGAGGATTGAAGAGAGGGCTTCGCTACCTGCGCGGTAAAAACGCCGACGATGCTGCCGCACATACCGAGACAATGCACGCCGCCGAGCAGGCCGACGAAAAATACTGCGGCGATGCTGAAGTCAGTCATGCAGATCCGCCTGCTCCAGCAATGCCAGATCCAGAAGCGATGCCACTTCACGCGCATCCGGCTGATGAGCCTGACAGGGCACAACACCCAGCAGCGGCGCGCCGATGCGCTGCTCCAGCGCGGCGATATTTTCATCCAGCATTGCCATGTTCTCATCCAGCACATTCGCCACCCAGCCCGCCAGCGTCAAGCCGCGCGCGGCGATTGCCTCAGCCGTGAGCAGCGCATGGTTCAGGCAACCCAGCCGCATCCCAACCACCAGAATGAACGGCAGCCCCAACTGCTCCGCCATATCCGCGCTGTCCTGTTCGTCGTTGAGCGGCACGCGGAAGCCGCCCACGCCCTCCACGATCACCACATCGGCCTGCGCATTCAACTCCGAAAACGATTCCACGATGCGCGCAAAGTTGATGCTGACGCCGACGAACCGCGCGGCCAGCAGGGGCGCGACGGCCTGCATGAAACAATACGGATTGATCTGTCCGCCGCTGGCCAGCACATTGGCGGCGGCGCGCAATTGCCTGACATCCTCGTGCTGGCCGCCGTCTGCGCAACCCGCCGCCACAGGCTTCATGCCAACCACGCGCCTGCCCTGCGCGGCAAATCCGTGCAGCAGCGCGCAACTGATCAGCGTCTTGCCCACTCCCGTATCGGTGCCCGTGACGAAATAGTTCATCCAAAAACCTTAGTTAGCCACAGATTGACACGGATAAGCACGGATAAAACATCGCATTGCATGGAATTGGTATCTCCCCCGAATGGTATAGGGAAAAGTTGGCGCAACCCATTGTTCATCTGTGTCAATCCGTGTTCATCTGTGGCTCAATCGCGTTTTTCAGGTTCATTTCAGCCTGAAGGTGGTCTGGACGATCGCCGCGCCATCCGTAGTCATGCGCGGCTGCGGTTTCCAGGCGTGGCCGTATACCACCTCGTAGGTGGCGGGCAGCTTGCCGTTGCGGCGCAGCCGCTCGTAGTTTTCCACCAGGCGCGCCCAGGCATTTTTTCCCATCAGGCCCTGGCCGCGCCCGGCCGTGGCATTGTGCGCGCCGATGCGCTTCAGGTCATGCAACACGCCGCGCACATCGTCATAGGTCAGCGTCAGGCATTCCATGTCCATCACCGGCTCGGCAAAACCGGCATGCACCAGCATATCGCCGATATCGTGCATGTCGGCAAAGCGGTTCAGGTGATTGTGGCTGTCCACGCCGCTGAAAGCCTGGCGCAATTCCTTCAGCGTATCCGGCCCGAAAGTGCTGAACATCAGCAGCCCGTCCGCTTTCAGCACGCGATGCAGCCCGACAAAAGCCGCCGGCAGGTCGTTGCACCACTGCACCGCAAGGTTCGACCATACCATCTCGACGCTGTTGGCGGCCAATGGCAGGGTTTCGATGTCGCCGCATACTTGCATCGGCTGCGCGCCACCGAACAATTTCCGCCACCAGCCGGAACGGCTGCGTGCAGCCTGCAGCATGCCGCTGGCGATATCCAGCGAGACGACCTGCGCAGCCGGATATTTTTCCGCCAGCTGGCGCGTGCCCCATCCGGTGCCGCTGCCCGCATCCAGGATGCGGTCAGGCTGCAGCTTGATGTAAGCCAGCCGCTCCAGCATGCGCTCGCACACCTCGCGCTGCAGCACCGCCGCCGCATCATAGTCTGGCGCCGCACGGCTGAAAGCGCGGCGCATCCGGCGTTTATCGATCAAAAAATCATTCATACAGAAAACCCGTCAGGTGCTTCATAAATTCATCCGGGTGCGACAGGAACGGCGCATGCGCCGCGCCCCCGATCTCCACCAGTCGCGCATCCGGCAGTTGCGCCGCCAGGTAATGCGAGGCCTGCGGCGGCGTGAGCGTATCACGTTCGCCGCCGATCACCAGCGCGGGTTGCCTGATGCCCGGCAACTCGTTGCGCAGATCGCAGTCGCGCAGGATATCCAATCCGGCTTGCAATGCATCCAGATCCGGCTCGCCGCGGCTCGCCAGCGCGCTGCGCAACGCCACCAGCAGTTCGCGCTCCCGCTCGCTGCCGCGCACTTGCAGCGCGAGGAAGCGCCGCAACGTCAGTGCGTAATCCTGTTGTAACGCAGCAGCAAATTCCGCCAGCGTCTCTTCCGACATTCCGCATTCCCAGCCCGTCCGGCGCACGAAGCATGGCGTGCTCGCCACCAGCGCCAGGCGGCTTATCTGCTGCGGATGGCGCAGCGCCCAGCGCAGCGCGATCTGCCCACCCAGCGACCAGCCGCATACGGCGAGCGGCTCATCGAATTGAGCCGACAGTTCATCGACGATAACATCCAATAGTAAGTAGGGAGTGGGAAGTGGGAAGTGGGAAGCAAGGTGCGAGCATCCCACTTCCCACTCCCTACTCGCTACTCCCCACTCCCCACTCCCTACTCCCCACTCTCCACTCACCGCACTAAAACCATGCCCCGGCAAATCCACTGCCAGCACACGGAAGTGCTCTGCCAACCGTTCCGCGACGCCGCCCCACATCCCGCCGTGCATCCCCCAGCCGTGGATCAGCAGCAGCGGCGCCCCGCTGCCTTGGGTCTCAACGTGCATGGCTGTCACTTGCATCCTCAATAATGAAACTCGCCATGCCCGCCCCCTCTCCCCAACCCTCTGGGTGAAACAACTAGCCATTCGACTAGGCTGCAAAAATCGCAGCCAAGTCGCTGGTTATCCCGCCAACAGCAGAGGGAGCAAACGAATCGCTGCGCGAAATTTTTGTTACTGTGCAAGCTCATGCAACGACGCAATTAACTGTGCTACATCCCGGGCGCTGTGTGCGGCGGACAGGGTGATGCGCAGCCGTGCCGTTCCCTGTGGCACAGTGGGTGGACGGATCGCCGCGACCCAGATGCCGCGTTCGCGCAACCCTTCGCTCAACGCCAGCGCCGCCTGGTTGTCGCCGATCAGCAATGGCTGGATCGCCGTGTCCGATGGCATCAATTTCCAAGGCAGGTCTGCCAGCCCGTTGCGCAGTTGCGCGATCAGGTTGCGCAGATGTCCGCGCAACGCATCGCCCTGGCCGATGCATTCCAGGCTTTCCAGCACAGCGCCGGCCAGTGCAGGCGGCGTGGCCGTGGTGTAGACATAGCTGCGCGCATGGTTGACGAGCGTATCGATAACTGCCTGTTCCGCCGCGACAAATGCGCCAAACACACCAGCCGCCTTGCCCAGCGTCGCCATGTAAACGATACGCGGCGAGACAATGTCGCAATGCGCCAGTGAGCCGCGCCCCCGTTCGCCCAACACGCCGAAGCCATGCGCATCGTCGACCAGCAGCCACGCATCGTGCCGCTCGCAGAGTGCCAGCAACTCCGGCAGCGGCGCGAGATCGCCATCCATGCTGAAAACCGCGTCGGTGATGATGAGTTTCCTGCCGCTCTGTGTTTTCTCAAGCAACTGCGCGAGTTGCGCCATGTCGTTATGGCGATAGCGTCTGACTGCGGCGCGCGACAGCAGCATCGCGTCGTTCAATGACGCGTGATTGAGCCGGTCGGCGAACACCGTGTCGCCCTTGCCGACCAGTGCCTGCACCGTGCCGAGGTTGGCCATGTAACCGGTGGAGAACAGCAGCGCGGTGGGTTTATTGACGAATGCCGCAAGCTCCTGCTCGAGGAGGTGATGCGGCTCAAAATGTCCGCTCACCAGATGCGCCGCACCCGCGCCGACACCCCATTGCTGCGCCCCCTGTTGCAGCGCGGCGATAAGCCGCGGCTGGTTGGCCAGCCCGAGGTAATCGTTGCTGCAGAACGACAGGTAGGGTTTGCCGTCCGCCTCCGACACGTTACTGGCAGAGCCAGCCGTTTGCGGGAGGAGGGGGGGGGGGCGGCACTCCCGCACCGGATGCTTCGCAACACCGTGTCGTGCCGCCCACCACGATATGCGGCGACTGCGGACTGGCGAGCGTGCGCCGCTGCCGCAGCAGGCCTTGCGTGGCACGGGCTTCGAGTTCACGTTGTAATTCCGCAAACGGCATTTAATTTTGAAAATGTATTAAGCCACGGATTAACACGGATGGACACTGATAAAAACCATGTTCAGCAAACATGTCCCGATGATTGCCGGCAGAAATTCATTTGTTTGCATGATTATCCGTGAACATCCGTGTTAATCCGTGGCTGAATGGCCTTTAATGTTTATCGGCCAACGGATACATGCCGAGCTTGTCGAGCAATGCGCGATCCCTCTCCACATCCGGGTTGCCGGTAGTGAGCAATTGCTCGCCATAGAAGATGGAGTTCGCACCGGCGAGGAAACACAATGCCTGCACGGCATCGGACATCTGCTGCCGCCCGGCGGAAAGGCGCACGCGCGCCGCCGGCATGGTGATGCGCGCCACCGCGACGGTGCGCACGAAATCCAGCGGGTCGAGATCTTCCACATTCGCCAGCGGCGTGCCTTCCACCTTGACCAGGTTGTTGATCGGCACGCTCTCCGGGTAAGGCTCCATGTTGGCCAGTTGCGCGACCAGGCCGGCGCGCTGCGTAAGGTTCTCGCCCATGCCGACGATGCCGCCGCTGCATACGCTCATCCCCGCCTTGCGCACCCGCTCCAGCGTGTCGAGGCGATCCTGGTAGTCGCGCGTGCTGATGATGTTGCCGTAGAACTCCGGCGAGGTATCCAGGTTGTGGTTGTAGTAGTCCAGCCCGGCGGCGCGCAGTTGTTCGGTCTGCTCGTCGTTGAGCATGCCCAGCGTCGCGCAGGTTTCCATGCCCAGGCCGCGCACCGCCTTGACCATCTCCACCACGCTCGTCATATCCTCTTCCGTCGGTTCGCGCCAGGCCGCACCCATGCAGAAACGGTCCGCGCCATTCTGCCTGGCATATTGCGCGGCCGTGACCACCGTTTCCACGTCGAGCATCTTGCGGTCTTCCACGCCGGTCGAATTAAACGCCGACTGCGGGCAATAGCCGCAGTCCTCGGTGCAGCCGCCGGTCTTGATCGACAGCAGGGTGGAGAGCTGCACCGTGTTGGGGTCGAAATGTTCGCGATGCACTTGCTGCGCGCGATACAGCAAATCGGCAAACGGTAGTTTGAACAAGGCCTCCACGTCCTCCACACTCCAGCGTTGCCGGGTGGATTGGGATATGTTGGCCTGGGGTTTGTTGGCATGGCGCATGAATCTGAGAGTCTGGGTGCTCATGGGAGATTAACTGGGTATGATTGAAAAACGGCGCTTCATCCCGGAAAGGCAAAGCTTGTCTATTATACGCAAGTATTTTCTGAACATCGGCGCAAAATTCAGGCAGTTTGCGCCCGCACAGCCCTGCGTGCTGTGCGGCAGCATGAGCCATGACGGACTGTGGTGTGCGGCTTGCGACAGCGCCCTGCCTTATCTTGGTGCTGCACATTGCCCTGGCTGCGCCCTGCCGACCCCGGCCGGCGAAGTATGCGGGCAGTGCCTGAAGCATCCGCCGTTATTCGCCCGTGCCACCGCCGTATTCGGCTATGCATTTCCGCTCGACAAGCTGGTCCAGGCAATGAAATATGGCGAACAACTCGCCCTGGCATACGCCTTTGCGGAAAAGCTGGTGCACCGCATCGATAAAAACCGCCTCCCGGATTACCTCATTCCGATGCCGCTGCATCCAGCCAAATTGCGCGAACGCGGCTTCAACCAGTCGCAACTGCTCGCCGCCAAAATCGCCCGCGAGCTTGATATTGAATTGCTGCCGGATGCCTGCCGGCGCGTGCGCAACACCCCGCCGCAATCCGCCTTGCCGTGGAAGGAACGCAAGAAAAATGTGCGCGATGCGTTCTGTTGCGATGCCGATCTGGCCGGCAAGCGCATCGCGCTGGTGGACGATGTGCTGACTACCGGAGCCAGCCTGAACGCGCTCGCCGAGGCAGTGGGGAAATGTGGTGCGGTTGAAATCAGCGCGTGGGTGGTGGCGAGAACATTGCCACATAACCGCTGATCTGTGCCAAGCAGCCTCTACAAGCCCCTGAGTTTCTGCTGCACAAACGCCTGCAATTCGGGCTTGAGCGTATTCGACTCGAGCGCGCGCCTGAATGCATCCCGGGCATCATCGGTGCGCTGCACCGCCTGCAAGGAAATGCCGTATCCCATCAGCCAGATGCCGTTATCCGGGACAAGCTGCAGTGCGATCTGGTAATGGATGATGGCCTCCTTATGCCGGTTCTGGCGTTGCCGCAATGCGGCGAAGAACGCCTGGTAGTCAGCCTGCGAGTCGGCATATGGCAAGGATTTTTCCAGCGTTGCCGCCGCCTGCTCGACCGCGCCCTGCTCCACCTGCAAACGCGCCAACAGCATGGCGAATCCGGTATGTTCCGGTTTGTTTTTCAGCCCGTCCTGCAACACGCGCCCGGCATCCACGCCGCGCCGGCTTTCCAGCAGCAAGGCCACCAATGCCTGGCGCGCCGCATCATGTCCCGCATCCAGGCGCAATACCGTTTCATACTCCGCTATTGCGTCGGCGATGTGCCCCTGCTGCATCAGCGCCACAGCCTTGCGGAATTCCGCCTCAGTATGCTGTGCAGGGCTGACCTGCTTCATCGGCGATACGCCCCCCGATGGCTGAACGGCGGGTCGCGCCGCTGGCGGGACGACCCGGATTGGCTGCGGCTTGGCGGGTCGCGCCGCTGGCGCTGCATTTGCCGGGCGATCTTCGCCCCTTCGGCAAGGCTCGGGGCAGGCTTCTTCAGCGGCATGTCCGTTTTTCACATCGTGCAAGTCCGGGCCTTGCCGAAGGGGCGAAGGCAGCGGTATCGAGTTCAATTCAAAGCTCAGGCGCGAGACTGGTGCGAGCATTTCTGCCGGCGGTGTTTCGCCTGTGCTTACGGCACTGGCAGCAACAGAGGCGGCTACCACGGCAGATGCCGGAACGGCGGAGACCGGCGCGGGTATCGCCACGACAGGCTGGGTCTGGACCGCACTCACCGCAACTACCCGTGGCCCTTCGGCTGAGCTCAGGACAGGCTTGCGCAGCTGTATCCATTGCCATGCGACGATCCCGCCTGCCAGCGCCAACCCCAATGCCAGCAAAGGCATGACAAGCCGGTGTTTGTCGCGCGGCACGGCGCGCATCATGGTCTGCTGCGTTGCGGCATGCACGCCGCGCTGTTCGAGCTGGTTGAGTACCTGGTTGATGACGCTCATTGCAGCTCCATCCACGCGACGCCCAACAAGGTGATTACCACCAGGACAGTCAACACCTCCGCCAAAGGCAGCCAATCATGGCGCGCTTCCGGCGTATCGGCTGCCGCACCGCGAATGTGCTTGGCAAACACCTGCTGCCTGCCCTCGCTGAACGCCAGCATCAGGGCCTTGTGCGCAACGATGTTGACCAGCCGCGGCGTGCCGCCGGTGACGCGGTACAGCTTGCTCACCGCCCTCTTGGTGAACAGCGTTTCACCGGGAAATTTCGCCACCGCCAGGCGATGGCGCAGATAGCGTTCCATCTCGTCCTTGCGCAACCCTTTCAGCTCTTGCTGGAAACTGATGCGCTGGCGCAGCTGGCGTATCGAACGGTGCCGCAGCCGTTCATTCAACTCCGGCTGTCCGAACAGCACCACCTGCAGCAGCTTGCGCTTCTCGGTTTCGAGATTGGTGAGCAGGCGCAACACTTCCAGGCTTTCCAGCGGCATCGCCTGCGCCTCGTCGAGGCACACCAGCGCGCGCTGCTCGTTGCGCGCGAATTCCAGCAGCGCGCGCGTCAACTCTTTCAGCAACTCATGCTGATCGGTATCCTTGTCCAGCGACACGCGAAATTCTTCCGCCAGTGCCAGCAACAGGCTGCGCGGTTCAAGATAGGGGTTGAGGATGTAGGCGGTAATGAAACACGGCGCGGGCGGCGCAGCGGATGCAGCCTGATCCTGCGTGCCGGGCGGCGCAATGGATTGCCGCTCCTGATCGATCGTGGCGAGGAACTTGCGGCACAGCAGCGTCTTGCCGTTGCCCACTTCCCCGACGATCTTGACGAAGCCTTCGCCGTTGTGCGCCGCCGCCAGCAGGGTATTGAGCGCCTCCTGGTAGCTGGAGCCGGCAAAAAAGTAGCTGGTATCGGGGGTCAGGTTGAAAGGCTGCTCACGCAAGCCAAAGTGTTGCAGGTACATTCTAATGCCTTATCTAATGCCTCACGTTCAGCCCGTTGAACCGGTCGCGGCTTTGCGTGATGTCATCCGACCAATCCTTGTCGTTATCCACCACGGTGGGCTTCAGCAGGATCACCAGTTCGCGTTTTTCGCTGCGCTGGCTGGTTTGGCCGAACAAGGGGCTCTTGGACAAACCGGGCAAGCCGGAACGGTCGTCGAAAGTCGCTTGGCGCATCAGGCCGCCAATTGCGACGATCTGCCCATCCCTGGCGCGCACGATGCTGTCGGTTTCTGAAACGGAACTGGAAGCCAGCGGCAAATTAAGCGTGCCGCCCGCACCGGTATTTACCGTTTTGTTCACCGTGCTGACCAGGCTCACCGAAGGATGGATGTGCAAAATGATCTCGTTATCCTGGTCGATGCGCGGCGTCACGTCCAGCGCGATCCCGGAGAAGAACGGCTGCAGCGTCACGCTCGGCGTGGATGTGGTGGCCGTGCCGGTGGTTGTGGTCGTGGAAATATTGGTCACGAAGAACTCGTCGGTGCCGACCTTGAGCACCGCCTTCTGGCCGTTCAGTGTGGCGATGCGCGGGCTGGACAGCACATGCACATTGCCCTGCGACTCGAGGAAACTCAACAGCGCGGCAAAATTGCTGGTCTGGAACGCCAGGCCAAAAAGCGTGCCTACCGCATTTGCGCCGCCCAGCAGATTAGTGCCCGGTGTTACCGTGCCGAGGTTTGCCCCGCCCGTCAGGGCGCCGGGAGTCAAGGCTCCCGCGCCGGCCACACCGGGAACCATGGTTCCGCCCGGGGCAATCTGGCCGATGGAAGTCCGGCTATTCGGGCCGTTCTTGAATGCCGCCCAGTTCACGCCGGACTGGAAACCGTCGTTCAATTGCACTTCGACGATCTTCGCTTCGAGTATCACCTGCCGTTCGATGGAAATCTGCGAAGCCCTGAGATAGGCCGCGACGTTCCTCAGTTCATCCGGCATCGCGCGCACCACGATCACGCCCGACATCGGGCTGACCACCACGCTGCGCCCCTTTTCACTGCCGACGATCGCTTGCAGCGACTTGCCCAGCTCGTCCCAGAAGTCCGCGCTGCTGGTCATGCTCACCTTGCTGCTGTCCAGGCCGCGCGAGGTTGTACTGGTAGTCGTGCCCGGCGTTGCACCGGTCGGGCTATCCGATACCGAACCGGATGTGACGCGCAATGAAGAAGATCCTGACCGCAACCCGGTCAGGTAATTCACCTGGAAAATCCGCGTTTGCAGCGTCAGCGGCTGGATGTAGATACGCGCACCGTCCATCTTGTATTCGTAGCCGTACATCTCGCGGATCGCCTCGAGCGCCTCGAGCACTGTCACGTCCTTCAGGTTCAGCGAGATATTGCCGATGACTTCCGGATGCAGCAGCATGCTGTAACGCGTACCGGAGACGACGGCCATGAATACCTGGTTGACCGGCGTATTATTCACCGTCAGATCGAATTTGGTCTCCAGCGGTTTATTGTCCACCCTGGGCAGACCCATCGTGAGAGGCGGCAACAAGGCGTTATTCACCGCATCGGACTTGCCAGGCTGCGCATCGCCCTGCACAGCCTGGCTCATTTCGCGCTGAATGGCATCCGCCGTTTGATTGCGGCTGACCGGCGTGGCGCACCCTGCCAACAATAGCGCCATACCCATAACCAGCCACTTGGCTGCCGTCTTTTGGCGGTTTGGTGGAATGGCTAGTGGTTTCATCAGCCAAAACAAAATCTTCATCTCTTCTCCTGGTGCACAGCCGGCTTGCTGACCCGTTTGCCGGACTGAGACTCACCCGCTGGCAACTGCGGTTTTGTTTTTATTTCCTGCTTGCCGGTAATTTTCACATCGGGAAACAACGTCAGCACTTGTCGATCCTGTGCATTGCGCAATACTACATTGCCTTCATTGACTTCAATCAGTTTTGCATCGCCATATTTACCGCCTAATTCGACGGTTTCCCCGCCAATGATCGCAGCCCGGCGGTTTTTGGAAATGATGATGGATTGCAGGCCAGCCGGCTGCTTTGCAGCCGCCCCATCCGCAGGCACGACAACAGGCGCGGCAAGACTGGCGGGAGGCCGGGTCGGGTCGGGCAGTTCTTCGGCAGTTGCTGGAACGGAAAACAGCACTGTGGTTAAAGCGAGAGTGGTGCGAAACAGGTTGCGCATCATACCGTCAGCCATGTCTTGCCCAGACTCAAGGTGTACAGGGTCAGCGTCAGCACCGCATCGGGATATTTATCCACACTGAAGCTGATCTCCCCCCAAAACATCTGCGCCGGCATCTTCTCCAGCGCGGCAAGGTAACTCAGCATGTCCAGATAACCGCCGCGCACGGTGATCTGTATGCCATGCTTGAAGACCTGCTTTTGCGCGGCCGGCAAATCCGCAGTGGCCGACGGGGGTTTTTCAACCAGCGGGCTCGCCGGCAGGGTTTTGAGTTCGACCAGTTGCAGCTTGTCGTTTTTATTCAGCACCTGCTCCAGCAAATCAGCCATTTTATCCGGCTCGACCAGCCGGTCGCGGCGGCTTTGCAAATAGCCGTCCTGTTCTTGCAACTGCCGCTTGAACTGCACCAACCGGCTGCGCAGCGGCGAGTGTTCATCTTCACGCCTGGCTTGCAACAAGCCCTGCACCTGCGCCTGCAATTCCTTCATTTTCTCCTGCTGTTGCACTACCTGCGCCGACAATGCTCTTTGCTTCGCCAGCAAAGGATCCAGCAACAGCGCATTGAGCAGCGCGACCGCCACAAACGCCGCCGCCAGGAAAATCATCACGCGCTCGCGTAGCGGCATGCCGTCTATCTTGCTGCATGCCAATTCCCAGTAGCGCTTCATTTTTTGGCCTCGCCATCCGTGCCGGAGTGCAGGATAAATTCGACATAGCGCGGAGTTGCGCCCTGGCTTGCGCCACCCCCTTGGCTTACGCCAGCCTTGGGCTGCCGCATTTGCAGGGTGGCAAAAGTCTTGCCGCGCATGATGCTTTCCTTGCCCAGACGCTGAATGTACGCGGGCAGCAGGTCGGGATCCACCGCTGCACCACTCAGGCTGATTTGCGCCGCGTCGCCGGTCACCTTGAAGCCGGTCAGCCACAGCCCCTGCGCTATCTGGCGCGAGAAGGCGCGCATATATTCCGAATAACCGGTGGTATTGCCCACCGCACCGGACTTGATGATTTCAATCAATTCGGCCTGATCGGCGACCTGTTTTTCCAGCCGCCGCACCTCTTCCTGCAATGCCTGATTGGCCTGTTGCGGGGAAAATTCCTTGGCATAGCGCGCCAAGTGCGCCTGTTCGGACTGGTAGCGTTTACCGCTTTCCTCCGATTGTTTGCCGAGCTGATCAACTTGGTAGTCCGCATAGCCGTAAAAAAACAGTGAGCCAACTACAATCAACCCCAATCCTTGCAACATCGTCGACAGCGAAAAATGCTTGCGCTGCTTCACAAAGGCCGGATTGAACAGGTTGATCTGCTGGCTCATGGCGCGTGCCCTTCCCGACGCAACGCCGCGCCCAGCACCGGCAATGCGTATGCGGCGAATTCGCTATCGGCCAGCGCCGGTACTGCGCCGATATCCATCGCCTGCGACAAATCCAGTCTTTCCACTTTCGCACCGATTACCGCAGCCAGAAACTCCACCAGGCCGGCGCTATCTGGCGCGCTGACCAATACCCGGCTCACCGGCAGATGGTTGAACTGGCGGTCGAAATAATCCAGTGAACGCTGCAATTCCAGCTCGACGCGATCGCGGCATTGCTCACGCAGATTTTCGTTGGCGTCCTGCAATTGCCCCGCACTGATCTCGATACGCCGCGACAAATACAACTCACCGCCCGAAGTAAACGTCAGCAAGCCTCCGCTATCGTCGAAAGACAGCAGTACCAAGGCACGATCTTCCTGTTCGAACAGCGCGGCAATGTTGCGCTGCGCCAATTCTGGGATATCGATCACATCCAGTTTGAGCTTCGCCTGCTCGAATAACGCCATATGCTTTTGGATGATGTCGTTGGCTGCGGCAATCGCATACATGGATTGCGCACGCGCCGGGCTGGATTTGCTGGCAGGAATCTGCAATACATCCACCGTGGCATTATCGATGTGGTAGCTCAGGCTATCCTTGATTTTCCAGCGGATCGCCGTCCTCAGCTCCTCGTCAGGGACATTGGGAGCCTCGACCAGCAATATCTGATATTCGCCCGGGGCCAGCAGCATGGTGAAATGATAGCCGCCAAGTTTCGACTCATTGCGCAGCTTCTCCAACGCGGCCGCCGATATTGCACCAATCTCGTGATATTCGCAGCGCACCACTTGCGGCATCACCCCGCTGAACCTGACTTTCGCCAGATAAACGCCATGCGCGCCCAGAGTGATGGCGAGCCGACCGCCACCAAGGCTCTTTGACTCGAATAGCGAAGAGATGCGCGGAATTTGCATAATTGACGCGAACTTAATTCAACAACTCATTGTTGTCAATTGATTTTATGGAAAAATAGCATCCAAATGCTTAGGGTTAGTTGTTTTGCGCGGCAGATGCATGGCGCGCACCCATGGATATCCATCATACCGGGCTTGCACCAAGGACAGTGCCAACAAAATCACATCAATAAGTTTCGCGCAGGTCCATGAACTCGTTGCCTCCCTTGAACACGCCAAAGGTGGCACGCGCCGTCGGGTCTTTGTCATAGACAGCGCCACACCATTTGCCTTGCAGATAACCGAGATTTGCCCCTCCGGTGACGGGATCGGGGGTCAGCGCAATGCACGGTATCTCAGTCGCGGTGGCGCCCAGATTGACGACAAGATCGACGCTGCCATTGTTCGCTGCACCCGGCTTGGAAAGCGTCAGACTGCCGACGCCGGCATTGAATGCCGCTCCGGTGCTGACCACCGTTTCGCCCGCAGCGAGGTTCCTGGTGTAATTGGCAAGCCCGATATTGGCTGCACCGACCTGTGTGCAGCTGTCTTCCGCATTTCTGACGAATGCGCTGCCATTCCAATATTGCGCCTCCATCGGAACCGGCAAATTGAGCAATTCCGAGCCATGCGCATTGGCAAGTTTCAGCCGCCCGAAGCGCATTCTCAGGGGGCTGCCGGCGAAGCTTCGGTAGGTCGCGGCGCCGCCGATGGCGCCGGGCTCGAAGTCGGCACCGGCCACCCTCGGCACGGTCGCCACATCGGCATCGGTCACGGTCAGTCCCATGTTGAACTGTTCGAAGGGGCCGGACGGGGCCGTTGGACGCGCGAAGGTCACGGCGGTCGCGCCGCCCGTCAGAGTAAAAACACCCCCCGCCCATGTTCCCGAAAGAGGAGTAGGAGGAGGACCGGTAAACACCAGCGAACCGCCCAAGTCGATCCCGGAATCGAAATCCTCGGCGCCGAAGCTGACGCTGCCCGGCGCATAGGTTCCGGCGTAATTGGCCGTCACGCCTTCGGCAGAATTTCTGGCCTGCACCACTCCCGCCTGAGCCAGTGCGAAGGACTGCCCCATGTAAGTGAAGGCGCCTGACGCACAGGCATTGCTGACCGTGCCCGTCACGGTGAAATGGTCCGGCACGAAGCGGCCGAAGGGGCCGGCTGCAGCCGAGCCGAACTGGCAGGAATATTTGCCGTTGCCATCCAGCACATTGCTGAAACCCGGTGTGCATTCGCCCTTGACGGAATCTACCGTCGAGAAGGCATCGTCATAGACCGCGTACTGATTCAGACCGAAGTTGCCCACCTCGTCGTATTTGAATCCGCTGGCAGTCGATGCACCGGAACTTGCCGGTGGGAAAGTTGCCGTCGTGACAGCACCCAGATGCGCCAGACTGGTAAAGACCAGGCTGGCATTGAATCTTGGGGTGCCGGTGTAGCCACTGGTCTGGGTTGCGCCATAGACAGCGGTAGCGGTCAACGAAAAGGCATCCGTGCCCGCCCGCAGCACGGGCATACCACCGGCTCCCGGGTTGGAGGCCGAGCTCGTCACGGTGTAGGCTTGAGGGCGGATCGCGAAGTTGTCGCTCGAGCATGACACCGACGCAGGACTCGATGTTGTCATGCGCACCTTGACGTTGGGCGCCGCGTCGTTGTAGGTGAATGTGACCGTCCGCCGGGGGGTAGCGTTGTTGAGATTGAACGCCGTTGGTGTGATCGTGCTGACAAGTGCCGTATAGCTACTGCACGTGCCACCGCTGGCATCCACAAGTTCCACCGCGGTGACACTTGGAGTGCCCCCTCTTCTCACAACATCCAGATTGAACGCCGTATTCGCCAATTTGGTAAAAATCGGCGTATCCACCAGAGCCGTGACCTCGACCGCATCGACCGTGCAGGCACTGAACACCAGAGCGCAGGTCTGCGTCGCGCCATTGAAACACTGGGTTGCGTAGCCAGCCGTGGGCGAGGTTGCCGTCCCGCCCAGTGTCACGGTGCCTGCGGCGGTATTGGCCAGCGTCATGGCAACCGAACCGCCAGAGAATGTCACCGGTTCAGCCGGCGTCCATGTCCGCCCACCGCCAGCGTTCGGGGTCAGGTCAACCGTCACGCTGTCCAAATAAAGCGCAGTACAACCCGCATCGGCGCAGGCCTTGACGGTGACCGGCGTAGCACCGGAGGTGCAGGCGCTGCCGCCATGCTCGATCTGGACGTGATGCAGCGAAGGCGCCGTCAGCGTCTGCGCGGTGCAGATGTTCAGGTTCTTGATTTCGTGGATATTGGTGGCAGCACCGGTGGAGCCGGTAAAGGACAGGTTAAAACTGGCGGGTATATTGCCTTGGCTGTAACCCGGATCCTTGACATCGAACGGCGCGACCAGCGGCGTGTAGGCCGTGCCAGCCCCGGAGGTCGTATCCCGTTCGACCGATACATAGGCATGCACGGAATCGGTGTGATCGATGATGATGCGATAACGGTGCGCGACCGTACCGGGTGGCACATTGTTGCCGTCAACACCCGGGCTGAGCGCCGGGGTACCCTGCAGAAACCGGTAACCGGACACACCCGCACCGGAGCCGCGGACCGACACCGAATCGGGGATAAACCCCGTGCCTCCGTAGCGGCCCTCGCTTGGGTTTGAAAAGTTGCCGTATTCGTCCAGCGCTACGCCAAGCCAGCCGCCTGCGAATCCGGGACAGCCCCCGACAATCACGCAATCGGAACCCGGATTGCTTTTCTGGGCGTAGCCCAGAGACCCCCCGAAGGCACCGGCTGCAGGTGCCACCGAAGCATCGGAGAAAACCACTGCCATACCGTCGGCGCCGGTGCCGCCATAGGCAAAATGATCGAACTCCACCGTCACCTTGTTGCCCGCTGCCGGTATAAGCCGCTGCAATGTCGCCCAGGTGGCCTGGCCGGTAGTCGCATCCGTCAACCTGAGACGGCCGGAGACGATGGCCGGTGTGAAGGTTCCTGATTTGCTGCCTACCGACCAGTTACTGCCGAGCGTTCCCGCGAAAGAATCGCTGAAACACAGGTTGGCTCCGCCTACCGCGAACTCGCCAAAACCGCTGGTGCTGGTGATGCCGGTGGCCTGAGTGGAATAGGCAGTCCTGGTGCCGATGGCCGGCATTGACCAGGCACCGGAAAATTTCCGCGCCACAATGAAATTGGCCGTGTTGGCGCCCGTATCCAGCTCGGTCGGGATAACGCAGGAGCCGGTATTGGCGCAGAACTGGAACGTGGCCGAGTAGCTGATGTAGGTGGTGAGTGTTCCCGCAGTCAGCGTCCAGTAGTGGTTGGCACTCTTCGCCGCATCGATCCCCGAACTGGATGAGATCGTATCTGGGTGATCTCCGGCATCAGCCCGTCCGGTCAGCGTTCCGGACGTCGCGCCAACCATCGACACGGTGACCGGCGCATAGCCGATGCTGTCGCCAACATGGTAGGTGCAAGTGCTGCCCCCCCCCGGAAATGTCAGCTGCAGATTACCGATAACGTAGCCGCTGGTACGGCTGATGCTGCCCGGACAACTGGCCGCCAGCGTCAGTGTATTGGCGCCCGTCGTAACGCTACCGCTGCCCAGCGTGAGCGTCCCGCTCGCTGTAATCGGGCCGCTGAGCGTAACACCGGCCGCATTGTTGATCGTGAGATTGTTGTATGTAGCGTAAGAACCGATAGTTTGTGCCGCAGCACCGTTGAAATTGATAGTACCGGTGCCGCCGGTGGTAAGTGCGCCGCCGCTGGCGAGATTACTCCCGATATTGATCGTGCTGGCACCAGTGGAAATCAGTTGAGCGGCAGTGGCAGTGCCCGCAAAAATGATCGAGCCGGGGGTGGTGATAGTACCTGTGCTCACGGTTACCTGAGAAACGCGTGCAGCCGCAGTACCGCTGGTGATACTGATGCTCGCTGCGATAAGCGTACCGGAGCCTACGTTGAGGGATTTTGTATTACGGCCTGCAGTACTGTTGGTGGAAGGGTTTATGGTGACAGCATTCGTCACATTCAACGTGATTGCCGGGCCGAGGTTTAACGTGCCGTTACGGGTTCCGCCGGTAAACGTCACTGAAAGGGCTGCAGAATTGACGTTGACCGTGACCGTGTGGGGAGGATTGGCGGCAGCAATGATGACGGCGTCGGCAGCTCCCGGAACGGTGGCTGTCGGAAGGCCAACGCACGACCAAGTAGACGCCAGGCTCCAATTGCCGGTGGCTATGGACGTACAAGTTGCCGCATTCACATTTACCGTGCCCAACAACCCAACGGATGACAGAAGCAGCATGAACGATTTGGCGAGCCGGCTCATGGCTCTTCCCGACGCACCAGCTTGTACGCTCATGCTGCCACCCCAGAACTTTTGCGCCACATCATATCCATACAGCTTCTTTTCTCCTGACTAACTCAGCCGATCCGGCCACACTTTATTATCCGGGCGGCCCAAGATCCTATTGCGCGATTGTAGCCGTCATCTGCCGCTCGACGTAGCCCTGCGTTGCCGCCGTGCCCTGTGTTGCGGTTGAAACCAGCCGGTACATGTTGACGGTATGCGCCGCCTCGGATACCGGCGCATAGCCCCAGCAACTCACGTCTACCGTGAAGACCGACAGGGTACTCGGCGCACCGGGCATCGCCACCGGATTGGATGCACCACCCGGCGAACAGATTGCCGCCGGGTTGCTGATCACCTGATACGCGCCCCACTCTATCCCCGCCCGCGCCGCCTGATAGGCCCGCGCGCCAAGCACGTCCAGCGCAGCACTCTGCTGCTGGGTCGTGGAAAGCGTGACCGCAAACACGCCAAGCGCGGCGATCACCACCAGCAAAAAGATGGCAGAGACCAAGCTGAAACCGCGTTGCATCTTATGAATCGTCTTCATGGCTGACTGCTCACATGTGCCGCGCTGTATAGCGTGACGGTTTCGCCTGCTTCGCTGATGCCGAGATTCATCGTCACCAGGCCGTAACGCTGCGCGACCACAAACGCATCGTAAGCGAAGCGGCAACTGCTGACGCTCGTTGCCAGCAAGGCGCTGCTCGCCGTTGAAAGTGGCGCGGCAGCAATGTCTGCCGGCTGTGCAGCCTGGATCGCATATCCGTGGTAACGGCGCAATGTGCCGCCTGTGCCGCCCGAGACGGGGGAACACACATAGGTCACCGGGGTGGAAATCACATGAAAGCGATGCCCCGGCGAATCGAAAGGCAACGCATTGGCCGACGTGACATTCACACTATTCGCACCCACCCCGCTTACCGGGCGGCGGTTATGCGTCGCCGTGGTATTGCCCGCATAGGCATCCGCACCCGTTATTCCGAGGTTGTACACCACGATCTGATCCGTACCGGCGGCGATGCCCGTCGGCATCGGCCCCAGCACCTCGAAAGCGTTATCCGTGGCGGATGTAAAGTCTAGCTCGTCCCCGCCCGCCCCCGCGCGATAGCGCCCGCCCCCTTTGGTCGGCAGAAACTCGATGAAACAAGTAGCAGCACCATCACAGGTACCCGTCACGCGTACGCTGTTCGGTAACGCCAAACGCAGATCGCGGGTGATGCGGCGCAACGCGGTATCGGCGATGTCAGTCATGCCGGCGCGGCGCGCAACGTCGATGTATTGTTGAATCGGCGCCTTGAGGAACACCGCGACGATGCCGCCGATGATGCCGGTGATGACGATCACGATGATCATCTCCACCAGGGTGAAACCCTTACTGGGGAGCAGGGAGTGGGAAGTAGGGAGTGGGGAAAGTGCAAGGAGAGGCCGGCTAGGAGTGCTGGTTTTTCCACTTTCCACTGAGGCACGAAGTGCCGGTCCACTTTCGACTACCCCGGTCATGGCAACGTCCTCGGCGCGTAGCGAGTGCGGATGCCCTCGACTGTCACCGGCTGGCCGTCCGGGCCGGTGACGGTGACGGCGATGAGCAACGCATCTCCCGCAGCCACATTGGGCAATGTCGCATTACTCACATTGATGCTGGCGGAGTAACCGCTCAATGCCGTAATCGTGTTTCCGGTAACATCCCTGATGCCCCCGTCTGCAACACTGTTAAAGCCGTGATAATCGTTGACGTTATCGAATGGCGTCGTGGTGTGATAACGCGTTTCGGCTGTAGGCTGCTCGGCAAAGGCATTTTCCGGCCCCATCGCCTCTACGGTCGAATTGCAGCCGCCACCCCCGACAGTGGCGGAAACGGCAGATGCCGCATTGAGGTCGTCGGGATCACAAAAAGTGAATGGCATCAGTGCCACTTCTTCCAGCAACGACTCGGCGATCGCCAAGGCTTGCTTATGGACCAGCGGATCGGCGCTGCTTTTTGTGGTGACGTTCAGCACCAGAAGAATCCCCGCCAGCGCGACGCTGACGATGACGATGAACATGACCAGCTCGATCAGGCTGATACCGCGTTGATTATGGCGAGTGAACATAGCCGGTCTCTGCTTCGACGGTAATTGCGGTTGCGCCCACAGTGACCAAATCCGCCGCGTTCGGAACTGGTCGACCCAAGGCATCGAAAGTCACCGTCCTGGGAAGTGCTGGCGTAACGGTTACGGAATTTGAGATTACACAGCTGACATTGCCTGCCGCCAGCGCGGCGCCGCAGTCCGAAGATGCGGCAGCAGAAATCGTCACACTCACATTACGATGCTGCGCGATCGCAACTTTCTGCCCATAACGCAATGCCGCCTTTACCTGATCAGCCGCACCGCGTGATTGAAACGCATTGGTATCAATAAAACGTGGCACGACCGCTACTGCAAGAATGCCGACGATGATCATCGTCATCACCAACTCGACCAGCGTAAAGCCGCGCTGATATGGCAGTGCAACATTCAGACCGTTTCCATTCCAGCTATTCATTTATTCATGCCGCGCCATAAATTCGATATCATATTTCTCTTGTGCCATCCACACGCGAACCAAAACCAGATTGCACGCGTCATGCCAAATGCTGCCTTGCGGTCTGGTGGCCAATTCTGGGTGATACGCATTGGGTCAGAACGCTCTCAGATTTCCTGGTTATTCAACAGACATGCAAATGTTCAGTGTAGCAAAAACCACCGGCCGCAATAGAAAATAGTGGGGTGTACAGGGCACATCCAGCCTGAATCTGTTGGCGCATTGAAAAATGGCGGGATTCATCCCGCTCCCAAAAGCATGGGGAGACCGAAGTCTCCCCATGCTTTGTTTCAGCGTGATGTGTCAAATAACAAGAAAACCGTGATCCACCCCCATCATCCGCTACGCGTGCCAGATTAATTGGTCACAGGAACCACAAACGAAACAGGACTAACATTCGTGGCGACCGGGTTGTAATCAATCAAACAATTCGGTGCGGTACCAGTAATTGTGTATCCAGTAGTGAGCACTGTACTCGGGTCGACCATAGATTGCGCTAAGGTAGTAGTGCAAGAAGTAACGGATGTTACGACTGTAAACCCCGACACACTGCTGACTGCTCTTGCGGCGTAATTAATATTCGCTCCGGATGTTATGGAACCAGCAATCCCTTTCAAGGCAGCCTGTTTCGCATCCGCACTCAAATCCACAAACTTCGGCAACGCGGTCGCTGCCAGAATCCCAAGAATCACAATTACCATGATTAACTCAATCAGAGTAAAACCAGATTGTCGCTTCATTTTTCTCTCCTAAAGTTTCGAGGCCTGCCCTGCGCCTCATCAAAGGGCCGCAACCCAGATTGTCGAACTTTCACTTTGCCCGCCAAGCTCTTGCCGCAGCAGGAACATTACAGGACGATCGCACTGTATTCCAATTCCGGCAAACATGCAACCGCGGCCCTACCAGGAGATGGGTTGATATTCCCGCTACATCAATACACGAAGCACGGAAAGAAACAGGTAGATGCTGCCCAACAGCAACAACCAGCCGATCCGTTGGGTATGTACAGCAACAAACCGCTCCATTTGATCGCGCGGAATATCCAGCAGCCTGATGGCGCAATCCGAGGATATCCATTGGTTGGCCGATTCTTCGATACCGCGCAGCAGGCTGGGACGCAGGCAGAGAAACAAACCGACAAACAGCGCAACTGCGGCGCCGGTCAGCGAGGCAAGCGCCAGGACATCCAGCAACATATCCAGCAGCCGGACCGGCATATAGCCGGACAGGCGTTGCAGCGCGACTGGCTTGTCGAACAGCAGGCCGAAATACACAAGGATGTAGCATGCGCCAAAGACAATCAGCACGCCCAGCAGGCGATGGTGCCGATAGAACCAGTGTTCGATGCTGATGCTGCGATCCAGCAATTGATTCAGATGATCCGTGGAAATCCAGCGGTTCGCCAACCGGTTGGCACGCGCCATGAGATGCGGCTTGAAGATGAGCAGCAGGGAAACCGCAACGCCCGTTAACGCGCCGACGATCAAAAAGATTGCCAGTGAACGCCACAAAATAATGCTTACTGAGTTAGCAATCATGATGTCCCATCGATTGGATTGAGTAACATATTTCTCATTATATGCTCAGAACCACGAATATGGCTCGACTGGCTCGAACAGCGTACCGGTCAATTCGGCAGGGGCGCTTTGCAGCGACGGCAGGCGCGAAACCTCATGGTTTATAGCGACGTGAAACCGTATCCATTTCTTGCCATCCTTGCCCGGCTTGAAGTAATTGGCATTGCGCACGACATAGACCAGGTCGCGCGTCTTGAGGTCGAACACCCAGTTGCCGGACCCCACAGTCAGCGTGGTGGGATCGTAGAACTCCCCGGCATAATTGCGTGGCTTTTTCTGCAGCCAGTTCATCGGGTTGTCCTGCGCCAATAGCGGCACGTCGGACGGCTTGCCGCGCGTCAGGATCTGGCCATATTGCATGGCCAGCGCGCTCTGTATCGCGCCCGCCACCTCTTCCATGGCGGTCTTCTCGGCCTGTTCCACGTAAAACAGCATACGATTGAGAAACAAGCCCATCATTACCACAACGATGATGATTACTACGAGCAGTTCTATGAGCGTGAAACCTCTTGAGGATCGATAACCAGCCACTTGGTTGTCGTTCCTTGACAGCCTAGTGGAATGGCTAGGGGTTTCATCAGGAGCGGGGAGCGAGGATCGGGTTAAACCAACCCGGCTTCCCGGCTCGCTCGATCCTCGATCTTCGATCCTGGGCCTCATCGATGCATCGCAGCCTTGCCGAGATCCCACATCGGCAGGAATACCCCGAGGGCGAGTATCAGCACCAATATACCAAGGAACACGATCAGGATCGGTTCAATTTGCGAGCTCAGGGTCTTTACATCGTATTCGACCTCGCGCTGGTACATGTCGGCCACCTCGAACATCAGCCCGTCCAGATCGCCGGTCTCTTCGCCCACCGCGATCATCTGCAATACCACCGGATTGAACATGCCGGCTGCGACCGCGGTGCGCAGGATACTCTCGCCGCGCTCCACACCTTCGCGCATCTGCTCGATGCGGTCGCGCATGAATTCGTTATCCACCACCATGCTGACCACGCTCAGCCCTTGCAGGATAGGCATCCCGCTCTTGAAGGAAAGCGCTATGCTGCGCGCGAACCGCGCCAAGGTGGATTTGAGAATGATCTTTCCGGCAATCGGCAGTTTGAATTTGTATCGATCCCACTTGTAGTGCCCATCCGGCGTGTTGATATAGGAGCGAAAGCCCAGCACCGCGGCGGCAGCCACGGCCAGCATCAGTATCCAGTAGTTCACCATGAATCCGGAAAAACCGATCAGCATTTTGGTCATGAGCGGAAGCTCGGCGTGAAAGCCTTCAAACACCTTGGCAAACGCGGGAATCACGAACAGGTTGACGATCACGATGGCGATCGCCATGGCCAGCATCACAAAGGTGGGATAGCGCATCGCAGTCTTGATGCGTTCGCGCATATCGCGTTCGAATTCCAGATGGTCATACAGTCGGATGAAGGTCTCGTCCAGCATGCCGGTCATTTCACCCACCTGCACCATGCTGACATAGAATGGCGAAAAGACCTTGGGATGGCGGCGCATGGCCGTGCTGAGTTCGCGCCCGCTGTCCAGGCTTTCGCGCAAATCCTGGATCATTGCGGCAAAGGTCAGGTTTTGCGTGGATTCCTGCAACCCCGCCAGCGCGCGCATGATGGGCACGCCGGCCTTGAGCAGGGTATACATCTGGCGGCTGAACAGCAGCAGATCCATCGGGGTGATGGGTTTCTCGGTGAACAGCCGTTTGAACCAATCCGGCTTGCCCACCGCGCCGCCGGTTGTGCTGCCCGACATAGCGCGGGACGACCTGATTTCGGTGGGCGTAATGCCATTTCTCACAAGTTGATCGGCAATGGCCCCGCTATCATCGCCCTCCAGTGTGCCTTCCACCAGCTCGCCGCGCCCATCGCGACCCTTGTAGGCGAAAACGCCCACCGTCAGTCTTCCACCTGGTTGCTGATGCGCATCACCTCGGCGACTGTTGTACTGCCTTGCTTCAATTGATCCAGAGCATGATCAAGGATGGTTTTGCCGCGCATATGCTGCTGGGCGACCTGCATAAAGTGGCTGACGCTTTCGTGCGCTGCCGCCTCGACCAGTTCGCGGTTCATTTCCAGCATTTCATACACGCCCATGCGGCCGCGATAACCGGTGCCGTTACAATGTGAGCAACCCCGCCCGTGCAGCAAGCCTCCCCATTGCTCCGGTGGCACGCCTTCGGCCTTCAGCCACTCGCTTTCCTGCGGCGTGGGAATATGCGCTTCGCTGCAGCTTCCGCAGACGCGCCGCAATAATCGCTGTGCAATGACGACCTGTACCGACGAGGCCACCATGAAGCGCGGCGTACCCATATCCACCAGGCGGAACAGCGTACCGGCAGCATCGCGGGTGTGCAGGGTAGAAAACACCAGATGGCCGGTCATCGCGGCGCGCAGGCCGATTTGCGCGGTTTCCGCATCGCGCATTTCGCCGACCAGGATCACGTCCGGGTCTTGCCGCAACGCTGAACGCAGCACCCGCGAAAAAGTCAGATCGATCTTCTCATTCACCTGCACCTGATTGATGCCCGGCAAACGGTATTCTACCGGGTCTTCCACGGTGATGATCTTCTGGTCGATGGTGTTTATTTCGGCCAGCGCGGCATACAGCGTGGTGGTCTTGCCGCTGCCGGTCGGCCCTGTCACCAGCACCATCCCGTTGCTGCGCCGGATGATTTCGCGGAAGCGTTTCAGCATCCCGGACGGCATCCCCAGCTTGTCCAGACCGATCATGCCGCCCTCCTGGCGCAGCAAACGCATCACCACCGCTTCGCCATATTGCGTCGGGCAGGTGGCAATGCGCACATCCACGCCTTGCTCCCGTACCCGCACATGGAAGCGCCCGTCCTGCGGCAGGCGCTTTTCGGAAATATCCAGGCCGGACATCAGCTTGACGCGCAACACCAGCGCGGGCGCGATCTTGTTGTCGGCTTCCATCTGCAGATGCAGCGAGCCGTCGATGCGGAAGCGGATCATCAGGCGGCTTTCCTGCGGCTCGATGTGGATGTCCGATGCGCGGATCTGCGTGGCATCGTCGAATATGGTCTGCAGCAGCTTGACCACCGGCGCTTCCTCGGTTCCGGCGGTAGCGGTCAGAGTGCCGAAATCCACATAGGTGTCGCCCAGATCCTCGCTGAGCTCGCGCGCCAGCCCGGTGATTTCTTCGGTGCGCCGGTAGCCCCGGTCGATGCTCTCCAGCAACTGGCCTTCAGTGACCACTGCCACGTCGACGTCGCGCTTGACGATGCGCCCAATTTCATCAAAGGCAAACAAGTCAGTCGGGTCGGCCATCCCGATCAGCAACATGCCATTGCGCTCCTCCAGCACAATCGCACGGAAACGCCGCGCCTGGTTTTCCGGCAGCAGCCGGACTTGCTCGGGATTGATGTTGTAGTACTTGAGATTGATATAGGGAATGCTGAGTTGCTTGGCGAGCGCCTCGGAAATCTGCTCTTCCGTGACGAAAGCATTATCCGCCAGCACACGTCCCAGCTTGCGTCCGCTACGCTTTTGCTGCTCAAGCGCGAACTCAAGCTGGTTTTGCGATATGAGCTTCTGCTGAACCAGCAAATCGCCCAAGCGAACTTTCTCAGGACGCGCCATAATCATTCCTTCAGAATATTTTTTATCGAGACAGCTTCTTAAGTCAGGAAGTTAGCCGTTTTTCCTGACACTGACAAGCCTTGCCGGATAATTCTCATGTTTCATGTGATTCTATATCAGCCGGAAATCCCGCCGAATACCGGCAATATCATCCGCCTGTGTGCCAACACCGGTTGCCAATTGCATTTGATCAGGCCGCTTGGCTTCTCGCTGGAAGACAGACAGCTGATCCGTGCCGGGCTGGATTATCATGAGTTTGCGGCAGTGAGCGTGCATGACGAATTGCAGGATTGCCTGTCGGGATTCGATCCGTTACGCGTTTTTGCACTGACCACCAAGGGTTCGCAGCCATTTCACGCGGCCCGCTACCAGGCGGGTGACGCATTTTTGTTCGGGCCGGAAAGCCGCGGCCTGCCCGCCGGGGTGCTGGATCAATTCGATGAAGAACATCGGTTGCGCCTGCCGATGCTGCCGCACAGCCGCAGCCTGAATCTGTCGAATACAGTGGCCGTGGCGGTGTTCGAGGCATGGCGGCAATGCGGGTTTGACGGCGTACTGCTCAACCCGCATGCTGGATAACCCCGCCTCCTACTGGTTGAATTCCAGGTTAGGCGCGCGGTTCAATAATTCGGCGACGGCATCCGTAACAGGGGTATGTTCGTAAAGGATGCGATAGACGGCCTCGCTGATCGGCATCGCAACACCCAGGCGTTGCGCAAGGTGATGCACCTCGCGTACCGTGTAGACGCCTTCGGCGACGTGCCCGAGCCGGTGCAGAATCTCGGGCAGTTCATGCTGCTGCACCAGCAGCAGGCCGACTTGGCGGTTGCGCGATAAATCGCCGGTGCACGTGAGGATCAAATCGCCCGCACCGGACAAGCCGCCCAGCGTTTCGGGACGCCCGCCGAGCTTCAGTCCGAGCCGGGTAATCTCAGCCAAGCCGCGCGTCAACAAGGCGGCGCGTGCGTTATAGCCCAGCCCCATGCCGTCGCAGATACCGGCGGCTATCGCCATCACGTTCTTCACTGCCCCGCCGACTTCCACGCCGATCACGTCGCTGCTGGCATAGATGCGCAAGCGCGCGTGATGCAGTGCTTGTGCCGTGTGTTGCGCGAACTCCTCGTCAGCAGAGGCAAGCGTCAACGCGGCAGGGAGGCCGCGTGCGACTTCCTGCGCAAAACTGGGGCCGGACAACACACCTCGCGGAAACTCTCCCGGTAGCACCTCGGCCGCCACTTGGTGCGGCAGCAGCGAAGTCTCCGCCTCGAATCCCTTGCACACCCATATCACCCCGAAGCGTCCAGGCAGTTGGGCTATTTCTTTCAGCACGGAACGCAACGCGGCAACGGGAACTGCGACAATCACCAGTTCCGCACCGTTCAGGGCGGCTGAAAGATCTGCACTCAGATTGAGGTTTTCCGGCAATGGAATGTCCGGAAGAAAGCTCTGGTTGAAGCGCAGGGCGCGCATTGCTTCGATTTGGGCCGCATCGATCGACCACAGCGTGACCCGGTGGCTGGCGGACAGGCTAATGGCGATGGCGGTCCCCCATGCCCCTGCACCGATGACGGTGATATTCATTTCTTTCAGTCGCCCCAGACCTCTGTGCTGCGCACATAGCCGACATCTGCGTCCTGATGGCGCACCTTGACCCAGCCGGTGCCGGTTGATTCAAGACGTTCCAATGCCACTTGCTGACGCACCTGGAACAGGCGTGCCGCTCCCGGATCGGGTTCGGCGCGCACATCCAGCAGCGGCAGCAGCGCAAACACATAGCGCTTGCTGATTAACACGCGCTTTTCCACCCAATACAACGCGCCGGAACGGTCGCGTACCTTGACCCAGTTATCCAGCGTGACGATCTGTTCGAAAGGCATGTAGCGATTCACTACAAACAATTTTTTCGCCTTGAGCGAAGGCGCGTCGTAGAGTATCGCGCTGCTCTCGCTGACTGACACATAATCCACCGCATGTGCCGTGTTCGCGCCATAAAACAGCGCGAACAGAACAGCCAGTCTCAGCGGATTCATTGATTTCATCAGTGCGTAGTCGTTGTTGCGGCCTGCGCCTGCTGCTGTTTCTGCTGGTGATAAAGCACATCGAAGTTGATCGGGTTCAGCAGCACCGGTGCGAAACCGGCGCGCACCGCAACATCCGAAACCACTTCGCGCAAATACGGGAACAGGATGTTCGGGCACATCACCGCCAGAATCGGCTCCAACTCTCCGTCCGGCATATTGCGCACCCCGAAAATACCCGCCTGCTTGGCTTCGATCAGGAACATCACTTTCTCGCCGACCTTTGCCGTCACTGTGGCGGTGATGGTCACTTCATGATGCTCACCTGTCTCGATTGCCGCGGCTTGGGTATTCAACTGCACATTGATTTGCGGGCTTTCACGTTCCAGGAAAATCTGCGGTGCGTGCGGAATCTCCAGTGAGAGATCCTTCACATAGATTTTCTCCATGTTGAATTCGGGTTGAGCATTTTCTTGGGCGTTCTCGGTCATATTGTCTCCTCAGTGATTATTTTGCCAATAATGCATTCAGTTTGCCGGCATGGTCGAGCGCTGCAAGCTCGTCATAGCCGCCGACATATTCGCCGCCGATATAAATTTGCGGCACGGTACGCCGTCCGGTTTTTTCCATCATCGCCACACGCAATTCCGGCTGCAAATCGACGCGTATCTTTTCGATCTCCTTCACACCCTTGCACTGCAACAACTGTTCGGCACGGATGCAGTACGGGCAGACTGCAGTGCAATACATCAACACCTTTACCATCATTTTTTCAGGGGCAAATTAGCCTTCTGCCAAGCCGTTACGCCGCCGGCCAGGTTGTAGGCCTGGGTAAAGCCGCGCTTGCCCAACACAGCGCAAGCCGTACCGGAACGGTTGCCAGTGCGGCACACCACCACAATGGGCTGCTCCTTGTATTTTTCGATCTCGCCAATGCGCTCGTTGAGCTTGCCGAGCGGAATCAGCGTGGCATCCAGAATATGTCCGAGCTTGTATTCGCCATCCTCGCGCACGTCCAGCACCAGCGCATTCTTATGGTTGATAAGCTGCAAGGCCGCAGCGCAATCCACCTCCTTGATGCCGCGGATGCGGTTGCCGAATATCGACCAGAACAGCATGGAGCCGCTGAGTAATGCAATGGAAATCGGAAGAATATTACTGGTAATGAACTGCACGCCGGTACTCCTGTTCTTTTTGGAGGGCGAATTCTAGCAGAGCTGAAAAATGCGCGGGGTCTTTCTCCGCCAGTCCTGTCATCTGCCGGAGCAGACCGGCAAAATCCCCGGGATAGGACCAGATGGCCTGTTCCAGTATGGTCTTGGCCTGCTCCTGCTGGCCGGCCTGCGCCAGCAGCAAGGATTGACGGTACACCACTGCAGCCGTCGGCGCAAAGCGCATCACGCGGGTATTCAATTCCAGTTTTTCCTTGAGGTGTTCTTCCTTGATCTCAATCAGCGAACTCATGAACAGCTCGGCATAAGGCGACAGCAGCGACCCGCCATGCACCTCAACCAGGCCATCCCTGACACGCTCGAATACGCTGCGGTCAGCCGCCGAAACCGGGCGCATCGCCAGAACCTGCTCAAGCTGGTGATAGCCACTGCGCAGCTGCACCAGCGTTATCAAGCCCAGCAGCAGGATCGACGCCACGGACATGCGCCCCACATGGCGCAATTCCAGCCGAAAACGTGTCTCATCCAGCGCACCCAGCAGGATCGCCGCAACCGCGACAAAATAGGTGTACCACAGCGGATATTCGAGCAGGCTGTGGATAGCCAGCACGCCCAATGCGGCGTAACCCCACCAGTGCGCGACACTCTGCGGCGCGCGCCTCAGGCCGTAAAACCAGACCCCCAGCGATCCAAACAGCACCAGCAATCCGGCCACGCCCGCTTCCGCCGCGATCTGGAAAATCAGATTGTGGGCGTTGTTGTAAAGGCCGCTGATATTGCCTGGATGCAATACCGGCAACAATTGAAAATGATGCCAGGCGAATTGCCCGAACCCCGCCCCCAGCCACGGCGATTGCATGAACATCAGCCCTGCCTCGCGCCACAGATAGAGGCGAATGCCGCCGCTTGCATCGTCGCCGAATAAACGCTGCATGGTATTGATGCTGCTGTCCGCACCGGCCATGAACGGCAATTGCACGATCAGATGCATCACGCCAAATCCGGCAATCAGCAACAGGCCGTAGCGCAACAGCGGCCGCTGCGCGGCATCACGGCGCGCCCACCACCAGGCCAGGCCGGCCATCATCAGCAAATACAGCCAGGAGCTGCGCGAGCCGCTCAGGGTCATCACGAACAGCAACGGCATGGCCAGTGCTGCCACATAACCCGCCTTAAGCCGATGCTGCTGAAGCAGCAAGCCGAGCGAGACCAGCCCCAGCGCGATGTAATTGGCGAAATGATTGGGTTGGGCAAGATTGCCGAACACGCTGGATGAGCTCTTCATCACGATCACCGGATCCAACGGGGTATGCCAGCGGTAATGCTGCAGCACGCCGACCAAAGCGCTGAGTTCCGCACCGACCAACAGGAAAATCGCAAGTACCGGCGCCACCTCCGCCAAGCCGAAGCAGTCGCGCAATCTGGCGCCGAGCATCATCAGCAACGCCGCGAACAGCAGATACAAGGCATACAGCAGAGACTGATCGAAATAGGCGACCTTGCCCAAGCCCGATTGCAGCAGCAGCACGGCAATCAATCCGGCGGGTAGTTGTACGATGCGCGGGATTTCCGGCTGTCGCCAAAAATCGCGCATAACCAGCGGGGTCAGCGTCAGCAAGCCAAGCAAGGCGCTCCACCATTCCTGATAGAACGTGGTCAGCGGATATTGATGACGAAAATGCAGAAAAGGCAAAATCCACATCAGTCCGACCATCGCCAGGCTGATATGGGTTAAGCGTAGCGACCGAAACGAGTTTTTTAACTCGCCGACTGCTGCTCCAGGATTCAGCAAGAACCTTCCTTGATGCCGAATTTAACCAGGATGCGGGTCAGCGGACAGAATGCAGTGAAACCGCTCTGCAGCAGGTTCACGCCGACAAAGGCGGCCAACCATAAAAAATTCTTGTTCACGAACAGCGGGCTGTTTTCCGCGCCCAACAACAGGGACAACAGGATAAATGTCCCGGCGACGATGTGAGTAATGCGTTCTGCGTTCATGATGAAACCTTTACTTAAGTTGGCGAAAATTTTACCGGAATTTCCTGTACAGCGTGGCGTAATACAGCACCGGGATGACCAGCAAGGTCAGCACGGTGGAGACGAGGATGCCGAAAATCAGGGAGATGGCCAGCCCGTTGAAGATCGGATCGTCAAGGATAAACAAAGCCCCCAGCATTGCCGCCAGACCGGTCAGGACAATCGGTTTGGCGCGCGCCCCGGCGGCAGTGATCACCGCTTGCTTTAGAGCCATGCCGTCACGTAATTGCAGGTTGACAAAATCCACCAGCAGGATCGAGTTGCGCACGATGATGCCGGCCAGCGCGATCATGCCGATCATCGAGGTCGCGGTGAACTGGCTGCCCAGCAGCGCATGCCCGGGCATGACGCCGATGATGGTGAGCGGGATCGGCGCCATGATGACCAGCGGCACGAGATACGACTTGAACTGCGCCACCACCAGCAGATAGATCAGGATCAGTCCCACGCCATAGGCGATGCCCATGTCGCGGAAGGTCTCGAAGGTTATCTGCCATTCGCCATCCCACTTCAACGCATAGCCGGCGTAGGGATCACCGGGCTGCTTGAAGAAATAGCTCTCGAGGTTGCCGCCCTGCTGCAATGCAGTTCCGCTGATTTTGCCGTTGATACCGAACATACCGTACAGCGGGCTGTCCAGCTTGCCCGCCATGTCGCCGAACACATAGACCACCGGCAGCAGATCCTTGTGATAGATCGGGTAGTCGCGCGGCTCCGGAATCACCTGCACCACTTCCGAAAGCGGCACCAGCACCCCGTCCCGCGCGCGCACCTTGAGTTTGAGCACCTCATCGATGCGGCTGCGCCGCTCCGATGGCAATCCGATGCGCAACGGCGGCGCGTACTTCGCATTGTCATCGTGCAGCGAGGCGACATCCTGGCTGGACAGCGCCACGCCGATCACCTCCACGATATCGTGCGGCGCGACACCCAACAGTGCAGCCTTGCTCTGCAATACATGCAGCAGCAGCTTGGGCGCGGGTTCTGTGACGGTATCGTCGATGCCGACGATACCATCGGTGTCGGCAAATTGTTCACGCACCTTGCCGGCCACCTTGCGGGCACCCTCGTAATCAGGCCCATAGATTTCCGCGACGATCGGCGACATCACCGGCGGTCCGGGCGGCACCTCGACAATCTTGACCTTCGCTCCCCATGCTTGGGCAATTTTCTGCACCGGCTCCAGCACGGCGGTGGCGATCTCGTGGCTGCTGCGGCTGCGCTGATGCTTGCCGCGCAAATTGACCTGGATATCGCCCTGCGCGGCGGCACTGCGCAGATAATATTGCCGCACCAGGCCGTTGAAATTGATCGGCGATGCCGTACCCGCATAGGCTTGGTAATCGGTCACTTCCGGTACGGTCGCCAGATATCCGCCGATCTCGTGCAGCACGGCGCTGGTCTGCTCCAGTGCGGTGCCGCTGGGCATGTCCACCACGACCTGGAATTCCGACTTGTTGTCGAATGGCAACATTTTCAGGATCACCAGTTTCACCGCGCCCAGCGATACCGCCAGCAGCAGCCCGCCAAGGATGGCCAGCCACAGCTTGCGGCGCGCCGGCTTGCCATGCACGCCGTTCAGGAACGGGCTCAGGCGATCGCTGAAGAAGCGGCTGATCGCCGCACCGCGCTCATCCCTGAGTGCTGCATGATGCGTCCCGGCAAAATGCAGCACCAGCCACGGCGTGATGACGAACGCCACCGCCAGCGAGATCAGCATGCCCATGCTGGCGTTGATCGGGATCGGGCTCATGTACGGCCCCATCAGGCCGCTGACGAACGCCATCGGCAGCAACGCGGCAATCACCGTGAAGGTCGCCAGGATGGTCGGGCTGCCTACTTCGTCCACCGCCTCGGGAATGATTTCCGCCAGGGATCGATGCGGCGCCAGAGCGCGCCGCCTGTGGATGTTCTCGACGACAACGATCGCGTCGTCGACCAGAATCCCGATGGAAAAAATCAGCGCGAACAGCGATACGCGATTCAGCGTAAACCCCCACGCCCACGAGGCGAACAGGGTCGCCGCCAGCGTCAGCAGCACCGCGATGCCGACTACCAATGCTTCGCGCCGCCCCATCGCGAACCATACCAGCGCGACTACGGCGAAGGTGGCGAACAACAGCTTCTGGATCAGCTTCATCGCCTTGTCGTTGGCGGTCTCGCCGTAGTTGCGCGTGATGCTGACCTGCACATCGGCGGGAATCACGCTGCCCTTGAGCTCGTTCACGCGCGCCAGCAATTTGTCGGCGATTTCCACCGCGTTTGCGCCGGGTTTCTTGGTGACCGCCAGCGTGACGGCGGGGAATTCGCCCCTCGCCGTGATCTGCTTGTCTGCGGCCGCCATGCCGGTTCCCAGCCACACGTAGCTGGCCGGCTGATCCGCGCCATCCTTCACGTCGGCGACATCGCGCAGGAATACCGGTTTGCCGCCGGACACGCCGACCACCAGTTGCCTCACTTCATTGGCGTCGCTCAGGAAATTGCCGGATTGCACCAACACTTCGCGGTTGTCCCGCACCAGGTTGCCGGAGTTCTGCGACACGTTGGCGGACTGCAATGCGGCGCGGATATCCTGCATGGTGAACTGGTAGGCATTCAGGCTTTCCGGCCTGAGCAACACCCGCACCATGCGTTGCGTCGCCCCCAGCGTGCTCACTTCGCGCGTGCCGGGTACGCGCTTCAGGTCGGCCTCGATGGCATGCGCCACCTGGGTCAATTCGACACTGCCGCCCGCCGACTGCTCGCGCCACAGGGTCAACGCGACCACCGGCACATCATCGATCCCCTTGGCCTTGATGATGGGCTGCGCGACCCCCAGCGTAGGCGGCAGCCAATCGGCGTGGGAATGCACGACATCATAAAGTTTCACCAGCGAAGCAATGTGCTCCTCGCCGACCTTGAATTGCACGGTGATGACCGCCATGCCCGGCTGCGCCACCGAATACACGTGATCCACCCCGGCGATTTGCGACAGCACCTGCTCGGCGGGAGTCGCCACGGTTTGCGCGACATCCCTGGCCGATGCACCCGGGTAGGCGATCAGCACGTTCGCCATGGTCACGCTGATCTGCGGTTCCTCCTCGCGCGGCGTCACCAGCACGGCAAACGACCCCAGCAGCACGGCGACCAACGCCAGCAGCGGGGTCATCTGCGAGTGCAGAAAATATTTGGCGATACGCCCTGAAATGCCCATAATTTTCCGAGTTTTGACAGGATACGTTTCACGCACCCTGCTGATTCTGCCTGCGGTATTGCTACTTCAGCTTTTCAATGCCCATTGCTTTCAGCACGACTTTTTCGTAAATGGGCTCGGAAGTGCCTTTTTTCATCTTGCGGATGAAATATTTCTCGAACGCGACCTTGGCAAGATGCACCCACTTGCCCTCGGAAAACCAGTTCACGTTGCGCGGCGGAATCTGCGGGATCGCCACGAACGCGATTCCGCCATCGCCGAAATCCGCCAGACAGACCGCATTCCAGGTCGCCTTGCTGGCCGGCGGATTGCCGGTCAGTTCTGAATGAATGTTGTGCACCGTCGCGGTCACCATCGATTCAATCATGTAGCCAGTCTTCGGGGTACCGCATGGAACCGGCGTAACTTCCACCGGCGGGATCGCCACGCACACGCCAACCGAATATATGTTCTTGTATTTCGGGTTGCGCTGATGCTCGTCCACGATGATGAAGCCGCGCGGATTGGTCAACCCTTCGATGCCGAACACCGCATCCACGCCCTTGAAGGCGGGCAGCATCATGCTGTAGGCAAACGGCAGTTCGTGCTTTTTCTTCTCGTTGCCCGCCTCGTCGACTTCCGTGACGTACATCTTGCCTGCCTCGATCTTGGTGACCTTGGCATTGCAAATCCACTTGATGTGCCGTTCGCGCATCGCCGATTCGAGCATCCCCTTGGAGTCACCCACTCCACCCAGCCCAAGATGACCGATATAAGGCTCTGAGGTCACGAAAGTCATCGGCACCTTGTTGCGAATCTTGCGGCGGCGCAGATCGGTTTCCATGATAAATGCGTATTCGTACGCCGGACCGAAGCAGGATGCGCCTTGCACCGCACCTACCACGATCGGACCGGGACTCTGCGTGAAGTGCTCCCACTCGTCGTGGGACTTCATGGCGTGATCGACATGACACACCGAGTGGGTATGCCCGCCATGCGGACCCAGCCCCTCAACCTCTTCAAAAGCCAGTTTGGGACCGGTGGCAATCACCAGGAAGTCATAATCCACCGATTGCCCGTCATTCAATTCAAGACGGTTCTGTTCGGGATGCACTTGTTTTACGCCGCTGGAGATAAAACCGATACCCTTGCGTTCCAGATAAGGGCGAGCCGGAAACTCGATGTCTTCACGGTCGCGCCATTTCACACCTACCCACGGATTGGACGGCACAAAATGAAAATTCTCGCTATTCGAAATGACCGTTACCTTATCACCCTTGCGGATTTTCTCCTGCATTTCATAGGCCATCGGCATTCCGCCGATACCCGCCCCCATGATTACGATATGCGCCATGTTGCTATCCTCCGTAAGTTGATGAACCACTATTTTTGCTTAGCACCCAACATCCCCGCCTTGACCGGATCCAACGCCACGTTCTCGCCCGGGTTCAACCCCGCCAGCACTTCCACTGCACCATCGGATGTCGCTTCACCGAGCCGCACCTGGCGCAATTTCACCTCTCCTTTTTCGCCCACCACATACACGGCAACCACTTCGCTACGGCGCAATACTGCACTCGCAGGAATCACCAGCTCGCTGGCTTTGCCCACTACAAAATGCGCGCGTACAAACATGCCCGGATAAACCCCAGCTTCATTTTTCGGCAGGTATACGCGCACTAGCGTGCTATGAGTGCGCGCATCGGCAACCGGCTGCACGGTCGTCGAGGCGGGCTTGATCCAGCGATTCAGCGAAGGCGCTTCCACCATCGCCTCGGGGTGCGCGCCGATATCCACCAGTTTGCCTTGCGGCACGCTTGCCACGACACGCATTTCGGCAGGATCGAAACCGGTCATCAGGGGCTTGCCGGGCATCACCAGTTCGCCGACCTCTACCAGGCGCGCCGCCACGACTCCGCTATACGGCGCAATGACCGCCGTATAGCCGTGCGCAAGACTGGCCTGGCTGGTGGATGCCTCGCTGGCTGCGGCCTGTGCCAATGCCACCTTGTAGTCGGCCTGCGCCTTGTCGAGTGCCGCCTGGCTGATGAACTTCTGCGCAAACAATTGCCGGGCGCGCTCATAAGCCGACTTGGCATTCTGCATATTGGCCTGCGCCTGCAACACCTGCGCCTGGCTGCCCGCCAAGGCCTGTACCGCTTCGCGCTCATCGATGCGCAGGATCACTTGCCCCTTGTTGACGCGATCCCCGACATCGAAGTTGATTTCCTTTACGCGCCCGCCGATCTGCGCGGATACGGTGGACTGGCGCGTCGCCTCCACCAAGCCGTCTGCACTGTAAGTCTGCGCCACCTCACGATACTGGGCAGGCGCCACGGCAAGCTGTCCGGCGGCTTGTGCAGCCGCGGCACCCAGTAGCAACACACCGAAGATCCATGGTTTTTTCACTGCACCGCTCCGCCTGCCGTCTCGTTATATTAGAATATACTGATATTCGAATTAAAATACAACCCCTACCAGTAGTGTCCGGTTAACTTACAAATTATCAAGCCAATGCTAAGCATTGGCGCGGTTTACAAAGCAATAAATTTTGGTGCCGATTTGAAATCAGTTTACCTATATTCCGGTTCAAGTAACTTCCAGAGATTGAATTCTC
>JAGRPI010000026.1 GCA_019449635.1 Candidatus Ferrigenium bremense
AACCTCTGATTAAGTCCAAAACTGTGGTTCGATACATTTCCCGTTCGCCCCGAGTGCCGTGCCAACGCGGTGTATCGAGGTGTGAGAACGGAAAATACTGATGAAACTACTGGTGAAACAACTAGCCATCTGACTAGGCTGCCAAAAAACGTCAGCCAAGTCGCTGGTTATCACCACGAACGGACTTAATCAGAGGTTCCTTAGCCGAAACCAGAATTTTTTCCGCGTCTTGCATTTGGGCGAACTCTGAATTTTTAGAGGCACCCTGTAGCATTCCGCTGCCTGCCGGATTTCAGGTTCCCGTTATTTCGGGCAACCGCTGTTATTGATGCTTCTGTCCGGCATGGTGGTCCTGCAGAATTTCGTTCCCGTGAGAATAGCGTCGCGCAGGTCGGCGCCGACCAGCGTTGCTTCCGTGAGGTCGGCGCGGGTGAGGTTGGCATTGGTCAGTCTGGCCATGGCGAGCACCGCTCCCTTCGCATTGACGCCGGTCAGGTCGGCTCCCTTGAGGTTGGCCAGGGACAGGTTCGCACCCGCCAGGCTGGCTTCCCTGAGGTTGGCGTCCGGCAGGCTGCTTTGCGACAGATCGGCCTTGTCGAAGTTGGCGCGCGACAGGTCGGCGTTGCTCAGGTAGGTTCCGGACAGGTTGGCTCCCGCGAGGTTGGCGCCGGACAGGTTCGCCTTGATCAGATTGGCCTCGGTGATCCTGTCAAAGCTCAGGTTGGAGCCCGACAGGTTGGCGCCCGCGAGGTCGGCACCGTCCAGATTGGACCTGGTCAGATCCATATTGGAAAGATTGACGCCCGGACAGCTGGTCTTTCGTTTGAGCACGCAGCCGTTGATGGTTTGACGTGCTTCTACCGTCGAGGCAAACAGCGTGGCGGCGATAATGACAAAACAGCTGGCAAGAATTTTCACGGGGACTTCCTCACTCATGGGTAACCGTCGCTAGTTTACAGCGTCTGTCTGCTTTAGTCTTTTTATCGGGCGGGAAAATCCGGCTGAAATGATGGATAATCGCCGCCTGCCAAAACAGCACCTGTTTTTTTCACGTCACAGAACAACCCATGAACCTTATCGTCCAGGCCACCCATTCCATCGCCGCCGCCCATCTGGACCACCTCGCCGGACTGGCGCAGACCAGGCAGCGCGAGCAGATCGCCGAGCATGCCTATCGTCTGACCGGGGCGCAGGCGCACCCCGACATCGCGCGCTACTGTTTCGAGCATCAACTGGATTACGGCTTCGTGCCGCGCAGCCTCTCGCTGAAGGACTTCGGGCTGGTGGTGATGGACATGGATTCCACGCTGATCACCATCGAGTGCATCGACGAGATCGCCGACATGCAGGGACTCAAGCCGCAGGTCGCGGCGATCACCGAAGCGGCGATGCGCGGCGAGATCGACTTCGCCGAAAGCCTGCGCCGCCGCGTCGCGCTGCTGGAAGGGCTGGACGAGCACGCGCTGCAGCGGGTGTATGACGAACGCCTGCAATTTTCGCCCGGCGCGGAGATCCTGCTGGCCCGGCTGAAGGAACACGGCATCAGGACGCTGCTGGTGTCCGGCGGCTTCGTGTTTTTCACCGAACGCCTCAAGGCAAGGCTGGGGATCGATTTTACCCACGCCAACACGCTGGAGATCGCCGACGGCAAGCTCACCGGCAGGGTGCTGGGCAAGGTCTTCGATGCGCAGGGCAAGGCCGACTGGCTGGTGAAGGTCCGCGAAGAGCTGGAACTCAGGCCGGAGCAGGTCATCGCGATGGGCGACGGCGCGAACGACCTGAAAATGATGGCGCGAGCCGGCATCAGCATCGCCTACCACGCCAAACCGGTGGTGCGCGAGCAGGCCAGTTATGCGCTGAACTTTGTCGGGCTGGACGGGCTGGTATATCTGCTGGCCGGCTGATTATCCGGCAGGAGTTGGGCGCAACCGCTGCGTGGTGTCGGGGCGCTGAAAAACTCGTAGGTCGGGTTAGCGGCTTCATCGCGTAACCCGACGGTACCCAAAGTCGGGTTACGGCGCAAAAAGGCGCGCCTAACCCGACCTACGAGACTATAAAACCGTTCGTGTTGAGATTGTCGAAACATGAATGGTTTTATGGCCTTCGACAAGCTCAGGCTGAACGGAATAGAATTTCAACTACTCTGATCACGTGCTGCTGGTAGATACCGGCTGATTGAAAAACTCCACTGCCACCGCCTCGTCCCTGGTGCGCCGCATCGGCGGCAGGCTCTGCCAGATGCGCTTGCCGTAGTGTTTGGTGATGATGCGCGGGTCGCAGATCATCAGCACGCCGCGGTCGGTCTCGTCGCGGATCAACCGTCCCGCGCCCTGCTTCAATGTGATGATCGCGCGCGGTAGCTGGTATTCCATGAACGCGTTGCGCCCCTGTTTCTTCATCTGTTCGATACGCGCCGCCAGCACCGGATCGTCCGGCGGCGCGAACGGCAGCTTGTCGATGATGACCAGCGACAACGCCTCGCCGCGCACGTCCACACCTTCCCAGAACGACTGGCTGCCGAGCAGCACCGCATTGCCGTGTTCGCGGAAGCGCGACAGCATTTCGTTGCGCGAGCCTTCGCCCTGCAGCATCAGCGGGTAGTCCCAGCCGCGCCGGTCGAATTCCGCCTGCAGGATCTCATGGGCGCGCTGCATCGCGCGCAGGCTGGTGAACAGCAGGAAAGCGCGCCCCTTGCTGGCTTCGATCAGCGGCAGCGCGGCCTGCACCACCGCCTCGGTATAGCCCTCGCTGTTCGGCTCCGGCAGGTTCTGTGGCACATACAGCAGCGCCTGTTCGCCGTAGTTGAACGGGCTGTCCCAGCACGCGGTCTTGGCCTTGAGCAGTCCCATCTCGGTCTGGTAGAGCGAGAAGTCCCGCTTCACCGCGAGCGTCGCGGAAGTGAAGATCCACGCGCGCGCGCTGCCACCGATCTGCTTCTCGAAGATTTCTGCGATCGACAGCGGCGTGGTGTTGAGCTGCAGCGAGTGGTGGAATATCTCCAGCCAGCGGACTACCTCGTCCCTCTCCCCTAGCCCCTCCCCCGCTTGCGGGGGAGGGGAACCATTACCCCCTCTCCCGTTTACGGGAGAGGGTTGGGGTGAGGGTTGTTCAGCCATCCATTGCTTGAGTTGTTGAGATAAAGCTTGCGCGCGCTGCCAGCAATTCTCCAGCCCTTCGCTGCGTTCCGCCTGTTTCTCCAGCATGCCGTTCAGTTGTGCCAGCTTCTCGCCCAGCGTCTTCAGCGCGGGCGCGAACTCCCTGAAGTCCTCCGTCGCGGTGGCGGGCAATCGGCCTTCCTTCTTGAACACCAGCCGCAAGTCGCGCGCGGCCTTGTCCAGTTCATCGCATGCCTTGGGCAGCGGCGCGAAATCCCTGGCGGCGGCCGCCGTCTCGATGCGCGTGTCGCGTGCGAGGTCGAGCAACAGCGTGGTGGACAGGCTCTCGCCGAAGAACAGGCTGGCGGTCTCCGGCAACTGGTGCGCCTCGTCGAAGATCACCGTGTTGCAGGTGGGTAGCAGCTCCGCGACGCCCTCGTCGCGCAGCATCACGTCGGCGAAGAACAGGTGGTGGTTCACCACCACGATGTCCGCCTTCATCGCATCGGAACGCGCCTTGAGCACGAAGCATTCCTTGTGGTTGGGGCATTCCTGGCCGAGGCAGTTGTCGCGCGTCGAGGTCACCTGCATCCAGATCGGCGCATTTTCCGGTACGTCGGAGATGCCGCTCTTGTCGCCCGAGTCGCTGACCTTGGCGTATTGCTTGATCTTGCCCAGATGCCTGATGTCATCGCGCGTCTTGAACATCCCGTCCGATTCGGTGCGCGCCAGATGGTAGTGGCACACATAGTTTGCACGCCCCTTGAGCAACGCCACAGAAACCGGCGCCTTCAGCGCGTCGCGCACCATCGGCAGGTCCTTCTGGAACAGCTGGTCCTGCAGGTTCTTGGTCCCGGTCGAGATGATCACCTTGCCGCCGTTGAGCAGCGCGGGCACCAGATAGGCGAATGTCTTGCCGGTGCCGGTGCCCGCCTCCACCACCAGGATCGCGTTATCGCGGATCGCCTCGGCCACCGCCAGCGCCATCTCGCGCTGCTGCGCGCGCGGACGGAACGACGCCACCTCGGCGGCAAGCGGGCTTTGTTCGGAGAAAAAACGTTCGACTTCGGCGGACACGGTGGGGGTATAGAGGATAAATAGGCCAAACGGTATATGGTTATTCGCTGCGGACAGCGCTATAGTGCAGAAGCGATTTTACGCGAGGGCGTAGAGTAATGGGGTGTCGTGTTAAAAAATGACAAGACGAGATGAGTATCTGCTGTATTTGAAATCTGCTGACTGGGTGGAACAGCGGGCAGTCGCGCTTGAGCGCACATCTGGTTTTTGTCAGTATTGTGGTGAAGTTGCTTCACAGGTTCACCATGTCAAATATCCAAAACAATTTGGCGAAGAGCACCCACATAGTCTTATTCCTGTGTGTGAGCGCTGCCATAATATTTCACATGGAGTTCAGGAGATGGAATCACTAACAGATGTTGAAAAAATGACTGAGTTGTCACCCACTGGCACACAGCTTAAATACTTGTTGAGTGGGGCACGAGTATACGCGTCAGCACGCTCATGGGCGAAGGCGCTTCAGCTGCCTAGAGGGCTGGCTGCTACATGGTTTGAAACGGGGTTGGCGAGAATTGCTATCCTTAAAAAAGATTTGGCTGGCGGCAGGCTCGAAATGTTATATCAGGGCACTACCGTATATCGTTGGCCTGCTGTGGCCGAACAACTCAGGATATTTGATCGAGAATGGCATAAGACTCAATTCAAGAGTAGGCCAAAGGAAGAGCAAAGAGAGATTGAACGGTTTTATGAGAATTATGATCGATTGGTTAGTTGGGGGTATGACCTTCAGGAGCGCGCACTTAGTAGCGCACTGAATGCAACTAATGACCGAAAAACTCCTGTTACTCAAGAGACCTTGATTGAAACCGTAAAACAAGCAGTTGCTCCTCGTTTGCATGCGCATGACGAAAAGTTGCATGAGCACGATATCGTGATTGAGGAGCTAAAAGAGGCTGCTCCAATGCTTCGTGATAAGGAGGAGTTCATCACAGTAAAACAAGCTGTCAGCGAACAAGCACTTGATCCCAACTTGATGCCGCGTTATCCGCAGTCTAGAGAGACGCTTCCAGGGTTGGCTGGACAGATGCTCAAAGAAAAGGGTGTAGAGCAAGGGGAAAGCGAAATTACAAGACTTGATGGGCAATCGATACCGACTGAGGTAAGGACTTATCGACGACGTGACATATACGAGGTACTTGCTCAGATAGTGCAAAACAAGCAGCGTGGGCTCCCTCTTTAAAATCAATAGCCCGCGTAGGGCGCAATAACCAAGGGGCATTGCGCCGTATGTATCCCGGGCAAGCGGTGCAATGCGCTACGCTTATTGCACCCTACAACTCTCAATCCAAACTACGAGAATCGATAAATAGATGCAGATTTTGGTAGATGCCGATGCGTGTCCCAAGGTCATCAAGGACATCCTGTTCCGTGCGGCGGAGCGGCGGCAGATCCAGCTGACGCTGGTCGCGAACAAGCTGCTTTATTGCCCGCCTTCAAAGGTCATCCGGGCGATGCAGGTGCCGGCGGGTTTCGACGTGGCGGATAACAGGATCGCCGAGCTGGTCGAGGCGGACGACCTGGTGATCACCGCCGATATCCCGCTGGCCGCCGAGGTGATCGCGCGGGGCGGCCATGCCCTGAATCCGCGCGGGGAGTTTTATACCAGGGACACGATCCAGGAGCGGCTGACGATGCGCAATTTCATGGACGGCCTGCGCGGCAGCGGGGTGGATACGGGCGGCCCGCCGGCGCTCAGCCAGGGCGACCGTCAGGCCTTTGCGAATCAACTGGACAGGTTTCTGGCCAAACACGCCGCCTCTGTTGCGAAAAAGGGGTAGGCTTCGAATTTCCTTAACCCGTGTAGGGCGCAATAACCAACGGGCATTGCGCCGTATGTGTATTCATCCGGTGCAATGCGCTACGCCCTTCGACTGTGCTCAGAGCAGGCTTATTGCACCCTACGTATGACTCATATGAGTTGGAAGGTGGCTTCGAATTTCCTTTGATGAAAGGAGGATGGAGATGGCGAAAAAAACTTACCCATTGTCCCGCGTTTACCAGTTGCTGGAGCCGGGGCCGGTGGTGCTGGTGACGACAGCACACAAGGGCAAGACGAACATCATGACCCAGTCGTGGCATACGATGATGGAGTTCGAGCCGCCGCTGGTGGGCTGCGTGATCAGCGGACGCAACCACAGCTTCGATACACTGACGGCGACCCGGGAATGCGTGCTCAGCATCCCATCGGCGGAACTGGCGAAGCAGGTGGTCGGCATCGGCAACTGCTCGGGGAAGAAGGTGGACAAGTTCGAGAAGTTCAAGCTGACGCCGCTGCCCGCCTCGCAGGTGGCGCCGCCGCTGATCGCCGAGTGCTACGCCAACCTCGAATGCCGGGTGGCCGATAGCCGGATGGTGAACAAGTACAACTTCTTCGTGCTGGAAGTGGTCAAGGCGTGGATCGATCCCGCCCAGAAGAACCCGCGCACCCTGCATCATCAGGGCAAGGGCGTTTTCATGGTGGCGGGCGATACGATCAAATTGCCGTCCAGAATGAAGTAACCGAAGCTGTGCTTGGCTATAATGCCGCCAGCCAATAAAAACGAGGAACAATGTCATGCGTCCTTCCCTAGCGCTGCAAACCCACCGTGAGGCGATCCGTGAGATCGCGCTGCGCCATCGCGTGCGCAACGTGCGCGTGTTTGGTTCTGTGCTGCATGGGAAGGATACCGAAGACAGCGATCTCGACCTGCTGGTTGACCCGACTTCGGAAACCACGCTGATGGATATTGCCAGAATTCAGGTCGAAGTCGCCCAGTTGCTCAACGTCAGCGTGGATGTGCTGACCCCCAAGGCACTCCCGGACAAGTTCCGCAGTCAAGTATTGGCTGAGGCGGCAACAGTATGAGTAGATCCGACATCTTGCGTATACCGGATTACCTTGAACATATTATTGAGGCTATCGAGCGTATCGATGAGTACCTTGCCGATGTGAGCGAGGTTACCTTCCTGGAAGACCGAAAGACACAGGATGCGGTTATCCGCAACTTCGAGATTATCGGCGAGGCTGCGCATAACATTGAACGCTACCATGCGCAGTTCGCCGCAGCGCATCCCGACGTGCCATGGACGGTGATTTATGCCATGCGCAACCGCGTTGCGCACGGTTACTTCAAGGTCGATCTGGAAATCGTCTGGAAGACCATCCATGCAGAGCTGCCGGAACTCCACGCGCAGATACGCAAGCTGCTTGATCAGATCAGCAAGGCAAGCAGCTAGGCAGCATGGCAAAGGCAAAAACAATTTATTCCTGCACCGAATGCGGCGGGCAGACGCCGAAATGGCAGGGGCAATGCCCGCATTGCATGGAGTGGAACACGCTGATCGAGTCGGTGGCGGAGCCGGTGGCCAAGGGCGGCAACCGCTTCAGCGCGCTGGCGGCGGGCGGCAAGGTGCAGATGCTCTCCGAGGTGGAGGCGGCGGAAGTGCCGCGCACGCCGACCGGCATCGAGGAATTCGACCGCGTGCTCGGCGGCGGGCTGGTGTCGGGCGCGGTGGTGCTGATCGGCGGCGATCCGGGAATCGGCAAGTCCACGCTGCTGCTGCAGGTGCTGGCGCATCTGTCGAATAAACAAAACACCCTGTATGTCAGCGGCGAAGAATCTGCGCAGCAGATCGCGCTGCGCGCCAAACGATTATCTTTGGATGCACGCAGCCTGTGTCTGCTGCCGGAGATCCAGCTCGAAAGGATCCAGGCAACGATTGCCGCAGACAAGCCGGACGTGGTGGTGATCGACTCGATCCAGACCGTCTATTCCGAGCAGCTCACTTCCGCGCCCGGCTCGGTGGCGCAGGTGCGCGAGTGTGCCGCACAACTGACGCGCATCGCCAAGAGCAGCAACATCACGATGATCCTGGTCGGCCATGTCACCAAGGAAGGCGCGCTGGCCGGGCCGCGCGTGCTGGAACATATCGTCGACACGGTGCTGTATTTCGAGGGCGACACCCATTCCAGCTTCCGTCTGATCCGCGCGTTCAAGAACCGCTTCGGCGCGGTGAACGAACTTGGCGTGTTCGCGATGACCGAGAAGGGCTTGCGCGAGGTGAGCAACCCGTCCGCATTGTTCCTGTCGCAGCATGGTCAGCAGGTCGCCGGTTCGTGCGTGATGGTCACGCAGGAAGGCACGCGCCCGCTGCTGGTGGAGATCCAGGCCCTGCTCGACGAGGCGCATTCGCCCAATGTGCGGCGCCTGTCGCTGGGGCTGGAGCAGAACCGCCTCGCGATGCTGCTCGCGGTGCTGCACCGCCACGCGGGCATCGCCTGCTTCGACCAGGACGTGTTCATCAATGCGGTCGGCGGCGTGAAGATCACCGAACCGGGCGCCGACCTGGCGGTGATCCTCGCGATGGTCTCAAGCCTGCGCAACAAGCCGCTGCCGGAAAAGCTCGTGGTGTTCGGCGAAGTCGGGCTGGCGGGCGAAGTGCGCCCGGTGCAGCGCGGCCAGGAGCGCCTGCGCGAGGCCGCCAAGCTGGGTTTCACACAGGCCATCATCCCGAAAGCCAACGCGCCGAAACAGAAGATCGCCGGCATCGAGATCATCTCGGTGGAGCGCGTCGAAGAGGCCGTGAACCGGATGCGCTAGCGCCGTTCGATGCGCCTGCCAGCCTGGGCGATTCCCGAGAAGATATGCGGTTGATTGGCGGGAGAGTTTGCTTCTGCCGGCTTTTGCCTTTGTGTATACTTGACCCATTGATGATGGTGAAGACCGCGGCGAGGCCCGGCTTTGCGGCCAGGCGTACATAACAAGAATGGGAATGGGGGGAGCAGTGGCAATACTGATGCTGGCGGCGGTACTGGTCACAATCCTGGTGCTGGCCTTTTTTCGCGCCTCCATCACCAGTTGGTTGCTGGCGACGATGGTGATGGTGCCGGTCGCGGCGATCCAGTTGCGCATCTCGGATACCGCGTTACAGGTGATCTATGTGTTGCTGTTCCTGTACATCGTGCTGTTCGGCATCCCTGTCTTGCGCCGTATCGTAGTCAGCGGCACAGTCCTCAATATCTTCCGCAGGATCCTGCCCCAGGTTTCCGTCACCGAGCAGGAAGCGATCAATGCCGGCACGGTATGGTGGGACGGCGACCTGTTCAGCGGCTACCCCGATTGGAACAAATTGCTGGCCTACCCGAAATGCGGGTTGAGCACGGCGGAGCAAGCCTTCCTGGATAACGAGGTCGAGCAGTTGTGCGCCATGCTGGACGATTGGGACATCACGCACAAGCGTGCCGATCTGCCTCCCGAAGTCTGGCAGTTCATGAAGATCAAGGGTTTCTTCGGCATGATCATCCCGAAACGCTACGGCGGCCTGGAGTTTTCCGCGCAGGCGCATTCGGCGGTGGTGAGCAAGGTGGCTTCGCGCAGCGGTACGGCGGCGGTGACGGTGATGGTGCCGAATTCCCTGGGGCCTGCCGAATTGCTGCTGCACTACGGCACGGACGAGCAGAAGGAAAAATACCTGCATCGCCTGGCATACGGCCTGGAAGTGCCGTGCTTCGCGCTGACCGGCCCGTTTGCCGGCTCGGATGCCGGGGCGATCCCCGATCATGGCGTGGTGTGCTATGGCAAATTCGAGGGGCGGCAAAACGTGCTGGGCGTCCGCCTGACCTGGGAGAAGCGCTACATCACCCTGGCGCCGGTCGCAACCCTGCTCGGTCTGGCATTCAAACTCTACGACCCGGACCGGATATTGGGTGACGAGGTCGATCGCGGCATCACGCTTGCGCTGATTCCGACCTGCTTGCCGGGCGTGAAGATCGGCCGCCGCCACTTTCCTCTGAACTCCGCCTTCCTGAACGGCCCGACACAGGGCAATGAGGTGTTCGTCCCGATGGATTTCATCATCGGCGGCACAGCGCGCGTCGGACAGGGCTGGCGCATGCTGATGGAATGCCTGGCGGCGGGGCGTTCGATCTCGCTGCCCGCCAGCAGCATCGGCGGCATGAAGCTGGCGGCGCGCACCAGCGGTGCCTACGCCAGGGTGCGCAAGCAATTCCATCTTCCCATCGGCAAGTTCGAGGGTATCGAGGAGCCGCTGGCGCGCATCGGCGCCTATACCTACATGATCGATGCGGCACGCCGCTTCACCGCATTGGCGGTGGATCTGGGCGAGAAGCCCTCGGTGATCTCCGCCATCGCCAAATACCACGCCACCGAGTGCGGGCGCAGCGTCATCAACGATGCGATGGACGTGCATGGCGGCAAGGGCATCTGCCTCGGCCCGGACAACTATCTGGCACGCGCCTACCAGCAGGCACCGATCGGTATCACCGTGGAAGGCGCGAACATCCTGACGCGCAGCATGATCATCTTCGGGCAGGGCGCGATCCGTTCTCATCCCTACGTGCTGAAGGAAATGGCGGCGGCGCACGAACCGGACCACAAGCTTGCCCGCCGCCAGTTCGACCAAGCCTTGTTCGGCCACATCAGTTTCGCCCTGAGCAATGCGGCGCGCAGCTTCGTGTTTGCGCTGCTCAACGGGCACGGCATCCCCGCACCCATCGCGGCGTTCGAGGAAACCGACCGCTACTACAAGCAGTTGACGCGCTTCTCCGCGTCATTCGCCCTGAGTGCGGATATGGCGATGGCGGTATTGGGCGGCTCGCTGAAGCGGCGCGAGAAGATCTCCGCGCGTCTGGGCGATGTGCTGAGCATGCTGTACCTTTGCTCGGCGACGCTGAAGCGCTTCGAGGACGACGGCCACCCCGCCGAGGATCTGCCGCTGCTGCATTGGGCGATGCAGGATGCGCTGTACAAGGCCCAGCAGGCCCTGGACGGCGTGATCCATAACTTTCCAAACGCCCCGGCGCGCTGGGTGCTGAGCGCGCTGGTCTTTCCGACGGGGTTGCGCCTGTCGCCGCCTTCCGACCGGCTCGGCCATGAGGTCGCCGCTTTGCTGATGCAGCCCGGCGCGGCGCGCGACCGCCTGACCGACGGGATGTATCTGCCGAAGGTGCATGGCAAGAAAGAAACCAGCCATACACCTTTCCCTCACCTCAATCCTCTCCCGCAAAGTGCCCCTCTCTCTGACTCTCTCCCGCGAGCGGGAGAAAGGACAAACGAGAAAGGCAATCTTGAATCCCCGGGAGAGGAGGCAAACGAATCGCTGCGCGAATCTTTCGATTACGACGAACAAGATGCAGTCGGTGCGCTGGAAGCGGCGCTTGCCAGCACGCTGGCTTGCGAGCCGCTGCAGGCAGAGCTGGAAAAGGCATACAAGGCCGGCCAGCTGAAGGCGCCGGAAGAACTGCCGCGCATCACCGAGGCGCGCGAGCAGGGGATCATCACGGCGGAACAGGCGCTGCAACTGGAACACGATTACGCGCTGCGCCGCAAGGTCATCATGGTGGACGATTTTGCGCCGGAGGAGTTGCGCGCGGGACAGTGACGAGGATTTTTTTGCAGGGGATAAGAGATGCAGGCACGGGCAACTGATGTGATCACGCCGCAGGAGGCGGGCACCTTGTACGGGTTGTTCGTGGAGCGCGCACGCCGTTCGCCGGACAAGGTCGCCTATCGCCATTTTAGTTCCGACATCACGCCCGCAAGCGGGCATGAGTCTTCTCTGAAACTTCGTTTTCAGCAGGACGAATGGCGCGACATCACCTGGCGCGAGATGCTGGCCGAAGTGGCGCGCTGGCAGGCGGCGCTGGCGGGCCTGGGATTGCAGCGCGGCGACCGCGTCGCGATCATGCTGCGCAACTGCCCTTACTGGATGATGTTCGACCAGGCGGCGATGTCGCTGGGGCTGGTGGTCGTGCCGCTGTACACCGTGGACCGGCCGGACAATGTCGCCTACATCGTCGGCGATGCCGGTGTGCAGGTGCTGCTGTTCGAGACTGAAGAACAATGGCGCGCCTTGCGCACGGTGCGCGACCAGCTCGGCGACGTGAAGCGCTTCGTGAGCATCGATACTGTGGGCGACAGCGGCGAGCCGCGCCTGAGATCCATGGATGAATTTTTACCGGCGGCGGCACAGAGCCCTCTCCCGATGCCCTCTCCTCAATCCTCTAGGGAAGCAACTAGCCATTCGACTAAGCCCGCGAGCGGGCAAGTCGCTGGTTATCCCGCGAGCGGGAGAGGAGGCGAACGAGAAAGGCAATCTCTAACTAACGATCCGCTGCGCGGAACTTGCTCTAACGAGCTGGCCAGCATCATCTACACCTCCGGCACCACCGGCAAGCCGAAAGGCGTGATGCTGAGCCACGCTAACATGCTGACCAATGCATATGCCTGCCTGGATTTCTTTCCGGTCAACGAAAACGACACCTTCCTGTCCTTCCTGCCGCTGTCGCATACCTTCGAGCGCACCGTCAGCTACTACCTGTCGGTGATGGCCGGCGCGAAGGTCGCCTTTGCGCGCTCCGTCGCGCAGTTGACCGGGGACATGCACATCATCCGCCCCACCATCCTGGTTTCGGTGCCGCGCATCTACGAACGCGTGTATGGCGCGGTGCGCACCAGGCTGGAAGAAAGTTCGCCGCTGCAACGCATGCTGTTCAACTTCACGGTCGATGTCGGCTGGGCGCGTTTCCTGCATCAGCAGGGGCGCGGTGCATGGCAGGCATCGTTCCTGCTCTGGCCGCTGCTGGAGAGGCTGGTGGCGCGCAAAGTCCGCAACCACCTCGGCGGGCAGCTGCGCGTCGCGCTGAGCGGCGGCGCGGCGCTGTCGCCGGAGATCTCGCGGGTGTTCATCGGGCTGGGGTTGCCCGTCATACAAGGCTACGGGTTGACCGAGACCAGCCCGGTGATCAGCGGCAATCACCTGGAAAACAACTTCCCCGACAGCGTCGGGCAACCGATCCGCGATGTGCAGGTGAAACTCGGCGAGCAGAACGCGCTGCTGGTGAAGGGGCCGAACGTGATGATGGGCTACTGGAACAATCCGGAGGCGACCAGGGCCATCATCGACGCGGACGGCTGGCTGAACACCGGCGATATAGTGCGCATCAGCGAGACCGGGCACATCTACATCACCGGGCGCACCAAGGAGATCATCGTCATGTCGAACGGCGAAAAGGTGCCGCCGTCCGACATGGAGCTGGCGGTCTTGCGCGATCCCCTGTTCGACCAGGTGATGATATTCGGCGAGGCGCATCCCTATCTGGTGGCGCTGGCGGTGGTCAATGCCGAGGTATGGAAGCAATTCGCCAGGGAGATCGGCGTGCGCGCCGACATGCCGGAAGCCTTGACCGACAGCCGCGTGGAAGGCAAGGTGCTGGAACGCATCGCGCACAGCCTGCGCGGTTTCCCCGGCTACGCGCATGTGCGCCGCGTATTGCTGTCGCTGGAACCGTGGAGCATGGAGAACGACCTGCTCACTCCCACCCTGAAACTCAAGCGCAACAAAGTGGCGAAGCAATTCGCCGCGGAGATCAAACAGCTCTACGAGAGGCATTAGCCATGGATGAAATCCAGCCGCAAACCACCACCCTGCCGCACCGCGAGCCGACCCTGCGCATGGTGGCGATGCCTTCCGACTGCAACTACACCGGCGACGTGTTCGGCGGCTGGATCATGGGACAGGTGGATATCGCCGGCAGCGTCCCCGCGCTGCACCGCGCCAAGGGGCGGGTGGTGACCGTCGCGGTGAACTCCTTCATCTTCAAGCAGCCGCTGTTCATGGGCGATGTGGTGAGTTTTTACGCGCGCATCGTCAAGGTCGGGCGCACCTCGATCACCGTGAACGTCGAGGTGTATGCGCAACGCGACCCGGAACGGCCGACCTGCGTGAAAGTGACCGAGGCGACGCTGACTTACGTGGCGGTCGATGAGAGCCGCAAGCCGCGCATCGTGCCCGCCGAGTAAGCCGGGCCGGTACCTGACCTGCGGATGCCCAATAAGAACAATAACCAAGAGGTTGTTATGAGCACGAATTTTCAGGTACGCAAGGTGGCGGTGCTGGGCGCCGGAGTGATGGGCGCGCAGATCGCCGCGCATCTGGTCAACGCCAACGTCGAGACGTTGCTGTTCGACCTGCCCGCTGAAGAAGGGGGTGGGGGCGCCGTTCGCCCTGAGCCTGTCAAAGGGCAGGCGGCTTCCTCTGTTCATGGTTCGACAGGCTCACCACGAACGGATGTTGCAGGTTCGCTCAATGGCATCCTGAACAAGGCGCTCGACAAACTCCGCAAGCTCGACCCCGCACCCGCGGCGAGCCCGGCAAAGATCGGCTACATCCAGCCCGCGAACTACGAGCAGCACATCGAGCGCCTGCGCGACTGCGATCTGGTGATCGAGGCGATCGCCGAGCGCATGGACTGGAAGTCCGACCTGTATAAGAAGGTCGCACCGTTCCTCAACGAACATGCGATCTTCGCCAGCAACACCTCCGGCCTGTCGATCAACCAGCTCGCGCAGGCCTTCCCAGAGGCGCTGCGCCACCGCTTCTGCGGCATCCACTTCTTCAACCCGCCGCGCTACATGCACCTCGTCGAGCTGATCCCCTGCCGCGAGACCGAGACGCCGCTGCTCGACCAGCTCGAGACCTTCCTCGTCTCCACGCTCGGCAAGGGCGTGGTGCGCGCCAAGGACACGCCCAACTTCATCGCCAACCGCATCGGCGTGTTCTCCATGCTCGCGACTAGGCACCACGCGGCGGCGTACAACCTCGGCTTCGATACCGTGGATGCGCTGACCGGGCGCTACCTCGGCCGCCCCAAGAGCGCCACCTTCCGCACGCTGGACGTGGTCGGCCTCGATGTCTTCGCGCATGTGGTCAACACCATGCGCGAGAACCTCACCGACGACCCTTGGCACCAACATTTCGACCTGCCCGGCTGGCTGAACCAGTTGGTCGATCAGGGTGCGCTCGGGCAGAAGACCAAGAAGGGTATCTACCAGAAGATCGGCAAGGATATCCACGTGCTCGATCTGCACACCGCGGCCTACCGTCTCTCCGACAGCAAGATCGACGACGGCGTGAAGGACATCCTGCGCGAGCGCGACTGGGCGAAGAAGCTCGCCGGGCTGCACGGCAGCTCGCACCCGCAGGCACAGTTCCTCTGGGCGGTGTTCCGCGACGTGTTTCACTACTGCGCGCTGCAACTCGAGCACATCGCCGACAATGCGCGCGACCTCGACCTCGCGGTACGCTGGGGCTTCGGCTGGGACAACGGCCCGTTCGAGATCTGGCAGGCCGCAGGCTGGCAGAAAGTGGCCGGCTGGATCGCCGCCGACATCGCCGCAGGTAAGGCGATGTCCGACATCACGCTGCCCGGCTGGGCGAGCGACCAGGTGCGCAGCGGCGTGTATACCCCGCAGGGCTCCTACTCACCCTCTCCCCCATCCCCTCTCCCGCAAGCGGGAGAGGGAGGAGTGCAGCGGAGGGAGAGGGTGCAGTATCAACCCCGCTCCACCCTCCCCGTCTACCGCCGCCAGCTCTTCCCCGACCGCCTGCTCGGCGAGACCGCGCACTACGGCGAGACCGTATTCGAGAACGACGACATCCGCATGTGGCACATGGGAGACGGCATCGCCATCCTCAGCTTCAGGACCAAGATGCACACCATCAGCAACGAGGTGCTCGACGGCATCCTGCGTGCCGTGGACGAAGCCGAGGCGCATTTCACGGCGCTGATCCTGTGGCAAGTCGAGCCGCCGTTCTCGGCGGGCGCGAACCTGCTGCAGGCGATGCAGGGCATGCAGGAAGGCACTGCAACGGGCGGCCTGCTCGGCAGGCTCAAGGGCGCGGCCACGCGCGTCAAATACACCGTCGCGGGCGGCGGCGGGCTGGGCGACATCGTCAACGCCGCCACCGGCCATGTGCCGCATGTCGCGGACGTGGTCGCGAAATTCCAGCAGGTCTCGCAGCGCCTGAGATACGCGCAGGTGCCGACCATCGCGGCGGTGGACGGCCTGGCGCTCGGCGGCGGCTGCGAATTCTCCATGCACTGCGCGCGCATCGTCGCGACGCTGGAAAGCTACCTTGGCCTCGTCGAAGTCGGCGTGGGCCTGCTGCCCGCGGGTGGCGGCTGCAAGGAGATGGCGATGCGCGCCGCGCAGGAAGCCAGAGGCGGCGACGTCTTCCCGCACCTCAAGCGCTACTTCCAGAACATCGCGATGGGCGAAGTCGCCAAGAGCGCCGAGCTCGCGCGCGACATGGGCTACCTCAGGCAGTCCGACCGCATCGTGCTGAACCGCTTCGAACTGCTGCACGTGGCGAAGGAAGAAGCCAAGGCGCTCAACGCCACCGCCTACCGTCCGCCCTTGCAACCGCACCAGATCCCCGTCGCCGGACGCACCGGCATCGCCACCCTCAAGGCCGCGATGGTCAACCTGCTCGAAGGCGGCTTCATCTCCGGGCACGACTACGATATCGGCTGCCGCATCGCCGAGACCATGTGCGGCGGCGACGTGGACGCGGGCAGCCTGGTGGACGAGCAATGGCTGCTCGACCTCGAACGCCGTCACTTCATGGAACTCATCGCCACCGAAAAGACGCAGGCGCGCATCGAGCACATGCTGAAGAACGGGAAGCCGTTGCGAAATTGAAACGAAAGGTAGGTCGGGTTAGCGCAGCGTAACCCGACAATATGCTGAAGATTGACGTTATTCGGAGGCTGGTCAGGCGATGAGATACCGGCGCGCATTTATTCCGGGCGGTTCGTTCTTCTTTACCTTGGTGACGGAGAAACGGCGGTCGTTGCTCGCATCGGCCGAAGCGGTGGACATCTTGCGGGAAGCGATCCGCACAGTGCGCTCCAAGCGACCGTTCGAACTGGATGCGATGGTGGTTCTGCCCGATCATCTGCATTGCATCTGGACACTGCCGCCCGGGGACGCCGATTTCGCCACCCGCTGGCGGCTGATAAAAACCTGGTTCACCAAACATTGCGATCCGGCGCTGCGCCCTGCGCCGAGCGGCGTTCAGGTGAGGAGGCGGGAGCAGGCGCTATGGCAGCATCGTTACTGGGAGCATATGCTGCGGGACGAAAGGGATTTCGAGCGTCACGTGGAATACATCCATTACAATCCGGTGAAGCATTGCTATGCGGCATCGCCATTGGAGTGGCCGCATTCGAGTTTCCGGAGGTATGTCGAGGCCGGGCTTTATGATGCGGGTTGGGGGCAGGGGCAGATGGATTTTGCGGATGCTGGACACGAATGAAAAAATGGTAGGTCGGGTTAGCGCAACGTAACCCGACGATTTGCTTTGTCGGGTTACGGCGCAAAAGGCGCGCCTAACCCGACCTACGGGATACGGGACTGATATTTCAAGGAGAAAGATATGGAATTCATTGCGTTGTTGATTGCGGTTGGATTGCTTGTTGCCGCATTTAATTTTGGGAGAAATATTCTCTTCTCTCTGAATGGGATTAATGAAAAATTGCATTCCATCTATCTGTCAAACGCCAACATGGAATCTGAAATACATGAACTCAAACGGTTGATTGAGGCAACAACGGATCAGAGTGCAAAAGAATTACTGGCGGGGGATTTTAAGAAGAGCTTTGAGAGAGCAAACGCACAGTGATATGGGGGCAAGCATCGCAATCAAATGTAATAGCAGCGATATGGGGTCAGCATCAAAGAGTGATATGGGGTCAGCATCGAAATATTTAAGAGGGTAATGACATGAGCAGACAACTCCAGGAAGCCTACATCGTCGCCGCGACGCGCACGCCGGTGGGCAAGGCGCCGCGCGGGATGTTTCGCAACACGCGGCCCGACGACCTGCTCGCGCATGTGCTGAGGAGCGTGCTGGCGCAGGCCCCAATGCTCGA
>JAGRPI010000027.1 GCA_019449635.1 Candidatus Ferrigenium bremense
CACGCCTTCCTTGATGCGCTTGACCGCCAGCTCCTTGAATTCGGCGGTGTATTCCTGCTTCGGTATCTTCATCATCTTCCTTTCCATAAGTAACTCGATTTTACGTTACCCTTGGAAGACGATTTTTCGGGGGAAGGTCAGAAACCTAAGGAATGGGGTGAGGCAATTGCAAGCCTTGTGAAGGGGCTTAAGTAAAATAAGCGAACTACACAAAAATAAAAAAGGCGACCCTCCGGTCGCCTTTTTCTTTCCACTCACAAAACCTCTACCCTACCCACTTCCTCGCATTCTGGAACATGCGCAGCCAAGCCCCGTTTTCCTGCCAGTCGCGCGGATACCAGGAATTCTGCACCGCGCGGAACACGCGCTCGGGGTGCGGCATCATGATGCTGAAGCGGCCGTCCGGCGTGGTCAGGCCGGTGATGCCTTGCGGCGAGCCGTTCGGGTTGAGCGGGTAGATCTCGGTCACGTTGCCGTAGTTGTCCACATAGCGCAGCGTCACCAGTTCCTGTGCGGCTTTCAATCTCTTCGCATCACTGAAATCGGCATAGCCTTCGCCGTGCGACACGACGATGGGCATGCGACTGCCGGCCATGCCGTTGAAAAAGATCGACGGCGATTGCTGTACCTCGACCATCGCGAAGCGCGCCTCGAACTGCTCCGACTGGTTGCGCGAGAAGTGCGCCCAGTTTTCCGCGCCGGGAATGACCTCGTGCAGGTTGCTCATCATCTGGCAGCCGTTGCACACGCCCAGCGCAAAGGTGTCCTTGCGCCGGAAGAACGCCGCAAACTCGTCGCGCGCACGCGGGTTGAACAGGATGGATTTCGCCCAGCCTTCGCCCGCCCCCAGCACGTCGCCGTAGGAGAAGCCGCCACAGGCGGCGAAGCCCTTGAAGTCGGCCAGCCTGACGCGGCCGCTGATGATGTCGCTCATGTGCACGTCCACCGCCGTGAATCCTGCGCGGTCGAACGCGGCGGCCATCTCCACCTGGCCGTTCACGCCCTGTTCGCGCAGGATGGCGATCTTGGGGCGCTTTAATATAAAACTCGCCCCTTCGACAAGCTCAGGGCGAACGGCTTTACCCTCTCCCTTAATCCCTCTCCCGCCAGCGGGAGAGGGAAATGGATTTTCGTTCGGGTCGTAAGTCAGCTTCACATGCAGCCCCGGATCGGCGGCATCGAGCAGGCGGTCGAACTCCTGCTGAGCGCAGGCCGGGTTGTCGCGCAGTTTCTGCATCTGGTAGGTCGTCTCCGACCAGATGCGTTGCAGCTTCACGCCGCTCTCGCTGTACAGTTTTTCGCCGCCGCGCGAGATCTCGATCATGCCGGTCTGATTCGGCGTGGCGATCTTCTGCGCGCTCTTCAGTCCCGCGTCATGCGCCAGTTGCAGGATATGCGGCACGTCGCGGTTGCGCACCTGCACCAGTGCGCCGAGCTCCTCGTTGAACAAGGCGCGCAGCGTGTCGCCGTGCAGTTCATCGAGCCGGATGTCCAGGCCGATATGCGCGGCGAACGCCATCTCGCACAGCGACACGAACGCGCCGCCGTCGGAACGGTCGTGATAGGCGAGCAGCTTGCCTTCGGTATTGAGGCGCTGCACCAGGTCGAAGAACGACTTGAGCAAGCGCGCATCGTCCACGTCCGGCGCGACGTCGCCGACCTGCTTGTACACCTGTGCCAGCGCCGAGCCGCCCATGCGGTTCCTGCCCTGTCCCAGGTCGATCAGCAGCAGCGCGGTGTCGAGGTCGGCGGCGAGCTGCGGCGTGAGCGTGTGCCGCGCATCGGGGCACGGCGCGAAGGCGGAGACAATCAGGGAAAGAGGAGCGGTGACTTCTTTTTTCACACCCTCAACCCCCTCTCCCCCACCCTCCCCCGCGAGGGGGGAGGGAGTTATCGGAGCTTCGAGCCAAGTGGTTTTCATCGACATGGAATCCTTGCCGACCGGGATGCCGATGCCGAGCTGCGGGCACAGCTCCATGCCGACCGCGCGCACCGTGTCGAACAGCGCGGCATCCTCGCCGTGATGCCCGGCCGCCGCCATCCAGTTCGCCGACAGCTTGATGTCGCCGATCTTCCCGATGCGCGCTGCGGCGATGTTGGTGAGCGCCTCGCCCACCGCCATGCGCCCCGAGGCCGGCGCATTCACCAGCGCCAGCGGGGTGCGCTCGCCGATGGCGAAGGCCTCGGCGCGATGGGTGTTGAAGCCCATCAATGTGACCGCCACGTCCGCCACCGGAACCTGCCACGGGCCGACCATCTGGTCGCGCGCGGTCATGCCGCCCACGGTACGGTCGCCGATACTGATCAGGAAGGTCTTGTTCGCCACCGACGGCAGGCACAGCACGCGCTCGATTGCATCGCGCAGGTCGATCCTGCCGATATCGCAGGAGGTCAGCCTGGGCGTCTCGCGCGAAACAACGCGCGTCATCTTCGGGGGCTTGCCGAGCAGCACCGACAGCGGCATGTCCACCGGATCGTTGTTGAACTCGCCGTCGTGCACGGTGATGCGATCCTCAGCGACAGCGGCGCCGACCACGGCGAACGGGCAGCGCTCGCGCTCGCACATTGCGCGGAACTCGTCGAGCCGCTCCGGCGCGATCGCCAGCACGTAGCGTTCCTGCGACTCGTTGCACCAGATCTGCTTCGGCGACATGCCGGTCTCGTCCAGCGGGATCTTGCGCAGCTCGAAGCGCGCGCCCTTGCCGCCGCCGTGCACCAGTTCCGGCAGCGCGTTCGACATGCCGCCCGCGCCGACGTCGTGGATCGACAGGATCGGATTGTTCTCGCCGAGTTGCCAGCAGCGGTCGATCACTTCCTGCGCGCGGCGCTGCATCTCGGGGTTGCCGCGCTGCACCGAATCGAAGTCGAGATTCTCGGCATTCGCGCCGGTGTCCATGCTGGATGCCGCGCCGCCGCCCAGGCCGATCAGCATGCCGGGGCCGCCGAGATGCACCACCAGCGCGCCGTCCGGCAGGTCGTGTTTGTGCGTGTGGATCGCCGCGATGTTACCGACCCCGCCCGCCAGCATGATCGGCTTGTGGTAGCCGCGCATCTCGCCGCTGACCTGCTCCTCGAAGGTGCGGAAATAACCCGCCAGGTTCGGGCGTCCGAATTCATTATTGAACGCCGCCGCGCCGATCGGACCGTCCAGCATGATCTGCAGCGCGGAGACGATGCGGCTTGGCTTTCCATAGCAAGTCCCCTCACCCTGCCCTCTCCCGCCTGCGGGAGAGGGTTCTGCTCCCTCTCCCGCAGGCGGGAGAGGGTTGGGGTGAGGGTCTGTCTTCGGAGAATATTGCTCCCACGGCTGCACGAAACCGGGGATGTTCAGGTTGGACACCGAGAAGCCGGTCAGCCCGGCCTTGGGTTTGGAGCCGCTGCCGGTGGCGCCCTCGTCGCGAATCTCGCCGCCGCTGCCGGTCGCAGCGCCCGCGAACGGCGCGATCGCCGTCGGGTGGTTGTGCGTCTCGACCTTCATGAGGGTGTGGGTCAGCTCCTCGCTGAACGCGTAAGCCCCGTCAGTGCGCGGATAGAAGCGCTCGATGCGCACGCCCTCAATGATCGAGGAATTGTCGGAATAGGCCACTACCGTGCCCTGCGGGCTGACCTTGTGGGTGTTGCGGATCATGCCGAACAGCGACATATCCTGCGCCTCGCCGTCGATCACCCAGTCGGCGTTGAAGATCTTGTGGCGGCAGTGTTCGGAGTTCGCCTGCGCGAACATCATCAGCTCGACGTCGGTCGGGTTGCGCTCCAGCTTCTTGAAGTTTTCGACGAGGTAGTCGATCTCGTCCGGCGACAGCGCCAGCCCCATCTCGCGGTTGGCCTTCTCCAGCGCCTTGCACCCGCCCTTCAGGATATTCACCGTTTCGAGCGGCTGTGGCTTGCCGTGCCGGAATATCTTTTCCGCCGCACCGTCTATCTCAAGCAGCACGGTCTCGGTCATGCGGTCGTGCAGCAGCGGCAACACCGCGGCCTGCTCGGCCTTGCCCAGCGGCTTGCCGCCCGGGGTCAAGAGGTAATACACCACGCCGCGCTCGATGCGCTCGATGCCGGACAGGCCGCAATGCTGCGCAATATCGGTGGCCTTGGTGGACCACGGCGAGATCGTGCCGAGGCGCGGCACCACCAGCAGGCGCTGGTATTTTCCCGCATCCTCCGGCTCGCCCGCCGCCCTGTCCAGATTCAGCACCCTGTCCAGCAACTTGCCTTGTGCCTTGCCCAGCGTCTGTCCCTTGAGAGCGCTGAAATACCAATGGCGCGTTTCCGCGATGGCGACGCCGGGGGCGGCATCGTTCAGCATGGCGCGCAGTTTTTCCAGGCGGAAGGCGGATAAGGCAGCGGTGCCGACGGAGACTCGAAGCATGGCGTAAACCGTGAAATTAAATTCGGGGCGCGATTATACTATGCGCCATGCACACAGGACTTGACCGGAAATGAGCAAACGCATCCCCGCCCTCGCCCCGATACCAATTGACAAAGCGCAGGTCATGGCGAACTTCCCGAAACGCCCGCGCGACAGCCACAAGGGCATGTTCGGTACTGTCGCGGTGATCGGCGGCGCATCCGGCATGGTCGGCGCGCCGCTGCTGGCGGCCCGCGCCGCGCTCAAGCTGGGCGCGGGTTGCGTACACGCCGGACTGCTGGCGGACAACGCGCCGGGAATCGACCTGCTGCAACCGGAACTGATGCTGCACAACGCCACGGATGCGCTGCGTTTACCCGATGTGGATGTGCTTGCCATCGGCTGCGGCCTGGGCGCCTCGATCGCCGCGCAGAAGATCCTCTACGAAGCGCTCAAGACAGAAACCGCCCTGGTACTGGACGCCGACGCCCTCAACCTCCTCGCCCGCCACGCCGACCTGCAGGATGACCTGCGCGCGCGCAAGGCGCCCTCCGTCATCACCCCCCACCCCGGCGAAGCCTCGCGCCTGCTGGCCTGCAAGACCGGCGAGGTGCAGGCGGACCGCGCTGCGGCGGCGCGGCAACTGGCGCAAAGATTCGCTTGCAGCGTGGTGCTGAAGGGTGCTTCCAGCCTGTGCGCCACGCGCGACGGCAGGCTGTTCGTCAACCGGACCGGCAACCCCGGCATGAGTGCCGCCGGCATGGGCGACGTGCTGACCGGCATGATCGCCGCCTTCATCGCGCAGGGGATGAGCGCGGACGATGCGCTGCTGCTGGCGGTGCATCTGCACGGCGCGGCGGGCGACGCGCTGGCGCAGCAGCAGGCCGCCCTCGGCATGACCGCGACGGAGGTGACCGAATGGGCGCGCTGGCTGTTGAACCAATGGATACAAACTGCTGAGTGACTCGCTACTGTTCTGTAATTTCTAACCAGTACATCTAAAGCCAATGGCAACACCAATAGAAATCAGCGAAGAAGCCGGCGTGCGCAAGCTGCACTTCAGTTCCGAATGGATACAGGGCGCGATGCGCATCGCGCGTCCGTGGAACCTGGAGCTGGAATACACGCGCGAGATGATGGCCTCTCTGCTGCTGCGCGACGCGCCCCGCAAGGTGCTGCTGATCGGCCTTGGCGCGGCTTCGCTGACCAAGTTCCTGTATCGCCACTATCCGCTCGCGCATCTCACCGTGGTGGAGATCGAGCCGGACGTGGTCGCAGCGGCGCGGCAGTTCTTCAAGCTGCCGGAAGACCCGAAACGGCTCAACATCCTGATCGGCGACGGCGCGGAATACCTGCTGAACAGCAGCAAGAAATTCGACCTGATCCTGGTGGACGGCTTCGACGAAAAGGCGCGCGCGGGAGCGCTCGAAACGTTGCCCTTCTATCAGGCGTGCCGCAGCCGCTTGAGCGATGACGGGGTCATGGCGGTTAACCTGCTGACCCGCAGCCGCAGTTTCAAGAGGACTGCCGTCCTTATCGCGGAGGCGTTCGAAGACCGCGTGCTGCTGTTCCCTTCCTGCGAGAGCGGCAATGCGGTGGCGCTGGCCGTGGCAGGCCACCCGATCGAACTGTCTTTCGACGACCTGAAGGAAAGCGCGCTGGCATTGAAGGAACAGACCGGCCTGAACCTGCTGCCGACGCTGGCGCGGCTCGCGCAAGCCAGAACCTGCTTGAACAACCGGCTGGTATTATAAGCGGCGTAGCGCACCGTTATGATAATGCCATTTCTCACGTCACCATTTCGAAATGCAATAATTCTGTAGGGTGCGTTTCACGCACCATGGTGCGCAAAGCGTACCCTACGTTAACAATGCAAAGGAGCAAACATGACCACATTGATTTTCTTCGGCATCGTCGCAGTCCTGCTGTTCTACGGCATCGGCCTGTACAACCACCTGGTCAACGTGAAACATGCCGTTGCCAAGGCATGGGCGAACATCGACGTGCTGCTCAAGCAGCGCCACGACGAGCTGCCCAAGCTGGTCGAGGTGTGCAAGCAATACAAGCAGTTCGAGCAGGCCACGCTGCAAAAGGTCATCGAGGCGCGCTCGCAGGTGCAGTCTGCGCGCGAGCGCCAGGATATCCCCGCGCTGGGACAGGCGGAGGGTGCATTGCGCATGGGATTGGGCAACATCTTCGCGGTCGCGGAAGCCTATCCGGAACTGAAGGCCAACGAGAATTTCATGCAGTTGCAGACCCGCATCACTTCGCTGGAGAACGGCATCGCCGACCGCCGCGAGCTGTATAACGAAGCGGTGAACATCAACAACGTGCAGATCGAGGTGTTCCCCGCCAGCATCATCGCCAGGATGTTCAACTTCGGCGAAAAGCCGCTGCTGGAGTTCTCCGCCAGCGAGAAGGCCGACGTGGATATGAAGCAGCTGTTTAGTTAACGGACATGGCGTTAATTCTATCCGTGACAATGAAACCCGCCATGCCCGCTCCCTCACCTCAATCCTCTCCCACTGAGAAACCCCTCTCCTCAATCCTCTCCCGCAAGCGGGCGATGAGGCGAACGAAAAAGGCTCTTCTCATTTCCGGCGGGAGAGGAAGCGAACGCCTCGCTGCGCGAGTCTCCCGTTAGACCACCATGCTGGTTTCGCTGCGCCGCAGCTACGCCGAGCTCATCACCTCCGGCGCGCAGCTTACGCTGCTGTTCATCGGCATTCATGTCGGGTCGCATGAAGGCTGGCTCGCCAGCCTCGGCCTCATGGCAGCGATCAGTATCGTCGCCTGGCTGTCGGCATTGAAGCGGCTGCGCGCGATACGCGACACGCCGACCTCCAGGGTCGCTTCCGCCGCGCAGGGTTATGTCGAACTGGCCGGACGCGGCAAGCCGTTCGGCGAACCGATGATCAGCACGCTCTCGCGGCTGCCCTGCCTGTGGCATCGCTACCGGATCGACGAAAAGAACGACGACAACGAGTGGCGCACCATAGATAAAGGCGAAAGCACCGAGCCGTTCCTGCTGGATGACGGCAGCGGAACCTGCATCGTCGACCCCTCCGATGCGGAGATACTGACCAAATACAAGGATACCTGGCGCGAGGCCCAGTTCCGCTATACCGAGTGGAAGCTCATCAACAGCGACCGCCTGTATGTCATCGGAGAGTTCCGCACGCGCAGCGGTGCGGTGGAATTCGACGGCCGCGCGGAACTCGATGCGCTGCTCGCCGAATGGAAGCAGGACAAGCCTGCGCTGCACGCGCGCTTCGACCTGAACGGCGACGGCGAACTGGACATGCAGGAATGGATGCTGGCGCGCCAGGCCGCCAGGCGCGAGGTGGCGAAAAAGCAGCGCGAAGCCCATGCGCAGCCGGACATCCACCTCATCGGCCAGCCGCGCGACGGCAAGTTATTCCTAATCAGCAACCTCGCGCCGGAGAGATTATCGCGCCGCTACCTGTTCTGGTCCTGGGCGCATGTGGTCATTTTTTTCGGCGCGCTGGGTGCGCTGGGCTGGCTGCTGCAAACCTCCAATTTCTAAAGGGAACTCTATAAATTCGTCACACCGGCCAGCCCTCTATCCAACTTTCCCCCAGAGGGGAAAGAGCGATTGCCTCCTCTCCCGCCGGAAATGAGAAGAGCCTTTTTCGTTCGCCTCATCGCCCGCTTGCGGGAGAGGATTGAGGAGAAGAGGGGTTTCTCAGTGGGAGAGGATTGAGGTGAGGGTGTCCAGCTTATTGAGTCGGGGTTCGCAGGGATGGGCGGCTTCTTGCCCAACTCGCAAACGACTGGATTCCGGCCTTCGCCGGATAACCAGCCACTTGGTTACCGTCTTTGGGCAATCTAGTGGAATGGCTAGTTGTTTCATCAATGACAAAATCTGAATTTTTAGGGGTGCCCTAAAGCCAAAAAACAAAGGGCGGGGAAACATTCCCGCCCTTTGCGCACAGCCAGTGCAGGTATCGTTATTTCCTGCGCAGCGACATCCGCTCCATCAGGCCGTCTTTCGCGATGAACTGGTGCTTGATCGCGCCCAGCACGTGCACCACCGCCAGCACGATCAGCACCGTCACCAACATCTCATGCACGTCATGGGCAGGCACGCCGGTAAATTTCTTGGGCAGCAAGGTCGCATCGCCGGACATCAGCGCCTTGCCTACGCCGCTGTTCACCACGATCATCATGCCGCTTACCGGCAGCAACACCAGCAAGGCATAAAGTCCGTGATGGACGCCCTTGGCCACCTTGTCCATCAGCGATTGGCCCACTGGCGGCGGAGTGCCGTCCTTGCGGCGGAAATACAGCCGCGCCACGGTGAACAGCAGCACGGCTCCGCCCACCAGCGCATGAACGATATATCCGGAAATCGTTGCACCCTGTTCGTGGCGCACCTCGTCCAGTTCATCCCCCAAAAACCAGGCGGCCACCAACAATGCCAGGGTCAGCCAATGTACGATCACCATGCGGTTGCTGTATTGCGTCATAACTTTCTCCTAAAAATTTCAAAATCCCTGTGATAGCCGTTACTCATGCAAGTTCCCGGCAAAAACGAATGCGCAATTTACCCGGAAACGGCTATTGCCCACCACCTTTTTTCTCCAGCACCTCCCACCGCTCCAGCGCCGCCGACACTTCCGCCTCGATCTCCTCGCTGCGCGCCTGCAGTTGCTTGGCGCGCCTGGCATCGCTGCGGTATAGCGTGCCATCGGCAAGATGTGCGGCGATGTCGGCCTGCTCGCGCTCCAATGCCTCGATGCGTTTGGGCAGCTCTTCCCGTTCGCGCGCTTCCTTGAAACCGAGCTTGCCGGCGGATTTTGCTTTTTCGGCTGTGGCAACAGCCGTGCGCGGCGGCGTGGGGGCGGCGGGTTTGGCAACCGTAACGGCAGCCTGATATTTCTTCACCCGCACCCAATCCTCGTAGCCGCCGGCGTATTCGATCAGCTTGCCGTCGCCCTCGAAGGCGATCACCTGCGTCACGACGTTGTCGAGGAACGCGCGGTCATGGCTGACCAGGAACAGCGTGCCGTCATACTGCGCCAGCAATTCTTCGAGCAGCTCCAGCGTCTCGATGTCGAGGTCGTTGGTCGGCTCGTCGAGCACCAGCACGTTGGCGGGCTGGGTGAACAACCTCGCCAGCAGCAGGCGGTTGCGCTCTCCGCCGGAACAGCTCTTGACCGGCGAGCGGGCGCGCTCCGGCGCGAACAGGAAATCGCCGAGATAACTGATGACGTGCTTCTTCTGCCCGCCGATCTCGACAAAATCCGAGCCCTGGCTGATGGTATCGGCCAGCGTCGCTTCGTCATCCAGCTGCGCACGCAACTGGTCGAAATACGCCACCGATATCTTCGTGCCGAGCTTGACCTGCCCGCTGTCCGGCTGCAACTCGCCGAGGATGATCTTGAGCAGCGTGCTCTTGCCCGCACCGTTCGGGCCGAGCAGGCCGATCTTGTCGCCGCGCTGGATGCGGCAGGAGAAGTTATCGATGATCCTGCGCGCGCCGTACGACTTGCAGACATCGACAAGCTCCGCGACCAGCTTGCCGGAGCGCTCGCCGGTATCCACGCTCATCTCGACCTTGCCGAGCTTCTCGCGCCGCGCCGCACGGTCGCGACGCAACTGTTCGAGGCGCAGCACGCGGCCTTCGTTGCGCGTGCGGCGGGCTTTGACACCCTGGCGTATCCAGACCTCTTCCTGCGCCAGCACTTTGTCGAACTTGGCGTTCACCACCGCTTCGTCCGCCAGCATGCGTTCCTTGATCGCCTGATAGGCGGAGAAATTGCCGGGAAAACCGGCCAGCTTGCCGCGATCCAGTTCGACGATGCGCGTCGCGACGTTGTCCAGGAAACGCCGGTCGTGCGTGACGAACAGCACCGCACCCTTGAAATCGTTGAGCAGGCCTTCCAGCCATTCGATGGAAGCGAAGTCGAGGTGGTTGGTCGGCTCGTCGAGGATCAGCACGTCCGGCTCGGCCACCAGAGCCTGCGCCAGCGCCACGCGCTTGCGCTGCCCGCCGGACAGTTCATTGACGCGCTTGTCGGCATCCAGGTCCAGTTTTGCGATGGTGGTCTCGATGCGCGCCTGGATCGACCAGCCGTCCTGTGATTCCAATTGAGTCTGCAAATGCTGCATCTGTTCCAGCAGCTTATCTACGTCCGCATCCGGCTCGGAGATCTGGTGCGAGACTTCATGGTAGTCGTGCAGCAGTTTGCGGATGCCGCCCAGGCCCTGCGCCACCGCATCGAATACCGTGTCGTCGGCAGCCAGCACCGGCTCCTGGCTGACGTAGCAGATTCGTGCGTTTGGAGCGCGCCACACCGTCCCGTCGTCCAGATTCCCTTGGCCGGCCAGCACGCGCATCATGCTCGACTTGCCGCCGCCGTTGCGCCCGATCAGGCCGACGCGCTCGCCCTCGTCAAGCTGGAAATCGGTGTGGTCGAGCAGCGCGACGTGCCCGAATGCAAGGCAGGCCTTGTCTAATGTGATGAGTGGCATGATTTAGAAAGGTATCGATTGATCTTATGAAAGGCGATTAGCCACAGATTGACACGGATTGCCACCGATAAAGCATACGACGAAAGATTCTCCATTCACCCGGAATATCCCATGAGCAGAAGAACCGAGCCGTTGCAATCCGTGTTTATCCGTGTAAATCCATGGCTAAACTGCTTATGGTTTGATTGAAAACTATTTGATGAAAATTACGCCCGTCCATCGAAACTCCAGAAGCGCAGCAACAGTGCGCACAACAGCGCCAATGCCCCGGCGAACAGAAACGCGGCACCGGCGTTCCAGTAATGCCATATCGTGCCGAACAACACCCCGGCGGGAATGGCACTCAGGCCAACGGCGAGATGATACCAGCCGAACGCCGTGCCGCGCTCGTGTTCGTCGGCATACAGGCTGATCAATGCGCGTTCCGAACCTTCGCCCATGCCGGCCAGCAAGCCATACAGCAGGGTACAGGCCCACAGCGCATTGCCCTGCCCGGCCAGGCCGAGCGCCACGAAACTCGCGGCATAACCAAACCAGCTGAACAGGCTCAAGCGGCGCCTGCCGAAGGCATCCGCCAGGTGCCCGCCGAGCAGCGAGGCCCCGGATTTGGTGAGGTTCAGCGCCGCCCACAGCAGCAGCAACTGCACCACGCTCATGCCCAGTTCGTTGCCGCGCAGCAGGATGAAGCTTTCCGAGACGCGCGCAAAGGTGAACAGCACCAGCACCGATAGATAGCGGCGCATGTTGTGCGACAGCGCGGCCCACTGTAGCGGTGCTTGCGATTTCTGCTGCGCTTCCGGGCGCGGCGCCTCATGCACGCCGAACACCAGCACCAGCAGCACCAGTACGCCGGGCACCACCGACCACAGGATCACCTCGCTAATCGACCAGTGCAACCAGCTCAATGCGGCAACGGCGAGCAGCGTGCCGCCCAGCGCGCCGGCGTTATCCATCGCGCGGTGGAAGCCGTAGGCGAAACCGTGGATATCGGCATGCGCGCTATCCGCCAGCAGCGCATCGCGCGGCGCATTGCGCAGACCCTTGCCGGCGCGATCCAGGCTGCGCAGCAGCAGCAACGCCCCCCAGCTCGACACCAGCGCCAGCAACGGACGCGCCAGGTTGGACAACCCGTAGCCGAATACCATCAACTGCTTGCGGCGACCATGCTTGCTGTCCGAATAGCGCCCCGCCCACAGCTTGAGAAAGCTCGCCGCCGCATCCGCCACGCCCTCCACCAGCCCGAGTATCACCGGCCCGGCACCCAGCACGGTGGCGATCAGGATCGGGATGAACGGCGTCACCATCTCCGAAGCCAGGTCATTCAGGAAACTGACCAGGCCGATGGCGATGACGGTACCGGATAGTTTATGTTTTTTCATGATTGGACCATCGAGCAGGTTCTGATTGGGCGGCGTTTAGGCTAGAATGCGCCCCTGCTTCAGCAGTCAAGTTGTCCTCGTAGTTAAATGGATATAACCGGCCCCTCCTAAGGGTCAATTACAGGTTCGATTCCTGTCGAGGACGCCAAAAAGCCGTACTCCATCATCCCCGCTCACTAACCATGCGTAAATCATCTCTGCACAATCCGTCCCGGGGTAAGCAATGTCTCTGTAAAAGGTGTTTCTAATATTGCTGAAGAGACGGAAAAACTGAGTGCGTATTAGAATAATCGCCGAAACAAGCTCTCCTGAAAACTGGCTGGATGAGCCGAGTGCAATTTCGAAAAGGATAGATTAATCATGGGAAAAGTGAAAGCCTTGATTTTGTGTGCCGGTGCACATCAATTCCCCGCTTCCGGAGCGATCATCAACGAATTCCTGTCCGCCACGGATAACATCGAACCCGTCATCGAAAAGGATCCTGCCATTCTGGAATCACGCGACTTGGCAAATTATGACGTCTGCATCTACGGTGGGGGATTTCGGCTCGGCAATGAGGATGTGTTCACAGAAAAACAGGGGGAATCCCTCCTGTCTTTTGTTAAAGACGGAAAAGGATTTGTCGGAATTCATGGCGCCGTCTGGCGTACCATCGGCGAATTTGTGAACCTGTTGGGCGGGCAAAGCACACGCCATAGCCCCATTCACGAATTTCCAGTGAGCATCCACGATAAAGAACACTCCATCACCAAGGGTGCTAATGCATTCAGCGTAACGGATGAACTTTATTTCGCAGAGCATGACCCATCGATTCAGATACTTTGCACTGCGGAATGGGAAGGAAAAACTTATCCGATGGCGTGGACGCACAGGTATGGAAATGGGCGAGTATTTTATACAACGTTGGGGCACACTCCCGATGTATTGGAAAACAAGGAGTTGCAAAAGATAATTCCCCAAGCCGTCTTATGGGCTGCAGGAAAGTGAAAATACCGCTGGCCACAGCTTTGCTAGTCATCAGTTAACGCCAGCCAAGTCGCTGGTCAACGCAGACAACGCAGTTTCGGTGCAGGCTAACCTCCCGCCATGCGGAGGTTAAACGCAGTGGCCGTAGCCAATACCGCGCAACGCCACATAACCAGCCACTTGGCTGCTGTATTTTGGCAGCCTAGTGGAATGGCTATAACCAATGACTTGGCTGTCGTTTTTGGACAGTCTAGTCAGATGGCTAGTAGTTTCACCAGTAGTTCCATCAGGCGCCTTCCGCAGCAATTTACAAGACGGCTTCTCAGATCACCCGGTCGTTGCCACCATCGATCGGGAGCTGCGCGCCGGTGATCTTTGAAAACAGTGCGCCGCACATTTCCGCGGTGAGTTCCGCCACATCCTTGCTGGTAACTTCCTCGCGCAGCACGTTGTTGCGCTTGTACTCGTCGACCGTCATGCCGTAATGGGCGGCGCGTTGCGCCAGCACTTCCGGGGTCCAGATGCCGGTATCGAACACCGCATTCGGGTGAACCAGGTTGATGCGGATCGCGTCCGCACCCCATTCCAGTGCGGCGACGCGGGCCAGCTGCGTCAGCGCGGCCTTCGATGCGGAATAGGCCGCCGCGCCCGGCCCCGGCGCCGGGACGTTCTTCGAGCCGATCACCACGACGCGGCCATACCGCGGCGCCGCCTTCAACAACGGGTGAGCTTCACGCATGATCGCCAGGTTTGCGTCCAGGTTGATCGCCATCACCTTGCGCCACTCTTCATCGGCCAGCGCGCCGATCTTCCTGCCGCCTGGGAAGATGCCGGCATTCAGCACCAGCATGTCGAGCCCACCGTAATGGCGGATGGTTTGCTCCAGCAAGCCTCTGACCGCATCCGTCGAAGACAGGTCTGCCACGATACCCAGATAGTCCGGACGTTCGCCGTGCAGGGATGCCACGGCCGGGTTGATATCCACCCCGACCACGGCGGCACCCCGGTTCAGAAAGGCCTGCGCGCAAGCCTTGCCGATGCCGGATGCCGCGCCGGTGACCAGCGCGACTTCACCGGCAAACGCTTTCGGTGCGCCGGCTTTTTTCAGCTTGGCCTGCTCGAGGTCCCAGTATTCCACCCTGAACAGATCCGTCTCGCCAAGCGCCCGATATCCGCCGAGCATCTCGCCGCGCCGGATGATGTCCTGCGTATGCAGATAAAGATCTTCGATGATCTGCGTATCGCGCGCCGACCGGCCCGCGCTGACCAGCCCGAATTCCGCATCGATGATCACGCGCGGCGCGGGGTCGAGCATCGTCAGGGGAGTTGGGGCCGATCGGGAATTTTTCTCGAAATATTTCTTGTAAGCCTGTACATAGGCCTCGACATCCCGCCCGAGCATCGGCAGTTGCTTGGTGCGGATGATGTGGTCCGGGGTGGCCGGGCCGCGCTGCGAAATGGCCGCGATGTCCGGATGGCGCGCAAAGGCCAGCGTGGCGCCATTGGCAATGCTGCGCAACAGCAGCGGGAAACCGGCGGCGGCGGAGACTTTCTTTCTCAGTTCCGGCAGATCGAACCAGTTGGCGACCGGTTCGATACCGGTTGCCGGTATCAGCGGCGCATTTTTCTTCAGGTAATCCTCGGCGCGGCCGACCAGCGCGATCATGCGTTCGTAGGACTGCTTCGCGGTGTCGCCGAAACTGAAGATGCCGTGGTTCATCAGCACCATGCCGATGGTGCGCGGGGTGGCCTGCGCGGGAAACACCTCGGCGCACAATTTTGCCAGGTCGAAGCCGGGCATCACGTAGGGCAGCACGATGACCTCGTCGCCGAACAGCTCTCGGATGCGCGCCTCGCCCGACGGGGTATTGGTGAGCGTCACGATCGCGTCGGCATGGGTGTGATCGACGAAGCGGTGCGGGATCAGCGCGTGCAGGATGGCCTCGACCGACGGCGCGGGCGCGTTCGGATCGAGAGAGGCCAGCTTGAGTTCGCGCGCCATGTCGAGGTCTGACAGCTTTTCCAGGCGCGACAGCTTCAGCATCGATTCCATGCGCACCGCAACGAAGTCCTTGGGCTCTATCGTGGCGAGATCCGAGCCGCTGCCTTTGACGAACAGCGTCGCTTCATCCTCGCCGAAGATATTCTTGCTGACGCCCTTCACCGAGGTATTGCCGCCGCCGTGCAGCACCAGGTTCGGGTTTGCGCCGAGCAGACGCGACGAATAAATGCGTTCCGCCAAAATTCCTTGTTGCTTGCCTGCTTCCGTATCGTTCCAGAGGTTTTCCATTTTTGATCCTGTTAATTTCCAGCCACACTAGATGCAACCCCAAACCCCTCCCAGCCTCCCCTTGTCAGGGGAGGAGTCAACCTCTCCCCCTGATAAGGGGGAGTTGGAGGGGGTTTACTCTTCGTACCGTGATAAATCCCTACCAGCGTTACCGCAATACTTCCATCGCCCCGGCCTCCGCCTTCACCACACCGCGCTCGGTGATCAATCCCGTCACCAGCCGCGCCGGGGTCACGTCGAAGCCGTAGTTAGCCGCGCGCGAACCTTGCGGGGTGACCTGCACGGTGCGCACCTGCCCGTCGTCGCACAGCCCGGCGATATGCGTCACCTCTTCCGCAGCGCGCTCCTCGATGGGGATTTCCTTCACGCCGTCCTGCAGCGTCCAGTCTATCGTCGGCGTGGGCAGCGCGACGTAGAACGGCACGCCGTTGTCGTGCGCCGCGAGTGCCTTGAGATAGGTGCCGATCTTGTTGCACACGTCGCCGTGCGCCGTGACGCGGTCGCAGCCGACGATCGCCATGTCCACCATGCCGTGCTGCATCAGGTGCCCGCCCGCATTATCCACGATCACGGTATGCGGCACGCCATGCTGGCCGAGCTCCCATGCGGTGAGGCTCGCGCCCTGATTGCGCGGCCGCGTCTCGTCTACCCACACATGCAGCGGAATGCCCGCATCGAATGCGGCATAGATCGGCGCCAGCGCCGTACCCCAGTCCACCGTCGCGAGCCAGCCCGCGTTGCAATGCGTCAATATATTGACTGTAGAATTTTTCTTCTGATGAATCGCGCGGATGATCTCGCTGCCATGCTGGCCGATGGCCGCATTGATCGCCACATCCTCGTCGGCGATGCGCGCCGCCTCCTGCCAGGCCGCAGCGGCGCGTTCGCTCTCGGATAAAGGTGCCAGCAACGCGCGCATTTTTCCCACGCCCCAGCGCAGGTTCACCGCCGTGGGACGCGCGGCGAGCAGCACCTTGCAGGCCTCCGCCAGCGCGGCATCCGAGGCGCCATTGCACATCGCCAGCGCCACGCCGTAGGCCGCCGCCACGCCGATCAACGGCGCGCCGCGCACCTGCATGTCGCGTATCGCGCGCTCGGCGTCACGCAGGGTGTTGAGGCGCAGGGTGACGAACTCGTGCGGCAACCGGGTCTGATCGATGATCTCCACTGCCGCGTTGTCGGCGGTGGGCCAGATGGTGCGATAAGGGGTACCGTTAATTTTCATAATTCCATTTCATTTAGTCAGCAACATTTCGCATCGAAATTTCAAATGCATCTTCGAGAAAATTAATTGTTTCTGGTTGATCATCGAGCCCGCGTAGGGCGCAATAACCAACGGGCATTGCGCCGGATGTTATAAGGCAAATGGTGCAATGCGCTTCGCTTATTGCACCCTACATTTTTCAACATAACAACCTTGTGGAACCTGATAAAAATCGTAGCGAGCGGTTCGAGAGCAAGGCGCACGGAACGCAGAAATCGGAATGTACTTAAAGTACATGAGGATTTCGAGTACCGCGCAACGCCTCTATCGAATCGCGCAGTAGATTTTTACAGGTTTCCATCAGTCGCCTTCGAACTCGCATAGCGCGAACACCTTGTGACCGAGCTTCTCCAAACGCTTGCGCCCGCCAATATCCGGCAGGTCGATCACGAAACAGCATTCCACCACGTGACCGCCCATGTCTTCGATCAGCCCGGCGGCGGCTTCCGCGGTGCCGCCGGTGGCGATGAGGTCGTCGACCAGCAGGACGCGGTCGCCTTTCTGGATCGCATCGGTGTGTATCTCGATGCGGTCGGTGCCGTATTCGAGCTGGTAATCGCGCCCGATGGTTGCGGCGGGCAGTTTGCCCTTTTTGCGCACCGGCACGAAGCCCAGGCCGAGCTCATAGGCGACCGGTGTGCCGATGATGAAGCCGCGCGATTCGATGCCGGCGACCTTGTCGATCTTCATGTCCTTGTAGCGGCTAATGATTTCGTGGATCGTGGTGCGCAGCCCGACCGGGTCTTTCAGCAGCGTGGTAATGTCGCGGAACATGATCCCCTTGTGGGGGTAATGCGGGATGGTACGGATGCGGGATTTGATGGTCATATGTTTGCTCCCTTTATATCAATCTGGTTAATTCACGATCCCCCGCAAGGGGCGAAGGAATGTTTTCCGTAGGAGCGGGCCATGCCCGCAAACAATCTATCGCGGGCATGGCCCGCTCCTACAGTTATTTCTTCAACATCCGCCCGGCCACGGCGGACAATTTATCGAGCATCGCCGGGTCGCGCGCTTCCGGCGCGGTGATAATGGCGTATTGCAGCGCGCTGCGGCAGCCGCACTCGCATGCTTTTGCATCGCCGTGCACGCGTGGCGCAACGCTCTTCACCAACGCGCGCGCCTTGTCGGCATTCTCCAGCAGCACCTTGACGATGGCCTCGACCGTGACGTCGTCGTGGTTGGGATGCCAGCAGTCGTAGTCGGTCACCATCGCTACCGTGGCATAGCATATCTCCGCTTCGCGCGCGAGCTTGGCTTCCGGCATGTTGGTCATGCCGATCACGTCGCAGCTCCATGAGCGATACAGCTCGGATTCCGCGAGGCTGGAAAACTGCGGCCCCTCCATCACCAGATAGGTGCCGCCGCGCGACACCGGGATGCCGGCCTGCTGCGCCGCCGCATGAAGGTGGTCGCCCAGACGATGGCACACCGGATGCGCCATCGAGACATGCGCGACCAGACCGTTGCCGAAGAAGCTCTTTTCGCGCGCGAAGGTGCGGTCGATGAACTGATCGACGATGACGAACATGCCCGGCGCGAGGTGTTCGCGCAGCGATCCCACCGCGCTCACCGAAATGATGTCCGTCACGCCGAGGCGCTTGAGCGCGTCGATATTGGCGCGGAAATTGATTGCGGAAGGCGGCAGGCGGTGCCCGCGCCCGTGGCGCGGCAGGAACGCAATGGATTGCCCCGCCAGCTCGCCGACCAGAATCTCGTCCGACGCTTCGCCGAATGCCGACTCCGCCTTTACCCAGCGGGTGTTCTGCAATCCGTCGATGTTGTAAACGCCGCTGCCACCGATAATGCCCAGCATGTTTCTTTCCTCCGTTATCCCAAGTCGAAACCAAAAGTAGGTCGGGTTAGGCGCATCCTTTGCGCCGTAACCCGACGATTTGCGCCGATGACGTCGGGTCACGCGATAAAGCCGCTAACCCGACCTACGCCTCCAAAAATTCGTGAGGAGGGAGGAATGCAAGGCGCACGGAACGCAGAAACCGGAATGTATTTAAAGTACATGAGGATTTCGAGTACCGCGCAACGCCGCATAACCAGCCACTTGGCTGCTGTATTTTGGCAGCCTAGTGGAATGGCTATAACCAATGACTTGGCTGTCGTTTTTGGACAGTCTAGTCAGATGGCTAGTAGTTTCACCAGTAGTTCCATCAGACGCCCTCCGCAGCAATTTTTAAACCACAACCGGTACGCGTGCGGTCAGCGCGCACATCAATTCATAGCTGACGGTTCCCGCCGCGCGCGCCACTTCTTCGATCGCCAGACCCTCGCCCCACAATGTGACGGCGCTGCCGACACCGGCCTGCGGCAGCTTGCTCAAGTCCGCATACAGCATGTCCATCGAGACGCGCCCCAGGGTTTGCGTCGCTTGCCCGTCCACCAGTACCGGCGTGCCGTTCGGCGCATGGCGAGGATAGCCGTC
>JAGRPI010000028.1 GCA_019449635.1 Candidatus Ferrigenium bremense
TACAACCGGAAACGGCTGCACTCGACGCTGGGTTACAAGTCGCCGATGCAGTTCTTGAGTGACTGGTTCCGTTCTCAATCGCAGCAAAAACAGGTAGCATGAAAACCGCCTGTTGGAAGACGAAAAACCGGGGGAAGGTCAGATGCACTGTAGGGGAGCTCGTTGCTGATTGTCAATTCAGTCGCTGCTAAGTTTTTTGCGGATGTCTTTGACTGCGAAGCTATTGAGAGTTATCGCTTCATCAATCGCGTCAAAGAATTCGAGCTTGAAAGCCTTGGCTAATGCCCTCTTTGTTACTTCTCCACCCTTCTTTAGACCGAGACGGTCACTCAGTTGCCAAGTCGGGCTGCGAGTAGAATCAGATTCCAACTGGAGGTCATAAATGATTGTGCGCAAAGCCTCGAATAAGTGGTCAAAATCAGGGAAGAGTCCATCATCTACGACCTTCTTCATGTCTATCAGTATCACATTTTCAAGCCCCGCATTTTTTTCGATGAACATTTGGTAAATGTTTGCTGGCAGCCCATCTGCGGTCGTTACGTCGCAAATGAGCAACTGGAAGCCCCCGTCATATTTCCAAGTTGATGACTCTGCCACCATGCGTACTTGTTCGTTGAACTCATTGTCATCGTAGAACCAAGTTAAGCCGGGCAGTAGATTAATTTCCTTAAATGCGCTCAATGCCCCGTGTACAGAAACTGCGGGCATGTCTTGCGAATATCCTGCAAGAATAAGGTGGAAGTCTTCACCTGTGGCAGCGTTTAGGTAGCCTATATCTTTGATGAGCTGTTCACCCTCAGATTTCTGATACCTTGCGAAAACTACAATGTGAATTACCGGCTTGATTGTAATTTGCACATTGGATAGGCCTGCATGTGGCTTCACCTCATTGACAGTAATGACATGAGCGTTTTTGCCGCCTGGAAAGACCAAACCAGGTTTGATCTGAACATTTCCGGGCTTGCTGCTTATGCCACCTGGAATAACTCGCACATCGATTTTCCCCAAATTTTCTAGAGACCCAGAATTCATTTTTGGCAGATCCTGTTCAAAACCATTTTCGTCACTGAAGGGCTTGTCAACATCTAGTTGTTTGCTATCGTTAAACGACTCATCTTTTTTCATGGTTCTTTCACCTCAGTAAAATGCGCAGTGGAATAGTCGAGGTCAGACCGCGATCCACCAACTCTGCGCAGAGAAAATCTGGTGAGATTCTCGGTCAAGCAAGAATGAAGGATAGTGTCACTTTTCTTTGCCGGAATGAATACGCTGCGATGCTGCCCCTGTTGGAGAATCAAAGGTACCGGAGAATCAAAGGTACCTACTCGGTACTTTGTACCTAATGGCAATGTAAAACCGGCGGCTGTTGCCGCCATGGATTCGTTTACTCGTTTGACACGGGTCGGCTAATGGGTGATTTTAATTTGGTTGGCACCTCGGCTTACTGTAGCCCTAGGTCATTGATGCGCTTGGTGTAGAAAGTGTCATCAATCGCGCCAGAGGTGAGTGCCTGAAGCAGTGCCTCCTTTAGTATCCAACGCTTGTACGATTCGTCGACTATTTTCGACATTTGTTCACGCGTATTGGGTGTTAGTACGCCAGCTTGCTCGATGGATGAAAGGATATAAGCAAATCTCATCTTTTGCGCCATAAGTCGCTTCTGTTCGAATTCGTGCTCGGTAATCAATCCTTGCTTCAGCGCAAGGGCAAGTGCTCGATCCGCTTCGTCATTTTGATGCGAGGCAAGTAGTCTTCTCAGTAAAACAAACGCTGCAATTAAGGCAGCATAGTAAAGAATATTGATGAACGTGTAGATCATGCTGACGATCTCGCTTGGAATTGCTATCAGTTCGAAGACGTTGGGAGAACCTACGTATCGGGTCAGTGAATCAAGAATTCGTAAGATTGATATTGCGATAATGATCGATAGCGCACCTTTGAATGAGAACAGTGATCGCAGGATTGGTCGCAGTGTGACCATGCTGATCAAAACCTTGATGGTTGAGTCAATGATTTGCTGGATGCGCTTTTCTTCCATTATCGTACCTCCCAGATAAGACAAACCTCCGACAATAACAACGATCCGCGTTAACCGCGAATCACTTAAACAACAACAAAACCAAAGGTGCCGAAGTTGATTTCTTTTTCATCCGCGCCATCAGTATCTCTCCGTGAACAATTCTACTCCGGTACTTTGTGCGGTACTTTGTGCCTATCTTGGCAACAAGAATTGTTTGTATGCCTCGACATGGCAAGTGTTCCCGGCAAATGCATTTGCCTTGTTGGCAAATGTATCGTTATTCCTGATATAGCGCATGTAAGCGATGTATGGACAAAAATTTTCCATCAGTTCTTTTGCCGATATGCCCAATAATTCCTGCGCAGACGCTTTGTCGCAAATATCGTTTTCAGTGCAAATCTGCAATGCATCAAAAAACTCCAACATGGTATTGGTTTGAGCTACGAGCTCAGTATTGGAATTGACTCTACCTACAACAAACTCTTCCCACTTTTTCTTTTGTGCCATTTCGGATTCCGGCGTTTCAGGCTTCGGGATTTTTTCAATTTCTGGCCACCAGGCTTCAACCTCTTTCAATAGACTATTCCTGGCAGATAAAAGCGGCTCGGAAGAGAATTCTTTATAAAGCATCAGTGTTTGCTGAATACGGCTCTCGTTGATATGCCCGAAGTATTGAAACAATGTGAATACTGCTGCACTGAGGACACCAAGAGTCTTTATCGTATGTTCATTGTTGCGTAGCCACGTTTCCATGTTTTTGGTCTTCTATTTACAATCATTTGCACAACCATGGTTTGGAGCTGCATACAGAGTAGTGTTCAGTCTCCCCATTCTTTTTTCCTGCGCCAGCCGCTGACCCTGCTACCCCTTTTCCTTCTTCTGCGCCAGTTGGTGATTCTGGCATGGCTTCTCCTTTCTTCGCCTTCCTTGCCTCTTTAGCTTTTTTTGATGGCTTGGCAGCTTCTTTCCCGGATTTCTCCTGCTTGGACTTTTCTTGTGTCGCCGTCGTAGCCTGCGCCCAAGCCGGGTATGACCCGGCCATGACTGCGAGTGAGAGGCATACGGTCAAGGCGCAAGTGTTGTTTCTAATTGAGTGGTGGGGCATGAAATATCTCCTTTTCAAATTTGAGTGGCCTTGGGAGTGCACTGTACCGAAGCCGATTTCTTGTTTATTCACGCTATCAGTATCTCTCCAGAAATAATTCCACTTCGGTACTTTGTTCATGGTTCAGGGTGTTTTTCCCTTGATAAGCGCAATCACGCTCGCCATGGTTGCATCGTCGTCGTCAAATCCGCCGTGAGTGTTGCTCTTGGACTCGTTGCCTGGTGCCGGCCAAGTGCGCACGCTACCCAGGTTTTGCGGTGCGATCTTTTCGTTAAAATACTTTTCCATGCCGAGTATCGGAGTGACCTGCCCTTTTTCGAACGATTGCGAAACGAGGTATAGCAGCGAGCGGCTGTAGCCGAGAATCGGTTTGCAGGTCGGATCCTTCTGCTCTATGTCGTCGGATAGATGGAATTGGTTGTAGCGCCTGACCTGGTCGCTCTGGATGAAGGGGACAACCTTGTCTTGGAAGGTGTCTACCCGTACCGCAGGAGCCATGAAATTCACACTCTCGAATATCCAGCCCTTGCCGCACAGCAGTTCGATGGCATGACTGTGCAGTATTGATCCGGCTGAGTGGCCGATCAGGTGCAGGCGTACTTTGGTGGGGTTGGCGAAGAACGGCGATCTTTTGCACGCCTCGTATAACTTGACCCCGCCGCTGTCGGGCGCACTGGAAATCGCTTCTGCGTTTTGCTTCATCTCTCCCCATATCATGGTGCCCGGTTTTGCCAACAGTTTTTCCAGTCGTTCGTTCCACCAGGCCTTGGCGCTATCGAACAGGCCGCCAGTCGGGCGTGGTTGCCCCTTGAGTACATCTTCGAGGCGGTCGGTCAGTGTGGACCACAGATCTGTCTCCCACATCATAAAAACCGGGAAAATCTTGTTGTCATAGAGTGCCGGTATCCATTTCGCTGCCGTTGTTGCCGCGTCATTTTCGGATGTCAATCCGCCATGCGCGTAGATTGCGATGTCCACCGGGTCATTGTTTTTGAGTCCCCAGGCTTTGCGTGCCTCGCCAAGGTGCAAGTTGACCAATGCCTCTATGTCCGAATCCTGGGTGCGGAAATCGCCAGTGTTGCTGAGGCGCCCGTTGTTTTCCATGTCGATGATGAAAGGGCTGATTTCACGTTTGCGCAGAGAGGGTTCGCTCGCGAGTTGCACTTTGCCGGCGCGCAGGCGTAACGTTGTGGATTGCGCAATCTCCCGATGCAGATCGGTAACCACGCCCAACTGCGCGACCCAGCAGTCCATGGCGTTGTCGAGCCAGTCTTCGTAGGTGAGTACGGCGCGGCCGCCGCTGCCCCAAATGGTATTCCAGGAGTTCTGAATGATGAATCCGTCGCTGTTGTAGCCAACAATTGCGAATGCGTGACCGCCATCACCGGGCGTGGCTTTCTGCGGCGGAATCGTCCACCGGCCATTTTTGGGTTTGGCTTTTACCGAGAACCCTTCATCCCAACCGCTGTGGCATGCAGCGCTCGCATAGAGAATACCGACCTCGTTCAATGCAACATGCATGTCGGTGATCGAGCGCGTATCGACGCGGTAATAGGCACCGAGCGGGCGCAACACGGCATCCAGCCACCAGTCGTCCGCTACCTTTTTGACCGGGCCGGTGGGCATTTTCTCTGAGGCCCACAGTTTGCTGGCGCAGGCGCCGTGCCTGTACCATCCCTTAATTGCGCCGCGCAGGCTCGATCCGGTATCGGCTGTTGGATCACCTGGGAATTCATCATAGCGGCGCGCCATTGAGTACAGCATGAATGGCGATACGCTGCATTGCGCCAATTCGCGCTTTGCCGTGCGTTGCAGGTGGTATATCACACTCGCCAGCGAGAAGCCGGTGCAGGCGTTGGTGTCGCGCTGATCGAGCACAGGAATGTCGGTCTTGGGCTCGAGTGACACACCGGGAATAACCGCAACTGCGGGCAGATAAGGCCGGTCACGCAAGTCGATTCTGTCAGGGACAACATTGCGTTTCAGGCTGGAGGTGCTTTTTTTTCTGGTCATGAAGAACTCTCCCTGGATGTTTACTTGAAAATAAAGCGTGGAGCCGACAGCGCTTTGCTGGGGTAAATGTTGTGATGCCGGCCCCTTTGGTTATTCATCTTCAAGGCAATTCGGCACATCGTTTAACGGCCAGTCAAATGCGTCATGTCTCATCTCGCTATCCCCGCTTTGCGAGTGCATTGAGCGCCTTGCTCTTGTCGGCACTGCCCGAGCTGGAGCCGAAGAAGTATGAAACGACCTGGGTGGCGACGGTGGTGAGTGCCCCGAGGATGTAGATGACGATGTCCTTGGTCTCGGGGCGCAGGAAGCCTTCTTTCGTGCTGCCGTAGATGACGACGGTGTAGAGGATGAAGGTGAGTCCCATGATGGAGAAGGCGAGCAAAGGGTGGATGTTTTTCGCCAGCCAGCTTGCGTGTTCGGATTCCTGCACGCGGCTTTGGTTGTCCCGTGCGCTGTTTACATCGGCCAGATAAGCCTGTTTTTCCTGCAATCCGAATGCGGCCATTTGCGCTTCGTATTGCATGGTGGCTTTGGCGAGTTCGTTGTCGAGTTCCTTTTTTTCTTCGTCGGAGGTGACGACCTTGTCGATGGCGTCGCCCACTGCGCTGACGAGAGAACTTGCGCCGCTGCTGAATAGACTGGTGAGGAAGTTGGACATGGTTACAGTGCCTCCAGTGTTCGTTTGACCCATCCGAAGAAGTATTTTTTGCTGTCCTGGCGCTTGTCGCAGATGTTCACGTAGCGCGCGATCTTGTGCAGGGCGAAGAGTGCGAGAAAGGCGCGCGGATCGTCTGCGTTGATCTTCTGCAGCGTGGCAGGGCCGATAGTGCCGTCCGGTTCTGCGCCCACGGTGATCTGCGCCAGTTTGGAACTGGTGATGGGGCCGGCGTTGACGGCGAAATCAAAGATGGATTCGGCGATGTGCTGGTTGGCGATATCGTCGCCGCGTATCTTGTCCCAGTAGTTGATTTCGTAGAAGGTTCTGATCTTGTCCTGCAACTGGCTGTTTCCATCCAGGTTGGCGGGGAAATTTCTTTCCTTTTTCAGCATGTCGACGATGATCCAGCCGTCCCATTTGGAATTCATCTTTCGGGCGATCCCCTTGTAGGTCTCTCCGCCGGGGTCTTGCGGGTCATTCACATACCCGCCCTCGGCTTTCATGGTTGCGGAAAATGCCAATGCAAAGTCGGCCATGATTATCTCCCTCTGTTACAACCAATAAACTGAAACGGATATAGGGTTGCCGGAACGGCGCGTAAATCACTGATCTATGAGGTGGGAATTATTATCCGCTGCCCAATTCGCTTCTTCGGTTCGGATTATTCCCGCTCGCCTGGGAATGCCAGCCCTATAAATAATTCTTTCACCAAAGAAGCACTCCATATAACTGTCTACTCTGATAGTTATTTTTTTTATTGAAATGTGCTAGGAATGAAAACGAGGCACCTGTTGAAGCAGCTCGCGCCAGCCTCCTGACCGATGTCCTGTCCGCTGACGAGGTTAATGAATGATCCGGGTTCATACAGCTTGCCGGCGGTGATTGCGCTTATACTGCCTTTTCGTATGCGTGACATCGTCGCGCTCCAAACATGCCGGAAAGGGCTGTCATGAACAACAGGGTTCGCCAGATTCTCGACCAGATAGCCGCCCTCGAAGATGAATTGCACACGGCGATCGAAGAGCGGGAGAGCCGCTTGCGTTATCAGATCGAAGGCAAGCGCGTCGTATTCGAGCACGCTATCAGCGAGGCGCACCAGCGCGTCAAACTAGGCGTGTTTCGCTGGTTTCTGACCGTCCGTCCGCAAAACTTCCTCACCATGCCCATTATCTACGGCATGATCGTCCCGCTGGTCTTGTTCGATCTGTGTGCCAGCTTCTATCAGGCGGTTTGTTTCCCTATTTACCGGATCGCCAAGGTGCGCCGTGCGGACTACATCGTGCTGGATCATCAGCACCTGGCCTACCTGAATGTCATTGAGAAAATACATTGCGTGTATTGCTCGTATACCGTCGGGCTGCTCGGCTATGCGTCCGAGATCACGGCGCGCACCGAACAGTATTTCTGCCCGATCAAACACGCCCGCAAAGTACTCGGCACGAATTCACGCTATGAACGCTTCCTGGACTATGGCGAGGCAGATGACTACCACGGCAGACTCGAAGAATTTCGCACCGAACTTGCCAGGGAGACAGATCAGGCAGATCGGCCGCAGAATGAGGGCGATATGACCGGTCGATCATGATAAGAAAAACTTCACCTCCAATAAAAAAGGGGATGCCGAAGCATCCCCTTTTTTCTGCCAGGTTGCCGGTTACTCGATCTTGGCCTTGGCGCGCAATTCTTCGATCGTCTTCTTGATCGCTTGCTGTTGCAGGCGCTGCTGCAACTGCGGCTTAACTTCCTCGAAAGGCGGTGCTTTCAGTTCGCGCGTGTCTTCCAGCTTGATGACATGCCAGCCGAATTGAGACTGCACCGGTTCCCTGGTGTATTCGCCCTTTTTCAGGTTGAGCAGCGCATTGGCGAATTCCGGAACGAAATTGCTCGGCACTGCCCAGCCCAATGAACCGCCTTGCGCTGCGGAACCTGCATCCTTGGATTTCGCGGCGAGCTTCTCGAATTTGGCTTTCTTGCCGAGCTGCGCGATGATGTCCTTGGCCTCGGCTTCGGTTTCCACCAGGATATGGCGGATGCTGTATTCCTTGTTGCCGAATTTGGTTTTCAGCCGGTCATATTCCTGTTTGAGCTGGTCTTCGCTGACCGGGTGGTTCTTGGCGTAGTCCTGCACGAAGGCGCCAACCAGCACGGATTGCTTGGCCAGTTCGACTTGTTGCACCACTTCGGCATTCTTGTCCAAGCCGAGCTTGGCGGCTTCCTGCGCCATCACTTCGACGTTGATCAGATCCTCGCGGATCGCCTTGCGCAGTTCCGGGCTGTCCGCCTGGCCTTGTGCGGTGGCTGCTTTGACGCGCAGGTCGATGCGCGCCTGAGGAATGGAAACACCGTTCACCAGGGCGGCAGATTTGTCTTCGGCGAAGGCGGGGTTGATCGCCAGTGCGCCCAGAATTGCCAGTGCCGCAAATTTACCGATTTTCAACATTACGAGTCCTTTTCTTCAAAAATTAACATCACAATCAACTTTCGCCCAGCGTACGCGCCAGCATTTTGAGGGGACGCATCCCGCGCTTCCTCAACTTTTCGGTGCGGAATATATCATACGGAGGCGCACCATCATATTTTTTCCGGCAAACTGCGCCGAGCCGACGCGCAGCGCATAACGGCTGCTCATGCGGGCATCACTTTTCTGAATGGCTGGACGGAGATTTGCCGGAACACGCCGGTTGAGGCATACGGGTCGGCTTCCGACCATTCCCGCGCTGCCTGCAGCGATGCGAATTCGGCAACGATCAAGCTGCCGGTGAAGCCCGCCGCACCCGGATCGACTGCATCCACCGCCGGAAAGGGACCGGCCAGCAGCAGCCGACCCTCATCCTGCAGCGCCTGCAGGCGCGCCAGATGCGCGGGGCGTGCCGCCATGCGTTTGTCCTGGCTGTCCGGGGTGTCCTGCCCGATGATTGCATATAACATCAAAAGCCCCTATACGATTGCCTGGCTTCGCCCCCCTCGCTTCGCTCTCCCCGCAAGCGGGAGATAACCAGCGACTTGCCCGGCGTTGTTTGCCAGGCTAGTCGAATGGCTAGTAGTCCCATCAGGATTGAGGTGAGGGTAAGCATCAGTTATTCTCTTTCTTCTCGTCCACATACTTTGCCAGCCATACGCTCTGACCCAGGATGAACACCACCATCAATCCGGTGAAACCGAACAGCTTGAAATTCACCCAGTCATCGGTGGAGTAATTGAACGCCACATACAGGTTGATGAAACCGAGCACGGCAAAGAACAGGCTCCAGCCCAGGTTGAGGCGATGCCAGATATGCAGCGGCAAGGCGATCTTCTCATGCAGCAGCGCGCGCATCAGGTTCTTGTTGAACAACAGATTCGAGAACAGCAAAATGACCGAGAACAGCCAGTACAGCACGGTGGGTTTCCATTTGATGAATGTTTCGTCATGCAGCAGCAGCGTGGCGCCGCCGAACACACCGATGATGGCGAAACTCACCCACAGCATCACGTCGACCTTGCCGTGCCGCCATTTGGTCCAGGCGATCTGCGCGACGGTCGCGGCGATGGCCACTGTCGTCGCGACGTAGATATCGAACGTCTTGAAGGCGATGAAGAACAGGATGACGGGGAACAGGTCGAACAGCAGTTTCATGATGGCAATGATGGGTTAATTTCTGTCCAGCGCGAGCGCGGCGGAGTTGATACAAAAGCGCAATCCGGTGGGTTGCGGGCCATCCGGGAATATATGCCCGAGGTGTGCACCGCATTGTTTGCAGCATACTTCCACGCGTTTCATGCCGTGACTGGTGTCGGTGCGCGTCGTGACGCTCTCCGGTTTGTAGGGCTGCCAGAAGCTCGGCCAGCCTGAACCGGAATCGAATTTGGTCTCGGAATCGAACAGCGCATTGCCGCAACACACGCAGCGGTAGATGCCCGCATCATGGCAGTCCCAGTATGCGCCGCTGAATGCCGGTTCGGTACCGCACTGGCGGCATATTTGAAACTGCTCCGGCGTGAGTTCGCTGCGCCATTCGGCATCGGATTTCTCGATCTTGTCCATTGGTGGATTCTTTAATGTTCCAGATTATCAACCAGTCTGCGAACTTTGCAGGAGCACGTCCTGCGTGCGAATCGCGGCCAGGGGCCGCTCCTGCAACGGCGATTCATGATAATCAGTAGTCATATCAATCGCCCAATCCCTACAGCACTTCGCCGGCATAATCCGCCAGCCGCGATCGCTCGCCGCGCATCAGCGTGACGTGGCCGCCGTGAGCCCAGCCCTTGAAGCGGTCCACCACATAGGTCAGGCCGGAACTGCCCTCGGTGAGATAAGGCGTGTCGATCTGCGCGATGTTGCCCATGCACACCACCTTGGTGCCGGGGCCGGCGCGCGTCACCAGCGTCTTCATCTGCTTGGGCGTGAGGTTCTGCGCCTCGTCGATGATGACATATTTGTTGAGGAAAGTGCGCCCGCGCATGAAGTTGAGCGACTTGACCTTGACGCGCGAGCGGATCAGGTCGCGCGTGGCCGCACGCCCCCAGTCGCCGCCTTCCTCGTCGGATTTGTTCAGCACGTCCATATTGTCTTCCAGAGCGCCCATCCACGGCGTCATCTTTTCTTCTTCCGTGCCGGGCAGGAAACCGATGTCTTCGCCCACCGGAACCGTCACGCGGGTAATGATGATTTCCGAATACAGCTTGGTTTCCAGAGTTTGCAGCAAGCCGGCCGCCAGCGTCAGCAGGGTCTTGCCGGTGCCCGCCTGTCCGAGCAATGTGACGAAATCGATCTCCGGATTCATCAGCAAATTGAGCACGAAGTTCTGCTCGCGGTTGCGCGCGGTGATGCCCCATACGTTGTTCTTGCTGTGCGTGTAATCGGTCAGCGTACGCAGCAATGCGGTCTTTTCATCCTGTTCCAGCACCACGGCATAAAACGGCGTTCCGTTTTCCTGGTAGACGAATTGATTGACGAAAAATGCCGCGCATAGCGGGCCGCGTATCTGGTAATAGGTGTGGCCTTCCTTCTGCCACGACTTCATGTCCTTGCCGTGCCTGTCCCAGAAGTCGTCCGGCAACGGCAACACGCCGGTGTAGAGCAGGTCGGTGTCTTCCAACACCTTGTCGTTGAAATAGTCCTGCGCCTCCAGACCCAGCGCACGCGCCTTGATGCGCATGTTGATGTCCTTGGAGACCAGGATCACCGGGCGTTGCGGGTACAGCTTCTGCATGCCGATGACCACGCCGAGGATCGCGTTGTCCGCCTTGCCCAGCTCCAGATGCTGCGGCAGTTCGTGCTTGATGAAGCTGGTCTGCAGGAACAGCCGGCCGGTGCAGCCTTTGTGTGCGGGGGATTCCAGCGCGATGCCTTCCTCTATCTTGTGCGGCGCATCGCTGACGATCTCGTCCAGGAAGCGGCTGGCCTGGCGCGCATTGCGCGCGACTTCGGTCATGCCTTTTTTCTTGTTATCCAGCTCCTCCAATACGAACATCGGCAGGCAGATGTCGTGTTCCTCAAAGCGGAACAGGCTGGTCGGGTCATGCAGCAGCACGTTGGTGTCCAGCACGAACAGCTTGATGTCGGAATCATTCACCGTCTTGGCTGATTTTTTACTTTTGGGTGGGGACATTGCGTTCCTTTAGTTGAGGGTGGCGACGAAATCCAGGGCTTCCTGTGCGTGGCCGTCGGCCTTGAGGCCGCGCCATTCACGGCGAAGTATGCCATTTTTATCGAGGATAAAGGTACTGCGCTCGATGCCTGTCCCGAGCCCAGTCGAAGGGCCGCGCACCTGCTTGCCGTACAGGTTCTTCAGCTTGATCACGCCGAACAGGTGACATGCCGTTTCTCCGGCATCGGAAAGCAGATCGAACGGCAGCGTGAACCTGGCTTTGAAATTCCCATGTGATTTGAGGCTGTCGCGCGAAATGCCCACCACCTTGCAATTCGCTTTTTTGAACTGGGCATACAGACCGCGGAACTGCTGTGCCTCGGGGGGGCAACCCGGAGTATTGTCCTTGGGGAAAAAATAAATGGCCAGATACTTGCCGCGCGCGCCGGATAAGGTGCAGGTATGGCCGCCGACGGCTGGAAAGGAAAAATCAACGATGTCGTTTCTGGGCATAAGAGCATTCGTTTAACGTACCGCCATTCTTGTCAAAAAACGCGGCAAAGGCAAGCATCAAATTACCCCGTCAATCCGATGAGCTTCTCTCGCAAGGGTAGATCATTCTCATCGTAACCGGCAGGGGGACTCTGCTTTGATTGACAGGCAGTGCAATAAAAAACTACATTTACCCCATTACGAAGTTTGTCCTTCCGGATATAACAACAAACGCCAATCAGGAGATCGCATGTCCGACATCCAATCAATATTGCACGAAACCCGCGTTTTCAATCCTTCCGATGAGTTCATCGAGCAGGCCAATGTCTCCGGCATGGAAGGCTATCGGGCATTGTGCAAAGCGGCGGAGCAGGACTATGCGGGCTTTTGGGCCAAACTGGCGCGCGAAACCCTGCTGTGGAAAAAGCCTTTTACCAAGGTGCTGGACGAGAGCAATGCACCCTTCTTCAAGTGGTTCGAGGATGGTGTGCTGAATGTTTCGTATAACTGCCTCGACAGGCATCTCGCCAGCCAGCCGGAAAAGACCGCGATCATTTTCGAGGCTGACGACGGCACGGTGACGAGAATCAATTACCGCGACCTGCACGCGCGCGTCTGCCAGTTCGCCAATGGCCTGAAGTCGCGCGGCATCAAGGAGGGCGAGCGCGTCGTCATCTACATGCCGATGAGCATCGAGGTCGTTATTGCGATGCAGGCCTGCGCGCGCATCGGCGCGATCCATTCGGTAGTGTTCGGCGGTTTCTCTTCCAAGAGCCTGCATGAGCGCATCACTGATGCCGGGGCTTGCGCGGTGATCACCGCCGATGCACAGATGCGCGGCGGCAAGGTGATGCCGCTGAAGCCGGCGGTGGACGAAGCGCTGGCGATGGGCGGTTGCGGGATGGTGCACAGCGTCATCGTCTACCGGCGCGCCGCCTGCGAAACCGCATGGAACGCGCAACACGATATCTGGTGGCACGATCTGGCGGCGGGACAAGGCATGACCTGTGAACCGGAATGGGTCGGTGCGGAACACCCGCTGTTCATCCTGTACACCTCCGGTTCCACCGGCAAACCCAAGGGCGTGCAGCATTCCAGCGGCGGTTATCTGCTTCTGTCGATGCTGTCGATGCGATGGGTATTCGATTACAAGCCCACCGATGTATTCTGGTGCACCGCCGACGTGGGCTGGGTCACCGGCCACAGCTATGTCACCTACGGCCCGCTGGCGATGGGTGCGACACAGGTGGTCTTCGAGGGCGTGCCGACCTGGCCCGATGCCGGGCGCTTCTGGAAGATGATCCAGGATCACCGGGTGACGACTTTCTACACCGCGCCCACGGCGATCCGTTCGCTCATCAAGCTGGGCGGCGACTTGCCGAAGAAGTATGACTTGTCCAGCCTGCGCCTGCTCGGTTCGGTCGGCGAACCGATCAATCCCGAGGCATGGATGTGGTACTACACCGAGGTCGGACATTCGCGCTGCCCGATCGTGGACACATGGTGGCAGACCGAAACCGGCGCACACATGATCGCCCCGCTGCCCGGCGCGATGCCGATCAAGCCCGGCACCTGCACGCTGCCGTTGCCCGGCATCATGGCGACCATCGTCAACGAAGCCGGCGATGAAGTGCATGACCAGCACGGCGGCTTCCTCGTCATCAAACGCCCTTTCCCGTCGCAGATCCGCGCCATCTGGGGCGACCCGGAGCGATATCGCAAAGCCTACTTTCCCGAGGAGATGCACGGTTATTACCTGGCGGGCGACTCCGCGCACCGCGATGATGACGGCTATTTCTGGATCATGGGGCGCATCGACGATGTGCTGAATGTCTCGGGCCACCGCCTGGGGACGATGGAAGTCGAATCGGCACTGGTCGCCAACCCGCTGGTCGCCGAAGCCGCCGTGGTCGGCAAGCCGCATGAGATCAAGGGCGAGGCGATAGTGGCATTCGTCGTGCTGAAGGGCGCGCGCCCGGACGATCCGGCCAAGGTCAGGGAAATCGCCGAAAGCCTGCGCGACTGGGTGAGCAGGGAAATCGGCCCGATCGCCAAGCCTGACGAGATCCGCTTCGGCGACAACCTGCCCAAGACCCGCTCCGGCAAGATCATGCGCCGCCTGCTGCGCGCCATCGCCAAGGGCGAGGAGATCACCCAGGATGTCTCGACACTGGAAAATCCAGCCATCCTCGAACAGTTGAAGAACGCAGTTCACTAAAAATGGCTGGATTTCGGCGAAGGCTAACGTGAGCGCAGCGAACGTTAAGCGCAGCGGACGAACCCAAACCCCGCAATACTGGAGCAACTCAAGAACGCGGTGCACTGAGCATTGCCGGATTTTGGCGGAGACTCACCTTCAGGTTATGCCGGAGCCAAAATCTTGCCATTCTCGAACAATTGAAAGACGCGGTCTGCGGTACGCCATTTTGATTATCTGAAAACGGCGATTAGCCACGGATGCACACGGATTATCACGGATAGACAGAGCAAGACGATATCTCCGCCACTTGTCCGGATGATTTTAGTGCAAGGAAGGCAACTCGCTGATATTCCGTGTTTATCTGTGTTTATCCGTGGCGGAATTATTTTCCCGGATTTATGCCATTCCGGTTGACCCGGCCGCCCTACCTCGGTACCATCGCGGGAATTCTGAGCCCACCGGAGCCATGCGCGTGCCATTGATTCGACTGATTTTTTCTGTGCTGCTGGCTATTTGCACTTTAGCCTCCCCAGTCGCGCATGCCGAAGAACAGCTCGCTCTGAGCACCTCTCCTGCTTCCCCCGCCGCACCCCTGACACTTTCGACCGCGCGCAATATCGAGCTGGAACTCATTCCGGATAGCGATCTGGCAATGCGCGACCTCTGGGCGCGGATCCGCAGCGGTTTCGCGATGCGCGACCTGGACAACCCCTTGGTCGTGAGGCATGAGCAATGGTATGCCGGCCGCCCCGATTATGTGGCACGCATGACCGAACGTGCGCACCGCTATCTTCACTACATCACGGTCGAGGTGGAGCGGCGCGGCATGCCCAGCGAGATTGCGCTGCTGCCGATGATAGAAAGCGCCTTTAATCCCGGCGCCTATTCGACCAGCCGCGCCTCGGGTATCTGGCAATTCATTCCCTCCACCGGCAAGAATTACGGCATGCAGCAAAACTGGTGGTATGACGGGCGGCGCGATGTCATCAGCGCGACCAATGGCGCGCTCGATTACCTGCAAAAACTGCATGATATGTTCGGCGACTGGGAACTGGCGCTGGCTGCCTACAACTGGGGCGAGGGGGCGGTGCAGCGCGCGCAGGCGCGCAACCGCAAACGCGGGCTGCCAGTCAACTACACAAGCCTGAAACTGCCGAGGGAAACACGCAACTATGTGCCGAAGCTGCTGGCCGTCAAGAACATCGTCGCCAATCCCGCCAGCTTCGGCCTGGTGCTGGAGAATATCCCGGACGAGCCCTATTTTGCGGCAGTCTCAACCGCCAAACATATCGACGTGAAGCTGGCCGCACAACTGGCCGACATCTCGATGGAAGAATTCGCCGCGCTCAATCCAGCGCACAACCGCCCGGTCATCCTGCAAGACAACAGCGACGTGATCCTGTTGCCGGTGGGCGCCGTTGAGACCTTTCGCACCAATCTGGAGAGTTATGACAAGCCGCTGGTCAGTTGGCAGGCCTACCAGCCCAGGAAGGGCGAGCGGCTTGACCATCTTGCCCCGCGCTTCGGCCTTTCCGTGGAAACACTCAAGTCGGTGAATGGCCTGTCGGGGCGCGCCAAGGTTAGCTCCGGACAAACCCTGCTGGTGCCGGTCAGCGGCGAAGAAAGCACAGCAGACGGCGAATTTGCCGCTTTCAACATGCACCTTTCCCCCACCGGCGACAGCGCCATCAAACACATCGTGCGCAAGGGCGACACGCTGGGCAGCCTGGCGCGCCGTTATCGCGTCAGCGTTGCCAGCCTGAAACAATGGAATAAGGGGTCGTTGGAAATATTAAGGGTCGGCCAGGCCATTACCATCGTACAAGCGGCATCCCGCAAGCCTTCTAGCCGCCTGAGCAAGTCAGGGAACGGTGCGTTAAAGCGCGCAAGCGCCATTTATAACAGCGGGCATCACGGAACCTAGTTTCGCGGCGACAATTTTTCCGAAAGTGCGGCGAAGAAGCGGTATCCCTTCCACACCCGCCATCCACCCTTCACCAAACCAACCACGCCACGCCGGCGAACCACGATTAGCGCGACCATGCCGGCGACCAGCACAGGATGGGAACGCAGAAAACGCACGGCAGCCAGTCCCTGATCCACCAGCGCCAGCGGGGCTTGCCAGCGTGCGCCAATCCCAGCCACCTGCTCGCGCTGCGCTTCGATTCTCGCCAGCAGTTCGCCGCGACGCCGCATTACTGCCGACATTTGGCTGTTCATAATTGACCCGGCTGGTCATGGCTGGTTTTCAGTTGTTCACGGTCCTTGGCCAATTCGGCCAGGCTGGCGGAAAACAGCCGGGATTTGGCCTGCGCCAGGTTGCGCAGCAGCACCGCCGTCAGCATGCCCAATGCCAGGAAAAGAACGCTCAGCATGCCAAGCGCGGCGAGACGGTGATCGTCCCAGAACAGCACCACGATGAATACCGCAAGCAGCAGTATGCCCATGCCGAAGCAGAATAGCGCGACCAAAGCAAAAAGGAGCATCTGCGTTAAACGCAGACGCTCCTCTTGCAACTCATTCGCCAGCAGTTCAAGCCGCGTTGAAGCGATGGAAGTCAGCGTGGACAGCAACTGCCTGACCGACCCCATCAGGCCAGAGCCTGCTTCAGCCATCGCTCAACGTCCGCGCGAAATCAGCATGCCTATAACCAGTCCCACCCCGGCAGCGATACCGACAGCCTTCCATGGATTTTCATGCACATATTCGTCGGTCGCCTTTGCCGCCTGTTTGGTTCTGGCGACCACGGCCTCTTCTGCGGCAATCAGGCGCGCCTTGGCGGTAATCAGGCTATCCTGGATGCGCTCGCGCGCTGCGGATACTTTCTCGGATACTTTTTCGCCCGCCTGGCCTGCCGTTGCGCGCAGCAACTCTTCAGCATCCGACACCACTACGCGCAAATCCTGCATGAGTTTTTCCTTGCTGACTTCGTTTTCTACGCTTGCTAATTTGGTACTCATGATTCACTCCTTGAACAATAAACAAGAACTGCAATCGGGTGCTGCTCACTTGTCCGATGACTTCCGGATAATCTGTTGCCTTTGTAATCCTAAAATCTCCAGGCGTCAACCCAAACCATCATCATGCAAATGACTACGACCTTCCCCGTCGATGCGCGGCACGGCTGACAGCAGGGCTTGCGTGTAAGGATGTCCGGGCGATCGCAACACTTCTTCTGCCGTGCCGCGCTCGACGATGCGTCCCAGATACATCACGCACACCTCGTGCGCGATGTACTCCACCACCGCGAGGTTGTGGGTGATGAACAGATAGCTGAGGTTCAGTTCCCGTTGCAGCGCTTTCAACAGGTTCAGGATTTGCGCCTGCACCGAGACATCCAGCGCGCTGGTCGGTTCGTCGCAGATCAGCAGTTGCGGCGACACGGCCAGCGCGCGAGCGATCGCGATGCGTTGCCGCTGCCCGCCGGAAAATTCGTGCGGATAACGCCACTTGGCGTTGCGCGCCAAACCGACCTGGTCGAGCAGGGTGTCGATGTGCGTCTGGCGCGCCGCACTATCGTTTCCGATATTCAGTGCGGCCATGCCCTCTTCGAGAATCTCCGCGACGCGCATCTTCGGATTGAGCGAGGCGTAGGGGTCCTGGAACACCATCTGCATCGCGGCGCGCCGCGTGCGCAATTCGCGCACCGCGAGCCCGGTCAGTTCGCGCCCGGCGAAGTGCACGCTGCCCGCAGTAGGCGGGATCAGTTGCAGCAACGCCTTGCCCAGCGTGGTCTTGCCGCAGCCGGATTCGCCGACCAATGCCAGCGTGCGCCCCCGCGGAATCTCCAGCGATACCCCGTCCACTGCCTTCACTTGGCCTACGGTGCGCTGCAGGACGCCTTTGCGGATCGGGAAATGGACGTGCAAGTCGGAGACTTGCAGAAGCGGGGATTGAGGATTGAGGGTCGAGCCGCCCTCTCCCCCAGCCCCTCTCCCGCAAGCGGGAGAGGGGTGTCCTCGCTCTTCGCCCTTCACCCCTGAATCCTGAATCCTGATTCCTGGTTCCTGATAAAGATGGCACCTCACCCCCTGTCCCTCGCCAACCACAGTCCATTCCGGCGCTTGCTCGCTGCATAACGCCCATGCCCTGTCGCAGCGCGGCGCAAAGCGGCAGCCCTGCGTGATGCCGCCCGGTGGCGGCACGTTGCCGGGAATGGCGGCCAGCGGCTGGTTGCGCCGCGCCGCATCGGGCAGGGCGGCGAACAGTTTCTGCGTATAGGGATGCAGCGGCTCGGCGAACAACTGCGCGCGGCTGGCCTGCTCGACGATCTGCCCGGCATACATCACGCCGACCCGATGCGCGTTCTCCGCCACCACGCCGAGATCGTGCGTGATGAGCAGCATCGCCATGCCGGATCCGTCCTGTGCATCGCGCAATAGTTGCAACACCTGCGCCTGGATCGTCACGTCCAGCGCGGTGGTCGGCTCGTCGGCGATCAACAGTTTGGGCTGTCCGGCCAGCGCCATCGCGATCATCACACGCTGTTTCATGCCGCCGGAGAACTGGAACGGATATTCCGCCACACGCCGCGCCGCATCGGGAATGCCGACCTGGGCCAGCAATTCCGCGCAGCGCGGCTGCGCCGCCGTACCGTGCAAGCCCTGATGCAATGCCAATGCCTCGGCGATCTGCTGGCCGACGGTCAGCACCGGGTTCAGGCTCAACCCCGGCTCCTGAAAGATCATCGCCATCCTGCCGCCGCGCACCTCGCGCATCTCGCGCTCGCGCAAGCCGAACAGGTCCACGCCTTCCATCTGCGCCGCGCCGCCCGCATGCATCACGCCGTCCGGCAACAGGCGCATCAGCGACAGCGCCGTCATAGACTTGCCGCAACCCGATTCGCCGAGCAGTGCGAAGGTCTCGCCTGCGCGAATGCCGAAAGAAATATCGTCCACGATGCGCGTGCCGTTGCGCAGTTGTGTGACTAGGCCGGAGACGTTGAGGATATCGCCCATTATGCCGCTCCCTCCGTCCGGTTCAGGCGCGGGTCGAACGCATCGCGCACCGCGTCGGCGAACAGGTTGGCCGCCAGCACCAGCACCAGCATGAAGCCGAACGCCGCTGCCAATGCCCACCACACCATCGGCTCGCGCCCCATCTCCAGCCGTGCCGCGTTGATCATCGTGCCGAAGCTGATCATCGACGGGTCCACGCCGACACCGACGTAGGACAGCACCGCCTCGGCCAGTACCAGTGCGCTGAAATCCATCACCAGCGCGATCAGGATGATGTGCATCACGTTCGGCACGATGTGGCGTGTCAGGATGCGCAAGGAAGACACGCCGAACGACTGCGCCGCCTGGATGTATTCCATCTCGCGCAGCTTGAGCGTCTCGCCGCGCAGCAGGCGGCACAGCCCGGTCCAACTGGTGACGCCGAGGATCAGGCACAGGAACACCAGTCGCAGGTCGGCGCGCGACGCGGCGGTGTCGAACCATTCGGGGTGCGTTTCGATGGTCACCTGCATCATCAGCACCGCCGCCGCGATCAGCAGCACGCTGGGGATGGAGCTCAGCACGGTATAGACATACTGGATCGCATCATCCACCCAGCCGCGGAAATAGCCTGCCGCGATGCCTAGCAGCAGCGCCAGCGGCAAGGTGACCAGCGTCGTCACCGTGCCGATGATCAGGCCGGTGCGGATGCTTTTGAGCGACAGATACAGCACGTCCTGTCCGACCTTGTCGGTGCCGAGCACGTGATAGGCGGCGGCGAGGCTGGCGGTTGCGCCGAGCAGGGCGGCGCTGATGAGGGTGGCGCTCAGCAGGGGGCGCAGCGGCAGGCTGCGTCGCGCCAGCCAGCGTCTGCCGGCCAGCGCAACCAGCAATCCCGCCAGCAAGCCGCCCAGCGCACCGAGCAAGGCGCGCTTCAGCACGTCGCCATCGCGCTGCGCTGCGTCGGCCAGATGTGCGCCGCCGTAGCGCAGGCGCGGGTAATCGCGCAGCACATTGCCCTGCGCATCGCTGATGCTTTCCTTGGCATACAGCGTCACCGCAAAAGGCGCGGAATAGGTTTTCTCGGTCTGCAAACGCAACGGCTCGACCAGCTTGTCGAACACGCTCAGCACTTCCGGCGAATACACCTTCCCGCCGCCATTGCTTTGCGGCAGGGCGGCGCGGTAGTGCAGCGTATCCAGCAGCCCCGCCAGCAGGAACAGCGCCAGCACCAGCAGCGACACCATCGCCGTGGCATTCTGCGCCACGCGCCGCCACGGCAGCAGCAGATGCTCGCGCCGCCGTATATACCAGGCCGTCGCGCTGCCCGTCGCGATCAGCAGGAACATCAGCGCGTCGCTCCACAGGACGACCGGCATGAAGCTCATGAGAGTCGCACCCGCGGATCGACCATCGTGTAGGAAATGTCGGTGAGGATCAGCCCGACGATGTACAGCAGCGAGCCGAGGAACACCATCGCGCGCACCACGCTGAAATCCTGCGCGTTGATCGCGTCGATGGTGTAGCTGCCCAAACCCGGAATGCCGAAGAACGACTCGGTGAGCAGGCTGCCCATGAACAGCAGCGGAATCACCACGACCACGCCGGTCAGGATCGGGATCATCGCGTTCTTCAGCACGTGGCGGAACAGCACGCGCAACTCGGACAGCCCCTTGGCGCGCGCGGTGCGCACGTAGTCCTTGCCGGCCTCTTCGAGGAAGATGGTGCGATACCAGCGGCTGCTGGAACCAATGCTGCCCGCCACGCCGATGGCGATCGGCAGCGCCACGAACTTGAAACCGCCCATGCCGCCGTCGTATCCGGAGATCGGCACCAGATGCCACAGCTTGCTCACCAGGAACTGCCCGCCGATGATGTAGAACAGGCCGGAGATGGACATCAGCAGCACGCACAAGGCCACGCCCGCGATATCCAGCGCGGTGGCGCGGAACAGTGTCATCAGCAGCGCGAAGCCGACATAGGCAATGAGCCCGATGAGAAAGGTCGGCAGCGCGATCGCCAGGCTCGGTCCCATGCGTGTCGCGATCTCGCGAGCTATGCTGCGCCCGTCGTCCGAATAGCCGAAGTCGAAGACGAACATGCTGGCGGATTTCTGCCAGAAGATCGTGTCGGTGATCTTGCCCGCGCCGCCGGCTGAGCTATTGACCAGCAACGGCTTGTCGTAGCCGCGCTGCTGTTTCCATTTCTCGATGGCTTCCGGCGTGACGCGCTTGATGCCGAGCTGCATGCGTGCCATGTCGTCCGGCGTGTTCACCACGAAGAACAGCGCGAAGGTGAGCAGGTTCACTCCGATCAGGATCGGCACGGCATACAGGATGCGGCGCAGCAGGTAGGCAAGCATCTGGTTTCTATGGGTGGGTAGATAACGGTTGCGCGAATTATAGGGCAATATCCTGCGCTAGCCGGTCCATTGCGGGTATTAATGGCCTGCTGAAAGAGGCTCTAAGGTTGACCAAAACGCCGCAAACCTTTATCTTACGCGGTTCTTTTTGGCTTAAATCTAAGGTGTTTGTGATGGAGTTGACCGGCGCGGAGATACTGATCCGCTGTTTGCAGGAGGAGCAGGTCGAATATGTGTTTGGCTATCCAGGCGGGGCGGTGCTGTTCATTTATGACGAACTGTTCAAGCAGGATAAGGTCAAGCATGTGCTGGTGCGCCATGAACAGGCGGCGGTGCATGCGGCCGACGGCTACGCACGCTCTTCCGACAAAGTGGGCGTGGCACTCGTCACCTCCGGACCGGGGCTGACCAATGCCGTGACCGGCATTGCGACCGCTTACATGGATTCCACGCCGATGGTCGTCATCAGCGGCCAGGTTCCGACCGGTGCGATAGGCGAAGATGCCTTCCAGGAAGTCGATGCGGTGGGCATCACCCGCCCCTGCGTGAAGCACAATTATCTGGTCAAGGACGTAAAGGACATCGCCTCGACCATCAAGAAGGCGTTCTACCTCGCCAAATCGGGACGTCCCGGCCCGGTATTGGTGGACATCCCCAAGGATGTCTCCAACCATAGGACCGCTTTCGAGTATCCGGCCAGCGTGAACATCCGCTCCTATCATCCGGCGGGCAAGGGCGACAGCGGGCAGATCAGGCATGCCGCACAGATGTTGCTGGAAGCCAAACGACCGATGATCTATGCGGGCGGCGGCGTGGTGCTGTCCGATGCATCCGCGCAATTGACCGACCTGGTACGTTTGCTGGGTTTCCCTTGCACCAATACGCTGATGGGTCTGGGCGGGCTTCCGGCCAGCGACAAGCATTTTGTCGGGATGCTGGGGATGCATGGCACCTATGAAGCGAACATGGCGATGCAGCATTGCGATGTGCTGCTGGCGGTCGGCGCGCGCTTTGACGACCGCGTGATCGGCAATGTCGAACACTTTGCCGAAGTGCCGCGCAAGATCATCCATATCGACATCGACCCATCCTCGATCGCCAAGCGCGTCAAGGTGGATCTGCCCATCGTCGGCGACGTCAATCTGGTGCTCGATGAGCTGCTGGGCGTGCTGCGCAGCGGCAGGCAGGTGCCCGGTGCAGCGGATATGGCCGCATGGTGGAAGCAGGTGAACGAGTGGCGCGCCGTGGGTGGCGGGCTGCGTTACAAGAATTCCTCAGAGATCATCAAGCCGCAATTCGTCATCGAAAAGCTGCATGAGATCACCGGCGGCGATGCGTTCATCACGACCGATGTCGGCCAGCATCAGATGTGGACCGCGCAATATTACAAGTTCGAGAAGCCGCGCCGCTGGATCACTTCCGGAGGCCTGGGCACGATGGGTTTTGGTTTGCCGGCGGCGATGGGCGTGCAGATGGTCAACCCCGGCGCAACGGTGGCCTGCGTGACGGGCGAGGGCAGCATCCAGATGAATATCCAGGAACTGTCCACCTGCAAGCAATTCCGCCTGCCGATCAAGATCATCGCCCTCAACAACGGCTATCTGGGCATGGTGCGGCAGTGGCAGGAGTTCTTCCATGGCAACCGCTATTCCGAGACTTACATGAATGCGCTGCCGGATTTCGTCAAGCTGGCCGAGGCATACGGGCATGTCGGCATGCGCGTCGAGAAACCTGCGGATGTCGAACCGGCGCTGAAGGAGGCGTTCGCGCGCAAGCACGACCTGGTGTTCATGGACTTCAGGACCGATCCGACGGAAAACGTCTATCCGATGGTTCCCGGCGGCAGGGGCTTGTCGGAAATCATCCTGGCGGAGGAGTTGTAATGCGCCATATCATTTCATTGCTGATGGAAAACGAGGCGGGCGCCTTGTCGCGTGTGGCGGGGCTGTTCTCGGCGCGCGGCTACAACATCGAATCCCTGTCGGTGGCGCCGACCGAAGACCCGACCCTGTCGCGCATGACCATCGTCACCAGCGGTTCGGATGCGGTCATCGAACAGATCAACAAGCAGCTCAACAAGCTGGTGGATGTCGCGGCGTTGATCGACTTGAGCGAGGGCGGGCATCTCGAACGCGAATTGATGCTGGTCAAGGTGCGTGCCGAAGGCGGTGCGCGCGAAGGATTGAAACGTATGGCGGATACCTTTCGTGGGCGTATTATCGATGAGACTGACCATACCTACACTATCGAGTTGACCGGTTCATGCGCCGAATTGGACAGTCTCCTGGAAAAGATCGGCCGCGACCTGATTCTGGAAACGGTGCGCACCGGGGCTTCCGGCATCGGGTGCGGCGACAGGATTTTGAAACTTTAAAGGCAGACGTAAGACGTAAGTTGTTAGTTAAAGCAAAAGACCGCGTAGCGGACAATATCAACTTACGTCTTCAAACTTACGACTTACAACTATTTTTTTACAAAGAGGGCAACATGAAAGTTTATTACGACAAAGACGCAGACCTTTCCCTGATCAAGGGCAGGCAGGTAACCATTATCGGCTACGGTTCGCAGGGCCATGCCCATGCCCAGAACCTGAAGGAATCCGGCGTCAACGTGACGGTTGCGCTGCGCAAGGGCGGTGCATCCTGGGCAAAGGCCGAGGCCGCCGGCCACAAGGTCGCCGAGATCGCGGACGCAGTGAAGGGCGCCGATGTGGTGATGATGCTGTTGCCGGACGAGACCATGCCGGAGGTGTATCACGCCGACGTGGTGAAAAACCTGAAGCCCGGTGCCGCATTGGCGTTCGCGCACGGCTTCAACATCCACTACAACCAGATCGTGCCGCCGGCAAATTTGGACGTGATCATGATCGCGCCGAAAGGCCCCGGCCATACCGTGCGCTCCGAATACCTCAAGGGCGGCGGCGTGCCGACCCTGATCGCGGTGTACCAGGACAAGTCCGGCAAGGCCAAGGACATCGCGCTGTCCTATGCAGCGGCGAACGGCGGCACCAAGGGCGGCGTGATCGAGACCAACTTCCGCGAAGAAACCGAAACCGACCTGTTCGGTGAACAGGCCGTACTGTGCGGCGGTGCGGTGGAACTGGTCAAGGCCGGTTTTGAAACGCTGACCGAAGCCGGTTATGCGCCGGAAATGGCCTACTTCGAATGCCTGCATGAACTGAAGCTGATCGTCGATCTGATGTATGAAGGCGGCATCGCCAACATGAACTATTCGATCTCCAACAACGCGGAATACGGCGAGTATGTCACCGGCCAGCGTGTGATCGCCGGTGAGGCGCGCGCCGCGATGAAGGAATGTCTGAAGAACATCCAGAACGGCTCCTACGCCAAGCAGTTCATCCTGGAAGGCCGCACCAACTATCCGGAAATGACTGCGCGCCGCCGTCTGAATGCCGCCCATCCGATCGAGCAGGTCGGTGGCCAGCTGCGTGCGATGATGCCGTGGATCGGCAAGAACAAGCTGGTCGATCAGTCGAAGAACTAGACGTAAGTCGGAAGACGTAAGTTGTTGGTTAAGGCTAAGCCTGACTTGCAACTTACGTTATCAGCAACAACAACTTATATTTCCAACTACCAACTTACGTCTTACGTCTACCAACGGCCTTTATGAACTATCCCCATCCCATCATCGCCCGCGAGGGCTGGCCGTTCCTGATCGGCGCCATCTTCATTGCACTGCTGTTGTCCGGCCTTGTCGGCGGCATCGCCGAACTGCTGGCTTGGATCGTCGTGCTGTTCGTGGTGCAGTTTTTCCGCGACCCGCCGCGCGAGATTCCGCAGGAAGCCGGCGCGGTGCTGTCGCCGGCCGACGGGCGGGTCATCAAGGTTGAGCGCACGCAGGATCCCTACGGGCAACGCGAGGCGATCCTGATCAGCGTGTTCATGAACGTGTTCAACGTGCATTCCAACCGCAGCCCGGTGGACGGTACCGTGGAAAAAGTGCAGTATTTTCCCGGCAAGTTCGTGAACGCCGATCTTGACAAGGCTTCCGCAGAAAATGAGCGCAATGCCGTGGTGCTGAAGACCACAGACGGACAGACTGTGACCTTTGTCCAGGTAGCTGGCCTGATCGCGCGGCGCATCCTGTGTTACATCAAGGCCGGCGATACGCTGGCGCGCGGCCAGCGCTACGGCTTTATCCGCTTCGGTTCGCGCGTGGATGTTTACCTGCCGCTGGATGCCGCCGTGAAAGTCAGCATCGGCGACAAGGTGTCGGCAACCACCAGCATCTTGGCAATTCTCCCGCAAAGCTGATAGCCTAGGGGCATGGACGAGTTCGATATACGCAAAACGATGAATCTGCGCAGGCGCGGTATTTACCTGCTGCCCAACCTGTTTACGACCGGCGCACTGTTTGCCGGTTTCTACGCCATTGTGCAGGCGATGAATCTGCGCTTTGAATTTGCGGCAGTGGCGATCTTCATCGCCATGGTGCTGGATGGGCTGGATGGCCGCGTGGCGCGGCTGACACATACGCAAAGCGAATTCGGCGCCGAATACGACAGCCTGTCCGATATGGTTTCCTTCGGTGTCGCACCGGCATTGGTCATGTACGAATGGGCTTTGAAAGGGCTGGGCAAGTGGGGCTGGTTCGCCGCGTTTATCTACTGCGCTGCCACCGCGTTGCGCCTGGCCCGCTTCAACACCAACATCGACGTGGTCGATAAACGCTATTTTCAGGGCTTGCCCAGCCCGGCAGCAGCCGCGTTGGCGGCGGGTTTCGTCTGGGTGATGCTGGATTACGGTTTCAAGGGCGGCGAACTGAGCTGGTATGCGGCGGCGCTGACGGTGTTTGCCGGGTTGAGCATGGTCAGCAACCTGCCGTTTTACAGCTTCAAAGACCTGAACATGCGCAAGAGCGTGCCCTTCGTGGTGATCTTCCTGATCGCGCTGTTCTTCATCCTGATTTCCAGTTACCCGCCCGGCGTATTGTTTGCCTTGTTCATGGGCTATGCCTTGTCCGGCTATGTGATGTGGCTGTTGCGTCTGCGTAAAAAACAACAGCCCATTGCCTGATGCGATAAAACTGGTAATATTCACTCCATGCATTTCTCCACGCACATCGCGATACTTCACTCCACGTTCAGCCTGCTGGCTGCGCTGCTGCTGCTGCGCGGCGCGCGCTAACCGTATACCCACAAATTGAAGCAACAAGCGCAATAACCTTGAGTGGTTACGCAGGTTTAACCTATTCGCATTGGAGTTTTCATCATGGCAGACAAATTGATTATTTTCGACACCACCTTGCGCGATGGCGAGCAGAGTCCCGGCGCGGCGATGACCCGGGAAATGAAGATCCGCATTGCGCGCCAGTTGGAAAAGCTCGGCGTGGATGTGATCGAGGCGGGTTTTGCCGCCGCCAGCCCGGGAGATTTCGAGGCCGTGAAGGCTGTTGCAGAGACCGTGAAAAATTCCACGGTGTGTTCGCTGGCGCGCGCCGGCGAGAATGACGTGCGCCGTGCCGGTGAGGCCATTCGTCCGGCGAAATCGGGGCGCATCCACACTTTCATTGCCACCAGCCCGATCCACATGCAGCACAAGCTGCGCATGACCGAGGATCAGGTGGTCGAGCGCGCGGTCAGCGCGGTGAAGTGGGCGCTGGAATACACCGATGACGTGGAATTTTCCGCCGAAGACGCAGTGCGCTCAGAGATGGATTTTCTGGTGCGGGTGTTCGATGCGGTGATCCGTGCCGGCGCCAGGACGCTGAATGTGCCGGATACGGTGGGCTATTCGATACCCGCCGCATGGGGTGAGCGCATCCGGCAACTGATCGAGCGCGTGCCCAATTCGGACAAGGTGGTCTGGTCTACGCATTGCCACAACGATCTGGGTTTGGCGGTGGCGAACTCTTTGTCCGCCGTGATGAATGGCGCGCGCCAGGTGGAATGCACCATCAATGGCCTGGGCGAACGCGCCGGAAACGCCTCACTGGAAGAAATCGTGATGGCGGTAAAGACACGACACGATGTATTCAACCTGGACACGCGCATCGATACCACGCAGATCGTGCCGACTTCCAAACTGGTTTCCAGTATCACCGGTTATCCGGTGCAGCCGAACAAGGCGATCGTCGGCGCGAACGCCTTTGCGCACGAATCCGGCATCCACCAGGACGGCGTGCTCAAGCACCGCGAGACCTACGAAATCATGCGCGCCGAGGATGTGGGCTGGAATGCCAACAAGCTGACCCTCGGCAAGCTCTCCGGGCGCAATGCCCTGCGCCAGCGTTTTGCCGCGCTGGATATCGAGTTCGATTCGGAAGAGGCGTTCAATGCCGCGTTCCAGCGTTTCAAGGAATTGGCGGATCGCAAGCACGAGATTTTCGACGAGGACTTGCAGGCGTTGGTGAGCGACGAGGCGGTGGCGCAGGTCAGCGAGCATTATCATCTGATTTCCATGCGCGCCCATAGCGAGACCGGGACGCTGCCGGTGGCAAGGGTGGTGATGAATATCGGCAGCGTACAACACGAAGCCGAGGCGCAAGGTGGCGGGCCGGTGGATGCGACCTTCCAGGCCATCGAGAAAATCGTACACAGCGGCACCGAGCTGCAACTGTATTCGGTGAACAACATCACCAGCGGTACCGATGCGCAGGGCGAGGTGACGGTGCGCCTGGCCAAGGGCGGGCGTATCGTCAACGGGCATGGCGCAGATACCGATATCGTGGTGGCTTCCGCCAAGGCTTATCTGAATGCGCTCAACAAGTTGCACAGCAAGCTGGAGCGCGCCCACCCGCAGTTGTGAACCGCCAGTGCGCGGGTTGGGCACTTCCTGTTTTTTGTTCCGGCTTGTCCGGACCAGGTTGGCCGGAAATGAAATTCTTTGCGAGCATCCGCTACGCGGCTTACCTGCTTACCCCACTTTCTCGCCTGGCATTTGGGCGAACCCTGAATTTTTAAGGTCCCCTAACATTTTGAAACAATTATTTTTGAACATGCGGGCGGATGCCTGGTCATAATTCTGCATCGTGGGTTGCAGGGGTTTTATGAATTTCTGCCGTTTTTGTAAATTTCACTGGAGATTGTCTTGAAGAAAATTTTGTTGGGTTCTACGTTTTTACTGGCTTCACTGGCTGCCAATACGAGCTGGGCAGAGTGCGCCATCATCCCCCATTCGCAATGTCCGCATGCAGAGTTCTCCGGCAAGAGTATGGTGCAGGCAAATTTGCAGGAAGCACACCTTTGGGAAGGTGACCTGACGCGCGCCGACTTGACCAAGGCCAATCTCAAGGGCGCGCAGATCTACCACGGCAAGCTGATGGGCGGCAATTTCACCGAAGCGGACATGACGGACATCTCGCTGTATTACTCCGATCTGACCGGCGCCAACCTGACCGGTGCGAATCTGACGCGCGCCAAGCTCAAGGGTGCAAATCTCAGCGAGACCAATTTGACCGATACCAATCTGACCGATGCTGAGATCGAAAACACTAAATTCAGCAACGCTATTTTCTGCCGCACTACGATGCCGAATGGTATTGTGAACAGCGGCGCAAACTGTCCCGCCAAAAAATCCGCCAAGACCGAACCGGCCGAGGCAGCGGAAAATGCCATCAATGGCTGCGTGATCCAGCCGCGCACGGTGTGCACGAATGCTTCGCTGGCCGAGGCCAATCTGGGTTCCGCCAACCTCTCCGGCGCACAGTTGTACATGGGCAATCTCGCGCAAGCCAACCTGTTCAAGGCCAACCTCGGCAAGGCCAATTTGACCGAAGCCAACCTGTCGCGCGTTAATCTGACCCGGGCCAACCTGTCGCAAGCCAACCTGACCGATGCCAACCTGAACAAGGCAGTGCTGCGCGGCGCACAACTGGAACGCGCCAATCTGACCGGCGCGATTCTGCTGAATGCCGACCTGACCGATGCCGACCTGACCGGCGCCAATATGGCCAATGCCATGTTGACCGGCGTAACTTTTTGCAACACGGTCATGCCCAACGGCACGGTGAACAACAGCGGCTGCATGGTTGAAAAAAAAACGGAAGCGGTTACTGAGCCGGTGAAATCCGAACCCGTAAAAGCCGAGCCTGCCGCGCCGATAATCAAGCCGGCCAAACCGGCAACAAAAGCAAAGACCAAGAGCAAGTAATCAGCCGGGATACCAGGGCAAGGGCACGCAGCGCGTGCCCTTTTGTTTTTACGTGATGGGAATGCCGGCTATTTGTTTTATGCTGCGGGTGACGAATTGCGCCATCTTGGCTATGGCGCAGCGGCAGGATTTGTTTGTCGGTTATCATGCGCGGATCATAAGGGTCTTTGCATAACTGCTGTACGCTTCGTCGAGAGCGGTTCAAAATCCTTTTCAGGTTGAGGTGGCTAACCATGCAAGAGAATTGGCGGAACCTTCTGAATTTCATCCGCTTCATTGTGATGCGCTTCCATCAGGACCGCTGCGTGCAGATTGCGGCGAGCCTGACCTTTACCACGCTGCTGTCGCTGGTGCCATTGCTTACCATCGTGCTGGCGATATTCTCGGCGTTCCCGGTGTTCGATGATCTCTCCAGCCAGATCAAGGCTTACCTGGTCAATAATCTGATGCCGGATGTGGCGGGGAAAGTCATTACCCAATATATGCGGCAGTTTGCCGAGAGCGCGATGAACCTGACGGCGGTTGGCATCGCGTTTCTTGCGGTGACGGCCATGCTGATGATGCTGACCATAGACCATGCATTCAATACCATCTGGAGGGTAGCCCGTCCGCGGCCATTGATCAAACGGCTGATTGTTTACTGGGCAGTCATCACTCTCGCGCCGTTGCTGATCGGCGCGAGCCTGTCATTGACCTCCTGGCTGGTCGGGTTGTCGATGGGTTATGTCAAGCAGATCCCGATATTCGGCGTGGGGGTGTTGAAAATATTGCCGGTGCTGTTTACCACATTGGCGTTCACCATGCTGTTCCGGTTGGTCCCGAATCGCTATGTGCCGCGCTCACACGCATTGATCGGGGCGATCGTGGCCGCGCTCATCTTTGAGTCCATGAACCGCGTGTTCGGTTATTACGTCAGCCATTTCCCCACCTACAAGCTGGTATATGGCGCATTCGCCAGCGTGCCGATTTTCCTGATGTGGATCTATCTGTCATGGCTGACCATTATGGTCGGTGCGGTGATCGCGGCATCGCTGTCGCATTGGCGCGCTCCTGTGGCACAACAATTGCCGCCCGCCGTCCAATTGCTGGATGCACTGCGCGTATTGCAGATCATGGCAAGTGGTTTGCAGCAGGGCAGGGTGAGCACTTTCCCGGAATTGTCCGGATCTTTGCATCTCGGCTATGACATGCTGGAAAAAATTCTTGAAAAGCTGGTAAGTGCCGATATGGTGCGCAAGGCAGAAGGGCAAGGCTGGCTGCTGATGCGTGACGCGAGCCATATCCGCACCGCAGAATTGTTGCGCCTGTTCGTGCTGGATCGCGGCTCATTGCCCACCGGACGGAGTGACGATCCATTGCAGCAATGGATCATCGGTTGTGCCGGGCAGCTTGAGCAAAGTAGCGACCTGACCCTGCAGGAGCTCCTTGCGCTCAGTGCGGAGCATCCCGGCACGATTTCCGGACAGGCTGCCGGCGCATGAAATATTGCCCGCGCAAATACGTCTCACATCATTGTTGCAGAGTGCGGTTCCGTAGCCAGCCGGAATTTTGAGGGCAGGCCGTTTTACGGTATCATCGCCCTCTACGAAAAACATTTGTCCGGGCACCCGCATGACCAAGTACATCTTCATTACCGGCGGCGTTGTCTCTTCCCTGGGGAAGGGTATCGCCGCCGCTTCTCTTGCGGCCATCCTCGAGTCGCGCGGCCTCAAGGTGACGATGCTCAAGCTTGACCCCTACATCAACGTCGACCCGGGCACCATGAGTCCGTTCCAGCACGGCGAGGTGTTCGTCACCGAAGACGGCGCGGAAACCGACCTGGATCTCGGGCATTACGAGCGCTTCATTTCCGCAAAGATGCGCAAGGCCAACAACTTTACCACCGGGCAGATATACGACAGCGTGATCCGCAAGGAGCGGCGCGGCGAGTACCTGGGCAAGACGGTGCAGGTGATTCCGCATATCACCAACGAAATCCAGGCGTTCGTCGAGCGCGGCGCGGCCGCTTCGCATGGCGGCAACGCCGATGTGGCGATCGTCGAGATCGGCGGCACGGTCGGCGACATCGAATCGTTGCCGTTCCTCGAAGCCGCGCGGCAAATGGGGTTGCGCATGGGACGCAACCAGGTCGCTTACGTGCACCTGACCCTGGTGCCTTATATCGCTACGGCGGGCGAACTGAAGACCAAGCCGACCCAGCACAGCGTGCAGAAATTGCGCGAGATCGGTATTTTCCCCACTGCCCTGGTGTGCCGCGCCGACCGGCGCATCCCCGACGACGAGCGCGCCAAGATTTCGCTGTTCGCCAATGTGCGCGAAGAGGGCGTGATCTCGATGTGGGATGTGGACAGCATCTACAAGATTCCGCAGATACTCAATGAGCAGGGGCTGGATCGCATCGTCTGCGAAGAGCTGGCTCTGGATGCGCCGCCTGCCGACCTGTCGGTGTGGGCGAAGCTGGTGAATGCGCTGGAAAATCCGCAGCACCAAATCACCATCGGCATGGTCGGCAAATACGTCGATCTGACCGAATCCTACAAGTCGCTGATCGAGGCGCTGCGCCACGCCGGCATCCATACCTCGACCAGGGTGAATATCGAGTACCTCGATTCGGAAGTCATCGAGACTACCGGCACGCAGGGCCTGGCGCATTTTGACGCGATCCTGGTGCCGGGCGGCTTCGGCAAGCGCGGCACGGAAGGAAAGATCGCCGCGATCCGTTTTGCGCGGGAAAACAAGATACCGTATCTGGGCATCTGCCTGGGGATGCAACTCGCGGTGATCGAGTATGCGCGGCATGTCGCGGGCATGGCCGACGCGAACAGTACCGAATTCAACCCGGAATCCGAACACCCGGTCGTGGCGCTGATCACCGAATGGCGCGACCGCGACGGTAAGGTGGAGACGCGCAGCAGCGATTCCGACCTGGGCGGCACGATGCGCCTCGGCTCGCAGCGTTGCCCGGTCAAGCCGGTCACGCTGGCTCACCGGATCTACGGCGAAGAAGTGAACGAGCGGCATCGCCATCGCTATGAAGTGAACAATCATTACGCGCCCGTGCTGGAAAAAGCCGGACTGATCATTTCTGCGCGCACGCCTTCCGAGGATCTGCCGGAAATGATGGAATTGCCGCAGTCCATGCACCCGTGGTTCGTCGGCGTACAGTTCCACCCGGAATTCACTTCCACGCCGCGTGCCGGCCATCCGTTGTTCAAATCCTATATCGAGGCGGCATTGCGCCATAAGGAGGCGGCATGAACACGGTGCACGTAGCGGCGGTGCGGGTAGGGCTAGCCCGACATCACCATGAAAGTTGTGGATCATGAATCTGTGCGGATTTGATGTGCAGCCCGGACACGGTGGCGCGA
>JAGRPI010000001.1 GCA_019449635.1 Candidatus Ferrigenium bremense
AGCGACCCTTCCCGCACCGCCGGCTGCGCCGCACCGTGTCCGATGCCACGCCGCTCAGACAGACCGCAGTCTGATCACAGGCCAGTTTATTCGCGGCTAGCGACCCTTCCCGCACCGCCGGCTGCGCCGCACCGTGTCCGGGTCGCTACTCCCATTCGATCGTCGCCGGGGGCTTGCCGGAGATGTCGTACACGACGCGGTTGATGCCGCGCACTTCGTTGATGATGCGGTTGGAGACCTTGCCCAGCAGGTCGTATGGCAGGTGCGCCCAGTGCGCGGTCATGAAGTCCTGGGTCTGCACCGCGCGCAATGCCACCACCCATTCATAGGTGCGGCCGTCGCCCATCACGCCGACGCTCTTGACCGGCAGGAAGACGGTGAAGGCCTGCGAGGTTTTTTCGTACCAGGACTTGCCATCTTCATCTTTGGTGGCGTGCAGCTCTTCGATGAAGATCGCATCGGCGCGGCGCAGCAGCTCGGCGTATTCGCGTTTCACCTCGCCGAGGATGCGTACCCCGAGGCCGGGGCCGGGGAATGGATGGCGGTACACCATGCCGTGCGGCAGGCCCAGTGCGACGCCCAGCTCGCGCACTTCGTCCTTGAACAGTTCGCGCAACGGCTCGAGCAGCTTGAGATGCAGGCTTTCCGGCAGGCCGCCGACGTTGTGGTGCGACTTGATGGTGTGCGCCTTTTTGGTCTTCGCGCCGGCGGATTCGATCACGTCAGGGTAGATCGTGCCCTGCGCCAGCCACCTGGCTTGAGGCAACTTTTTGGCTTCGCGCTGGAACACTTCGACGAACTCGCGCCCGATGATCTTGCGCTTCTGCTCCGGGTCGGTCACTCCCTCAAGATGCTTCAAGAATTCACCGCTGGCATCGACATGGATGACCTTCATGTGCAAATGCCTGGCAAAAGTTTCCATCACCTGCCCGGCTTCGTTCAAGCGCAGCAGGCCGTTGTCCACGAACACGCAGGTCAACTGGTCGCCTATGGCGCGATGGATCAGCGCCGCCGCCACCGAGGAATCCACCCCGCCGGACAGCCCCAGGATCACCTCGTCGCCGCCGACCTGCGCGCGGATCTTTTCCACCGCTTCACCGATATAGTCCGGCATGTTCCAGTCCTGCGCACAACCGCAGATGTCGTGCACGAAACGGCCGAGCATCGCCTTACCCTGCCGGGTATGAGTCACTTCGGGATGGAATTGCAGCGCATAAAAACGCCGTGTTTCATCCGCCATGCCGGCGATGGGCGTGGCGGGGTTGCTGGCGATCACCGAGAAACCCGGCGGCAGCACCGTCACCTTGTCGCCGTGGCTCATCCACACGTCGATCAGGCCGTGCCCTTGTTCATTGGCGCGATCCTGGATGCCGCGCAGCAAGGCGGAATGTCCCTGTGCGCGGATCTCCGCGTAGCCGAATTCGCGCACCAGCCCGTTTTCCACCGCACCGCCGAGTTGCGCCGCCATGGTCTGCATGCCGTAGCAGATGCCCAGCACCGGCACGCCGAGTTCGAACACGGCCTGCGGTGCACGCGGCGTGTCGCCTTCGGTCACCGAATTGGGGCCGCCGGAAAGGATGATGCCCGCCGGGTTGAACGCGCGAATGAACTCCGCATCCACATCGCAGGGATGCAGCTCGCAATAGACATGGGTTTCGCGGACGCGGCGCGCGATAAGCTGGGTGTATTGGGAACCGAAATCGAGGATGAGGATTTTTTTATGAGACATAAGAGTTGTTAGACGTAAGTTGTTAGTCAGTGGCAATGGATTTCTGCAGGCCTTTGAGCATTTTTCCGATTTCTTCAACCTTTTCAAGTGCCGGATCAGCTTTTTCTGTGGTCAGGTAGTTGAGGCGTTGCGCCAGCATGATTTGAGTTTCCAGCTCAGCCAAAGAACCCCGTGCAATACCGAGAAAATGGCTGAACTCCTTGTTTGAATTACGCGCTTGCCCTTCCGCTATATTGGATGGAATCGAAACTGCAGCGCGCTGCAACTGGCTATTTAATCCATAAACTTCATGTTTGGGAAATTCAGCGCAAAGCTTATACACGTCCTCTGCCAATTCCATCGCCAATCGCCAAACCTTAAGTTCACGATACCCGGCCATCTGCGAATCCTGGTTATTAGTAGAAAGACGTAAGTTGGAAGTTGATTTTGTCGCTTCGCGGTTTTCAACTTACGTCTTACGTCTCAAGTCTTACGTCTAGTCGATGTGGTAATTCGGCGCTTCCTTGGTGATCTGCACGTCGTGCACATGCGATTCGCGGATGCCGGAAGAGGTGATCTCGACGAACTCGGCCTTGGTGTGCATGGTGGCGATATCGGCGCAACCAAGGTAGCCCATGCTGGCGCGCAGCCCGCCCATCAACTGGTGAATCACGGCCAGCACGCTGCCCTTGTAAGGCACGCGGCCCTCGACGCCTTCCGGCACCAGCTTGTCCTGATTCGCTTCGCCTTCCTGGAAGTAGCGGTCGCTGGAGCCTTGCTGCATCGCCCCGAGGCTGCCCATGCCGCGATAGGACTTGTAGGAGCGCCCCTGATACAGTTCGATCTCACCCGGCGCTTCCTCGGTTCCGGCAAACAGCCCGCCAAGCATCACGGCGTGCGCACCCGCTGCGATCGCCTTGGCGATGTCGCCGGAATAACGGATGCCGCCGTCGGCGATCAATGGCACGCCAGTGCCTTGCAAGGCCTTCGCCACATTCTGGATCGCCGCGATCTGCGGCACACCGACTCCCGCGACGATGCGCGTGGTGCAGATCGAACCGGGGCCGATACCGACTTTCACGCCGTCCGCACCGTGATCCAGCAGCGCCTGCGCCGCCCCGCCGGTAGCAATGTTGCCGCCAATCACTTCAACCTGCGGAAAATTGCCCTTGATCCATTTGACGCGATCCAGCACGCCCTGTGAATGACCGTGAGCGGTGTCCACCACGATCACGTCCACCCCCGCCTCAACCAGCAAGCTGGCACGTTCTTCCGTACCCTCGCCCACCCCGACTGCCGCGCCGGCACGCAGGCGGCCAAGGCCATCCTTGCAGGCGCGTGGATGCTCGCTGGATTTCAAAATGTCCTTTACCGTCATCAAACCGCGTAACTCGAACGCTTCGTTGACCACCAGCACGCGCTCGATGCGATGCTTGTGCATCAGGCTGCGCGCCTCATCCAGGCTGGCGTTTTCCTTGACGGTAATCAACCGCTCGCGCGGCGTCATGATGTTCTGGATCGGCTGATCCAGATTGTTCTCGAAGCGCAGGTCGCGGTTGGTGACGATGCCGACCACCTGTTTGCCCTGCACCACCGGCAAGCCGGAGATCCTGTGCTGGCGCGTCAGGGCCAGCACATTGCGTACCGTCATGTCCGGCGTGATGGTGATGGGGTCCTTGACCACGCCGCTTTCAAAACGCTTGACCTTGGCGACTTGGGCGGCCTGCGCGGGAGCCGGCATGTTTTTATGCATGATGCCGATACCGCCCTCTTGCGCCAGCGCAATCGCCAGGCGCGCTTCCGTGACGGTATCCATCGCGGCGGAAAGCAACGGGATGTTCAGACTGATGTTGCGGGTGAACTGGGTGCGCAGACTGACATCGCGCGGCAATACATTGGAATAGGCAGGAACGAGCAGAACGTCGTCAAAGGTCAGTGCTTTTTGAATGATGCGCATGGAACAATCCCCGGCAAAACGCGCATTATACGCATGCCGGGCAGGCCGGTAAATCGATTCTCCCGTTCCGCCCGGCTAACGGGCATGCCAATAGCCACCCCGATGATGAAACCCGCCATGCCCGCTTCCCTCTCCCCCAGCTCTGATGGAACTACTAGCCATTCGACTAAGCCCGCAAGCGGGCAAGTCGCTGGTTATCCCCCGCTTGCGGGAGAGAGGGACGCGGTCTCGCTATGCGAGTTTCACGTTAACGGATTTACAGCGCAGTCTCGTTGGTTTCCCCGGTGCGGATGCGGATGACCTGTTCCACCGTCGAGATGAAGATTTTGCCATCGCCGATCTTGCCGGTATGCGCGGCCTTGATAATCGCCTCGACTGCCGTATCGAGCAACTCGGTTGAAATCACCACCTCCACTTTGATCTTGGGCAGGAAGTCCACTACATATTCTGCGCCGCGGTACAGTTCGGTATGCCCTTTTTGCCGCCCGAAACCCTTCACCTCTGTGACCGTCAGGCCGCTTACCCCCAACTCGGAAAGTGCCTCGCGCACTTCATCCAGTTTGAACGGCTTGATAATCGCTTCGATCTTTTTCATGGTGTACTCCTGAGTGCGTAGGTGTTTTGCTGGTTTTGCATGGCCAGCTGGCCAAGTAGGCAAATTACGCCGGTAATCGCCGGTTATCTCTAGTCCGGATGCCGCCCATTGTATCAACAGAAAGGCATAACAAGCTGCCTCATCGCTATCGCAAGCCGCGCCTCTCAGCCCAGTTCGCGATAAGTCACCGACAGGATTTCCAGTTCCTGGAGGCCTGCCGGCGTGCGCAACGTCGCTACTTCGCCTTCGCGCAGTTTGAGCAGGGTCCGTGCCAGCGGCGAAACCCAGCTGATCAAGCCGCTTCCGGCATCCGCCTCGTCCACGCCGACGATGCTGTAGGTGCACTCGCATCCGCTGTCGTCACAAACCGTCACGGTTGCGCCGAAAAATACCTGATCGCACGCGCCACGTTGCGCCGGGTCAACGACCTCGGCCTGCTCCAAGCGCTTGCGCAAAAAACGCACGCGGCGGTCAATCTCGCGCAGGCGTTTCTTGCCATAAATATAATCGCCGTTTTCGGAACGATCCCCGTTGGAAGCCGCCCAGGAGACAGTCTGAACCAATGCCGGGCGTTCCACTTTCCAAAGCTGCTCCAGTTCCTCTTTCAGCCTGCGGTATCCGCCGGGAGTAAGGTAATTTTTGACGCCTGCCGGCAACTGGATCGGATGCTCCGCTTCATCGTCAGCGTCATCGTTTTGCGGATGACCGCTGTGCGGCCTGCCTGCCATATCCATTTCGCGTGTGAATGCTTTGCTCATGCTGGAGATTTTACCTGAATATTCCATGCGTCCAGATGGCGATCGCACAGGATTTGGTTCCGAAAATATACCGATACCGGGACTTTGTCGTATTCAGCCAAGCCTTGCCTCATAAAGTCTGTTGTACTTACGCCACGCCGGCGGTACGATGCCCTCACCGGAAGCACCGTGCTTGGCCGCGCCGGAAAAAGGTGAGCGCTATGGATCGTCCCGATGCTCTGTTTTGGAACCTGCCATCCGAAGCCCTTCTGTCTCAGATGGAGGCGCCCCTGTCCGGGCTGAGCCAGCGGGAAGCGCGTACGCGTATCGCACGGTTCGGACCCAACACGCTGCATAACTACGGCGAGCGGCCACTGGTCATCCAGTACCTGGGCCACTTCAAAAATCCGCTGGTAATGGTTCTTCTGGCTGCCAGCGCCGTGTCCGCACTGACCGGCGAGATCGCCGGATTCGTTATCATCTGGGCAATCGTGCTGATGAGTGTGACACTGGATTTTATCCAGGAATACCGGGCTGGCCGCGCCGCAGAGCAATTGAAGCATACTGTAGCGGTACGCACCACGGTGTTGCGGAATGGGCATCCCCAGGAACTCCCGATTGCAAAGCTGGTGCCGGGCGATGTGGTGCTGCTGGCGGCGGGCAATCTCATCCCCGCCGATTGCCGCTTGCTGGAGGCAAAGGATTTTTTCGTCAACCAGTCGCTGCTGACGGGCGAATCCTATCCGGTGGAAAAAAAGGCGCATGATCTGCCAGCACCGGTGGAAGAACTCAGCCAGGCAGAGAATACCGTGTTCATGGGCACTTCCGTCATCAGCGGGATGGCCAGGGCCATGGTCTGCCGCACCGGATCCGACACGGCGATGGGCAATATCGCGGACTCTCTTGCGGTCAAGCCGCCGCTCACCGCTTTCGAGCTGGGCACCCAGAGCTTTGGTATGTTGATCATGCGCCTGACCATCCTGCTGGTGCTTTTCGTGTTCCTGATCAACGCCTTTTTCCACCGGCCATTCCTCGAATCGTTCCTGTTCGCCATCGCGCTGGCCGTCGGCCTCACACCTGAATTGTTGCCGATGGTGATTACGGTGACCCTGTCGCGCGGCGCCCTGCGCATGGCGAAAAAGCAGGTGATCGTGAAACAGCTCGCCGCGATCCATAATCTGGGCAGCATGGACGTGCTGTGCACCGACAAGACCGGCACGCTCACCGAAGGGCGCATCCAGCTGGAACGCCACCTCGACGCACAAGGAAACGATAGTGCACAGGTATTGCAACTGGCCTACCTCAACAGCTATTTCGAAACCGGGCTAAAGAGCCCCCTGGATGACGCGATCCTCAGGCACAAGGAAATCGACGCAAGCAGCTGGCGCAAGATCGACGAGGTGCCCTTCGACTTCGAGCGGCGGCGCGTGTCTGTTTTATTGGATCAAGGCGAGAAACCGGGCCTGGTCGGCCAAGGAGAAAAACGGCTGCTCGTGGTCAAGGGATCGCCCGAGGATATCCTCGGGCTGTCCACGCGCTACGCTGTCGGCGAAACGCTATATACATTGCCGCTGGACGAGCAGGCGCTGGCATCCATCCAGGCTCTGCACGACAGCCTCGGGCGGGAGGGGTTCAAGGTGCTCGGTATCGCCTTGCGCCCGGTGGCTTTGGACCATCCGCATGCCGTCGTCGACGATGAAACCGAACTGATCTTCGCCGGCTTCGCCGCATTTCTCGATCCGCCGAAAGCAAGCGCGGCGCACGCGCTCATGGCGCTGTCAGCAAGCGGGATCAACATCAAGATCGTCACCGGCGACAGCGAACTGGTCACCCGTCATGTGTGCACCCAGTTAGGTATGCCAATCACGGGTGTATTGACCGGTGGCGAGATACAACACATGGATGACCCCACACTGTCGGTTCGGGTGAAGGAGGCCAACCTTTTCTGCCGTGTCACGCCGGCGCAGAAAAACCGCATCATCCTGTCGCTGAAAGCGCAGGGGCATACAGTCGGTTACCTCGGGGACGGCATCAACGATGCGTCTTCGCTGCGTTCGGCGGATGTCGGTATCTCGGTAGACAGCGCCGTGGACGTAGCCAAAGCGGCGGCTGACATGATCATGTTGCGACACAGCTTGAGCGTGCTGCATGAAGGTGTAATGGAAGGCCGCCGCACCTTCGCCAACATCATGAAGTACCTCATGATGGGAACGAGTTCAAATTTCGGGAACATGTTCAGCATGGCCGGCGCGACACTATTCCTCGCCTTCCTGCCGATGCTGCCGACACAGATTCTGCTCAACAACCTGCTCTACGACATCTCGGAACTGCCGATTCCGATGGATAGCGTAGACAACGACTCCCTGTCCCACCCCAGACACTGGGACACGACCTTCATCCGCAACTTCATGTGGGTCGTTGGATCGGTCAGTTCAGTATTCGATTTCCTGATGTTCTTCATCCTGCTGAAGGTTTTTGCGGCCGGGGAGGCGCTGTTCCATACCGGCTGGTTCATCGAATCCATCGCTACCCAGGTGCTGGTGATCTTCATCATCCGTACCCGGGGCAACCCCTTGAAGAGCCGACCTGCTGTTGCGCTGACAGTCACTTCGCTGCTGATCGTTCTGATAGCCGCAGCGTTGCCTTTCACGCCACTTGCAACGCATCTCGGCTTTGTTGCCCCGCCGCCGCTGTTCTTTGTGATCCTGCCGCTAATGGTACTTTGCTACCTCGCGGCAGTGGAGTTTGTGAAGAGGTTGTTCTTCCGGCATTTTCCGGCACGCTGAAACCTCATCAACTATTGGCGTTGCGCTCACCGTATCTCGGTCGGATTGGGAGTTTTTTTGTTCATTGACCACGGGCCACGGCAAAATCGATTTAAAATAATCGCAGATCAAGGCTTCCAAGGTATCATCGCCGGGTCGGTTTCATTGAATTCAACCAGTCAATTCCTGACGCGCCTTAACCTAAGCGTATTCCGGATTGATTAACCGCAAAGAGGTAACGACGTGATTCGTTCTCCCGAAGTTTTTAAAGTATTGCAAATGGCTCCCTTGTTTCAGGGGGTGTCTGGCAAGTTGCTCGTCGAGAAGCTGAATGAGTCCAGGCTGCGCACCTTGAATTCAGGCGAAGCATTATTGGTCCCCGGCCAGGCTAACAATGTGGTTTATCTCGTTCTTTCCGGTCGCCTGAGCATTCAGTCCAAAGATTCCGGCGTCGAACCCATCGCCATGCTTGGCGAAGGGGAATGCGTGGGAGAAGAATCCCTTATAGGAGACGTGCACATTCCTGCCTACGTCATTGCCGCTACCGACTGCAAGCTGCTTGCCATCGACCATGCAGCATTGTGGGAGCTGATCGATAGCTCGCATCAGGCCGCACATAACATGCTCAGCGTGCTGAGCATGCGTATTCGCCCGGCCGCCCAGGTCATAACGGAATGCCAGGAGACCCATCACGGGTTTTCAGGCACCCCGATTATCGATGAACTGACGGGGCTTTATAACCGGCAATGGATAGAGGAGAAAATCAACCGCTATTTGCGCCGCTATGTTTTCGACAAGCAGCCAGGCTGCCTCATGATGTTGGCGATAGATCGATTCAGGGAATTGAGTGACAAATATGGACAGCTCGGCAGCGAACAGGTACTGCGTGATACCGCGCACACCATGTTGTCCTGTTTGCGTCCGGATGACCAGGCGGGGCACTTTGTCGGCGAGCAATTCGCCGTTTTCATGCCGAACACTACCTTGGCCGATGGCTGCACAGGTGCAGAAAGGCTGAGAACTGCAATCAACGATTCCGTGATTGTGTTGCCCAGTGGCGATGCCTTGCCGCCTATCAGCGTGTCTCTGGGCATCAGCCTGGCAAATTTGGACGACACGCCGGCCAGCCTGTGTGCCCGCGCTAATGAAGCCTTGCAGCGGGCCGCCGAAAGCGGCGGTAACTGCGTAAAGTGGTCGGACAAAGATTTAAAGCAGGAAACGGCGCAACAATCGGCAGATGTAGATACCGTTTCGCCTGTCAAACCGTTCATGTCCCTTTGGACCGGAGCGCAACCTGAGAAGCCAAAATCATCCCGTCCCGCGGATGAACATTGATACCGGCAATCACCGGATGAACAAGCAGATATATTTTGAGTGGGTTAGGAACACTGGCGCACTCCCGTGATAGGCTGGTTTGTCGAGACTGCAATAACCAGCAATCTGATTCCATAAGCATTGCGCGATGAAAACCGCACAATTATTTGATGGCGTCCCCAACGAGATTCGAACTCGTGTTACCGCCGTGAAAGGGCGATGTCCTAGGCCTCTAGACGATAGGGACGTTGATTTTTGGCTCTTTTGGTGGAGGTAAGCGGGATCGAACCGCTGACCTCTTGCATGCCATGCAAGCGCTCTCCCAGCTGAGCTATACCCCCGGTACCTCGAAAGAGCGCGCATTATAGTGATGCGACCTATGCTTGTAAAGCCGACTTCCAGA
>JAGRPI010000029.1 GCA_019449635.1 Candidatus Ferrigenium bremense
GACGGCGCTGCCGACACCGGCCTGCGGCAGCTTGCTCAAGTCCGCATACAGCATGTCCATCGAGACGCGCCCCAGGGTTTGCGTCGCTTGCCCGTCCACCAGTACCGGCGTGCCGTTCGGCGCATGGCGAGGATAGCCGTCGGCGTAGCCGCAGGCAACGATGCCGATGCGCATGGCATGTTCGGCGCGGAACAGCGCGCCATAGCCGATCTCGTCACCGGCGCGCAATTCCTGCACGGCGATGATGCGGCTGCGCAGGGTCATCGCCGGTTGCAACCCGAATTGTTGCGCGCCGGGCTGTTCGCTGCTCCCTGGGGCGAATGGCGACGCGCCATACAGCATGAGACCGGGGCGCACCCAGTCACCGTGCGTTTCCGGGTAACGCAACAGCGCGGCGGAATTCGCCAGCGAGCGCGGCACGCGATAAGACGCGGCAAAATCGTTGAACAGCGCAAGCGGCCCGGCGATGCCGCGCACTTCGTCGGCATTGGCAAAGTGTGTCATCAGCGTGACACTGCGCACCGCGCGATGGCGGCGCAATTGTTCCATCGCCTGCGCCGCCTGCTGCGGCGCAAAACCCAGGCGGTTCATGCCGCTGTTGACCTTGAGCCAGACATCCAGAGCCCCTTTTCCCGATGGCAAACGCCCCGGATAGCCGTCAAGCATGGCAACCTGCCACGCGCTGTGCACCACGCAAGCCAGGTCGTAGCGGGCGACGAGAGCCATATCCCCGGCGTCGAAGGCCCCTTCCAGCAGCAGGATCGTCTGGCGGAAGCCCGCCTCGCGCAGCTCTGCCGCATCCCGGATGTCCAGCAGCGCAAAACCGTCCGCCGCAGACAAGGCCTCGGCTACCCTGTTCAAACCGTGCCCGTAGCCGTCTGCCTTGATCACCGCCATGATGCGCGCGGACGGCGCGGCGCGGCGCGCCGCGCGGAGATTATTCTCCAGCGCGCTCGGGTTGATATGGGCTTGTATGGGGCGTGGCACGGAAATTACCTGTCGCAAGGATTTCAACAGGTGCGAATGATAGCAGGGGCCATGCTTTCGTGATATAAAACGGCCTGCCCAAAACAATCCCTGTTGAATGAATCTCGGTTTCTACATCATTCTCGCGGCGCAGTTTTTATCCGCGCTCGCCGACAACGCCCTGCTGTTTGCCGCGATCGCCCTGCTCAAGGACTTAAGCTCGCCAGCCTGGCATACGCCGGTATTGCAGCAAAGCTTCATCGTCTCGTACATCGTGCTGGCGCCGTTTGTCGGCGCCTTCGCCGACTCGCTGCCCAAAGGGCGCGTGATGTTCATCAGCAACATCATCAAGCTGGCCGGCTGCATCGCCATGCTGGCCGGCGTCCATCCGCTGATCGCTTACTGCCTGGTCGGCCTGGGAGCGGCGGCCTACTCGCCCGCCAAATACGGCATCCTCACCGAATATCTGCCGCCCGGCCAATTGGTCAAGGCAAATAGCTGGATGGAGGGCCTGACCGTTGCCGCCATCGTGCTCGGCGCGCTGGTGGGCGGCATACTCATCAGCCCGAAAATCATCGCCCCGTTGCTGCAGACGCTGGATATCCCGCTGGTCGGCAGCATCGCGGAGCTGGCCATCGCCTTCATCGTGCTGATCTACATTGCCGCCGCGATCTTCAACCTTTACATCCCGCGCGTAGCCATCGACCACAAGCCTCTCAGCCGCAGCCCGGTGTTCCTGGCCAGGGATTTCTGGCACTGCTTCAAGCTGCTGTGGAAAGACCCGCTCGGCCAGGTTTCGCTGGCGGTCACCACGCTGTTCTGGGGTGCAGGAGCCACGTTGCGCCTGCTGGTGCTCGGCTGGGCGGCGGTCGCGTTGCATTACGACATCGGCGAGGCCGCCAAGCTCACTGCCTGGGTGGCCATCGGTATCGCCATCGGCTCGGTACTGGCGGCGAAATTCATCAAGCTGGAACATTCGGTGAAGGTGCTGCCGGTCGGCATCGCGATGGGTGTTGCCGTGCTGATGATGATTCCGGTGACCGACAGCACGCTGGCGATCTTGCTGCTGATCGCGATCGGTGCGATGGGCGGCTATTTCGTGGTGCCGATGAACGCGCTGCTGCAACATCGCGGCCACCTGCTGATGGGCGCGGGGCGCTCGATCGCGGTGCAGAACTTCAACGAGAATCTGAGCATCTTCGCGATGCTGGGATTGTATGCCGTGATGCAGAAACTGGATTTCAGCATCTACCTCATCATCACCATATTCGGCCTGTTGCTGTCCGGCATCATGGCCGCGCTGTACAAAAAACACGGGCATGACCAGGACAAGGGACAAAGATAGGAGCCAAAAGACACAGTTCACCACGAAGAACGCAAAGGTCACGAAGAATTTTCATGCTTGCTCCTCTTCGCGTTCTTCGTTAACCAGACACTTGGTGACCGTTCTCCGGTCGCCAAGTGGAATGGCTAGTAGTTCTATCAGTGCTTCGTGGTTCAATCGTCCTGCAATTCCCCAAGCAACGCTTCAAACTCCCCGATCGGCACGGGCTTGCTGAACAGATAGCCCTGATACGCCATGCAGCCGTTTTTTCTGAGGAAGTCCAGTTGCACCCGGTTTTCCACCCCTTCGGCGATCACGTTCAGACGGAAATTCTGCGCCATGTCGATGATGGTTTTCACCATCACGGCATCGTTCGGATCGGTCGCGATATCGCGCACGAAACTCTGATCGATCTTGATCTGGTCGAGCGGCAACTGCTTCAGATAGGACAGCGACGAATAGCCCGTGCCGAAATCATCCAGTGACAATTTGACACCGAGCGCTTTCAGCGCGTGCATCTTGGTCACCACGTCGGCGACATCGCTCAGCACCACACTCTCGGTCAGTTCCAGCTTTAAACGTGCCGGATCGATCTGGTGGGCGCGCAGCGCTGCAGCGATCACCCCTACAAAGTCGCGCCTCCCGAATTGCTGCGCGCTGACGTTGACCGCCAGCTCCAGGCCGCGCATTTGTTCCTTTTTCTCCCATACCGCCAGTTGCCGGCAGGCGGTATCGAGCACCCAGTTGCCGATATCCAGGATCAGCGAACTCTCCTCGGCGATGGGAATGAATTGCGCGGGTGGAACCATGCCGCGTTTTGGATGGTTCCAGCGTGCCAGTGCCTCCGCACCCAACGGCCGATCCTCGCTGTTTATCTGGATCTGGTAATACAGCTGCAACTCCCGATTGGGGAGGGCACGGCGCAAGTCGGCCTCCAGTACCGCGCGCATTTCCACCGTATGCTGCATCGCAGGATCGAAGAATCGCACCGCATTCCGCCCGGTATCCTTGGCTTGGTACATCGCCAGATCGGCGTGCTTGAGCAGTACCTCCACCGATTCCTCATTGCCTCGATACAGGCTTACGCCGATGCTCGGCGAGCTGTGATACTCATGACCCTTGAGCCGATAAGGCACCACAGCCAGCGCTACGCGTATCTTCTCGGCAATCAGCGCGACTTTTTGCAAAGCCTCTTCTGCATTCACGGCAACTTCCTCGATCAGCATCACAAACTCATCACCGCCCAAACGCGCCACCGTGTCCGTTTCACGCACACAGGACTGGATGCGTCTTGCCACTTCGATCAGCATCAGATCGCCATAATCGTGCCCCAGTGTATCGTTGAGCATCTTGAACTTGTCCATATCGAGGAACATCACCGCGCCATAATGTCGGCTGCGCGCCGACAGCGACAGAGCCAGCCGGAACCGGTCGAGCAGCAAGCGCCGGTTCGGCAGCCTGGTCAGCGCATCATAGAATGCCAGGTTGCGGATCTCCTCCTCGGCCTCTTTGCGCGCGGTAATGTCACTGAAGATGGCGATAAACTCGGTTATTTGTCCCTGTTCGTTTTTTACGGCGGTAATGGTCAGCCACTTCGGGTAGATCTGCCCGCTCTTGCGCCGGTCCCAGATTTCGCCGGTCCACGAACCGGCAGCCAGCAACTGTTGCCACATCACCGCATAGAATTCCTTGTCCTCGCGGCCCGACCTGAGGATGCGCGGGTTCTCGCCCAGTACCTCTTCCTGGCTATAGCCGGTGATCTCGGTAAACGCATGATTGACGCGGATGATGTTCGCATTGGCATCGGTGATCATGATGGCTTCATGCGTCTCGAAAGTCGCCGCGGCAACACGCAAGGCATCCTCTGCCAGCTTTTGCTCGGTGATATCCTGCACCGCCCCCACCGAACGCAGCGGTTTGCCGGACGCATCGAATTCGCTGGTGCCGTGCTCGCGCACCCATTTTATGCGGCCATCCGCCAGCAGCAGGCGGTGCACCACATCGTAAGACTGGCGGTCTTGCAGTGATTGCGCATAAGCCCGATTCACCTTGTCGCGATCCTCCAGGTGGATCACGTTCAGGAAATTCTCGTAGGTGGGCGTGAACTGCGCCGGATCGAGCTCGAATATCCGGTAGATCTCATCCGACCAGCGCAACCCGCCGCTTACCAGATCCAGCTCCCAGCTGCCCAATTGCCCCAGCCGCTGCGCTTCGTTGAGCATATCCTGCTTGTGCTGCAACTCGAGCTGGGCAAGTCTGCGCTCGGTGATGTCCACCATCACGCCGTCCCAGATACAGTCCCCGTTATCCAACGGCTCGGGCTGCGACTCGATGCGCAACCACCTCACGACACCCTTGACCAACGTCCTGCCTTCCCACTTGAAGGGTTCAAGTGTTTGCATCGCCTCCTGGTTCCGCTTGACGAAATCCGCCAGATCATCCGGATGGATGCCCTGGAAAGCGGCAGCGGAATCGGCGTATATGGACTCGGCAGTCACACCGAGCATGGCGCAGAACCGCGCGCTGACATACTTGAAGAGAAGTTCTCCCGCTGCAGTGGTGTGCACCAGATAGACGCCGATCGGGATATTGGTGGTCAGGCGGTCATATTGGTTCCTGCTGTTCTTCAGTTCATTTTCGATGCGCTTGCGCTCGGTGATATCGCGAATGAAAACTGCAAATTGCTGCGTTTCACGCATAAATATCGTGGAGATTTCAACATCTATTTCATGCCCATCCTTGTGGCGATGGCGGGTCTCGAATTGATCCGATCCCCGTGCAATGATTTTCCTGATATGCGCCTCGACCTCTTCAGCAGATTGCTCTTTTGCCTCCAGTTGGCCGATATGCATGTGCGCCAGCTCTTCCACTGAATAGCCGGACATATTTGCATAAGCCTGGTTGGCCATTTGCAGATCACCCGTCACATCGGCCATCCAGAAACCATCGCTGGTGGTGTCAAGCACCCGCTTGTTTATCTTTAACACCTCTTCGGCCAGCTTGCGCTCGGTGATATCGGTAGTTAACGCGATATATTGAACGGGTTCACCCTGGTCATTCAGGAAGGGAACAATGGTGGTCAACACCCAATACAGCCCCCCATCCTTGGCACGGTTGCAAATCTCGCCATTCCACACCTTGCCTGCCCCGATGGTGTGAAACATATCCTGGAAGAATTCTTTCGGGTGCATGCCAGAATTGAGCATGCGGTGATTCTGCCCGAGCAATTCCTGCTGCGAATACCCGCTGATCTCGCTGAATTTTTCATTGACGTAGGTGATCGTGCCTTGCACATCTGTCGTTGAGACGATAGCGTGCTGATCCAGTGCGAATTTCTGGTAGCGCAATTCCTCAAGCGCCCTCATTGCATGTTTCTGGCTCTCCCGTAGCGACTTTTCCATATGCTCGCGCTCGATGATTTCTTCCTGCAACTGCTCATTGGTCACATTCAATTCACGGGTGCGCTCCCCGATGCGGTCTTCCAGCGTGCGGTACAGTGTTTGCAGGTTCCCGGCCATGCGGTTGAACGCACGCCCCAAGGCACTGATTTCATCCGCACCGGATTCGACTACGCGCTTGCTCAAGTCGCCCTGGGCGATCTCGTCGGCACTCTGCGCAAAGCCCTTGAGCCGCCTCACCAACTGCCGACCGAAATAGAACGCGGCAAACCCTCCCAGCACGGCCAATGCCAGCAATGTTTCCAGAAGATTTTCCCGTTGCTGCCGAAGGGGTGCGAATGCCTCGTCGGCATCCATCTTGACCACCATCCCCCAGTGTAATTCCGGCAGGTAGCGCCACGCGGCGACCACCTGCTTGCCGGCATAGTCGATCTCCACGCCGCTGCCGCGCTGGCCGGACAATGCCTTGCGGATCGGGATGGCCCCCGATCTCAGGTCTATCTTGCGCTGCATGGCGGCCTGCGGGTCATGCCTGAGCGGCGAAACGAATACGGCTTCGTCGGCGCCCGTCAGTTTGGCCAACGGGGTTTCGCCGGTCTCTCCCAGCCCGATGTTATTCATCGCCAGTTGATAGATAACCTGCGTGTTCAATTGAAAGGCAATGACCCCCAGCAAGGCGCCCTCGCGTATGACCGGGACGCTGATAAATGCGGCGGATTCGCCGGAAGGCGCGTAATGCTCGAAGTCGGAAATACTGCTTTCGAAGGTCATGCGCGATTCGCGAAACGCCTGGGCCAACGGTGAATCGCGGTAGGGACCGTCGATCAGATTGGTCGCCAGATCCAGCTCATGCTTATATGTGTAAATGATCTCACCCTGAGGGGTGATCAGGAACACGTCGTAAAACAGCGTATCCCCGTTTGCGCCGATATAAGCGGCAAAATTCTTCTCGAACGGCTTTGCCACCCTGCGGTATTCAGCCGAATCGACACGATGGCGTGCATAGCTGCGCGACAAATCCGGCATAGCCGCTTCCACCAATGTGCCGCGCGCCAATAACTGCGCATCCTGCACCCGCTCGGCCAGGTAAGTCTTGATTTGCAGCGTCTTCCTGTCCGCTATGCGCGACATCCGGCTCAATATTTCGCTGCGCAACGCCTCTTCGCTCTGCCGCAAACTCAAATAGCCAAACGAGGCCAACGGCAGCAACGCGACGACGACGAACCAGATCAGAAAGCGCCAGAAGAGCGAAACACCCATCATCCCCCGGCTCATGGCTTCGCTCCCGGCAACGCCTGCTGCACGGCCAGCCATTCGGCATAACTGCGATAGAACGGAAAGGGTGCGGGATGAACCGGCTGCGCGGATTGCCAGACAATCTCGAACTGCCCGTCGGCGCGCGCTCTGCCGATATACACTTTTTGCCACAGATGCCGGGTATCGTAATCGACCGCCACGATTCCCTGAGGTGCAATCATGGTTTCCTGCGCCAGCGTGGGCTTCAACGATGCCAGATCGGCAGAGCCTTGGTTGCGAGCCGCATCCACCCACAGCATCACGCCGGTATAGGAGGACACCATCGGATCGTCCAGCACGCGATCCCTGCCGAAGCGCTGCCTGAAGCGCGCAACGAAGGCCTTGTTCCCGGCGTTATCCAGGCTCTGAAAATAATTCCACGCGGCATAGTGCCCCTTTGTCAGATCCGCGCCCATTTCCCCCAATCCGACCTCGGTGATACTGGTGGAGAATACCGGCACTTTGGCCGCGCCGATGCCCGTTTTGCGCAGCGCACGGAAGAAGTGGAGGTTGCTGTCGCCATTCAGCGTATTCAACACAAAGTCGGGGCGCTGTACGGCAATCTCTTTCGCCACGGCCCTCATATCGCTTGTCCCCAGCGGCAGATAGCGCTCGCCGAGCAACCGCCCGCCTTGCGCAAGCAATACGTCCTTGATTATCAGATTCGCGGTGCGCGGAAAGATGTAATCCGAACCGACCAGGTAAAAGCGTTTGCCCTGGTGCCGCAATGCCCATAACGCCATCGGAATGATTTGCTGGCTGGGCGTCGCGCCGGTATAGATGATGTCGGGCGAATGCTCCAGACCTTCATATTGCAGCGGATAGAACAGCAGATGATGATGCTTTTCGACGACGGTCTTGACCGCCTTGCGGCAAGCCGACGTCCAGCAGCCGAACAACGCCTGGACGCCCTCCCGGGTGATGAGCTTCTCCGCTTGCTGTGCGCAATATGCGGCATCCGAACGGCAGTCTGCCACGACCATTTCGATCGGCCGTCCGTTCACTCCGCCCGACTGGTTCGCCTCTTCCATCGCCAGCCGCACCGCATCCACCAGCGGCGACTCGCTCGACGCCATCGTGCCGGTGAGCGAATGCAGCACACCGATTTTTATGTTCGGCCTGGTACGCCCAGTCTGGCTATACAGCAGCGCACCGGCCAGCAGGGCAACCGCTATCGAGATGGCAACCCGCAGACTGGGTTTGCCGCCAAACAGGTTTTTCATGAATGACCGGGATGTGCATTGAATATGACCGGCGCGAATTCTAGCATGGCGCGGCGACGCGGCATGGCGCGGCGGCGCGGCATGCCGCGCCTGCCACTACGACAACCCCAATGACTTCTCGAACTCCTCGATCGGTACGGCTTTGCCGAACAGGTAACCCTGGTAGCTTATGCAATCGCGCTGTTTGAGCGAAACCAGTTGCGCCTCGGTTTCCACTCCTTCGGCGATCACGCTCAAATTGAAGTCGTTCATGAGACCGATGATATTCTTCACCAGCAGCGCGTCATCGCTGCCATTGTTAATGGCCTGCACAAAGCCCTTGTCTATCTTGAGCTGATCGATGGGAAGCTGTTTAAGGTAGGACAGTGACGAATAGCGGGTGCCAAAATCGTCCATCGACAAACTGACACCAAGCGCCTTGAGCGCATGCATTTTTTTCACCGTACCGGCCAGGTCGTCCAGCACCATGCGTTCGGTCAGTTCCAGTTTCAGGCGTGCAGGATTGACCTGGTGTGCCCTCAGCATGCTCGCCACCTTATCCACAAAATCCGGCATGGCAAACTGCTTGGTGCTGACATTCACGGTCAGCACCAGATCGCGCGTTTTCGCATTGCCGCCCCACGAGGCGATCTGCCGGCAGGCCGTCTCCAGCACCCAATCATCGATCTCGATGATCAGCGCACTCTCTTCGGCGATCGGGATGAACTGGTCCGGCATGACCATGCCGCGCTGCGGATGGATCCAGCGCAGCAGCGCCTCCGCCCCCAGGGGGCGATTATCTTCACCTACTTGAATCTGGTAATACAAACGCAATTGCTGCTGTTCTATGGCACGGCGCAAATCGCTCACCAGTTCGGTATGCATTGCCACGTTATGTTGCATGACAGCATCGAAAAAGCGCACCGCATTGCGTCCGGAACTCTTGGCCTGGTACATCGCGATGTCGGCATGCTGAAGCAGCGCCTCCACAGTCTCCTGGTTGCCGCGATACAGGCTAATGCCGATACTGGGTGAGCTATGGTGCTCGTGTTCTTTAAGCCGGTAGGGGCGCGCCAGAGCTTCGCGGATTTTTTCGGCAACCAGCCCGACCTTGTGCGAAGCCTCGCCCTGGTCATTGCTGACTTCCTCGATCAGCACCACAAACTCGTCCCCGCCCAGTCTTGCCACGGTATCCATTTCGCGCACGCAGGACTTGATCCGGGCAGCCACTTCGATCAGCAACATGTCACCATAGTCATGCCCGAGCGCATCATTAAGCATCTTGAACTTGTCCAGATCGATGAACAATATCGCGCCGTAGTTGTTGTGGCGTGCGGAGACAGGCAAAGCCGCACGGAAGCGGTCAAGGAACAAGCGCCGGTTGGGCAACTTGGTCAGCGCATCGTAAAACGCCAGGTTGCGAATTTCATCCTCGGTCCGCTTGCGCGCGGTGATGTCGCTGAAGATGGCGACATACTGCGCAGTTTCCTGCCGTTCGTTTTTTACGGCGGTCACCGTCATCCATTTCGGATAAATCTGGCCGTTTTTGCGCTTGTCCCAGATCTCGCCAGACCATGTGCCGGAGCGGATCAGGTGTTGCCACATCTCTGCGTAGAAAGCCTTGTCATGCTGCCCGGAATTCATTATGCGCGGATTCTTGCCCAACACTTCTTCCGGGCTATAACCGGTGATCTCGGTAAACGCATGGTTGACGCGGATGATGTTCGCCTCGGCATCGGTGATCATGATGGCTTCATGCGTCTCGAAGGCCGCCGCTGCAATGCGCAGCGACTCATCGGCCTCCTTGCGCCCGGTGATGTCGCGGCTTGAGGCATAAATAAAGCTCTGCCCTTCCAATTCCGCGCCGGAGGCGCTGATCTCGGCAGTGATCAGTGTGCCGTCCTTGCGGCGGTACACGGTCTCGAACATGGCGCTCTTGCCGACCAGTTCCCTGAATTTCTGCCGCAACTCATCAACCGGCCATTGCACATCCCATTCGGCCACGTTAAGGCCGGATACCTCTTTCTGGGTATAGCCCAGCATGCGGCAGAAAGCCTCATTGGCCACCAGCAGGTTGCCCTGCATGTCCATCACATGGATGCCATCCATGGAGGTCAGCATCAATGCCTGGTTACGCCGCAACAGCAACTCGGTTTCCCGCTGGGTTCGTTCCAGTTCGATGGTGCGTTCCTTCACCCGCTCTTCGAGGTGCACCGACAGGTCATGCAGGTGTGCCTCATTCTCACGGGACACTTTGAGTAACGCGCCGAATCCTTCGGCCATTTCGTTGAAACTGTCGCCCACCTGGCCGAGTTCATCGCGTGAGCCGAGATCGACCCGCTCGCCCAGGTCGCCGGAGGCAAAGGCATGTGCCGAGTGTGCGATCGAGCGGATATTGATGATGATGGATCGGCCGGTGCCAATCGAGAAATAGGCCACCACCAGAAACAGCAAAGAGGCGATGCCGACGCTGAAGAGCAGCGTCTTTTCCGCCCGTGCGATACGCGCCCTGAGGAGGGTTTCAGCCATCGGCAGCAACGCCCCATGCAGTTGCGCATAACTCCTGTCGATCGCCGCAGCGGGCATCCCGAAAAAATCCCCGGGAAGTGTGGCAAAACGGCCGGTGAGAATGTCCGATGTCACAAGACCGGCAATCTGCTGCGCCGAATCGGCGATGTCCCCGGATATAGCCAAGATCAAATCCTGCAATGCCGGGTTGTAACGGCCGGTCTTGTCGAGGTTGGTTCTGAGTATCCCAAGCGCATCATCGAGCCCGCCGAGCAGGATATTCAATTCGACTTTCTGCTGCGCAGTGATCTGCTTGCCGGCCAGGATGGCGGTACCGTATGCGCGCAACTGCCCAAGATGCTCAAGCGCATGCGGCAGGTTGTTGACGATGGTGTCGATCAGGTAGTACGTGTCGAGCTCGGGATCCAGAATCAGCGCGTATTCATCGGCAATCATGCCCTCGAATGACTGTATCCGGTCGATCAGACGGGTATGCACGGCAAAGTTCTCGTCCGCCGTCCAATCAAGCCCTTCCTTGCGCAGGCGCTCCCAGCCCGTCCTGATGTGCTGCAAGCTCTCTCTCGAAGTATTGCCGGGAAACGGCTTGCCCAACAGCTCATCCAATGCTTCGGCCACTTCTTTTTCCGTACTGGCAAGACTGTCCCGCATGGTCTCATTGCCGCCGAGAAGCCCGGCAGAAAGGCTGCGGTGTTCCTGGAGTTTCTGCACAGTATGGGGGAACGCCTTGACCAGCTCGAGGCCTTTCAGCTCTCGTTGCGAGAAGTCGATGTCCTGGTCAAGACTGACAAACAGGCTGTATACCACCACCGCAATCGCGACCAGCGACATCAGCCCCAGCAGCACGAATTTCCTGGTGATATCCAGGCGATTCATCAGGGACACTGCAGGGGGAAAAAATACCTGCATCAATTTATTACCATCGCTGTTGCCTGTCATCATCATACCCTTGTGAAGTACGTGGTAGCACACAGTCACATTCGCGTTGTAATTCTCTGACGCATTTGCAGTTTAGTAGAATTCAGACAAAGAAACCATGACTTGCATCAATTCGTCCTGCATGGGAATGCGCAATGCTAATACTTCCGCACCGGAAGGCTACGCCTCACCGTGTCGCGCCGCGCCTCCGACAAGTTACCGGCGCAGCCGGCCGATCGCGGGAGGAGGCGCGATGCGGGCGCTCCCGCACCGGAAGGCTACGCCTCACCGTGTCGCGCCCGCACCTCCGACAGTTATCGATGCAGCCGAAAGATTGCGGATGGAGGTGCGATGCGGGCGCTCCCGCACCGGAAGGCTACGCCTCACCGTGTCGCGCCCGCACCGCAAAACACAGATCCTGCCACGCCTTGGCCTTTTCCATCGGGCTGCGCAACAGATAGGCGGGGTGGTAGGTGACGACCAGCGGAATGCCGCGGTATTCGTGCAATGTGCCGCGCAACGAACCCAGCAGCGCTTCACGCCCCAGCAATGCGGTGGCAGCGGTCTTGCCCAATGCGACGATGAGCTTGGGTCTTGTCAATTCGATCTGGCGTTGCAGGTACGGCAGGCAGGTCGCGATCTCGTCCGCCTCAGGCGTGCGGTTGTCGGGCGGGCGGCATTTGACGATGTTGGCGATGTAAACATCTTTCCCGCGCCTGAGCTTGATCGCCAGCAGCATGTTGTCGAGCAGCTTGCCCGCCTGACCGACGAACGGCTCGCCCTGCGCGTCCTCATCCGCCCCCGGCCCTTCGCCGACGAACAGCCACTCGGCCTGCTCGTCGCCCGTGCCGAACACTGTCTGCGTGCAACCGGCGCGCAGCCCGCAGGCGGTACAGTCGCGCACCATCGCTTTCAGCTGCGGCCAATCGAGTTCACCGATGTGTTGTTCACGGCTCTGATCGGCTCTCCCCGTGGGAACGTCAACCGCGCACTCCTCTCTCATGACAGAATCGCCGGCGACCTGGCTCTCGGCTTTCGACGGGCCGATCGATAGGCTGGAAGATTTACCGGACGGGTCGGATGAAACGGAATGAACGGCCTCAGCAGCCGTTTCTATGAGCGCAGACTCACCGCGCCGCTGCCACAGCGGATACAGTTTCAATTCGCGCAACACCGCCTCGTTTCTATCCATTCTCCCTCTCTCCCGCTTGCATCAAATCGCACGCCATCACCAGTGCATCCTCGCTGTCGTTCGTGTTTTGATAATAACCTTGCCGCACACCGATTTCGCCGAAGCCCGCACTGCGATACAGATTGATTGCGGCGACGTTGGACGGGCGCACTTCGAGGAACACGCGGCGCAGGTTTCTTTCACGCGCCGCGTCCAGCATCTCCGACAACATGGCTCGCCCCAATCCCTTGCGCTGCTGTGCCGCCGCCACGCCGATGGTCAGCAGCTCCGCTTCGCCCGCCGCCGGCATCAATATCGCGTAACCGCGGATCCCGTCTTCTTGCGTTACATCCACGCGGCATAGATAACCGCTGTTCAGCGCATCGACAAAATTGCCGCGCGTCCACGGGAAGCGTTGCACGGCCTGTTCGATGGCGAGCGCCGCATCCACATCGTCCCGCGTCATCGCGCGCATCAGCGCCTTTCCCGCTCGGAGGTCTTCAGTGCCACCTTGTCGCGCAGATACAGCGGCAATGCCTCGGCCGCATCCACCCCGCGACCCTGTGCGAATCGCGCCGCACCGAGCGCGGCTATCGCGGCGGCCTGCGGCACGGCGGCGCCATCTGCACCCTGCAGCTGTCCGGCATAGCACCCGCTCAACACCGCACCATGCATGGCAAAGCCGCTGCCCGCGCCGAACCAGCCAACACCCGGCACTGGCGGCGCCTCTTCCGGTTTGCACAGGCGCGGCTCGCTCACCGCCACCCACACGCCATCGCGCTTCTCATACGCGGCATGGTAGATCTCGCCCATGCGCGCATCCAGCGCCGCAATCACGCGCGGCTCGCCGGTAGCCTCTGCCAAGGCTTGCAGGGTGCACACCCCGGCCACCGGCAGGCTCGCGCCGAACGCCAAGCCCTGTGCCGCTCCGCAGGCGATGCGCACCCCGGTGAACGATCCCGGCCCCATGCCGAACGCGATACCGTCCAGATCCTTGATCCCGAGTCCCGCATCCTTGAGCAAGACATCCAGCATCGCGATCAACAGCTCGGAATGTTTCTGTCCGGCCAGTTCACTGCGCTGCGCAATCGCACCGTCTTGCCACAGCGCGACCGAACAGTATTCGGTAGAGGTTTCCAGTGCCAGTATGCGCATTATCTTGAAAATCTATTAGCCACGGATTAACACCGATTGACACCGGCCGAATATCGGGCGAACGCATACCGGGCTTTGCCGGATATCGCCTGCAATTCAATTCGTCGAGCAGCGCCCAACATGCAAACAATCCATTGATAATCCGTGAACATCCGTGTTAATCCGTGGCTAATACCGCTTCTCTCATTAATCAGTCAGCAGCAACACCACCGCCTGCGCCGCGATGCCCTCGCCGCGCCCACTGAAACCAAGCTGTTCGGTGGTGGTCGCCTTCACGTTGACGGCGTTCTTCTCCAAGCGCAGGTCGGCGGCGATATGCGCCACCATCTGCGGAATATGCGGCGCCATCTTCGGCGCCTGTGCGATGATGGTGGCATCCACATTGCCGACGCGATAGCCTTGTTCGCGCACCAGGTGCAGCGCTTCACGCAGCAGGATGCGGCTGTCGATGTTCTTGTATTTCGCGTCGGTATCTGAAAAATGCCTGCCGATGTCGCCCAGTGCGGCCGCGCCGAGCAGCGCATCGCAGATCGCGTGCAACAGCACGTCCGCATCGGAATGGCCGAGCAGCCCCCTGTCATGCGGGATATCCACCCCGCCGATGATCAGCTTGCGCCCCTCTACCAGTTGGTGAACGTCAAAACCTTGTCCGATTCTCATAACCCGCTCTCAATAAATTCAAATTCTATTGCCGCAGAGATCACAGAGAGGAACAGCTGGTTTCTCTGTGGTCTCTGTGGCTAATTGCTTTTCTGATTTAACAGCAATTCAGCCAACAGCAAGTCCTGTGGATAAGTCACCTTGAAATTAGTCGTCTCGCTCAATACCAGTCTGGGCCGCAAACCCAATGCCTCGACCGCCGATGCCTCGTCGGTGACCTGGCGGCACTGCTGCAACGCCTGCGCCAGCAGCGCGGCGCGGAACATCTGCGGCGTCTGCGCCTGCCACAGACCGGCGCGTTCTTCGGTGCCGGCGATGCGCTGCAACTCGTCGGAGCGCTTCAGCGTATCCGCGACCGGCACGGCGAGGATGCCGCCCACCTCGTCACCGCGCAATTCGGCGATCAGCTTGGCCAGGTGCGCCTGCGTCAGGCAGGGGCGCGCAGCGTCATGCACCAGCACCCAGTCGTCCGGTTCCAGCTCGGAAGCCAGCAGCCCGTTCAGCACGCTCTCGGCGCGCGTCGCCCCGCCGCAATACAACGGCTGCAGCTTCTCGCCGAAGCGCGACCAGTCGTAGGTGTGGAACAGCGTGTCATCGGGGGCCAGCACCACGAACACCGTGGCGAGCTCCGGGCTGCTGCACAGCGTGTGCAGCGCGTGAAAGATCAGCGGCTGCCCGGCCAGCGGCAGGTATTGCTTGGGCAACTCATGCCCCATGCGTGCGCCGAAGCCGGCGGCGGGGACCAATGCGTGGAATTCAGACATGATGCGATTGTAAATTAAAAGGTTGCCCATGCGCTTGGCTTATAATGCGCACCTTTCACTAACCATCACTCCTTTTCCGTTCGGGCTGAGGTATCGAAGCCCGATATTTACATACCGTTCGCCCTTCGATACCTCAGGGCGAACGTATTACCTGGATTTTCACCCAAACATTCATGCTGTTCAGTTCGAAGCATTCCCGCCCCCGCTATATGCAACTGCACGGCTCGTCCGATGCATTGGCGCTGGCGCAATATGCCGCGCAGCAAGTGCCGCTGGCCCGCTCTCCGCTGGCAATCATCGCCGCGAACGCGCTGGAGGCGCAGCGCCTGCTGGAGGAAATCCCGTTCTTCGCGCCCGATCTGTGCGTGCACCTGCTGCCGGACTGGGAGACGCTGCCCTACGACCATTTCTCGCCGCATCAGGATCTGATCTCCGAGCGCCTCGCCACGCTGCACCAAATCCGCAGCAACGCCTGCGACGTGGTGATCGTGCCGCTCACCACCGCGCTGTACCCGCTGCCGCCGGTCGAGCATCTCGCCGCCTATACTTTCTTCCTGAAGCGCGGCGAACGGCTGGATGTGGCGCAACTGCGCGAACAGCTTACTCTTGCCGGGTACAACCATGTCCAGCAGGTGCTCACCCCCGGCGAATACTGCGTGCGCGGCGGCATCATCGACCTGTTCGCGATGGGCAGCGTGCTGCCGTACCGCATCGACCTGTTCGACGAAGAGATCGAGACGATCGCCACGTTCGATGTGGACACGCAGCGCACGCTGTATCCCGTGCCGGAGATCCGCCTGCTGCCCGCGCGCGAATTCCCGCTGGACGAGCAAGGCCAGGCACGCTTCCGCCGGAACTTCCGCGAACGTTTCGAGGGCGACCCGTCCAGGTCGCGCATCTACAAGGATGTGAGCAAGGGCATCGCCCCGGCGGGTATCGAGTACTACCTGCCGCTGTTCTTCGACCAGACCGCGACGCTGTTCGACTATCTGCCGAAGCATGCCACGCTGTGCCTGCATCACGGGGTCGACGAGGCCATCGCGACCTTCGCCAGGGATGCCGCATCGCGCTACAACCTGCTCAGGGGCGACCCGCAACGTCCGCTGCTGGAGACTAAGGAATTGTTCCTGGATGCGGAACAGTTCTTCATCCGCGCGAAAGAGTTCGCGCGGCTGGACATCGTCGCCAATCAAACCCCTGATGTAACTACTAGCCATTCGACCAGGCTATCAAAAGACGATAGCCAAGTCGCTGGTTATCCCAACCTCCCCTTGTCAGGGGAGGAACCATACTTCCCCCCTGATAAGGGGGGACTGAGGGGGGTTGCCTGCCCCACCGCCCCTCTTCCAGACATCGCGGTGAACCGCCGCGCCGAAATTCCCACACAGGCGTTCCAGGATTTCCTGCAAGGCTACGCCGGGCGCACGCTGCTGCTCGCCGACAGCCTCGGGCGGCGCGAGATTATGGCGGGCTATTTGCACGAATACGGCCTCGCCCCGGCGGTTTGTGAAAACTATGCGGAGTTCCTGCAAAACAACGCAGCCTTCATGCTGTGCGTTGCACCGCTGCAGAGCGGCTTCATCCTGACCGATGAAAAGATCGCACTGGTGACGGAAACCGAGCTGTATGCGGCTCAGCCGCGCAGCCGCGCTGCACGCGCGGGCAAGAAGAGCAACGTCGAGGGCATGTTGCGCGACCTGTCCGAACTCAAGACCGGCGACCCGGTGGTGCACGAGCAGCACGGCATAGCCCGTTATCGCGGGCTGGTCAACCTCGACCTTGGCGAAGGCGAGAACGAGTTCCTGCTGCTGGAATATGCGGGCGAAGACAAGCTCTACGTGCCGGTGGCGCAACTGCATGTGATCAGCCGCTACAGCGGCGGCGCGCCGGAAGCTGCGCCGTTGCACAAGCTGGGCAGCGGCGCTTGGGACAAGGCCAAGCGCCGCGCGATGCAGCAGGTGCGCGACACCGCCGCCGAACTGCTCAACCTCTATGCGCAGCGCGCCCTGCGCAAGGGCCATGCGTTCAGGCTGACGCCGCACGACTACGAGGCGTTCGCCGCTGGGTTCGGCTTCGAGGAGACGCCCGACCAAGCCGCCGCGATCGATGCGGTGGTCGCCGACCTGCAATCCGGCAAGCCGATGGATCGGCTGGTGTGCGGCGACGTCGGTTTCGGCAAGACCGAGGTGGCGTTGCGCGCCGCGTTCGTCGCGGCGATGGACGGCAAACAGGTCGCGGTGCTGGTGCCGACCACGCTGCTCGCCGAGCAGCATTTCCAGAATTTTTCCAACCGGTTCGCCGATCTGCCGGTCAAGGTCGCCGAGCTGTCGCGCTTCCGTTCCGCGAAAGAGCAGACGCAGGCGCTGAAGGACATGGAAGAAGGCAAGCTCGACATCATCATCGGCACGCACAAGCTGATCCAGAAGGGCGTGAAGTTCCACAATCTCGGCCTGATCATCATCGACGAGGAACACCGCTTCGGCGTGCAACAGAAGGAGCGCCTGAAGGCGTTGCGCGCCGAGGTGGACGTGCTGACGCTGACCGCCACGCCGATCCCGCGCACGCTGGCGATGTCGCTGGAAGGGCTGCGCGATTTCTCGGTGATCGCCACCGCGCCGCAGCGGCGGCTGTCGATCAAGACTTTCGTCAGCCAGTACAGCCAGGGCGTGATCCGCGAGGCGGCACTGCGCGAACTGAAGCGCGGCGGGCAGGTGTATTTCCTGCACAACGAGGTGGAGACCATCGCCAACATGGCGGAGAAGCTGGAGACTCTGCTGCCCGAAGCGCGCATCCGCGTGGCGCACGGCCAGATGGGCGAGCGCGACCTGGAATCCGTGATGCGCGACTTTTACCAGCAGCGCTTCAATGTGCTGCTGTGCACCACCATCATCGAGACCGGCATCGACGTGCCGACCGCCAACACCATCCTGATCAACCGCGCTGACCGCTTCGGCCTCGCGCAATTGCACCAGTTGCGCGGCCGCGTCGGGCGCTCGCACCATCAGGCCTACGCCTACCTGCTGGTGGAAACCGAGGCGCTCACCGTGCAGGCGAAAAAACGCCTCGAGGCGATCCAGGCGATGGAACAGCTCGGCAGCGGCTTCTTCCTCGCGATGCACGATCTGGAGATCCGCGGTGCGGGCGAAGTGCTGGGCGAATCGCAGAGCGGCGAGATGCAGGAAATCGGTTTCAGCCTCTACACCGACATGCTCAACGCCGCGATCAGCTCGCTTAGACTAGGCAAGGAACCGGACATGGCGCACCCCTTGGGCGTCACCACCGAGATCAACCTGCACTGCGCTGCGCTATTACCAAATGACTACTGCGGCGACATCCACCAGCGGCTGGTGATCTACAAGCGCCTCGCCAATTGCAACTCATTGGAAGAACTGGACGAGATGCACCAGGAGCTGATCGACCGCTTCGGCCTGCTGCCTGAACCCGCACAGACCCTGCTCGACAGCCACCGCCTGCGCATCCTCGCCAAGCCGCTCGGGATCAGCAAGGTGGATGCGTCTTCGGAAGCGATCCAGATCCAGTTCGTCCCGAACCCGCCGATCGACCCGCTGAAGATCATCACCCTGATCCAGAGCAAGCGCCACATCAAGATGGCCGGGCAGGACAAGCTGCGCATCGATTTGAAATACGGCGACCTGCACCAGCGCGTGCTGGCGATCAGGAATTTTTTTGCGGAATTGTGTTAGAAGCTGCCTCAATAAATATCATGGGTGCGACTATGGCATTTGGTTCTCCGGCACGAAGCGGTGAAGCGCCGTTCGGTTATTCCAAACATTCCAAACAAGCGAGCCGCGACATGGCCGGAGGACCAAACGCTGACGTCCCGAAGGGTTGCAGCCAGGAAGCCCTGCCGCGTTGTTGCGCTCCTTGGCATCGTAGTCTAGGCTACGACCTGCGTCGCGCACCTAGCCGCCGTGCTTCCTGGCTGCAACGGGTCCCATGATATTTATTGAGGCAGCTTCTTCAGGCTGGCACGGAATGACTCCAGCTCCCTGGACAATTCCTTGAAATCCGCGGAAGACGCCCAGAACATCCTGATTCGCTCGCGCTCCCGCTCGATACGGCCGCGCAGGCGCGGCTCCCGCTCCCTGGCCAGCCGTTGCGTCGTCCACAACCCGCCCATCCGGTGGTAACAATCGTTCTCGCGGCAGCCGGTAATGAATACGCCGTCAACCTGACGTTCATGCAGCGCATATTCGATAAAGGACGGCGGCAACATGGCCGTGCACGGCAAGCTCATGACGGCGACGCCTGCGCTGCGCAGCTTGCCGATGTCTGCCGCGTTGTCGCAGCCGAACACCATGACCCGCGCATTGCCCTGCAGCTTTGCCAGTTCCCCCTTCATCGCGGCGCGCAGGCCGGCCATCGGCATGGAGGGCATTTCGATTCCGCTGACATAGCCGGCATCGCTCCTGAAAGGCGTCGAGGAAGGACATGCGCCAACGCAAATGCCGCAACTGACACAACGGTCCGCTATGACCACCGCTTCTTCCTGAAAATGCAGGCTATCGGTGCGCAGCCGCGTCACCACTGCCTCGTAGGGGCAATCGGCGACACAACGCCGGCATCCGTTGCAATTTTTCAGGCTGACCTCGGCAATCGGTATCGGCTTGCTTCTGGTCGGCAGCCACGGCAGTACGCCGAGCAGCAGGGTGATTCCGATGACCAGTGCCCATACCTGTCCTGCCGACCATATATCCAGCAGCGGATAAATAAACAGGTAGAACCAGTCGATGCCGATATTGCGCGGCTCGATCCCCATATCCACCGGCCCCTGGCTCAGCGCCGGCATGACCAATGCCAGCACCAGCATCGCCAGCAGCATCCCCAGCGCAAGACCGCGCCTTGGATTAACCACGGGATAACTGATGCGCATGATGTGCACCCAAAGGAAGAACAGGATAATCAGCGGGATGGTTACATGGGCAAACGATATCAGCGAAAAGAACCGGTCATTGAGAACCTCCTGCGAGACAAAACCTTGCGCCATCGGCTCGCTGAATATCGGCAGCCAGTCAAACCATTCCATGGCAGACACGGTGGAATATTGTGCCAGCGTGTCCCAGACCATCCAGTAACCGTTGGTGCCGGCGACATAGATCAGCCAGATCAGCGGTATGCCGCTGATCCAGGTAAACCAGCGCGCCCCGCTGTAGCGCCCCAAGATGAACTCCCGCAACAAGTGCAGCACCATTACCACCACCAGCGCATCGGAGGCGTAGCGGTGCAGGCTGCGCATGATACCGCCGAGATACGGCTGATCGTGCGTGAGGGATTCGACTGATGGGTAGGATAACTCTATGCCGGTCTTGTAGAAGGCATAAATATAGGCGCCGCTTACGACAACTATCCAGAAAAGATAGAATCCCAGCGCACCCAGATAGTAGAAGGGGTTAAGGTCGTTCCCGAAAATTTTATTCAAGATGCCTTCAATTCGCAGCAGCATCTTGTGAGAAAAGGACTTGGTGTGGCTGGATGTAGTCAAGGGGGGAGCGGCCTTATTATCAATACAATTTGCAATATACCTAAAAACGGCTAGTTAAATTCATCTGCTCAAAGTGTGACAGCATAATATAATGGAAGGGTAGTAAAATATTATCGGAGGAATGAACTTGGAAGTTATTTATTACACGCTGGTGGCTGCTGGCCTCTATTTCGCATCCGACTGGATACTCGACCGCTGGGAGGTTTCGCGAGGAGAGCGTTTCAAAAACCGCAGCATCATCTTTTTTGGCATCATCCTGATGCTGGCATTTGTCACTTTCAGCTTCATAAAATACGCTTTGCTTGTCTCAGAGTCAGCCTTCAAATAGGTCATAGCGGGTGGCACAGGGGTTCGGCTGACCCCCGCGCGGCGCAAGAAGGCCAAGCAGTGATCTGCTGCTTGGCTAACCGCACAGAACCGGTGGCTGCATCCGGAGTAGAAAGTGTGGCGTGTACGTCCTTACGCCGGCCGGCGCATGGCTTTGAAGACCACCACCAGAAACATGATCCCGCCTATCACGGCTATCAGCCCGCCCAGTCCCATCAATCCCATGCCTGCCGTCTGCGCAAAGCCGTGCAGCCCTTGTGCGGCTCCTGCAACCTTGCGTTGCACGCCATATCCGCCGGACCACAGTAACCCGATGATGTGGAGCAGTTGCCCCGTGCCGTAGATGTAGGACATCAAGGTGGCCCACTTCAGATCTGGCGTGCGGTAACCGAGGCGCGGCAGCAGATGAATGGCCAGTCCCATGAAGGCCAGGCTGATCGCCCCGCCGGTTCCGTGATAATGCGCGGTGATGATCGTGTTGCTGTCCCCGATCATCAGGCTTATCCCCCCGCCAATCGCAAACAATACGATCGACGAAAGCAGCGCCGCACGCTGCGGTTTTGCCGCTGCCGGCAGGTTCTTCACCGCGCCGATACCATAAAGCACCGCCAAGCCAAGCGGCACGGGAGCAAAAGCGCCGCCCACTTTCATCAACTGGGTGAATTGCTCCATGTAGCTGCCCATGTCGCCGGCAAAGGACAGGTAAATGACGGGAGCATAGAATACCGGCAGCAGCCCCAGCACAAGCAAGGCTGACGCCAGCCGTGGGGTCAGCGGGATTTTTGCGCCGCAAGCATTTGCCAGCCACAACCAACCGGCCAGCATCAACAGCGAATAGGTGAACTGCAGCACATGGCCGCCACCCCAGAACAGAAGGTCGTAATACTGCGTGCTTTCAAAAACACCCTGCGGAATGATGTTGTACGACCAGCCAAAGGCGATCAGGGCAACCAGTGTGGCAATGGAAGCAGCATAAAAACCGATACGTATCGAAGCTTCACCACCCCGCCACAAATCGGCAGAGGGTATCGCCACCAAGCTGCGCAATACCAGTATGGCTACTCCAATTGCGAAAATAGTCAACCCCGTGAAAAAGAAGGTACTTTGAATAACCGGAACATAATTGCTCATCAATGGCTTGCCGACGGCAATAAAGGGAGACAGGACAATCACGGCAGCCCCCACAGCAGCCAGCACCAGAGCAAGCCAGCCGATACCGATGAACCTGGATGACGAATTCAGGCTCCACAGCACCCCGGCGAATGCCATGAACCACAGCAGCACCGACAAATCCACATGCACCACCAGCGCAGTATGGAAAAAATCAACCCAAGGGAAAATATCCTGTACGTAAGGGGTACGTGAAAGCACCAGGAGAATAGCAAACAGGCCGGCACCTACCAGCGATGCAATACCGAGCCACAACCAGCCGGAAGCCAGCTTGCGGCTGGCATCCGATGGCATAGAAAGGGCAAATCCACCTTTACATTTTTCCTCGCCAACAGCACCCGCAGCCTGTTCGCCCTCTACTTGCTGATATGTTGCACTCATTCGCTATCCCTGAGTTGTATTCTTGTTCTTGAAAATAAATCCGCCGAGCTCTGACTTGAAATCAATCACCATAATACGCCCCGGCGCAAGGTTAACTGTCTCCTCGTGCACATAATTATAATCCTCTCCGGGATGATCTTTCAGGCGAGCCTTCAGAATATGGGTACCAGCCTTCACAGGAATGCGCCGGTAAATATTGGCATTGCTGCTGTGCGCCACCCCGGTCGGCCTCAATATCTCGTGATAGAGCCGTTTTCCGTCCAATTCCAGCTCAACCACCACATCGGAACGCCCGCGCGGGCATACCGTGGTACCCCCTTTACGCTGATATACAGGAAGCTTGGCCATCTCTTCCGGGGTACGTTCGCGACACTCTCCCGCATGCTGGCCGGCATGCTTGAAGCTCAGCTTGATCAGTGTCTCATCAGCTGGGAGGTGGGTATACTTCGGCAAAGTAGAGAAGTAGCCAATCACTCCGAAAAACAAAGCGTAAAACAATCCTTGGCCGATATATTGTAATGGCTTACTCATGTGTCACCCCCTCGGAGGATACGGATGCTTTCGCAACCGGAGCTATGTGGCAGGCAATCGAAAATGCATCCGAATAATACTGATCTTCCGGCAGCCCTCTGGCCATGAATGGAGCGCGACCCACCGCGACCATCTCGGGCGAGCCGCATGCATAGACCTGATAACCGTCCAGATGCTGATGATCCTGCAGAATGGCCTCGTGAACCAGGCCGGTTCTGCCCTGCCAGCCATGTTCCGGCTTCGGCTCGGACAGAACCGGTATGAATTTGAAGTTCTCATGTTCCTGCTGCCATTTTTCAGGCAGGCTTGAGTATAGATCGGCTGGCGTTCTTGCCCCCCAATACAGCGTCATGGGACGTTTCAACCCGATCTTAAAGGCATGTTCCACCATACCCTTGATGGAGCCAAAACCACATCCCCCTGACATGAAGATGATGGGTTTGTCGCCTTCCTCATGCAGGAAGAAACTGCCGAGCGGGCCTTCTATTTGCAACACGTCGCCTTCTTTCATTCCATTGAAAACATGGCCGGTGAATTTGCCGCCCGGTACCAGACGAACATGCAGTTGCAGTTGATTGGACTCATGCGGAGCATTCGCGATGGAGTAGCTGCGCTTGGTGCCATCATCCAGCAGCACAGCAATATACTGTCCCGCGATGAAATTCATCTGTTCATCGCCTTCGGGGCGCAATTCAAGCAGCATCACTTCCGGCGCGGCCCGCTCCATTTTTTGAACACGGAACTTCATAGTCTTTATCGGGAATTTTCCCAGCTCATCGACCTCATGGCACTCTATCTCCAGATCAGATAGCGGCTTGGCACAGCAAAACAAGGCCTTGCCATCTGCCTTTTCCGTGTCGGTGAGCACACCTTCCTGGTAAGTGCCATAATCAACCGTGCCTCTCAGTATCTTGCCCTTGCAGGCGCCGCAAGCTCCGTCACGGCAAACATAGGGGAAATTCAAGCCCTGATGCAAAGCAGCCTCGAGTATGGTCTCGCCTTTTCTGGCAGTCACCATGCGCCCACAGGGAACCGTGGTGATCTCGAATTCGTCCTTGTTGCGTTTCACTCCGCCCACGAATGGCAGCAACAGAAGGAAACCGGTGATGCCGCCAACCAGCATCCAGACCTTGGCTGGCCCCCAGGAATAGAGCAGCGGATAACTCCACAGATAGAACCAGTCCATATTCAAAACCGCTGGCGAAGAATCCAGATCCGCGTGTCCCTGGCTTAATGCCGGCTTGATCAGCGCAAGTACGATCATAGCCAGAATCAATCCGATTGTAATTGCTCTGGGCGGGGATGTTTTAGCCTGCGGAACGCGTTGAGTATGTATCCAGATAAGGACAAAGGCACCCAGCGGAACACCCATATGAATAAGCGAAAGCAGAGAGAAGAAACGATCGTTTACGCTGCCCTGCTCCAGGAAATTACGCGCCAGAGGAACGCTGAATATCGGCAACACATCCAGCCATTCCGAAGTCGCCACAGCGGCAAACTGCGCCAGTTTATCCCAGGGCAGCCAGTAGCCATTTATACCCGCGATATAAATCAGCCATAGCACTGCAATACCCGTATACCATGAAAACCACCGGAAGCCCCGGTAGCGATCGAAGACAAAGTTACGCAGCAAGTGCAAGACACCGAACAATACCATCCCATCGGATGCATAACGATGCAGGCTGCGCAATATACCGCCGAAATACCATTGCCCATGGGTTATCTGTTCCACTGAACTGTAGGCATCATTTACACCGGTATCGTAAAAAAAGTAGATATAAAAACCGCTGACAAAGATAATCCAGAACATCAAATAAGCAATCGCGCCCAGATAATAGAACGGGTTCAATGTTGGCCCAAAAACACCATTGAGCGCACTCTCTAGACGTAAAAAAATGCCTTGGCCAACGCGATGTATTAGTTTAATCACCGGCAACTCCTGGAAAATTCAATAAATATAAAAAATGTATTTGGTCGGAAAGAATATCCGGCTTACGTCAATCACGGGCCGGATGGTTACGCTTGGGGCTGCGGCGGTATTCGTACCAAATCCACCACAAAATGAGCATTGAAATAAGCACTCCAGCGCCCACCCCATAAAAGAAGCTGTAGGTTACTTTGTATTTTCCTGCCTTCGGATCGTAAACCGTGCAAAAGAGCTTTACCTTGTTCGACAATCCTGCAAGACCGGGTTCAGCCGTTTTAATGTTGTAGATCATCTCCCTCAATGGCTCGAGTAATGTCTTATTTTCAAATTCCTCTCCATAAATCTGACGGTAGACCTTACCCTGCCCATCAACAAAAGTTGTCTGTGTTATATGGTTAAAACCACCATCGTCGGTAGGCATGTAGACGAATCCCAAATCCTTGCTAAGTTTTTTGATTGTTTCCGGGTCAGCGCTGACAAATTCCCATTTAGGCAGGTTCACCCCCATCCGCCTGGCAAAATCATCCATCGCTTCAGGTGTATCGTTTTCAGTGTCGAAACCAACCGTCAGCACACCAAAGTTCTCCGCACCCAGCGCATCCTGGGACGCCTTGAGCGCGCTCAAGTTACGCGTCGTAGTTGCACAGACAAACGGGCAATGGGTATAGATCATGCTTATGACCAGCGGCTTGCCGCGGTAATCCGCCAAGCGCACCGTGCGTCCGCTACGGTCCAGAAAGGAGTAATCGCCAAGCCGATTGCCTATCGCAGCCTGACTTATTCGCAGAGCTTCATTTTCGCTGAAAACTTGGGCAGGCGCCTCCGGTTGGACCTGTGTCTTTGCCGTCGATACTGTGGCTTTATATAGCTTTACACCGCCAATATCGCGTTCTTGCGCCAGCGAAGGTAGGGCTGCAGACAGAAGAGCTGTATAGCTTAGTGCTAACAAACGAATACGCATAATTTATGCTTTATTGTTCCGCTTTACTTCTTGGTGGATTAAAAATACCCGAGTATTTTAATATGATATATCAAAAACGCAAGCTAAATTATATTTTGCTAATATACTTTTTTAAAAAAAACCCGCCTGAATTTGCTCAGGCGGGTTTTTGAAGCTATGAAGATCAGGAACCGAAATTTACTTCCAGCATCAACGCTATCATCAATATGCCGAATTGCACCAGCGATGCCACAAAATTAGCCATGGCCGCTTCCTTCGTTGGATTGCGCACCAGTTGCACGCTTTTGATTATGAAATAAATCCCTCCCAGCAATGCGCCCGTGAGATAAATCCAGCCTAAACCGTAAAGTCCCGGCAAAAGCGAAACTGCTACCAGCAGGAGAGTGTGTCCCAAGATAATGCGTGCTGCTTTCTTGTCGCCCTTTAACACCGGCAGCATCGGAACACCCGCTGCGGCATATTGATCGCGAATGACTATCGCCAGGCTCCAGAAGTGGGGGGGAGTCCACAGGAACAACACCAATGCCAGCAGTCCGGGAAGCGGGCCAAAAGAGGGATCGACTGCCGCCGCACCGGCAAGCACCGCAAAGCTCCCCGCCAATCCGCCAAACACGATATTCAGCCAGGTACGTCGTTTAAGCCAGGCCGTATAAACGATGGCGTAGGTAAAAGCGCCGAGAAAAATATTCAGTGCCGTCATCGCATTGAATGCCAAGGCGGCGGCGGTTACCGCAACCGCCAGCATCAGCCCGATAATCACCAACCACTTGCGGCTATGCTGAAAATAACCATTCACGAAAGGACGGTTCGCTGTACGCGTCATTTTGATATCGATGTCACGTTCGAAGTATTGGTTGAAAGCCCCCGCAGCCGCGGAGGCCAGCATGACCGTCAGCGACAAGAACAGGACTTGCCAGCTTGTCAAAGCCTGCCCTGGCGTAATCGCCATGCCGCCCAGGGCCGCCAGGGTAATCACCACGCCTATGCGTAATTTGAAAAGATTAATACACTGTTTGACCATCATCATCTTTACGACCGTGCCCTTCCTCTCTCCGCTACCCAGGAGAAGGTATAGTTGATTTTCGGAACTTTTGAAACTTCTAACCTAAACCGTATAAACCCGCAGAGTTTTCAACTGCACGCATGCACTCGGGGTTGTGCTTATTGGGCTTAGGTTAGAGGTTTCCCTCTAACTTGAATCTTGAGCTTTTACTACATGAGGGAAGAGTGCGTACGGCACCCCTCCCGTCATCTCATTTCTTTAAGACAAGCCCCACACAGTGGACAGGTACTTAAAGTTAATGAAGTAGTACAGCACGATCGTGACGAACAGGATCATGGCGAGCACAAAGGTTCCAGGTGCTTCCATCCCCCATGCTCCAACATGATGCTTCCCGGTCCTTTCGGCCACAACGTCGGCATCTTCCACTTTCGGCCATGGTGCGGAACCTTCTGGAATCTTCTCGCCTGCAAAGATGGATGCCAACACAACAGCGATGAACATAACTGCGCCAATCGACATGACTACCGCAAAGATTTCACCCAGATCCATCAGGCCCTTGGCGATTTCCGGGTACTCATAAGCCAGCGGTTGACCGGCGAAGGTGATATCCGCATGACGGCGTTGCACACCCAAGGTACCAGCACCCATCAGGGCAATGGAGAAGACCCATACACCGAGGCTGAAAACATAGGGTTGCAATTTTGCCACACCTGCCAGAGCAATCTTGCGCTGGAACACTACAGGGATCAGCCAGTAGGTAACCGCCATGAATGCCATGGTAGTACCGGCCACCACGGTGCCATGGAAATGGCCCGGCAGGTACGCGGTATTATGGATGATCATGTTGACCTGCTCCACGCTCATCACCACGCCAGTGACGCCGCCGATGAAGCCGAAGCCGAGCAACGACAGGAACATGCCGGAGAAAACCGGATTGCCCCAAGGCGCCTTGCGCAGCCAGGTAAACAGGCCGGTATCAAGGCCCTTCCTGCGTTGTGCAACTTCAATGGCACCAGGGACAGTCAAGCCGTGGATCATACTGGCCAACACAGCCAGGTAGAGCATGTAGCTGGTGTTGAATATCTTCCATGCGGAAGTCAGTCCCGGGTCAGACAGCAGGTGATGCACGGAACCCAGTTGCAGGAACAGGATATACAACAGGAACGCAAGGCGGCTGACCTTCTCGGACATCGGCTTGGCGCCGAATACCAGAGACGCAATGAAATACCAGATGGAGATATGGGTAACCACGTTGATTTGCTGCGAGGAGTGACCCAGAGCCCACCAGACAACCCGGTACATCATCGGATCAATGTGGCTGATCAACCCTATCGACCAGAGGAAGGTCGGAATCATGACCATCGCGCCGGAAACGAGAGTGAAAACTGCAATCACGGTAGCCGTTACGCCGCCGAACACCACCAGCGGAAGCGAACCCTGATAAGTTTTCTCCCGCTTGGCAACCACCAAAGTTCCTAGGAACACGAAACAGCCAATCAGCGCACCCACGGCAAACAGGATGATCCCCAGATAGAAAAGGGGATCTGCCTGAAGCGGCGGATAGGAGGTCATCATAACGCTGGAATTGCCTTTGATCACCACGCAATAGGCAATCAAAACCGTACCGATGAGCATCAGCCAGAACTGCGTCCAGGCCCAGCCTGGCGTAGCCAGCCGGTTATTCAGTACATGCGCTCCCAGGAAGTACAGTACGGCCATTTCGAAGAAAACGACCCACACGATCAGGGCAACCAGACCATGCGCCGTCAGCGCCATGTAAAACAGCTCAGGGTTGAGCAATTGCACGCTCGGCATACGGGTAAGTGCCACGAGGAGGCCAAACAACCCCCCTACCAGCAGGAATACCACCGCCGCAAATGCATTCCATTTGACCAGTGTATTGGCCGTTTTGTGAATCTTGAAGCCGGATACCGGATCAAGCCGGAAATCAGCCGCTGTTGTCGTCGCCATTATTTTCTACTCCTTTACGTAAATTCTACCCAGCATGGTGTGATGACCCATCGCATCTACACCGCCGCAGTATTCACCACATGCCAAGGCAAAAGTGCCGGATTTATTGGGGGTGATGCTAATAACCATCTCATAGCCGGGATAAACTTGGAAATTGATATTCTCGGGCTGCAGCGAGAAACCATGACCCACGTCAAGGGAAGACATATGCAGACGGTATTTCTGCCCCTTCTGCAATTCGAGAATGGGACGATATTGCCATTGCATGGCTGCCAGATAGACATCACTGCCGGGTGGCGGTGCCACAACATCCTCACCGGTGGCCGTATCCTTGCGAACGGTATACTTAGCCTGCATGTCGGCGACTTTCTTGGAGAACGCCTCCGGGGTGGTTTTGTAAGCTTCGTTGTTCATGTTCTGCGGCCCGACGAAGTGCCAACCCACCATCCAGGCAAACATGAACAGACACCACGAAAACGCAAGCACGATCCACCATATTTCGGTGCGTTCGACCGGCTCACGATACCAATTTGCTGCTGGGGGAGTATAAGATGTTCCCATAGCTGTATTTCTCCTTTTAATTAATCAAATCAGGCGTTCTTCTTATGGAGCCGGGGCTATGGCCATCACATCCAACAACCCCCATGCCGTATAACACACCATAGGCACCAATATTGCTATTGCCAACAAAACCCAGTTGTTTTCCAGAACTTTCTCCAAGAACGGCATATCGTTCGATTCTGACATCACTAACTCCTCCCTTAAAATTGATGGCTGACGCCATTACCAGATTAAACAAAACAACCCAAACCCAGAACCCTGCCTTACATCATTCCCGCACAATTTACGCATGCCGCTATACCTCCTACCACTTTTAAGGCGGCCTATAAAAACCACGGGGGAAATTTTAATGCCTAATCAACATGTAAATACCGATGACCAAGTAAGCCGCGCTACTGGCCGCCAGCACCACAGTCAACAACAGCAGCTTATTGTGCAGCATTTGTTGCACGAAGGGGACTGAAGCGCCCCCAGTGTTGGATGATTCCATTCGGATAACCTCCCGTTTACGTTTTTATATACAGCGAATTTCACGCAATTGCTCTGCGACAATTTGACGCGCTCCGAAATTCTGTCCCAACCGGCAGGGCATGTCAAGCATAAACCGCGGGTATTTTAGTCAAGCATCTCCGCGACACCGCTTCTTAAATTGCTGCCGTATACGCATGCCTGACTAAAACTCAAAAAATCCAACTGTTTGCATATGTCGCAGGGGTATTTTCAGAACCACATTTCACCAGAATGCATAAATATGAGGTCATTTTAAACAGATATATAACTATTTAAGCTTTAAGCCTTTCACAGCGCCCAGAGTCCGGTGATGCCGAAACCTGCTCATGTGGCGTAGTACAAATGCTTTTCATTGATGTAGTCCGACGGGGTGCTGCCAACCAGCATGCCGATACCCGAAGCAGCAATCAGCGAATTCCGGAAATCATTTCAGTCCCAGCACGTCCTGCATGTCGTAAAGACCGGCCGGATTGGCCTTCAGATATCTCGCGGCACGCAACGCCCCCAACGCGAAGGTGGTGCGGCTGCTGGCCTTGTGGGTGATTTCGATGCGCTCGCCGGTACCGGCGTAGAGCACGGTATGGTCGCCGACGATGTCGCCGCCGCGCACGGTGGCAAAGCCGATGGTGGAAGGATCACGTTCGCCGGTCACGCCTTCGCGGCCATACACGGCGCATTGCGCCAAATCTCGCCCCAGAGTGCGCGCAATGACTTCACCCATACCCAGCGCGGTGCCGGACGGCGCATCTACCTTGTGGCGGTGGTGCGCTTCGATGATTTCGATGTCGTAGCCGTGGCTCAATACGCGCGAAGCGGTTTCCAGCAGCTTGAACACCAGATTCACGCCGATGCTCATGTTGGGTGCGAACACAATCCCGATACGCTGCGCCGCCGCACCGAGTTGCGCTTTTTGCTGCGCATCCAGGCCGGTCGTGCCGACCACCATGTTTACGCCGAGCCTGCGGCAGATATCGAGGTGATGCAGTGTGCCTTCGGGACGGGTGAAATCGATCAGCACGTCCGCGCCCTGCAGCGCGGTTTCCGCATCCGCGCTGATCTTTACGCCGCAGGCCGCGCCGGACAACTCTCCGGCATCTTTGCCGAGCAGTGCGCTGCCGCCATGCTCCAGCGCGGTGTGCAACACCAGATCGTCGGCCTGCGCCACGCCTTCCAGCAAGGCGCGCCCCATGCGTCCGCCGCTACCGGCAATGGCAATTTTGATTTTACTCATATCGAATCCTTTATTTGGCAGCCTGCTCGGAAGCGATCAGCCACGCATCGCCGACCTTTTCCAATTGCAGTGTTTTGCGCGTGCTGTCCCGGTAGAAATCGGAACGGTAGCGTTGCGTGAATGAAACAGCCGCATGGCTGTCATCCTGCACGCTGACGCTGACTTCGCTCAGTTCGACTTCGATCACCCTGGGTTTGCTGATGCGCTCCAGGCGCTGTCTTTCCCATGCCTCGCGGCCTATGCCTTGCGGCTTGTAGTCCGGCAAGTACGCGGCCAGGTAGCTGCGTACATTCTTGGCCGACCAGGCTGCCGACCAGGCTTGCACGCTTTTCAGCACATCCGCGGCGGGGTCGGCCTTGGCGACGGGTTGCGGCGGCGGGACTGCCACAACGTCGGGGGTTGCGGCAACGGGGGGGGCCGCAACCGGCTGCGGCGCAATCGCCGGTGCAGCTTGCCCCGGCTGGCGGCCATCGTCCATGCGCACCAGATTCTCGCCTTCAAAATAAAGCGTCAGCCGCTGCTTTTCGACCACTTCGCCGCGCTGCTCCAGACTATATATATAGTCCCAGCGATTTCCGTGAAAGGCATCGCTGACCATCGGCGTGCCCAGCACATAACGCACCTGCTGCTTCGACATGCCGAGCTTGAGCTTCTCGCGCATCTCCGGCGTAACGTAATTCCCCTGGCGGATGTCCATCTTGTACGGCGACAATACCGGTGAGGAAAGGTAGCTGCAGGAAGCCAGCAGCGTGGAAAGCAAAATCAGTTTGATGCGCATAATAGTCTCAGTCAGTTTCAGAATTTGAAGCCGCCGCATCCCGCGACATGTTACTGGTAGAACAACTAGCCATTCGACCAGGCGAGCCAACTACGCTCACCAAGCGCTGGTTATGGCGCAGCCTGCCGATGGCGGGAGCGGGTGCGAGGCGGCTTTTGCGAGCATCCGCTACGCGGATTGTCTGCCTTACCCATTTCCCGCACCGTAACCGGCGACTTGGCCAGCCCCCTTTTGATGGCCTAGTCGAATGGCTAGTAGTTTCATCAGATGCTTCGCAACAACGTGTCGAAACCGCGGCATGATACCTCAAGCGGCCATACCCAACATCTCCGCCGCATGTTTGCGTGTTGTGTCGGTGATCTTCACGCCGCCCAGCATGCGCGCGATCTCCTCGACGCGCTGTTTGCCATTCAATGCGGCGATGCGGCTCAGCGTAACGCCGTTTTCCGCCACCTTGCTCACTTGCCACTGGTGGTCGGCGGCTGCGGCTACTTGCGGCAGATGCGTCACGCACAATACCTGGCAATCCTTGCCCAGTTTTTTGAGCAACTGCCCGACGATTTCCGCGACGCGCCCGCCGATGCCGCTGTCCACCTCGTCGAAGATCAGCGTCGGCACGCTGGCAACCTGACTTGCGGCAACCTGGATCGCCAAACCGATGCGCGACAATTCGCCGCCCGATGCGACCTTGGCCAGGCTGCGCACCGGCACGCCGGGATTGGCGGCAACCTGGAACTCTATCGTCTCCAGACCATAGGCATTCCCCTCTCCCAGCGGCAGCAGCGCCACGACAAAACTGCCGCCCTGCATCGCCAGCGTCTGCATCGCCGCGGTGATCTCGAACGCCAGCTTGTCGGCAGCTTTTTTTCGTGCCGCCGTCAATTTTTGCGCCACCGCCAGATAGCTTTGCTGCGCAGATTTCTCCTGTTGCTCCAGCGCGGCCAGATCGGCATCGCCGCCCAGCTCCACCATGCGCGCCATGATGCGCTGCAAGGCTTCCTCCAGTTGTTCCGGCACGACACGATGCTTGCGTGCGGCATCCATCACGTTCTGGATGCGCCGCTCCTCTTCATGCAGGCGTTGCGGGTCGGTATCGAGGCGCTGCTGGTAATGGCGCAAGGCATACACCGCTTCCTGCAGCTCGGCCTGCGCACTTTCCAGCATGCGCAATGTTTCTCCCAGGCTGGCATCGTGCGCCAGACCATCGCGCAAGCGCGCCATCAGCGCATTGAGTTGCGCAAGGCACGCGTCGTCCGCCTCGCTCAGGGTTTCGATACCGAACGCGGCGGTCTCCAGCAGGCTTGCGGCATGAGCAAGGCGCGCGTGGTCCGCCTGCAGCTCCTGCCACATCACCGTGTTGAAGCCCAGTCCTTCCAGCTCGTCGCGCTGGAAGCGCAACAACTCACGCTCGGCGGCCACCGCCTCGGCATTCTCGCTGAGGCTGATGCGGCGGCGGCGCAAGGCCTGCCAGTCATGGTACAGGGTTGCGACCTTTTCCGCCTCGGCCGCCACGCCCGCGTAACCGTCCAGCAACATGCGCTGCACGTCGGGACGCACCAATAATTGGTGCGCATGCTGGCCGTGGATATCCAGCAGTTGTTCGCCCGCGTCGCGCATCTGTTGCAGCGTGGCGCTGCGCCCGTTTATGAAACCGCGCGAACGGCCATTGGCATCCAGCACGCGGCGCAACAGGCACACGCCCTCATCGCCCGCCAGTTCCTGCCCGGCCAGCCAGTCCTGCAAATGCGGCAACATAGAGATATCGAATTCGGCGGCGACCTCGGCGCGCTCGCAGCCATTGCGTACCATGGCCGCGTCGCCGCGCTCGCCGAGCGCCAGCGACAGCGCATCGATCAGGATGGACTTGCCCGCGCCGGTCTCGCCGGTCAGCGCGGTGAAACCGGAAGAAAAATCCAGCTCAAGCGAGGAGACGATGACGAAATCGCGGATGCTCAGGAACTTCAGCATTTTCTAACCCAGACGTTTCATGAAGATGTGCACTACCCCTGTAGGAGCGGGCCATGCCCGCGAGACTCACTATCGCGGTCATGGCCCGCTCCTACAATGAGCCTCGTTTCGGAGTGGCTAAATTTACAAAACATCAGGGTCGGAAATTTCAGCATTTACAAAGTCTGATTCCAGAGTAACTTCTCGCGCAACGTATGGTAGTAACTGTGCCCCACCGGATGCAGCAGGCAGGCAGGTTCGGGATGGCGCGTGACGATGATCTTGTCGTGCAACTCCAGGTCGTAATTGGTGTGGCTGTCGAAACGCACGCGGATATCGCCGGTGCGGTGCATCAGGATCTCCAGCACCGACGAGCCTTTCACCACGATAGGGCGGTTGCTCAGCGTATGCGGGCATACCGGCACCAGCTCCAGCGCATCCAGGCTGGGGTGCAATATCGGGCCGCCCGCGGACATCGCATAGGCGGTCGAACCGGTGGGGGTCGAGACGATCAGCCCGTCGGCGCGCTGGTTGTAGAGATATTCGCCATCGATGCGCACCTCGAACTCGACCATGCTGCTGATATGGTTGCGGTGCACCGCCACTTCGTTGAAGGCCAGCCCGCTGAACACTTCGACATCGCCGCGCAGCACGCGCGCCGACAGCAACAGGCGCTGCTCGGTGATGAACTTGCCTTCCAGCATCGCCGCCATGGTTTCCTGCATGTTCTCCAGCGTGAGATCGGTGAGGAAACCCAGCCTGCCCTGATTCACGCCGACCAGCGGCACCTGGTACGGCGACAGGGTGCGCGCGATGTTCAGCATGGTGCCGTCGCCGCCGATCACGATGGCCAGATCCACCGCATGTGCCATCTCATTCAGATTCATCGCCGGGTAAGGGCTGGCTTCGATCTGCTCGGCAGTCAGGCTATCCACCACCACGTTCAGCCCACGGGACGACAAGAATGCGGCCAAGCGCAACAACGGCCCGGCGATTTCCGGGGCCTTGTGTTTACCGATCAGCGCGACGTTCTGGAAGGGGAATTTCATGGGCGCGATTAAACCACATCGCCCCATGAATGACAAAGTTGCTCCGGCTTATCCGGCCGGGTTTTCCCGCACCCTGAACCATGCCGCATATAGCGCGGGGAGGAACAGGCAGGTCAGCAGCGTGGCGATGACCAGCCCGCCCATGATGGACACGGCCATCGGCCCCCAGAACACCTGGCGGGTCAGCGGGATCATCGCCAGGATCGCCGCCGCGGCGGTCAGCATGATCGGGCGGAAACGGCGCACGGTGGAGCCGATGATCGCTTCCCACTGCGTCTTCCCGCCGGCCTCGTCCTGCCGGATCTGGTCCACCAGGATCACCGAGTTGCGCATGATCATGCCGGACAGCGCGATGACGCCGAGGTTGGCGACGAAGCCGAACGGCACCCGGAACGCCAGCAATGCGAGCGTGACACCGATCATGCCGAGCGGCGCGGTAAGTAGCACGATGACGGTGCGGCTGATGCTTTGCAGCTGGATCATCAGCAGCGTGATCACGCCGACCAGCATCAGCGGCACTACCGCCTTGATCGGGGCCTCGCTCTTCGCGGATTCCTCCGCACTGCCGCCCATTTCGATGCGATAGCCGATCGGCAGCGCGGCGCGCAGTTCATCGAGCTGCGCGTTCAGCTCCGCCGACACGGTGGCGGGCTGGGTCCTGTCGGCCATGTCGCCGAGCACGGTCATGGTCGGCAGGCGGTTGCGCCGCCAGATCAGGCCTTCCTCCAGCACCGGTACCAGTTTCGCGACCTGTGCCAGCGGCACATGGCGTCCCTCCGGCAGCGGGATATCCAGTTCGGGCAGCTGGTCCAGCGAGCGGGTTTCACTGTGACAACCAACCCCTCCCGGCCTCCCCTTGTCAGGGGAGGTGTATGACTCCCACCTGACAAGGGGGGCTGGGGAGGTTGAAGTTGCCGGTTCTCGCCCCGCAGCGCAACTGTCGCCGCGCCACACCACGTCGATCAGCTGATCGCCTTCGCGATACTGCGCCAATGCCACGCCGTTCAGCCAGCCCTGCAGGGCCTGTGCAATCTCCCGGCTGGAGGTGCCGAGCCGGCGCGCCTTATCCTGGTCCACTTCGATGCGCAGCGCCTTGACCTTTTCGTTCCAGTCGAAACTCACATCCTGCAGATGCACGTTGGCGCGCATCAGACCGGCCACCTTGTCGGCGATCGAGCGCACCTGCTCGACATCCTGCCCCATCACGCGGAACTGCACCGGATAGCCGATCGGCGGGCCGTTCTCGAGGCGCGACACGCGCGCATGGATATGCGAGAAGCCGCCTTCCGCCGAGGTGAACAGGTCCGTCAGTCTGCGCTTGAGCTCTTCGCGCTGTTGCAGTCCCTTGGTAACGATCACGATCTGCGCATAGTTGTCGCTGAACAGGCGCACATCAAGCGACAATATGAAGCGCGGCGCGCCATTGCCGATATAGGAAGAATAGGAGGCCGCCGCCGGATCATTGGCGAGGAGGCGCTCGATGCGTTTGGTCTCGGTCTCGGTCGCCTTGAGCGATGCGCCCTGCGGCAGCCAGACATCGACGATCAATTCGAGGCGGTTGGCGGCCGGAAAAAACTGCTTCTGCACCCCGACGTTGAAGGCGACAATGGACAAGGCAAAGATTCCTGCCGTGGCGGTTATGACCTTCCAGCGGTTGCGCAAACACCAGGTCACCAGCGCGCGGAAGCGCCGGTAGAACGGCGTGTCGTAAATGTCCGTGCCATGCTGTTGCGCTTTTTCCAGCAGCTTCTTCGGGTCGAGCAACCGGTAGCCGAGATAAGGCGTGAACACCACCGCGACGATCCACGACACCAGCAGCGCGATGGTCACCACCTGAAAGATCGAAATGGTGTATTCGCTGGCCGCCGATTTGGAAAAGCCCACCGGCGTGAATGCGGCGGCGGTGATCAATGTGCCGGTGAGCATCGGAAAAGCGGTCGAGGTGTAGGCAAAGGTCGCGGCCTTGAAGCGATCCCAGCCCTGCTCCATTTTCACCACCATCATTTCAACCGCGATGATCGCATCGTCCACCAGCAGGCCGAGCGCGATCACCAGCGCGCCCAGCGAGATGCGCTGCAGGCCGATACCGAACACCTTCATCATGAAGAAGGTGATCGCCAGCACCAGCGGAATGGACAGTGCCACCACCGTGCCGGTGCGCCAGCCGAGGCTGAGGAAGGACACCGCCAGCACGATCAGGATCGCCTCGGCCAGCGAGTTCTCGAACAGACGGATGGAGCCTTTCACCACTTCCGGCTGGTTGGCGACCACATGCATGTCCACACCCGCCGGCAGGTCCGCCGTGATTTTTTTCATCGCCAGCTGCAGGTTCTCGCCGAGGCGGATCACGTTGCCGCCCTTGTCCATCACGACGCCGATGCCGATGGCGGGCTGCCCGCCGACGCGCATCTGCGGATTGGGCGGATCGGCAAGACCGCGCGACACCCTGGCGATGTCGCCCAAGCGGAAGTGCTGCCCGTTCACCAGCAGATCGGCATTACGCACCCGCTCGACGCTGTCGAAACCGCCGGACACGCGCAGTTGCACCTTGTCGGTGGCGGTATCGACGAAGCCGGACGGACTCACCAGGTTCTGCTTCTGCATGGCCTCGCCGATCTGGCCGGGCGTGATGCCCAGATTCGCCAGGCGGTGCGGCGCGATCTCGAGATAGATCTTCTCGTCCTGCACACCGAACAGCTCGATGCGCCGCACATCCGGCACCTGTTTCAAATCCAGCGCGATCTGGTCGGCGTAGCGATGCAACGCCGCCAGGTCGAAACCGTCACCGGTCAGCGCGAAGATGTTGATCTGCACATCGCCGAACTCGTCGTTGGGGTATGGCCCTTGCACGCCTTCCGGCAAGGTGTGGCGGATGTCGTCCAGTTTCTTGCGCACCTGCCGCCAGGCTTCCGGCACTTCTGTCTTGGGCGTGTAATCCTTGAGCATCACGAAAACCATCGAATCGCCCGGCTTGGAAGCGGAGCGCAGCACATCCACCCAGGGCGTTTCCTGCAATTTCTTCTCGATGCGCTCGGTCACTTCCAGCTCGACTTCCCGCGCCGTCGCCCCAGGCCACAGGGTGCGCACCACCATGACCTTGAAGGTGAAGTCCGGGTCTTCGGCGCGCCCCAGGTTGAAGTAGGAAATCACCCCCGCGCCCATCAATACGATAGTCAGGAACAGCACCATCTGCTGGTGCGCCAGCGACCAGGCGGAAAGATTCGGTCCCTTCATTGTGTGCTGCCGCTCTCGATGATGCGGATCTTTTCCCCTGCCGCCAGCCGGTGCACGCCGTTGCTGACGATGCGCTCACCCGCCGCGATCCCGCCGGCGATGACGGCACCGTCATCGCGGTAGGCGGCAACCTGCACCGGACGCAGGCTGATGGTGCGGTCGGCAGCGATGATCCACACCGCCGCCCGCTTGTCCTGCTGGAAAATCGCGCTTAACGGGATCAGCAGGCCGCCGTTCTTTTTGTTGGTTGGGAAACGCACCCGCGCCGTCATGCCCAGCGCAACGCTCGGGTCGTGTTGGGTCAGCGTCACGCGCGCCGCATAGGTGCGGCTGGCCGGATCGGCCGCCGGGGACAGTTCGCGCAGGCGTCCGGCCAGCGGCGCCGCGCTGTCGCCGGCAGCCAGCAGGACGATCTCGGCGACACTACCCACTTTAAGATCGGCCAGTTGCGATTCCGGTATCGCGATCGCCACTTCGCGCTCGCCATCCTGTGCCAGGCGCAGCACCGGCTGCCCGGCGCCAACCACCTGCCCTGCTTCCGCCATGATTGCGGCGATTACGCCCGCATGGTCGGCATACAGCGTGGTGTAGGCGGACTGGTTGCGCGACAGCCCGGCCTGGGCGGAGGCAGCCGTGAGGGCGGCTTCCTTGGCATCCAGCGCAGCCTGGCTGACAAAGCCCTTGCTGCGCAGTTCGCGGTAGCGTTTTGCGTCAGCCTCGGCCAACTGGTACTGCGCTTCGTCCGAACCGAGCTGCAAGCCGGCATCGCCGGAGTCGAGACGCATCAGCGCCTGCCCTGCCTTGACCCGCGCGCCCGCGTCTACCAGCCGCTCGACGATCTTTCCGCCGATGCGGAAACCCAGTTGCGCCTCATGGCGCGCTCGAACCTCGCCGCTATAGGTGTTGCCGCCATCGGTTGCGACAGAACCCGCCACCATGGTCAAAACCGGCCGCTCGGTCTTGGCTGCCGGGGCTGGTTCCTTGCTGCATCCGGCAAGAACGGCCGCAAGGACGAATAACAGGATACTGCGCTTCATATTGGTTTCGGCTGATGCTTAAAAGGATGGGCAATGTAGGGTCAGGGCCGATGGCTGTCAACACTGCAATATTTGGGATGCGGCATCTCCGGAAGCAACTGTCCGGGATAACACGATCACACCAGATCATAAATAACACTTATTGTCTTTATAAAAATAATTGACTATCTCTTATATGACAACCTGCCTATAGTCAAAGCCGATTCATGCTTACAAATGATTACAAAATCCATGCGGCATCTCCGCCAAAATGCCTGAACTTCACTACAATGCAGAGGTCTTTACCGCAACGACCTTTTTCAAGAACATCCTGCCGGAGTTTCCATTATGACCTCATCGCCTTTCCACACCGGCGAACTTGACGCGCAGCAACGCTGGGGCAACCCGGAGCTGTGGACCGAGGCGCGCCTCGGTCAGCTTATCTGGGATCGCATCCCGGAGCAGATCCACGCCAGGATCGAGGCCGCGCCGTTCTTCTTTCTCGCTACCAGTTCCCCCGATGGCCGCTGCGACTGCTCGTTCAAGGGCGGCGGGCCCGGCCTGGTCAAGGTGCTGGCGCCGAACCGCCTGGCTTTCCCGCATTTCGAAGCGCGTGTCAAAGGCAACGGCGCCTACATGAGCCTCGGCAACATCCTGCTCAACCCCTATGTCAGCATGCTGTTCATCGACTTCAACGACGGTGCCCGCCTGCGCGTGAACGGGCGGGCATCCATCCATGAGAACGCGGAAATGATGGCATCGTTTCCGCAGGCGGAATGCGTCGTCGTCGTGGACATCGAACTGGTCGCGCCAAGCTGCTCGGCTTATATCCCCCGCCTGGTTCCGGCCGAACCGCTTCCCGGTGCCGTAAAATGAGTTCCTACCGTATCGCCGTCAACGTCGAGTGGACCAGCAAATGCAATGCGCTTTGCCCGATGTGCCCGAGGGGTCTGATCGAATTCCCCCAGCTCATGACCGAGCCAACCTGGCGGCAGGTACTGGATCGCCTGAACCCGCAGGATGTGTTCCGTGCCGTCATCGCGGGTTACGGCGAGCCCACCACGCATACCAAGTTCTTCGAATTCGTGGACGACATGCGCGGCCACCCGATCCGCTTCGACATGGTGAGCAACGGTCACCAGCTCGATGCCGAGCGCATCCGGCACCTGGACGGCGCTATCGACCTGCTGCTGATCTCCTTTTCCAGCATAGACCCCGAGGTGTACCAGCGGGTGCACGTCAATCTCGACCAAGCGCGCGTCATGGAGAATATCAAGCTGGCGCAGCAGCTCTTCAAGCATACGCAGCTGGCCATCAGCCTCACGCCCATGCCGGAATGCCTGCCTTCCCTGCCGGACACGATCGCCTGGCTGCGCACACAGGGCGTGGAAACCCTGACCATGTCGCCCACCCTGTACAACCGCGGCGGCAGCCTGCAGGAACACGAACTGGCCACCGAAAAGTTGCGGCAACTGATCCGGCAGCACCATTTGCGCTCACAGGAATTCGACTTCATTCCCGGCGTCCGGGATGTCTTTCAGCAGTGGCGCAGCAACCGTTTCAAATGCGTGCCGCGCAACATCGATGTCTTCATCGCGTCGAGCGGCGATTACCTGTATTGCTACAACGATGTCAAGCACGAGCACCCCATCGGCCATGTGGCGAACATGGGTATCCGCGGGGTGCTGGCCAAACGCGAAGGCATGGCGCTGATCCCGGAACTGTGCAACGGCTGCAACATGCTCAACCGCTACGATGCGAAGGAATTGGTGAAGGCAGGCATCTCGTATGCGCGTGCCAAGCTGAAAGGGGATTCTGCATGAGCCTGAAAACGGTATCTAGCCACGGATTAACACGGATATCCACGGATTGGCCATCTTTCATTATCAGGAGCATCCAACCAGAGGTTTTTATCAGTGTTAATCCGTGCTCATCTGTGGCTGATCGCTTTTTCGAAGATGATCCGGCCTAACGTCATGAGCTTTGAACTTTTTTCGTTCCCGGCAGCCTGATACCGTGCGCTTGCACCGATGAACTTGTTTGCTGTTTTGCAACCGATAAAATAATTTACCGTTCCAATTAGCAGGTCAACCAGCCAGCCTTACAAAATCGATGAATACCCTCATTTCCAACCCCGCTATCGGCCTGGTGGAACACCCCTTCGGCGTGCATTTTTCCCAACCCGATGCGGCTGATCGTGCCGAGGTCGAGCGCTTCATCGGCGATATCTTTCGCCAGGCATATGGAGCGGAAATCAAACGTTTCAAACCCTGCCTGATGAGCCTGCGCGACCAGGGCAACCGTCTGGTCGCGGCTTGCGGATTCCGCAGCGCCGCGCTTGAACCGCTCTTTCTGGAAACCTATCTGGGCCAACCCATCGAGACGATACTCTCGGAGCACGTCGGTTTCCCGGTCAGACGCAACGATATCGTCGGCGTAGGCAATTTCTCGGTTGCAGAGCCGGGGATGGCACGTTACCTGATCACCGCCATCAATGACCATCTTCATGACACTCACAATCAATGGGCGGTGTTCACCGCTGTTCCGGTGTTACGCAATGCATTCATCAAGATGAACCTGAATCCGGTCATACTCGGCGACGCGGACAAGAGCCGTCTTCCCGCCGAAGAGCAGGCTGAATGGGGCAGCTACTACGAGCAGAAACCACAAGTCATGGCGGTACGGCGCATCGAACGGCGCAGCAAACCCAGAATTTCCGGAACCGCGTCACACGAACCCATAACCGGCACGCCATGCACCGCCTGCGGAATGATATTGAAAAAAAAATGAGCCCGTCCATGATCGATGCGCTCACCCGATGGAGCAAGGAACGGCCCGATTCGCAAGCGCTGATTGGCGATCAGTATGCCCTCAGCTACCGGGAACTCGCCGCCGCGGTCGAACGATTCGGCACGCAACTGCGTGCGGCTCCTGCCAGAGCGATCGCACTGGCGCTGGACAACTCGCCGCTCTGGGCAGTCCTCGATCTGGCCGGGCTGCATGCCGGCAAGCCGGTCATCCCGTTGCCGTTCTTTTTCTCGGCGGAACAGGTCGCCCACAGCATCCGCGATGCGGGAATCGATTGCATCCTCACCGACCAGCCCGAGCAATATCGGAAGATTCTTGCGGCAGCGGGGATCGAGACCAGCGAGGCATTGACACACACTTTCAATAACCAGACGTTCAGCGAAATCCGCCTGCGCAACATCGCCGCCAGGGCGTTGCCCGCAGGCACGGTCAAAGTCACCTATACCTCCGGCACCACCGGGCATCCGAAAGGCGTGTGCCTGAATGCCGATGCGCTGCAGCAGGTCGCTGCTTCGCTGCTGGCTGCCACGCGTGGGGGAGCGGACGACCGGCATGTCTGCGTGCTGCCGCTGTCCACCCTGCTGGAGAACCTCGCCGGTGTGTATGTACCGTTGCTGGCCGGCGCAAGCTGCCATCTGCTGCCGCTCGCCGAGGTCGGCCTGAGCGGATCAACAGGGCTGGATGTGAAAAAAATGCTGGCGGCACTCATCCAGTGCCGCGCGACGACCACCATCCTGACGCCGCAGCTGTTGCACGCGCTGGTCGCCGCCATTGAAGCGGGACATCCCGCGCCGCAACAATTGCGCTTCGTCGCGGTGGGCGGCGCGCCGGTCGCCACCCGCCTGCTGCAGCGCGCCGAGACGCTCGGCATCCCGGTGTTCGAGGGCTACGGCTTGTCCGAATGCACCTCGGTGGTCGCGCTCAATACCGGAGCAGAACGCTGTTTGGGCAGCGTCGGCAAACCGCTGGCACACGCGCAGGTGAAATTTGCCGGGGACGGCGAGATACTGGTGGCGGGCGCGACGCTGCTCGGCTACACCGGTGATGCGCCGGTACAAGCCGGCGAAGGCGCTTCAACCAAATTCTGGCCGACCGGCGACATCGGGCACCTCGACGAGCAGGGTTTCCTGCATCTCACCGGGCGCAAGAAGAACATTTTCATCACCTCTTTCGGGCGCAACGTGTCGCCGGAATGGGTGGAACGCGAGCTGACCCTGCATCCTGCCATCGCCCAGGCGGCAGTGTTCGGCGAGGCACGCCCGTGGAACGTGGCGGTGATCGTGCCGCGCGGCGCCACGCCCGAAGCGATCGGCGCGGTGAACCAGGCGATCGAAGAGGCGAACCGCGTGCTGCCTGACTATGCGCAGGTAAAATACTGGCTGCCCGCACAGACCCCGTTCCTGCCGCAAAACGGGCAACTGACCGCGAATGGCCGCTTGAAACGCGAAGCGATCTGGCAGCTTTACCAACCGGCCATCGAGCAACTCTATAAGGAAAACTCAACTGAAAATGTATGAGCCACGGATGAACACGGATTGACACAGATGAACCTTTTTCACCTGCCATTCAGGTGGGAGCCGATCTCACGCCCCCTCTCCTCAATCCTCTCCCGCAAGCGGGAGAGGAAGCCATCGCCCTTTTCCCCCTCTTGGGGGAAATGAATGGAGGGTGCAATGTTTTATCCGTGTTTATCCGTGTCAATCTGTGGCTAACTGAAGTTTTAAGACTCACATGACGAATTTGTCCAATATTCCAACACCGGGAGGCACTGCATGAATTTATCGGGTAAACGCATCATCCTGACCGGCGCGGCCGGCGGCATCGGCTACCGCGTGGCGTTGCTGCTCGCCGCAAAAGGCGCGCGGCTGGCCTTGGTCGAACGCAACGCGCCGCGCGTGGAAGAAATCTGTGCCGAAATCAACCAAAACGGCGGCTTTGCAACGCCCATCGCGCTCGACCTGTCCGCCGAGGGCGCACCGGAACAGGCAGTAGCCTCGGCGCTGCAAGCTCTGGGCGGTATTGATGTGCTCATCAACAACGCCGGCATCATGGACTTCACGCTGTTCGAGCGCCACGACCCGAAACGCATCGAGCAGGTGATCGGCGTCAACGTCATCGCGCCGATGCTGCTGGTGCGCGCCGCGCTGCCGCACCTGCTGAAACAGAACAGCGGGCGCATCGTGAATATCGGTTCGGCCTTCGGCTCGATCGGCTTCCCGCATTTCGCGACCTATTGCGCCAGCAAGTTCGCGATGCGCGGCTTCTCCGAGGCGCTGCGCCGCGAGCTGGTCGACAGCCGGGTCGGCGTCACCTACGTCTCGCCGCGCGCGACCAGGACCCCGCTGAACGACGACGCCACCACGCGAATGCTGGAAGAAACCAAGACCAACATGGACGAGCCGGAATACGTCGCCGGGCAGATCGTGCTGGCGATCGAACGCGACTGCAAGGAACATTTCATCGGCCAGCCGGAGTCTTTCTTCGCGCGGCTGAACGGCATGTTCCCGCGCCTGGTCGACAACGGCCTGCTGAAAAACACCCGCATCGCCCGCAAATATGCCCAATCCATTAACAAATAATTTTTTACTACAAGGAGCTACCCATGAAGATGTACGCCTGGCTGATCGCACTGCTGTTCGCCGCCAACACCGCCTTCGCCGAAACCACCCCGCTCGACACATCCATCGAAAAACTGCAGCACGACTGGGCGAAGGCCTATTACCAGACGCCCGAAAAAGACAAGGAAGCGGCGTTCGAGAAACTTGTCGAAGAGGCGCACAAGGTATCCACCGCCAATCCGGGTCGTGCCGAGCCGCTGATCTGGGAAGGCATCATCACCAGCACCCTGGCCAAGTATCAGAGCATCTTCTCGGCCGGCGGCACGGCAAAGGCCGCGCGCGACCTGCTGCTGGCCGCGGAGAAGATCGACGCCAATGCGCTGCACGGTTCCGCGCTGACTTCGCTCGGCAGCCTGTATTACAAGGTGCCGCGCTTCGGCTCTTTCGGCGACCATGACAAGGCACGCGACTATCTCGAGCGCGCGCTCAAGGTCAACCCGGACGGCATCGACCCGAACTTCTTCATGGGCGAGCTCATGGTCGAGCGCGGCGATCATGCCAAGGCACTCGAATACTTCAAGAAGGCATCGAACGCCCCGGCGCGCCCCGGCCGCGAAGATGCGGATACGGGCCGCAAGGCGGAGATCCAGGAAGCCATCAGGAAGATAGAGAAAAAATAATCACCGTCGCCTCGAGTAACGGCCTCATTGTTGAACAATGAGGCCGTTTTCATTAGGCGACTGCCACCGTATGCGCAGTGGTAGAATCCGCCCATGCTCAACGAACGCGCGCAAATCCTGCTCAAGACCCTGGTGGAACGCTACATCGGCGACGGCCAGCCGGTCGGCTCGCGCGCCCTGCAGCAGTATTCCGGCCTGGAGATCAGCCCCGCGACCATCCGCAACGTGATGGCCGACCTGGAAGACATCGGCCTGGTCAGCAGCCCGCACACTTCGGCGGGGCGCATCCCTACCGGCATGGCCTACCGGCTGTTCATCGACACCATGCTGGTGACCAAACCGCTGGACAGCACGCGCATGCAGCGCATGGAAAACCAGCTGCAGCCGGACAACCCGTCGCGCCTGATCGCGCAAGCCTCCAACATTTTGTCCGAGCTGACGCAGTTCGCCGGCGTGGTCGCCACCGCCAAACGCAGCACTGCCGCCGTACGCCAGATCGAATTCCTGCGTCTCGGCGAAAATCGCGTACTGCTGATCATCGTGATGCCGGACGGCGAAGTGGAGAACCGCGTGCTGCTGCTGGAGCGCGATTACACCCAGTCGCAGCTCACCGAGGCGGGCAACTTCCTCAACCAGAATTACACCGGCTGCAGCTTTTCGCAGATCCGCGAAAAGCTGCGCGGCGAACTGCGCCAGCTGCATCAGGACATGAGTGAACTGATGTCGGCGGCGCTCGCTGCGGGCGACGAGGCGGTGGCGAAAAAGTCGGAGGATTACGTCATCAGCGGCGAACACAACCTGCTGCATGTGCATGACCTGTCTTCCGACATGAACCGCCTGCGCGGCCTGTTCAGCCTGTTCGAACAGAAGACCGAGTTGGTGCAACTGCTGGAAGCCAGTCACAAGGGACAAGGCATCCACATCTACGTCGGCAGCGAATCCGGCCTCCCTTCGCTGGACGAGTGCAGCGTGATCACCGCACCCTATTCCGCCGACGGCCGGGTGGTCGGCGCGCTCGCCGTGGTCGGCCCGAAGCGTATGGATTACCAGCGGGTCATCCCGATCGTGGACTTCACCGCCAGGCTGCTGGGCAATGCTTTATCCCAGAACCAACCATAAAAAACCATTCGTCCTGAGTAGCCCGTGCAACGGGTGTATCGAAGGACACGGCACAGGCTTCGATACGGCGCAAGCGCCTACTCAGCCCGAACGGACAATTGGAAACATCTAAAACAACATGACCTACCAACCCGAACCCGCCTACACCCACGGCACCCCGGAAAAAACCGGCATCCTGCTGGTCAACCTCGGCACGCCGGATGCGCCCACCCCGCCGGCGGTGCGCGCCTACCTCAAGGAATTCCTGAGCGATCCGCGCGTCGTGGAAATGCCCAGGACGCTCTGGTGGCTGATCCTCAACGGCATCATCCTCAACACGCGCCCGAAAAAATCCGCCGCAAAATACGCCAGCATCTGGCTGAAGGAAGGTTCGCCGCTGCGCGTCTACACCGAGAAACAGACCGTGCTGCTGCAAGGCTACCTGAGCCAGCGCACCAAGGCGCCGTTCGTCGTAGGCTACGCGATGCGCTACGGCACCCCATCGATCCCTGCCGTGTTGCGCAAGCTCAGGGAACAGAACAGCCAGCGCATCCTGGTCGTGCCGATGTATCCGCAATATGCCGCCAGCACCACCGCCACGGTGTGCGACATCGTGTTCGGCGAGTTGCAACAGATGCGCAACATGCCCGCGCTGCGCACCATCCGGAATTTTCACGACCACCCCGGCTACATCAAGGCATTGTCGAACAGCATCAATGACTACTGGATGAAACACGGCAGGCCGGAAAAGCTGCTGATGAGCTTCCACGGCCTGCCGCGCGATACATTGGACAAGGGCGACCCCTACCACTGCGAATGCCACAAGTCCGCACGTTTGCTGGCGCGGGAACTCGGCCTGAAAGAAGGGCAATACGCCGTCAGCTTCCAGTCGCGCCTCGGCAAAGGAGAATGGCTCAAGCCCTACACCAGCGCCACGCTGAAAGAGCTCGGCAGGCAAAAGGTCAAACGCCTGGACGTGGTCTGCCCAGGCTTCGTCGCCGACTGCCTGGAGACGCTGGAGGAAATCGCGCTGGAAGGCAAGGAAACCTTCCAGCACGCGGGCGGCGGCGAGTACCGCTACATCCCCTGCCTCAACGACCGCAACGACTGGCTGCACGCGCTGACCGACCTGGTGCTGGATAACCTGCAAGGCTGGCTGATAGCACCGGATGCGGCGGAACTGGAACAAGGCAGGTTGCGCGCACTGGCAATGGGTGCAAAGAGGTAGGCTGGATTAGCTCGTGTAGGGTGCAATAAGCGTAGCGCATTGCACCGGATGGTTTAAAACGCATGCGGCGCAATGCCCGTTGTCCTTCGACAAGCTCAGGACAGGGTTATTGCGCCCTACGGAGTTCTAATTCAAAAGTTCAATGGAGTAGTTAATATGCCATACGTAAACATCAGGATCACCGAAGAAGGCGTCACCTCCGAACAGAAGGCCAGGCTCATCGAGGGCGTCACCAGCCTGCTCAAGGAGGTCCTCGGCAAGAACCCGGCAACGACCATGGTCGTCATCGACGAGATCCCTACGGATAACTGGGGCGTGGCCGGCGAGCAGGTCAGCCAGCGCAGGAAACGCGGCCTGTAATGGCCGCATCAGATCCCATAGGCGTTTTCGATTCCGGCATCGGCGGATTGTCGGTGCTGCGCGAGATCCGCCGCGAGCTGCCGAATGAAGACCTGCTGTATGTGGCGGATTCGGGGCATGCACCGTATGGCGACAAGCCCGCGCCGCTGATCGAAGCGCGCTCGATCGCCATCGTCGAGTTCCTGCTGAGCCAGCGCGCCAAGGCCATCGTAGTCGCATGCAACACGGCGACCGGCGCGGCAGTCGCGACGCTGCGCGCGAGATTCCCGCTGCCGATCGTGGCCATGGAGCCCGCAATCAAACCGGCGGCGGCGAGCACCCGGTCCGGGGTGATCGGCGTGCTGGCCACCGGCAGGACGCTGGCCAGTGAAAATTTCGCGCGGCTGCATGCGCGGTTCGGCGCCGACGTCGACATCCTGGTGCAGGCCTGCCCCGGACTGGTCGAGCAGGTGGAAGCCGGCGACTTGTCCGGCGCCGAAACTCGCGCGTTGCTCGAGCGATATGTCCTGCCGTTGCTGGAACGGCAGGCCGACACCCTCGTGCTGGGCTGCACGCACTATCCCTTCCTCGCCCCGCTGATCCGCGAGGTCGCCGGACCGTCGGTCGCCATCGTCGACCCGTCTGCCGCAATCGCGCGCGAACTCCGCCGCCGGCTGGCGGATGCCGTACTGCTGTCTCATGAGAAGCGCGCCGGCACGGAACGCTTCTGGAGCAGCGCAGCGCCGGACCAGGCGCAGCCGCTGATCTCCCGATTGTGGAGAGCAGGAATCGAGGTGTGGAGCCTGCCGAATGCCCCTTTGCCTGGGTGACAGCAGAGCATCGAGCAAAAAACCTCAAACAAAAAAACTGCATTCCTGTTCGATTAGTGCTAGCCTGAAAACCGGGAACCCGGATCCGGTGTTCACGAGCCAAACTGAAGAAATAACATCATTCATCTTAAGGAGGCAATCATGACCAATCGACCAAACCCCGCTGGCTTCCACCCCATCCGCCATGACCGGCTGTTGCAGGAAGCGGTGCACGACACTTACCAAACCAAGGGGAAACTTCACGAGCCGACGGTCTGCCCGGACTGCGGCGCGGTATTCCACGCCGGCCGCTGGCAGTGGCTGGAAAAGCCGAAGGGCGCACATCAGGCAAGCTGCCCGGCATGCCACCGGATGCGCGACCACTTCCCGGCGGGATATGTATCGCTGTCGGGGAAATTTCTCACCGCGCACGAAGCGGAAATCCTGCAGCTGATACGGCATCGCGAAACGCAGGAAAAGGCCGAGCACCCGTTGCAGCGCATCATGGACATCGAGAAGACGGAACACGGCACCCAGATAACCACCACCGACATCCATCTGGCGCGCGGCATCGGCGAGGCGTTGCACCATGCCTATCAGGGCGAGCTGGAGTTCCACTACAACCCTGAGCAGAACCTGCTGCGCGTCAACTGGAGCCGCTAACGCCGGCCAAGTCGCCGGCTATCCGGCACCAGGGCGGCACGATGCCTTGAACTTACGGGAACCCCTCCACCAACTGCCGGAGGGGTCATTCGCCGGCGGCGCTCAGCTGTTGGGCCCAAACCAGCGCTTCAACCATCGTGCCGGTAACCGTCGCGGCATCCAGCCCGCAGCGCGTGGTGGCAAGCGCCATTTCGTCCGGAGTGCCGGATTCGACGGTGATCCCCAAAAGCAGCGCATCGCGCATCGCCCCCGGCTCGCCCTTGAGCGCGGCCGCAACGGCTTCCGGCAGTGAGACCTGCTTCAGGACATCCGCGAGCGGCTGCTCCATCATCACATCCAGCAGCGAAAAAAGCCCGGTCATGAACAGTTGATCTGCTGCTGCAGGAACGCGGCCCCGCCCGGCAAGCATTTCCATAAAACGCGCACGTGCCAGCACTTGCTCGCTCAGAACGCGCTCGCGATAACCCGGCTGGTTGAAATCAAACAGCAGCAGCGACAACCAGCGGTAAAAACGGTCCCTGCCGAGAACCAGAAGCGCCTGCGGGATTTCCTCGATTTTTTGCAGCAAACCGATGCCGGGCGAATTGATGTAGCGCAGCAACTTGAAAGTCAGGATCGGCTCGATCCGCAGGCGGTCGGCGATGGCATCGAGCTTGGCATCGCCGCGGATCATGTTGAGCACTTCAAAAACCCGCAGGCGGTTGATCTCGCTTTTTGCCGGATGCCAGTTCTCGCGGCTGGAGACGAATGGCCCCATCAGGTAATCGAAGCCACAGTGGTAGCAGAGATTGAAGTCATCCGATGTCTGCAATTCGCTGGCAATGAGTTTCGGTTGCCCGGGAATCGCGCGCAGGCTGCGGCACATCGTTTTTAACTGGACTCCATCGAGCACCGTGGCTTCGACCTCGATGAAGTCGGCCTCCTGCAGGAATTCGACGATCTCGGGCTGTATCCGGTCAAGTGTCCACCCATGCCTGATGCCGATCTCTTTGAGGCGCCGCAGGTCGGCGCGCACCCCCGCAAGATCGGCCTCCGCCAACGTGCCCGGCATGATCATGATGACCGTATTCAAACGGGAGAATGTCTCAAGCAAGGGGTTCTTCAGCGAATCCATCGAAATCCGGATGAACGCAAAACGGCCCCCCAGCAAGGATGACACGCCCAGCGATGTAAAATTGCGCAGCATGATATCGTCGTATACCCAGCGGATGCGCGCACTTTTTTCCAGCATGCCTGATGACAATCTGCGTTGCGGTGCGAACTCATAGCCACTGATATGTTCGCTGCGATCGAGGATCGCCTCGCGACAAACGAAGGATTGTCCCCCTTGCGCATCCGCTGCCTGCGCCTCCTTCGGCGCAGACCTCAGTGGCGCCACTGTGTTGAGTTTCAGGAAAGCGTCTTGCGGCGCAAGATTCGCAGGAGCAGAGCCCATCCAGCGACGGATCGTGTCAAACATGGCGGGTCCCGATCATCGGCAAAAACGGGCAAGGCGCATTCTCTGAAAATGAAGCGTATCCCGCTACTCTTACTGCATTCATACCCTTGTGAGCTGCCCTTCTGAAGTAGCGGTTCTCATGCATCAGGTAAACCCCCCTTGTCAAAACCCGAATCATACTGACAACCCACCCGCTGCCCGGGAACCGCGCCACCACAACAGGGTGCATGGCACATAGCATCTCCTCATCTTGAATGGAGGATGCCTGATCCATCTCAGAGCCTGATGAAATGCTCGCGGTAGTAACGCAGCTCGGCAATGGATTCGTAGATGTCGGCCAATGCCTCATGCTTGTTGTGCTTCTTCATGCCCTGCAACAATTCCGGTTTCCAGCGTTTGGCGAGTTCCTTGATCGTGCTGACGTCCAGGTTGCGGTAATGGAAGTGATCCTCGAGTTTCGGCATCCAGCGCGCCAGGAAGCGCCGGTCCTGGCAGATCGAATTGCCGCACATCGGGGATATTTTGGCCGGCACGTATTCCTTGAGGAATTCGACCATCTGCGCCTCGACTGCAACATCGTCCAGCACGGAGGCCTTCACCTTCTCGATCAGGCCGGACTTGCCGTGAGTGGATTTGTTCCATGCATCCATGCCATCCAGCACGCTGTCGGGCTGATGCACCACCAGCACCGGAGCCTCGGCGATGGTTTCCAGGTTGCCGTCGGTGATCACCAGCGCGACCTCGATCACGCGATCGGCATCCGGATTCAGGCCCGTCATTTCCATGTCTATCCAGATTAGGTGATTCTGATTCTGTGCCATAATTCGCGCGTCTTAAATAATGTGAACGGGAAGGCGCGTATTGTGTCATAAGCACACCTTTCACGAAAACCGGATTAATCCTGAAACGGCTGTTGAACCACGAAGGGCACGAAGAACACGAAGGAAAATAGAAGGTTATCCAGAGAACACCCCCTCACTCCATGGCTGTCGGTAAACGGTGTCAACCCTGTAAAAAGTCTTCGTGATCTCTGTGTTCTTCGTGGTGAAAATGCTTTTCTCAACTTGACACTCCCATGACCGCAACCCAATTCACCCTTATCTTCATCGTCGTATTGGCATCCACCTCGCTTGCCAGACTGTGGCTGGCGCGGCGCCATCTGGTTCATATCGCCGCGCATCGCGCCGCGGTGCCGGAGGCGTTCCGCGAAAAGGTCGCGCTCGCCGACCACCAGAAAGCGGCGGATTACACTTCCGCCAAGACCCGTTTCGCGATGCTCGGCATCCTGTTCGATGCCGCGCTGTTGCTGGCCTTCACCCTCGGAGGCGGCATCCAGTCCCTCGCCGACCTGTGCAATGCCTGGTTCGACTCGCCGCTCACGCAGGGCGTGGCGACCATCGTCGCGGTGCTGCTGCTGTCGTCGCTGCTGGAAGCTCCGTTCAGCCTGTACCGCACCTTCGTCATCGAGGCGCGTTTCGGCTTCAACAAGATGACCCTGAAGCTATACCTGATCGATGCGCTGAAAGGCCTGCTGCTCGGCGCGCTCCTCGGCCTGCCGCTGCTGTTCGGCGTGCTATGGCTGATGTCCGCGATGGGGTCGTACTGGTGGCTGTACGTGTGGCTGGCATGGATGGCGTTCAACCTGGCCATCCTGTTCATCTACCCGGCATTCATCGCGCCGCTGTTCAACAAGTTCACGCCGCTGCAGGACGAGGCGATGAAGGCGCGCATCGCGGCGCTGCTCGGCAGATGCGGTTTCACCGCAAAAGGCCTGTTTGTGATGGACGGCAGCAAGCGCACCGCGCACGGCAATGCCTACTTCACCGGCTTCGGCAAGACCAAGCGGATTGTATTTTTTGACACGTTGCTGGAACGCCTGAGCGGCGACGAGATCGAGGCGGTGCTGGCGCACGAGCTGGGCCACTTCAAACGCCGCCATGTGCTGAAGCGCATCGTGCTGACCTTCGCCATGAGCCTGGGATTCCTGTGGCTGCTCGGCCAGCTGATGCAGACCGAATGGTTCTACCAGAGTCTGGGAGTACATACCCCCTCCACCGCGCTCGCGCTGCTGCTGTTCTTCATGATCCTGCCGGTATTCAGCTTCCTGCTGCAACCGCTGATGTCGGCCTATTCGCGCAAGCACGAGTTCGAGGCCGACGCCTACGCCGCCAGGCAGACCGCCGCATCCGATCTGGTGAACGCGCTGGTCAAGCTATACCAGGACAACGCCGCCACGCTCACGCCCGACCCGCTATATTCCAGTTTCTACGATTCGCACCCGCCCGCGGCGCGGCGCATCGCGCATTTGCAGTCACCCCGCCTTCAATCAAATTGAGGAGAACATCATGGAACAAGCCTGTGACCTGACCAGCAAGCAATGCAAACCCTGCGAGGGCGGTATGCCGCCGCTGCCGCAAGCGGAAGTCGACGAACTGATGAAGCAACTGGAAGACTGGCATCAATACGGCAACCTGATCGGCAAGACCTATCACTTCAAGAATTACTACCAGACCATCGCCTTCGTGAACGCCATCGCCTGGATGGCGCACCGCGAAGACCATCACCCCAACCTCACCGTCACCTACAACAGTTGCCAGGTGGAATACACCACCCACGCCATCAGCGGCCTGTCGGAAAACGACTTCATCTGCGCCGCGAAAGTGGATGCGCTGTTCAGGCTTTGAGCCTGGCTATTCAACATGAAAAACCTTCCGCCACTGATTAACACGGATGTTCACGGATCACCGCCAGCCTGTCTGGCTCACACTGTCTGGCTCACACTGTCTGACCTCCAGATGATCTGTGAGCCCCATCAACCCCGATGTTTAATCTGTGTCAATCCGTGTTGATCCGTGGCTAACAGCTCTTTACAGATTCAAGGGCAAGTGATCGCCGCCTTCGGCCGCCAGTATTTGGCGCGCCTCGCGGACGGCAGCGAACTCGCCTGCCTGACGCGCGGCAAGAAGAGCGAGGTGGTATGCGGCGACATCGTGGAGATTCAGCTCACCGGGGAGGCCTCGGCTGAGAACGGCGCGCAGGGCGTGATCGAGCGCATCGCGCCGCGCCGTTCGCTGCTGCACCGCTCCGACGCGTTCCGCGAAAAACTCATCGCCGCGAACGTCACGCAGATCATCGTGGTGGTCGCCGCTGAACCCTCATTCAGCGACGAACTGCTGGCGCGCTGCCTGGTCGCCGCACAGAACCAGAAGCTGGATGCGCTGATCGTGCTGAACAAATGCGATCTTGCCGAGGCCGCAGCCGCCGCGCGCCAGCGGCTCGTCCCCTATCGCGCCATCGGCTACCGCGTGCTGGAGCTCAGCGCGAAGCAGGACGTGTCGGCCTTGCGTCCGTTCCTGCAAGGCCACACCAGCGTGCTGGTCGGCCAGTCCGGCATGGGCAAGTCCACGCTGATCAACGCGCTGCTGCCCGATGCGCAGGCCGCCACGCGCGAGATCTCCAGCGCGCTGGATTCCGGCAAGCACACCACCACCCACGCGCGCCTTTACCGGCTGGACGATGACGCGGCTGCGACACGTTACCGCGAAGCGGCCGATTGCGGGAGCAGCCGCAAGACACCCCTCCCGCACCAGATGGCTCCGCCACACCGTGTCGGGGTGTCCAGTTCATTGATCGACTGCCCCGGCGTGCAGGCATTCGGCCTGCATCACCTGAGCTTCGGCGGGATCGAACAGGGCTTCGTCGAGTTCGCGCAGTATCTCGGCCAGTGCCGCTTCCACGACTGCCACCACACGCACGAACCGGGCTGTGCGCTGCGCGAAGCCGCCGCGGCGGGCAGGATCGATGCAAGAAGACTGGAGCTGTTCCAGCAGATCACCGCGAACAAGGCGTAACGGGTAGCCGTTCGGGCTGATGCATCGACAGGCTCAGCACAGGGTACATCCGTTCGTGGTGAGGTATCGAACCATAACGGATGTATCGAAGCCCCAAGCTGTGAACCGTTCTGCCCTTCGATACCTCAGGGCGAACGGGTGCAATGATTTATGGCAACCTCAATAGAGTCGAATGGCTAGGGGTTTTATCAGAGAGTTGGAGATAACTATCGACTTGGCTGGTGTATTTTGGCAGCCTAGTCGAGTGGCTAGCAGTTCCATCAGAGGGACTTGTTCATCACGCTGTCAGCGGCGGCTCATCCATCAGCGCGATCTGCTCCCTCAACTCCAGGATGCGGTCCTGCCAGTAGCGCTGCGTGTTGAACCACGGGAAGGCCGCAGGAAACGCCGGATCGTCCCAGCGCCGCGCGATCCACGCGGAATAATGGATCAGGCGCAGCGTGCGCAGCGCCTCGACCAGGTGCAGCTCGCGCGGGTCGAACTCGCAGAAGTCCCCGTAGCCCGCCAGCAGGTCGCCAAGCTGCTGCGTCTGCTCGGCACGCTCGCCCGACAGCAGCATCCACAGGTCCTGCACCGCCGGCCCCATGCGGCTGTCGTCGAAATCGACGAAGTGCGGGCCGAGGTCGGTCCACAGCACGTTGCCGACATGGCAGTCGCCGTGCAGGCGCAGGGTGCGCACCGTCCCGGCATTCTCGAAACAGTTCCGTACGCCAGCCAATGCCTGCGCGGCCACGCCGCGATACACCTCGACGAGTTCCGCCGGGATGAAACCATGTGCCAGCAGATATTCGCCCGGCTCGACGCCGAAGCTGCGGATGTCCAGCACCGGGCGGTGCCGGTAAGGCTCCAGCGCGCCGACCGCATGGATGCGCCCGATGAAGCGCCCCATCCATTCCAGCGTGTCGCAGTCGTCCAGCTCCGGCGCGCGCCCGCCATGCCGGGCGAACACCGCGAAGCGGAAACCATTGCAGGAATGCAGCGTGCGGCCATCGATCACCAGGGCGGGCACCACCGGAATCTCGCGCCCAGCCAGCTCTGCGACGAAGGCATGCTCCTCGAGGATCGCCGCATCCGTCCAGCGCGCGGGGCGATAGAACTTGGCGACCAGCGGCGCGCCGCCCTCCATGCCCGCCTGATAGACGCGGTTCTCGTAACTGTTGAGCGCCAGCAAACGGCCATCGCTGCGCAGCCCGATGCTGTCCAGCGCATCGAGCACGGCATCGGGGGTGAGCGCGGTGAAGGGTTGGGTTTGCATGAGCGGATTGTACGGCAAGCCAAGCCGGTGCATGAGGCATGGCTAGGCCTTTCGGCCTATTGTTAATGCGGGGGTTTGTTGGTAGTGTGCCCCAAATGTATTTGGAGCCCCCGTGTTACTTGGGCGGGGGTGCAATCTTTGGAAGATATTAACTGGAGAACTGTTATGTGTAACGCTCTTAAGGTGGCTTTATTTATATTGACCATGATAATGGCGCCTGTTGTTGATGCAGAAATCATAGTCAGGTCTATAGCCTCCCCAGAAGAAGTTATTAATGACTATGCTGTTCCTCCAGGTCAGTACATGGTTATTGCTCTTCCAGGCAGTGGAGGTCCAAAGACTGGTTATAGGATAAATATCAGTTCCAATAATACGATTTATAAGGATATAACCGCATTTCTGGTAGATGCTGCCAATTTAAATTTGTTTAAATCAGGACAACAATTTCAAGGTATTGGATTTCAGAAAAAAGTCGCTCCATTCACAATATCTGAGGAAACCAAAACTCTTGGTCAATATTATTTGATTCTTGATAACAGCTATGCTCGGTTGATCCAAAAGAAACTCAGAGTATCCATTAAGGCAGCAATTCAAATGGATCCTGGCGCACAACAGGCAATGAAGGCTAGTATGGAAAGTTTGTATGCCACCCTTAAAAAAGGATTGGTTTTCCCAGATTTCAATATCTACATTGAACCTTGCGGTCAAACAAATGCATTCTCAGAATCCTTTGGAAATGGCGCCATCCACATTTGTACTGAGATAATTGATTACTTCCACAAGACAAATAATAAAGGTGCATTTGTTTTTATTCTTTTCCATGAATTAGGTCATTCAGTTCTAGGCCTTTGGGGTGTACCCGGAAATAACAACGAGGACCTCGCTGATGAGTTTGCGACTTATTTGATGATGCAAAGCGATTCATCTATCAGGATGCTAGAGCAGTCTTTAGATTTTTGGAGAAACAGAGACTCCATGAGTGAAGCAATAAATATGGTCATTAAAGGAGATCGCCATTCATTATCTATTCAACGAGTCAGAAATATTCAAGAGAACATGAAAAGAGGGGATGAATTTATTAAACGGTGGAATCGTGCGATATATCCTCATATGACTCCCGAAGCATTAGGTGAAATCATTAGCAATCCAAAACCATCTTCAGACGTTGTGTTTGCAAAGCAGGTTCTTAAAGAAAGAGGCAAGGCTTCTCCCAATTTGACTACTACAGAAGAAAGAAAATAATCATGGCAAGAAAAGAAATTACATACGATGCTGGAATTATCCAAGAGTTTGCTACGCGCCTATACAGGCAAGCTGCCTCCATCATCATTACATCCACGTTCTTTGGGTTTCTTGTCGGTGCTGCCGTTGCAGGCGGTGGTGCTATCGCTGTTCAAGCACGTGAGTCTATGAGTATGGCTGCAATCATTGGAGCGATTATCGGGGCGTTGTGGGGGTACTCACGGGGCAGAGAGCGAGCATTTAAGCTAAAACTGGATGCAAGCTAAAGGGGTCAGGTTCGAATTAAAAACTCCCCCTCCATCACCCCCCTCCCACGCCAAAAAACACCCCACCTGACTGGAACAGCTTGATAGCCGTTCCAAACGCCACTACCATGCGCGGCTTGTTTCGGAAGGTTTGACATGGTTATCGGCATCGACACTTTTCTGCCCGCCCTGATCGGCGGCGCGCTCATCGGCCTCGCGGCCACGCTGCTGCTGTGGCTGAACGGCAGGCTGGCCGGAGTCAGCGGCATCCTGTGGCGGCTGTTCTTCGCGAATCCCGGCGATACGCTGTGGCGCGTGCTGTTCCTCGCCGGCGTGGTGGGCGGCGCGGCGGTGTATTACGCGCTGTATGACGACGCGCCGGCGGCGCGCGAGACGTTTCCCGCCGGGCTGCTGATCGTGGCGGGATTCCTGGTCGGCTACGGCACTTCGCTGGGCAACGGCTGCACCAGCGGCCACGGCGTGTGCGGGTTGGGAAGGCTGTCGCTGCGCTCGCTGGTCGCGACCCTCATCTTTTTGCTGACCGCGATCATCACCACCTTCGTGGTGCGCCGCCTGCTGGGGGTGATGTGATGGGCCGCAACCTCGCAAGTCTGGCGGCGGGCCTGCTGTTCGGCTTCGGCCTCGCGCTGTCCGGCATGACGCACCCGCAGAAGGTGCTGGGCTTCCTCGACGTGGCCGGGCCGTGGGACGCCAGCCTGCTGTTCGTGCTGGGCGGCGCGGTGGGCGTCACGCTGGTCAGCTTCCGCTTCATCCTGCGGCTGGGCAAGCCCATGCTCGCGGAGCGCTTCATCATCACCAAAGAGACGCACATCGACCGCCCGAGGATCCTCGGCGCGATCCTGTTCGGCATCGGCTGGGGCATCAGCGGCTATTGCCCGGGCCCGGCCATCGCCCTGCTCGCCTCGCCGAACTGGGAGCTGCTGGCCTTCCTGCCCGCCGCGATCCTGGGCGCGGTCGCCGAGAAATATTTCGAGCTGCGCTCGCAGAAGAAGCAGGCCATGCAGGCACGGGCCGCGCAGCCGCAGCAACCGGCCGCGCAAGAGAACAAGCCTGAAAGCGAGAGCCCTTCGGAAGGCTCGTGCGGTTAACAGGGTATCAGGGAAACTCTGAATAAACTCCAACTGTGGTTCGATACATTTCCCGTTCGCCCTGAGTGCTGCGCGTAGCGCGGCGTATCGAAGGGTACGAACGGGAAACACTCACCACGAACGGACTTATTCAGCGTTTCCTTGAGCTTATCCTGAACCATGCGTAAATAACGCCGTCTCTAACAACCGCTTTATATATTCAAATTCAGACGTCGAACTGCAGGCTCGCGAGCCGCGCGTAAAGCCCGCCCTGCTTGCGCAGGTCGGCAGGCGTGCCGGTCTCGACGATGCGCCCTTCCTCCAGCACCACGATGCGCTGTGCCTTCTGCACGGTCGCCAAGCGGTGCGCGATGATGAGGGTGGTGCGCCCCTGCATCGCGGCGTTCAGCCCCTGCTGCACGAGGATCTCCGATTCCGCATCGAGCGCGCTGGTGGCCTCGTCGAGCAGCAGCAGCGGCGCGTCCTTGAGGATCGCGCGCGCGATGGCGATGCGCTGGCGCTGCCCGCCGGAGAGGCGGATGCCGCGTTCGCCGAGGAAGGTCTGGTAGCCTTCCGGCAGGCGGTCGATGAATTCGTCCACCAGCGCCGCCTTCGCGGCGGCGATGACTTCCGCGTCGCTCGCCGTCGGGCGGCCGTAGCGGATGTTCTCCAGCGCGTTGGCCGAGAAGATCACCGGCTCCTGCGGCACGATGGAGATCCTGCCACGCAGGTCGCGCAATGAAATCTGGCGGATGTCCTGCCCGTTGAGGCGGATGCAGCCCTCCGTCACGTCGTAGAAGCGCAGCAGGAGCTGGAACAGCGTGGTCTTGCCCGCGCCGGAAGGACCGACCAGCGCGACGGTCTCGCCGGGGGCGATGTCGAGCGTGACGTCGTGCAGCGCGGCCAGTTGCGGACGCGCCGGGTAGCGGAAGCTGACCCGCTCGAAGCGGAGCGCCGCCTGCCTCGGCTGCGGCAGCGGCTGCGGCACGGGGGGTTCGGCGATGGCGGATTCCGCATGCAGCAGTTCCAGCAGGCGCTCGGTCGCCCCCGCCGCGCGCATCACGTCGCCCCACACTTCCGCCATCGTGCCCACGCCGCCCGCCACCAGCACCGCATAGAGGATGAACGAGGCCAGTTGCCCGCCGGTCATGCTGCCCGCCTGCACCTGGTTCGCGCCGACCCACAGCACGAAGATGATGGTGCCCATCACCGCTGTGATGACCACGACAGTCATCATCGAGCGCACGCGCGTGCGCCGGATCGCGCTGACGAAGCCCGCTTCCGCGCGTCCGGCGAAACGCCCGGTCTCCTGCGGCTCCTGCGTATAGGCCTGCACCGTCGGCACGGCGTTGAGTATCTCGCCAGCCAGCGCCGAGGCGTCGGCGATCTTGTCCTGCGATTCGCGCGACAGCTTCCTCACCCTGCGGCCGATAGCGAAGATCGGCAGCATCAGCAACGCCATCAGGCCGACGTTCAGGGAGAACAGGTAGAAGCTGGTGACCGCGAGCATGACCATGCCGCCGATGAACTGGAACAGGCTGCGCAGGCCCATCGAAATGGCGCTGCCGACCACGGTCTGGATCAGCGTGGTGTCGCCCGTCAGCCGCGACAGCACTTCGCCGGTCTGCAGGGTCTCGAAGAATTGCGGCGACTGCACCAGCATGCGCGCATACACCGCGCTGCGCAGATCCGCCGTGACCCGCTCGCCGACCCACGACACGGTGTAATAGCGCGCCGCCACGGTCACCGCCCACAGGCTCGCCAGCCCGAACAGCAGGACAAAATGGCTGTTCAGCCCCGATGTGCCGAACAGTCCGCTGCCGGTGGTTGCGCGCTGCCCGAAACCGAAATCGATCAGGTCGCGGAACGCCAGCGGCACCAGCAGCATGGTGGCGGAACCGAGGCACAGCAACGCGAAGGCCAGCGCGACCCGCCCGCGATACGGCCGCAGGAACGGCCACAGGTCGCGCAGCGGGGACAGGCGCCGGATGGCAGGCTGGGCAGGTTTCGGGGGGGACATGTGTGGTTTCATCCGATCCTGAAAATCTCAGTTAGCCACAGATTTACACGGATAAGCACGGATGAAAAATCTCATTGCCAAGGGTTGGTACTTCACCCAAACGGTACGGAAAGAAAGCCTGTTCATCCGTGTCTATCCGTGTTCATCCGTGGCTCAATTGCATTTCCCGGGCGAATCAGCCCAGCAGACTGGCCAGCGTCAGCAATAACAGCAGGATCAGCCAGAACACCACAGAGCGCCACACCAGTCCGACGGTGCTGCGCATGAAGTCGGCATCGGCATCGTCGCCGACGCCCAGTTCCGGCCGGTCGAACAGCAGGCCGCCTTGCGGAATCGGCATGCCGAGGCGCACGCCCAACGCCCCTGCGCCGCTGGCCAGCAGGATGCCTGCTTCTCGATCCGGCCAGCTCGCCGCCTGGGTGCGCCAGCAATACACCGTGTCCTCGAAGTCGCCGACGATGGCGAAGGTCGCGGCGGTCAGGCGGATCGGCAGCCATTCCAGCACGTAGAACGCCTGGCGCGCGAAGCCGCCGAATTCTCCGCCGCCCCAATCCTCACCCAGCAGGATATCCGGTTCGGCGGCCGCATCCTCGTCGCCCCAGCGCTTGCGCAGGAACTGCCCGAGGCGGTACAGCAACGCGCCCGCCGCGCCGCCCAGGCCGACCGCGCTGAACAGCACGAACCACACGATCACGCCGAACACGTTGCGGTGCGAGGCGATCAGCGCCTCTTCGATGGTGACGCGCGCCACTTCTTCGGCATTCAGTTCGTGCGCAGGGATGCCGCGCCACGTGGTCAGCAGCCCGCGCGCCTCGTCCAGCCTGCCGTCGCGCAACGCCTGATGGATGTCGGTGAAATAGTGACTGAACTGGCGGAAGCCCATCGTGAGATACAGCACCAGCACGTTGAACGCCCAGGCAAAGATCGGATGCACCTGGCACAGCAGCCAGTACAGCACCACCACGCCGGCCAGCAGCGGCAGCACCGCCAGCAGCCAGGCGATCTTGCCGTGCTTGTGCTGGCCGGCATTGAAGTGCTGCTGAAAGAAATCGACATAGCCGGACAGCCAGCCATGCAGGTGTTTACGGCCGGAGAGCGGCTGGAGCTGCTCCAGCAAAAGCGCGGCGATCAGGGCAAACAGGCTCATGGTATCGGGGAATTATCAACGGTTCGCATGGTAGGAAGATAGCACACAAGCCGGAGCTGCTCTATAGACGCCGGAACCAACCTCTAATCCCCGATAGCGTATCAAGAAACACCGTTCGCCTTGAGCGTAGCGAAGCGGAGCCGAAGGGTAGTTTTTAAGCGTTAATTTACATCAGTAGTGTCCGGTTAAAAATCGAACAAATTTAGTTGGTTAACAAATTCTGTCTGATCTTGAAATAGCCCACCTCCCGCAAGAGCTTGAGATAGTTGGGTTTTCTCAAAAACAGACACCGATAAAATCTGCAGCAAA
>JAGRPI010000030.1 GCA_019449635.1 Candidatus Ferrigenium bremense
CGAGAATGTCACGGAAAGTGAAAAGCAATACCCCGTTCTGGATGACGAGACAAGGAGAATCATTGAAGCCGAGAACCGTTGCGATATCGCCCTTTATCGGTATGCCTGCAAACTGTTCGCCAAGCAGTGTGCAAGCTACGGATTGGAAATCGACCCAATCCCTAATAATTAATGATGAGGATATATCGTCATCTTTAACATTCAGGCATGCGGTTCATTAAATGCACACTGACCAGCCCAACGTTGATAATAAAACTGATGCATTATCCTGCATCCTTTGCGCAAGCAGTGCTATGCTAGTTTACTGCGCACTCCACGACCGGTTATTTGGCAGTGCTGGGGAATGGTCGGTCGCACAATGTACGAATCCAGTCTGCGGCCTGATGTGGATTAATCCCCGACCGTCCGCTGCCCAACTTGCCGCTGCCTATCAAACTTATTACACCCATAATGTGCGGCAAAATGGGTCTTTCATGCGGAAATTTTACCTTCAGCTTCGTTTTGGCTATCTTGCTTCCCGCTTCGGCTACGGCAGCGGCAAAACAAACGTCTGGTGGAAAACCGCGGGCAGGATCGCAGGATTGCTGCCGCACCGGCGAGCGGCTTTCGATGCGAGCGTGATGTGGCTTCCTGCTAAATCGGGCGGCAAATTACTTGAAATTGGCTGTGGAGCAGGCGAGAATCTTGCGCATCTGGCCCAATTGGGCTGGCAGGTCCAAGGCATAGAGCCTGACCATAAGGCGGCGTCGATCGCACGCAGCAAGGGCCTCGTGATTATTGAAGGCAACCTGAATGAAGATTTCTTTCCACCCGAATCCTTTGATGCTATCGTACTCAGCCACGTCATTGAGCATCTCGATAACCCGCTGGAAGCCATAAAAAATTGCCGCACGTTATTGAAGCCAAATGGGCTGCTCGTCATGCTTACACCTAACACCGATGCCTTCGGGCATCGCCGGTACCGTGAAAATTGGCTGCATCTTGATCCACCGCGGCATTTGTTTCTTTTCAACAAGACGGCAATTTGTCGCCTGGCTACGCTTGCTGGATTCACTGACTATCGAAGCTTCAGCACACTTCGCGATGCGAATTGGACGCTAGCAGGCAGCCGTGCGTTGCGTAACACCGGGCATTACCAGATGGGCTGCCTGCCCTTTGCTGCGCGCCTATTGGGGATGTGGTTACTCTGCACAGAGTGGCTGAGCATGTGCTTCAATCCGGATTGTGGTGAAGAAATCGTCCTGATTTCGCGGCAATGCGATGACTCGGCAAATAATTCTTGGTAGGCTTTTTTGACAATCTTTAGGAGGATGCAGGGATTATTTTTCTAAATGGGCAATCATATTTGAGGGATATACTTGCTAAAAATATTATGAGCGGACGCGTTTACTGGATTACAGGCCTATCGGGTGCCGGCAAATCGACTCTTTCGACAGAGGTGGTCAAATATTTACGAACCCGTGGCGAGTGTGTGGTTCAATTAGATGGCGATGAATTACGCGAGGTATTTGGCGCAGTCGCTGCCAATGCAAAAAATCACGGACGCGAGGGACGGTTGGCACTGGCTTTGCAATATGCGCATCTGTGCAGGGTGATCGCCAGCCAAGGATTGACAGTGGTGATTGCCACCATTTCGCTATTCAAGGAAGTTCATGCCTGGAATCGCCAGAATTTGCCGGGGTATTTTGAGGTGTACCTGAAAGTACCCGTGGACGAATTGAGGCGGCGCGATCCGAAGGGTATCTATCGCCGCTTTGATGCAGGTGAATTGCAGGATGTGGCGGGGTTGGATCTGCCCATCGATGAGCCGGAAGCGGCAGACTTGATTGTAGAGTTTGAGTCGGGACAGACTGTGAATGCTGTTATGGAAAAATTGATTAATCAACTGACGGAGAAAATGCTTCATGAAGACTGAATGGGATTACACTACGCTGGCCGATGCCTATCTGAAACGCCCGGATTATTCCGATGCGGCGATTGATGCGATGCTGAAGATCGCTGGCGCCGAGAAATGCGACAAGTTTTGCGATGTGGGGGCTGGCGTTGCGCACCTCACCCTGATGCTGGCTGCGCGTGGACTGGACGTAACGGCGGTCGAGCCTAACGACGCAATGCGTGCCAATGGGATCAAGCGCACTGCTTCATTGCCGAATGTACGCTGGCACGAGGGAACTGGTGAACAGACAGGTCAGGCCGCCCAAGCTTTTGATATGGTGACCTTTGGCAGCTCATTCAACGTGTGCGACCGCCCGGTTGCTCTGAAAGAGACCGCTCGCATTCTTAAGCCGCGTGGCTGGTTTGCATGTATGTGGAATCATCGTCAGCTTGAAGACCCGGTTCAGGCACAGATCGAATCCATAATTAAAGAACGTGTGGCAGGCTACGGTTATGGCACCCGCCGTGAGGATCAAACGTCCGTAATTGATGCCAGCGGTTTGTTCGGGCCGGTAGTGCATCTGGATTCGCGGGTTATCCACGAACAAACTGTTGCAGAATGTGTTGAGGCATGGCGCTCCCATGCCACCCTGGAACGCCAGGCAGGTAATGCATTTGCTGCCGTAGTGGCTGCCATCGAGCACTATTTGGTGAGCCTCAAGGTCGAGAAGATCCGTATTCCTTATTCCACCAATATTTGGATTGCGCAGTTGGCTTAGGGGCGGACTGATGGCTTTGTCGTTTTCCACCAAGGCTGGCACTCTGGCGTTGCTACAAGGGCGACTCCGGTCGGCGCGTATCGCGCCGCTGGTATGGTTTACCGTGGCCGAATGGGAGGCCGACCGTTCTGCGTGTTTGGCAAAGATTCAGCCAGCTTTGGGAAAGGGCCCGTGGATCGTTCGTTCCAGTTGCCGGCGTGAGGATGGGGCGACCGGGTCGAATGCAGGTGCTTTTTTGTCTCTGCCGAATGTGACAACGGTTGATCTTGAAAGTGCCATCGGGCAAGTGATTGCCGCCTATGGCGGGGCTGAGGCGGCGGACGAAGTACTGATCCAGCCGATGCTGAAAAATGTGCTTTGCTCCGGGGTGGCTTTCTCGCATGACCCAAACACCTGTGCGCCTTATCGAGTGGTGAATTGGTCAGAAGGGGCAGACACTACCGCCGTAACCGGGGGGATGGGCGGGCGTACTTGGCAGCAGGCTGCCTTGTCGCCGATTGCGCCCCCTGCCGAACTAGCCGGCATCGTGACTTTGCTGGATGAGTTGTTGGCGCTGTTCGGTGGCGTGCCAGTGGATTGCGAGTTTGCCATTGCGGCAGATGGAGATGGGGCAGAAAATCTGTGGCTGCTGCAAGCGCGTCCGCTGGTCTTGCTGCGTCAACCGGAAGGTGAAGCACAGCAGGCGGCGCGGCTGCAACGCATTCAGGACAAGGTGGCACGCGGCATGCGACCACACCCCTTCCTGATAGGACGGCGTACCGTGTATGGCGTAATGCCGGACTGGAACCCGGCGGAGATCATCGGCGTGCGCCCCAAGCCGCTTGCCTTGTCGCTTTACCGCGAACTGGTGACGGATGCCATCTGGGCATACCAGCGGCATAACTACGGTTACCGGAACCTGCGCAGCTTCCCGCTGATGCCGCATTTCTTCGGGTTGCCATACATCGATGTGCGGTTGTCGTTCAATTCCTTTATTCCTGCTGATCTGGACGAAGGATTGGCGGGGCGGTTGGTTGATCATTACATTGACCGACTGTTGGCCGAGCCAACCTTGCACGACAAGGTGGAGTTCGAAATCGTCTTTTCCTGTTACACGCTGGATTTGCCAGAGCGACTGGAACAGTTGGCGGAAGCGGGATTCTCTAAGGGTGAGCGCGAGGCCATTGCTGACAGCCTGCGGAGGCTGACCAACCGCATCGTGCATCCCAGGGAGGGCTTGTGGCGCGAAGATGCCGCCAAACTGGAAACGCTGAATGCACGGCGCGGAGAATTGCTGGCCTCCAATACCGATCCACTGGAACGGATTTATTGGCTGCTGGAAGATGCCAAGCGCTATGGCACCCTGCCCTTTGCGGGGCTGGCGCGGGCCGGGTTTGTGGCAGTCCAGATGCTCAAATCGCTGGTGGCGGTTGGGGTGTTCTCACAGGCGGATTACGATGCGTTCATGGCCAGCGTGTCCACCGTTAGCGGACAGTTGGGGCGGGATCGGGCGATGCTGGATAAGGCTACCTTTTTGTCGCGCTACGGCCATCTGCGTCCTGGCACCTACGATCTGCTCTCGCCTCGTTACGACGAAGCGCCGGAACTGTATTTCGATTGGAAACAGCGGCCGCCGGCGGCTGAACTGGTAAAGCCATTTTCAGTCACCTTGCCGCAGATGCGTGAAGTGGTGAAGCTACTTGAAACGCATGGCCTGCAGCCAGATCCGGTGGGGCTGTTCGATTTTCTGCAAGCCGGGATTGAATTGCGCGAGCTGGCGAAGTTCCACTTTACCCGTAATCTGTCGGACGCACTGGCACTGGTGGCCGAATGCGGGTCGCAGTGGGGCTTTTCGCGCGAAGATTTGGCCTATTGCGACATTGCCGCGTTCAAAGAGATGCATGTTGCTGCCGCCGACCCAAAAGATGTGCTCTTGCGTAGCATCGAACAAGGTAAGGCGCGTTATCGGGAAACGCTGGCGGTTTCGTTGCCGCCGGTGATCGCCCAGCCCGAAGACGTATGGGCCTTCGAGTGGCAGGATACGGTGCCTAACTTCATTACGCAAAAGCAGGTGACAGCGCCGGTGGTGGGTTGTGATGCGCGGGAAGCGCTGGCCGGTGCGGTGGTGTGCATCCCCAATGCCGATCCGGGATTTGACTGGCTGTTTGCTTACCCGATTGCGGGCTTGATCACTGCTTGGGGAGGGGCCAATTCGCACATGGCGATTCGCGCCGGAGAATTGGGCTTGCCGGCAGTCATTGGTGCGGGCGAAGTGTTGTACCGGCGCTGGTCCGCCGCGCGAAGATTGCATCTCGATTGTGCGGGGCGGCGGGTCGAGGTGCTGGCGTGAAGGTGGTCGCTGTCTCGCAGCGGGTGGATGTGTGGGCGGATCGGGGCGAGCGGCGGGATGCACTGGACCAGCGGTTGTGTCTATGGCTGGTGACTGCAGGTTGTGTACCGGTGCCGGTGCCTAACTCTTTGATGGTTGCGGGTGATGCGGGAGAACTGTGGCTGCAACGCTGGTTGGAGGCAGTCAAGCCGGACGCCGTGCTGCTGTCGGGGGGTAATGACATCGGGGGTGCGCCCGAACGCGACAATACCGAGCGCAGTTTGCTGGCCTATGCCAAGGACCAGGCTTTGCCGGTGCTGGGCATTTGCCGGGGGATGCAGATGATGGGCGTGTGGGCGGGCGCTAGCCTCGTGCCGGTTGAAAGACATGCGGGCACTCAACATCAGTTGCAGGTAGTTGAGGGTCCGGATGAGTGGCCGAGCACGGTCAATAGCTTCCATAACTTTGCTTTGTCCGATTGTCCGCCGGGATTTGCGGTTTCCGCCCGCGCCGGGGATGGGACGATTGAAGCCATGTGTCATGCCCATTTACCCTGGGAGGGCTGGATGTGGCATCCTGAGCGGGAGCGCGACTTTTCATTGACCGATATAGACCGGCTGAGGGCGCTGTTCCATGTCTAGCCAGTGGTTGCAACTGGCCGTTGACGCAGCCAGAGAAGCGGGAAATGTGATTTTGGGGTTTTACCATCGCGACTTGCCCGTTGAACGTAAGGATGATGGTTCGCCACTGACGCTGGCAGACCGCGCTGCCCACCAAATCATCGCTGCCAGACTGGAGGCAACCGGGGTGCCGGTGGTGTCAGAAGAAGGGGGCAGCCTGCATCTGGATGCTCGGCGTTATTGGCTGGTAGATCCGCTGGATGGCACCAAGGATTTTCTGGCGGGTAATGATGAATTCACCGTGAATATCGCGCTGGTGGAAGCGCAAAAGCCGGTTCTTGGCGTTGTGTATGCGCCGGCGCTGGATGAGCTGTATGCGGGTGAGCCTGGCAAAACTTCTTGGTATGCGAAAGCAGGCGCCCGCACCGAATGCATCGCTGACGGCCAAGCACCTTGCCTGCGCGTGGCTGTGAGCCGCTTTCACGACCATCCGGATGTGGAGGTGTTTGCGCAAGCCAATGGTGTTTGCTTGCGCGTGCCGATGGGCTCGGCACTTAAATATGGGCGGCTTGCCTTGGGCGATGTGGATGTATTTCCCCGCCTGGTGGGTAGCTCTGAATGGGATACCGCTGCAGGGCAAGCAGTACTGGAAGCTGCAGGGGGGCGGGTGCTGGACTGGAGCACCGGAGAATCATTACGATATGGTAAGGAAAAGCGCAGAAATCCTCGCTTGCTCGCACTTCGCGCACCCTATCGCTTTGCTGATTTTAAATTGAAACAATACGGACCTGAATTGTTATGAAAGCCATCATTCTTGCTGCTGGTCGCGGCAGCCGCATGAAAGACCTGACTGATGAACGCCCAAAATGCCTGGCGGAGCTGCGTGGAAGAACGCTGCTCGACTGGCAGCTAAATGCACTGCGCGAAGCGGGAATCGACGATATTGCCATTGTCACCGGCTATAAACGTGAGCAACTGGCATGTCGTGGGCTGGTGGAGTTTCATAATGCACGCTGGGCGGATACCAATATGGTGTCATCACTAGCCTGCGCCGCGGAATGGCTGAAAGCATATCCATGTGTGGTGAGTTATTCGGACATTTTTTACGATGCAAGCGCAGTGGTGTCCCTAATCAGCAGTAAAGCCGCTTTGGCTGTGACTTACGATGCTAACTGGAGGGTGTTGTGGGAAAAACGTTTTGGCGATCCTTTGCTGGATGCTGAAACATTTCGCCTCGGGAGCGATGGCAACTTGGCAGAGATTGGCAATAAACCGAAGACTGTAGAGGAAATACAAGGCCAATATATGGGGTTGTTACGCTTTACTCCGGTGGGATGGAGTGAGGTAGTGAGGATTCGAGCCGGCCTACCCGGCGAAGTGTGCGACAGGATGCATATGACCGGTACGCTGCAAAAAGTAATTGAGGCCGGAAAGGTGCCGGTGACAGCTGTGCCCTATTCTGGCGAATGGGGAGAGGTGGATAGCGCCGAAGATCTGGCTGCCTATTGAGCTGGATCCAGGCATGCATTTGAACTACGTCTGCTCTGTTGATCAGAATGGCTATTGCGTTTATCAGCATACATTAAGCATCGTCCCGACTTGATTTATCTCGGGCAGCCAGAGAGTGTTCTGGGTTTAATGGCATGCCTAAACGGGCGTTTTATCTTTAGTTTGAGGAAACGAATTCCGTTCCCATCATTGATGTGATAGCCTTCTCGAAAGCGTTCCAATTATTTGTTTAAACCTGCTTGCTCTACTTCTTGGATTGTTTTTTATATAACCAACAAAGCGACCGCCGGACACTACTGGCAAAATAATCAGAAACGGAATTAGGCAATGGCAAAAGCGTTGATTGTCGGTGTGGACAGCATGATCGGTGCGTTCGTGGAACGGCAATTATTAGAGTGCGGTTTTGAGGTATATGGCACCAGCCGACGTCACACTGACCCGCGCCGCCTGTACCTCGACCTTACAGAAGATTTACGTAATTGGGAGATTCCGGAAGGCATCGACTTCGCATGCATATTTGCCGGGGTTACCGCCTTGCGCGACTGTGAAGTCGATCCGGAAGGTTCATGGCAAGTCAATGTCGTAGGCACGTCCGCTGTTATCGAACACCTGATCTCTCGCGGAATTTACGTCCTATTTCCATCCAGCAATTTGGTATTTGACGGCTCCAGCAAGAATATCACCGAGGACAGCAAGCAATCGCCCAGAACGGAGTATGGCCGCCAAAAATTAGCCGTTGAACGGCTGATGACGCAGTATTTAGACCAGGGAAGCATTGTCAGGTTGACCAAAGTTATTCCTCCGCAATTCGATCTTTTCATGAAATGGAAACACGATCTTGCGGCTGGCAAAACAATCAGACCGTTCAATGACATGTGGCTTGCACCTATATCGCTGAAATTTACGGCTCAAGCGATAAAATCGATTTGCGAACAACGGCGAACAGGTATTTTCCACATTTCCGGCGCGCAAAACATCAGCTATACCGAGGCTGCATCCTACATCGCAGCCAGAATCGGCGCAGACACAGAACTAATTAGTCCGATTTCTGGTAAAGAGATGGCCGTAGATACTGATCAGATGCCGCGCAATGCGGCATTGAGCGCTTCTCGAATAGAATCTGGCGTAGGGTTGCTCTGCCCGAATTCATTTGATGCCATCAAAGAATCGCTAGGCTTATAGTCAGCGTTAACAACAGATGATCGCTTATTTGCCTCGATCGACGGATCATCAAAATGGAACCATGCAATGCTTCTCTCAGCCTTCAATTTGCATTGGCTTATCAGATATCCATGCTGTATTACTTCTGCACTCACGTCGGGGCGGAGAATTGAGAACTTTGCTGTAGCCCAGAAAAATACGCTTACTTTCGACGTTGCTTAAATCAATGCCGGATTTTTTGTAATGTGCGTCATCCGGTCCGCCAATAAAATAATCACCCAGTATTTCATGAACGTACCGTTTTAGCTCCAGATTCATAAATTGCTTGCTGGCATTATAAGAATATAGCCACCCGCGTGTCGTTTGCATAAAGTATTTTGCGTAGTATTCGACTTGATCTTCGGTCATCTCCTGAAAAGAATTTTGATTGATTACAACGTCGAAGATGGGTGAATCTCCGAGTGCTGTTATGGCGAAGTTCGGAATCATGATAAATCTGTATTGCTTCGATAATTCAGCCAAATCTATTTCTTTATCGGTGCTTTTCCAGACATATACTTCACGTGGATCCGTATTTATCGCAAGAAACGTGGCAGACCAAAATAGGGTTTCTGGATAATCGACGCACACAAAACGGCAATTCTTTTCCAGCATTCTTGATAGTTGAAACGTAAGCTGACCATATCCAGGGCCTAGTTCAAGTAACAACGAGCTCTTTTTGCCGACCCCGCCAATCAGCCCTAGGTTATAGAGGTTTCGAATGCAGGCCTGTTCTTTCACAATATCCGAATTGACTATTTTCCCCTTGAATTTCACGCCTATGTCGGCAACCAAATCATTCGTGGCTGGTTCCGAGCACCAGTATTGCTCCGGCAAATCGGAAACATACCTTGCATATTTCTGGATCAGTGGAAATTCTGCGGCTTCAGCGTCGTTTTTGGCTTGAAACCCCATATAGAAATCTCGATCCCATGGATTGCCGATGAAGAATCCCATTCCGATATGGCAACGAATATTCTCGAGGTCCTCGGCGGGCAGTTTACGTATATAGCTTAAATAACGACTCATCTTTTGCCAGAATGCACTAGGCTGAAACACAGGTGAAACAACTTTGTCCTCCCTGAAAGAGAGCATTTCTGAAATAGACATTCGTATTTCTTCGATTTTGGCTTTTTGGTCCAAATCCAACATGACGCATTACTCCCTAGTCACAGGTACCTATAGAAAACCGCACGCTCAGGACAATAATGCATCGAGTGCATGAAGGCAACCTTAACAAAAAAATAGAAATCTTCGATATATAATGCAAATCGAGCGATATGAACTTTGATACACTGATCCAACATTTCGGAGGTATGTTGTTTAATGGGTATAGCACTTAATTTGGTATATCTTCTCTCTCAAGTGCTAAGGGATAGCGATAGATCGAATCATGCAGTTCTTACCATAGGTGTTCAGGACTGCTACTTCGATCAGGATAAGTTGGTGCATTCCTTTAAGCGCAACAATATTCGATATGCAAAAGTCCCACAAAGCCGCATCGAATATACGACGGGATTTCATCACCTAAGCGTTCAGGATAGGCAGCGATACTCGCGCAATCTTCATCAGCGCTCGCTCTTTGAATTCCTGGGGTATTCGAAAGATAACATCCTGTCGCTGGACGTGAACGATTATGAGGGTTGCGATATCGTTCACGATTTGAATAACCCAATTCCAGATTCACTTCGCGGTCGTTTTGATGTTGTGTTCGATTCAGGCTCGGTAGAACACGTATTTTCCACAAAGGATGCGTTCTTCAATCTCGCCAGGTTATGCCGCGCGGGAGGCATCGTCGTTCAATTTGAGCCAGTGGATATGATCAACCACGGTTTTGTTAACTTCAATTCGTATATTTTTCAGGATTTTTATGAATCGAATGGCTTTGAATGTTTATATTTGAAATATATTGCAATACCTACCGAGGGTGAAGACAGTCATTTTCTTGAAATAGACCCGTTCCTGCTTCGCGAACCGCTAAAAGCGCCTTATTATCTTGCGGTATTCGCTGCATACAGGAAAGTGCATGAGGTTGAACTAAAAGTACCCATGCAATCCTTTTATAGGGATTTGTTTGAAACAAGCGCATCTGACGCGGCGGCTGCGCCGATTGGCGCCATCAGTACAGACATGAAAATTGACGATTACCCCCGCCTCAGATTCCTTTCGTGGTTGCAGGATAATTTCGAGAGGATAAAGAAAAAGTGTACGACATTGAAAAATACTCGACTTGAATCGCAGTCAGCGCTCGTATCACAGCCAGCACCCGTTCCGAATTTGCCCCCCCACCATCGAATAGAGCTACTGTGATTGTAAGTCGCATAATCTCATGAACTTTTATAAGCCCATCTATGGCCGCACGGTAGCGCCGGACGTGTAGTCCATCGCCATGAGTCGCAGAGATAATGAGAATGTTGGCAAAGAAGGACTGAGGATCCCGGAAAACGCGGGGAATATCATTTTAACTACGGATTGATTTTAGAGATGCACGCAATAAACCCAAACCTCGTAAGCAAGGAAGTAGCGCGGGACGGTGTGTCCGTTATCGGGCCGAAGCTGCAGCGCATCAGCCTTTGGGCTATCTACGAATACCGCGAATTATTGCTCGCTCTGGTGCTACGTCAACTTACGGTGCGCTACAAGCAGACGGCAGTAGGGCTTGGCTGGATCGTGCTGCAGCCATTGGTAATGATGATCATACTTACTGTCATTTTCGGCAAATTCCCCGGACTTGCCCCAGCGCACGTCCCCTACCCATTATTCATACTCGCTTCATATATTCCATGGCAAATGTTTGCGCGCGTGGTCGGTGAGGGTACGGGGTCACTTATCGCCGAGCAAAGCCTGATTGCCAGGGTATATTTTCCGCGTGTCATCGTACCGCTAGCGGTAGTCATGGTTGGCGCGTTCGATCTTATATTATTGCTAGTGCTTTTTTTTGTGGGCTATGTGATCTATGTGCCAGAGCTAATCTCTCTTCGACTGCTGGCGCTGCCAATATTTTTTGCGATTCTTGTGCTATCGGTCAGCGGTATCATCCTGTGGACATCAGCGCTCAATGTTCGTTTTCGCGACTTTGGCATCATAGTTCCATTCGCCCTGACGGTTCTTTTTTTCCTTACGCCCATTATCTATGGTCCGGAATTTTGGCCAAAAGATCTGGTGTATATTCTCAGTTTCAATCCTATGCTGCTCATAGTAGATGGCTTCCGATGGGCACTATTCGGAATTGAACACTCTTCGCTGATTAGTGAGGCACTTTCCCTGTCTACGACGGTGCTGGCCTTCATAACTGGTTTGTATTATTTCCAAAAAAAGGCGGACGATTTTGTTGATGATCTTTGCTAAAGCGCTTTTGGATCGATTCTATGGGTAATCTTGCAATCAAGGTAGACAATATCTGGAAACGGTATGAGATCGGCAATAAAGCCAGACCGAGATCGTTAAGGGACATGTTCGGCCGCCTTTATGCAAAGCCAAACAATCTCCCGCTAGATATTGGTGAAGCTCAAATAAATCCAGAAGAATCCTTTTGGGCGCTGTCGGATATATCTTTTGAGGTCAAGCACGGCGAAGTCGTTGGGCTGGTTGGGCCGAATGGTGCCGGCAAAAGCACGTTGCTTAAAGTGCTGTCCCGCATCGTCCGCCCGAGCAGCGGCGAAGCGCGCATTTGGGGGCGTGTAGGTTCACTGTTGGAAATTGGAACCGGATTCCACCCTGAATTAAGCGGACATGAAAATATTTTCCTGAATGGCGCCGTAATAGGCATGAGTCGCGGGGAGGTGGTTGCAAAATACGATGAAATCGTCGAGTTCTCCGGCGTGGAGCGTTTTTTGCATATGCCGGTCAAGCATTATTCAAGTGGTATGTATATTCGGCTGGCATTCTCTGTTGCGGTCAATCTCGACCCTGACGTGCTTTTTTTGGATGAAGTCCTCACAGTCGGTGATACCGAATTCCAACGGAAATCTCATGAGAAGCTGACGGGGCTGATCAACTCTGGGCGCACAGTGGTTATTGTGAGCCACAGCGCAACAGCTATCAAGACACTTTGCAACCGGGCCATCATGCTTGAAGGTGGGCGGATGGTTGCGGACGGAAACATTGCCGATGTTTACCGTGAATATAATGAATACACTTTGCAAGCGATGCACCGTAATGCAGGGGAAGCCGTATGGAGTAATGCAGATACCAAACCGGCAAAAACGCATGAAAGTGAATTGCCGCAAACCCCGGAAAGTGAATTGCCGCAAGCACTTGAGGATGGGATATCGCAGGAATCGCATGTGCTCACTGCGGAATCTCCTCCGCAAGACGTGCAGGCAGTCAATGAAGCGCCCAAGTCTGATCCGGTGGCTACCGCGCCAACTCCACACAAGGCAAAGGATGCACATATGCGCGCCGTCAGGATTATTCAAGATGGCCAAACTAAAAAAACCGTGGATATTGACAGGGACTTTTTTGTTGAGCTGGAGTATGAGGTTCTGCAGGAAATAAAGCTTAATGTCGGCATTCAGTTGCTCGATGAGACGGGGATACCGTTTCTCTCATCGCCAAATTATGTTTCTGCATGCCGTGATGAGGGCGAGTTCCATGAACAACCATATACCCCCGGGATTTATACGTCACGTTGCCGAATCCCGGGCAATTTTCTCAATGATGGAATATTCTCGGTTAATGGGATCTTGATGATCGACAACAAGTTCTATTTTCAAACCATGAGTTGCGCCGATTTTAATGTATTCGATACAGGGGTGATGCGTGCTGAATACAAGGGACCTTGGTCAGGTGTTTCAATCCGCCCGATTTTGGGATGGGGGACTTCACGGGTATCTTGAATGCGGTATAGTTGCATCGCGTCAGGAAGTTGATATTTTCGCAGGCAACTGAATTGGCACACTGTCAAGCCGAAGGCGACAATGGAAAATATGGCAGACTAGATAAATGCCTGGTGCTTTTGCCCTTAGTCAGAAACCGGATAAATTGATGGCCTGCTCGCTGTTTTTGCTGCAGTGCAATTGGATAAGATAAACGACGTAGCGCAAATTAGAAACGGTGATTCAAATTGTTGCGTTCCGGCCAGATTGATCTCGGCTTTGCTCAAGGCACTTATCCACATACGGAAAAATCTGCATATCACGCCAAAATCAAAATGACATTATTGAAAATGTTTAATTCCAAACTTCAGTTTCAGATCGATTCCAGCGCAGACATGCTGCGGTTGAACCATGGCAAGCGTATGGAGCGTGCTCGTCAACGTTTGCGTGAGCAGCTTGATGCAAGCGACCTGGACAAGGCGACTCTTGTTTACCATAACATCGGTTTCACTGGCTCGAGCTCTTTTTCATCATCGCTTGGCAGGGCCTTCGATACGGCCGTATATGGCTATGAAGAACTGAATTGTAATTCCAGTGAGGAATTCATCAAGCGCGTGGCCGAAAGAGGTACCAACAAGAAATTGATATCGATTCATACTCGTGCGCCCAGCGTTACACCCGCCCTTCAGGGCAGTTGTTTCGATATTCAGTTGCTGCGTGTTCCGGAAAAAGTGTACACAAGCATCTATTACTGGCATCTCAAGTTACTTAACGAGGGGCAATTGACCGGGCCGATGCTCGATGCTGCCAGAGGGATTGCAGATCGCAGTTTTGAAAGCTACGTCAATGATTACATTCCGGGACTGCCGAACACGGTTTCACGTGGCATCCTGATTTCAATGCTCGACCCACGTGAATTTTCGGATATTAATGCGCTGATCGCCTATGCGCACGGAGTATCTGACGATGAGCTTTACACCCGTGTCAGAGAAGGATTGTTGCGTTATGGTTTCGTCGGAATTACCGAATATATGTCCGAGAGCCTGTTTTCCCTGCTATTCCTGCTCGGTGAAAATAAGTTCCCGTTATGGCCCAAGGTGGGTGTCAGCTCTGCACCACCCCTGGAGCAGATGGATGCATCCTTGCGCGAAAAAATCCGGAGTGTATGCCGGGTCGACTGCAAGATATATGAGGAATTCCATGACCTTTTTTTATCACGTTATGCAGAACCGATAGCAGTTTTTCGCGAATCTATCGGCTCCTTGTGCGCTGTTGACAAGACAACTCTGATCCAGAAATCGGCAGGCAACTGGAATGACGCATCAGGCACAACTGCAAATCCATTCATAGCAACCCTACGCCGTTTACGTCGAGCCTTACGAGAACTATGACAACTATGACAACTCCTCCCTCACGGGAACCACACTTTGTATCTTCACACCAAGAATCCATGCTTTCGCTCATTATCCCTACTTATAACCGTCCAACATGGATCGCAAGCTTGCTGGGTTATTTGGCCAGCGCAAATGCTCCTATCTCGCTTGTCATACTGGATTCAAGCGAACCCGATATCGCTGAGCGCAATGCGGAACTTGTCAATAGGTTGGCATCTGGTTCGCAACATATCGTCTACCCTAAAAATGTGGCTTTCAAGGATAAGCTTCTTGATGGCTTAAGGCGGATCGACACCGAGTTCTGCGCATTTTGTGCCGACGACGATATGGTCATCCCGGGCGCACTTGCGGAATCTGTGAGGTTTCTCCAGTCACACCCGGATTATGTGGGGGCGCATGGTCTCTACTTTGCCTATTCCGGCAGTATCGGCAAGTATTTTGTCGACGAGATATTGTATTGCCACCGCTCACTGGATCAAGTAACGGCCTTGGAGCGACTTGAAAGCCTTTTCGACGACTACCAGTCGAATTTCTATGGGGTTTATCGGACCAAAGTTCAGTGCAAGGCTTTTGAGGTTGCCGTACAGCAGGATAATTCACTGTTTTTTGAGCTCATGCAAAGCTCACATACGGCAGTGTCCGGGAAGATTGCAAGACTCCCCATAATTTACGGCGGGCGCAGCCGCTCGGCCTCAGCCGGAAGTCCCAGGCAATGGCATCCGGTCGAATGGATCGCAGCAGACCCGGGCGGGTATCTGGCGGGTTATTCGCGATATCGGGCACCTTTGCTTTCTGCCATCCTTGATGCGTACCCCGATCATGGATCAAGTCAGCAAGTTAAACAGGATACAGAGGTTCTTTTTGACCTGATTCACCTGCGTTACTCTTTGGACTCTATCAAGATAGGCGGGCTTTCAGCAGCGATCCGGGCACGCATGGCGCACACCAGTGAGGATGGCGTGATATCGGCTGCTTTTGCCGGTGCCTATGGCCCGCAACTACCCGCGCCAATAAGTGTTGGTGGTACCACTTGGCAGCTTTGCCAGCGGCTGGCGCAGATAATGGCTCCTTTGACCAGACTATTTAAGCGAAGCGTTGACACGACCCAGTCCCCGGACAGGCCGGAAGGTGCACGCCAAATATTGAATGGAAAAAACGCGCAAGTTGAATTCAACGACCATGTGCCAGCAAAGCTTGACGCATTTGATCCTGCGCTGCACGGCAATGGGCTTGAATCAATTTTGCACGCCCTTGACACTTATTCACAGACGTCGGTTTCGGAGTCCTAAGGATATTTTTTCTATCATTTGTATCGGTCAAATAAATTGCCATCTCGAATATTGATGATGAATTCTGGGCGTGCTAGATGATCGACTGTGACACCTTGGAAAGGTTGCGATGAGCATAGAAGCGGCCCCATCACGCCGGAGTATCGCGCTGATAATGCCGAATTACAACCACGCCAAATATCTGCGTACTTCGCTCGATGGTTTGTGCATACAGACCAGGCCGGCTGATGAAATCATCGTCGTTGATGACGGTTCGACCGACGATAGCCTCCTCATTATCAATGAATATGCTGATCGCTATCCCAATCTGAAGGTGATTTGCAACGGCTCAAACAGAGGAATCTTCTACTCGATTGAACGAGCGCTCGAGGTATGCGCGAGCCAGTACATCGCCATACTATCGGCTGACGATAAGATACTTCCCGGGTTTGTTGAAAAATCAATGAGGGTTCTTGAGAAGTATTGGTGGACAGGTCTTTGTTTTTCGGCCTACGCCGTGATGGACGGGGAAACGGAAGAAATTCACGATTTTTCCCATGATCCGTCGTCTAACGGCGCGTTCGAGCTGCAGCGCTATACCGAATACATGACACCGATGGAATTCCGTAAGCAACTGCGCGGCGGGAACATATGGATGTCGAGCAACACTGTCGTACTGCGCAAGGAAGTTTTCCTGGAGGCAGGGGGGCTCAATGAGCGGCTTCGCTGGCATACGGACTGGTTTATAAATGCCGTGTCAGCCCTGCGATACGGGGCATGCGTTGTTCCTGAGGTGCTGTCAGCGATACGAACCCGCACAGCAGACTCACATTCTGGAAAAGCCTATGAGAAAACCAGCGAACAGCGCCAGGTGATTCGTAATATCATTCGTGAACTCTATCGTCCCAAGTTCTGGGATATCTGGTTCACTTTTCTGCGCCACCCCGTGCTTTTTTCTCCTTTGGACAGGGAAGTGTTGCCTGTGCTGGTGGAAACACCGCTAGGCTGGCCATTCGCGGCGGGCTATGCGAAGTACTGCAAGCAGGCCGGAATTCCCATGCGCTTGGAAGGTCGTGCAGCAAAATTTGAAAGAAGAGTAAACCAAACATTCAGCAAGAGCACAGAGCGATGCCTGACACGTAATAAAAGTCCGGTTGCAAAACCGACTGTTAGTGTCCTCATGGCAAATTATAATCATGCGCGTTATCTCGATGAGTCGCTAACGGCGTTTTGCAGCCAGACTCGTTTGCCCAATGAATTCATCATAATCGATGATGGCTCGACCGATAATAGCCTGGAAGTGATTGAAAAGTATGCGCGCCAGTATCCGTTTATCCGGGTGTTGCGCAATGATCGCAATCGCGGCCAAATGTACAGCGTCAATCGCGCACTGTCGGAAGCGAAAGGGGACTACATCAACTGGGCAGCAGCCGATGATCACGTTGCTCCAGATTTTTTGGAAAAGTCCTTATCCGCAATCGAGCGCCACCCTGGAGTTGGAGTTTGCCAGGCAGAATATGCACTGTTCTATGAGAATAATGGGGCATTTGTTCCGCAGCGTAACGTGGCAAACGTTTTCAACTTCGGCAGAATGCCTGAATATCTCTCACCGTGGCGATATCGCGAGTGGTTGAAGGATGAGATTGTTTGGCTTTCCACCAATGGGGCGTTGGTTCGGCGTAATGTGTTACTTGAAATGGGCGCCTATCATGCTGAAATGGAGTGGCATGCCGACTGGTTTTCAGTCCAAGCGGCTGCGCTACGATATGGGCTTTGTGTTGTGCCCGAGCCACTTGCCGCACTGCGCGTGCAAACCTCTTCATATTCAGCCGACGGAATGCATGATTACACACGCCATTCACGCGTAATTAATGCCATGTTCGAAAAGCTGAACCAACCTGAGTTTCAGGATATACGCCGCGATTTTTGCAAGTTCCCAGTCATCATCTCAGCTTTGGGGCCTTTCATTTACGAACATATGAAGCGAACGCCAAGATTATGGCATTATTTGTTTCGCCATTATCTATGGGCTATAGCGGCGACTTTGGCCATTAAACGGCCGCTCCATACTTGCATGGTTGCGCTCCACAGGAAGGCCAATAGAATCCGCGGTATTCCGCATAAGATATGGCACGTAATTTCACTCTATCTAAAGCAGATACTGAACACTTTTGTTCTGTCCATAAGACGGCTGCTTCAATTTCTTATGCCAGCCTTTTTTCAAAAGGGCCGCAGAATCCGAGAAATTATGCTGAGGGCGTGGCACGCAATTTCGATCTATCTAAAGCAAGTACCCAGGCTGCCTATTGTAATGGCCATTAAGGCACGTGCAGCCGCAAGGATCATTTTTCGACCGGTATCATCTCTGTTGCAGCCCGTTCGACCGATGTACAGACGCATGATGCATGGCGTTGAAGATCATCTCCCGCAAAAACTGAGGCCTGCATTTCGCTGGGTGCGCCGGCAAGTTGCACATGTGTTATCGCGATAAATTAAGAATCCCGCGGCTTGCCGCGAACAGTGTCAAGTGAGCTTCAATTTCGAAGGATACTCCACCTTAACCACAAAAATCCTCGTGCTCACTTTAGCTAGCTGCGTTGTTAATGCCGGATTTGACTAGCTGCACTGGTTTTTAGCCATGCGTTCCCTTATTCCAACAGCAGGCTCAGGAGGCTTGCCATATGGGGTGAAAATCCTGGGAAACATAAGGGACAGGCTACGCTGGGTGCTTGACGACAAAACGTCAAATGGGGTCTACTTCAATAACCTGCACGCACTACAAGAGCCGTGCAGGTGTTAATTGCAAGGTTTTTACTTCGTAAAATGGAAAATCCTGTTCGATCAAGCAGCGCCACTTCTCTTGATGCGGTGGAGGTTGATAAACACCAGGTTCGGTGCGGTGTGGCTGCTTGTATTGCCAGTTTAATCTTCTATACAGCAAAAACTTAAGGGTGCTATTTTGCAAAATAAACTCGTTCCTGGCTCTGTAAATTTCGATCAAATCGTAAACGACATTCGGCAGGCTGCAGGCGACCTTTCGCGCATCGTGTTTGTGTGGGGTAATTTCAATGTAATTCACCCCGGGCATTTGAGGCTGTTAAATTTCGCCGCCGAGTGTGGAGATTTCCTGGTGGTCGGGGTCACCGATGATAGCCGGCCGGGAACAATGGTGCCGGAGCAATTCCGTCTGGAAGGGGTTCAGGCGATCAGCGCGGTTGATTATGCTTTTCTGCTGCATATTCCACCCGAAGACTTTATCGCTGCGCTGCAGCCGGATATTGTGGTCAAGGGTAAGGAGCATGAACAGCACTTCAATCCGGAGCAGCCGGTTATCGAGGGCTACGGCGGCAAGCTGCTCTTCAGTTCCGGGGAGGTGCGCTTTTCGTCGATGGATCTTTTGCAGCGCGAATTGCGCGAAACCAATCTGTCCACCATCAGCAAGCCAAGCGATTTCCCGGAGCGGCATGGATTCGATATGGCCAAACTGGCCATGTACGTGCGCAAGTTCTCCGCCTTGAAAGTCGTGGTCATCGGTGATCTGATCATCGACGAATATATCACCTGCGATCCACTGGGTATGTCGCAGGAGGATCCCACCATTGTGGTCACTCCGATCAAGCGTGATCTGTTCGTGGGCGGCGCTGGCATCGTGGCCGCGCATGCCCGTGGATTGGGAGCCAATGTTGATTTCTTCGGCATTGCCGGCAATGACGAAGTGGCTGCTTTTGCACGGGATACGTTGGAGTCATATGGTGTAGCGGGAAATTTGGTCATTGACGATAGTCGGCCCACTACCCTGAAACAGCGCTTCCGAGCGCGTGGTAAAACGCTGCTTAGAGTGAGTCATTTGCGCCAGCATGACATCAGCCACGAGTTAATCAAGGATATGTTGGAGCGATTGCTGCCGCTCATAGAGGATGCAGATCTGCTGGTGTTTTCGGACTTCAATTACGGCTGTTTGCCACAGGCTTTGGTAGATGAGTTGATCGGGCATTGTGTGCATTCTGGCGTAATCATGGTTGCCGACAGCCAGTCGTCATCACAAATCGGCGATATTTCACGCTTCCAGGGAATGCATCTGATTACACCGACGGAACACGAAGCACGGTTGGCCGTGCGCGATTCCGGATCGGGTTTGGCAGTATTGGCTGATACTCTGCTCGGCAAGGCCAAGGCAGGTAATGTATTTGTCACGATGGGTGCAGAAGGATTGTTGGTTCACGCACCCACCAACCCGAGTAACGGACTGACGACCGACCAGCTGCCCGCTTTTAATAGTGCGCCCAAGGACGTCTCTGGTGCAGGAGATTCTCTTTTGATTTGCGCATCGATGGCTTTGGCGGTTGGTGCGACAGTGTGGGAAAGCGCCTATTTGGGGTCGGTCGCTTCGGCCTGCCAAGTCGGTCGTGTCGGCAATACGCCGTTGTCAGCGAATGAGATCATTCAGGAATTGTCGCTATGAGGGCCTTGTTGCTGGCCGCCGGGTTTGGGACCCGTTTGCGACCAATTACAGACCGAGTCCCCAAGTGCCTGGTTCCGATACATGGCAAGCCGCTGCTTGGATACTGGCTCGATCTGCTGCTGAATAATGGAGTAGAGCGAACTCTGGTCAATACGCATTATCTGCCGGATGCCGTGAGGCAATTTGTGGCTGATTCTCCATGGCGCGACTCGATCGATTTGGTGTATGAAGATACCTTGCTTGGTACGGGTGGTACGGTCCTGGCCAATCGTGAATTTTTCTCCGATGAACCTTTCATGGTTGCCCACGCGGACAATCTGACTCGCTTCGATGCTTCGGCATTTATCAGTGCTCATCATAATCGACCGACAGGGGTCGAAATCACGGTGATGACATTCGATACGGACGCGCCCCAGACTTGCGGGATCATCGAGCAGGATGCGCGGGGGATAGTCCAGCGGTTTCACGAAAAATCTGCTTCACCACCCGGCAAGCGCGCCAACGCGGCCGTTTATATATTCGAACCGAGCGTTCTGGATTTTCTGGGGTCACTCAATAAAAAAGAAATCGATTTGAGCCTGGAGGTGTTGCCGCATTACCTTGGCCGCATGCAGTGCTTCCATAATTCGGATTACCATCGCGACATCGGGAATATTGAGAGCCTTCGCTTGGCGCAGTTAGAATTTTGACCTTGAATAGCGAATCATTACCATCTGCTGAAGCTGGCAACCAAAACAGAATAGCGGTGATAGTCGTCAATTTTAACGGTGGCGCAATGTTGCTGCGTTGCCTGGAAAGTATCCGCGCCCAGTCACTGCAACCATCGCAAGTCTTTGTCATGGACAATGCCAGCAGCGATGGCTCGGCGGCAGCGGCAGCCAAAGCTTTCCCCGAATTTTCCATCGTGGTGCTAAATGAAAACCGCGGATTTGCAGCTGCGAATAATCATGCGGCAAAAATCGCGAACAACTGTGAGTGGCTGGCATTGCTCAACCCGGACGCGTATGCAGCCACAGACTGGCTGGAGAATTCGCTTGAAGCCGCTCAGCGCAGCAGTGGATTTTCAGTATTTGGGGCGCGGATGTTGATGGATAATGATCCGTCGCTACTGGATGGAGTCGGTGATGTTTATCATATCAGTGGTCTTGCATGGCGCAAGGGGCATGGCACACCCGCTGCGGGTAGATTTGGCAAGCCTGTGGAGATTATTTCACCGTGTGCAGCTGCCGCACTTTACCGCCGCCGGGATTTTCTTGCAGTGGGTGGATTCGACGAAGATTATTTCTGTTATATGGAAGATGTCGATCTGGGGTTTCGCTTGCGTTTGGCTGGATTGCGCTGCCTTTATGTGCCTGATGCAATAGTCATGCACACAGGGTCGGCGCTTACCGGAAAACATAGCAGTTTCTCCATTTACCATGGCCATCGCAATCTGGTCTGGACATATGTCAAAAACATGCCCGGGGTACTTTTTTGGGCGCTGTTGCCGGTACATCTTGCCATGAATATTGTGGCTGTCATATGGTTCGCATCACAAGGACAAGGCAGGGTCATTTTGCGGGCAAAACGGGATGCGTTGTGTGGGATCCCAGAGATGTGGCGGAAGCGGCAGCATATTCAAAAAAATCGTGTTACGTCGATAAGCGAGATTTGGCATTTGCTCAACAAGAGCGTGTTGCCTGGACAGCGAAGTTGAGCAGGCGCCAACAGGCGGATTCAGGATTCTTCAAGATAAACTTTTAAACATTGAACGCTATGTCACTAAAGTATGACTATGTAATAGTAGGAGCCGGGATTGTAGGCCTTGCCGTCGCCAATGAAATAAAATCTCGTCGGCCGGCATCTCGTATAGCGGTGCTTGAGAAAGAATCGGAGCTGGGCCGGCATGCCAGCGGTAGAAATAGCGGTGTCCTGCATTGCGGGATCTACTACGCAGGTGACACGGTCAAGGCTCAGGTATGTGCAAAAGGCGGGAAGCGGATGATGCAGTTTGCGCAGGAACATTCCATCCCTTTCGAAAAGTCGGGAAAGGTGATTCTGGCAACCTCTGAAGGCGACATGGCGACGGTAGACCGGTTGCTTCGTAATGCTGCTGAAAACGGGATCTGTGCCTACAAGATTGATGATGCTGAATTGCATAAATTCGAGCCTTATGCCGCTCATGCCGCGGCGGCAATTTATTGCCCTGATACGGCGGTTATCGATAGCCGTACCGTGCTCGAACAGTTGCGTAACCTGTTGTCTCGGCAAGGAGTGGATTTTTTCTGGGATTGTGAGGTGCAGACACCATTGGGTGAGGATCGCTTGAAAACAAGCAAGGGGATATTTTCCTTCGGATTTTTGTTCAATTGTGCGGGTGCGTACGCAGACACTCTTGCAAAAAAATTCGGGCTGGCCAGAGACCTTGCCCTGATCCCGTTCAAAGGGATTTATTGGAAGCTTAGTGAGAGGGTCAATCACTTGGTCCGATCTAATATCTATCCGGTTCCGGATGTATCCCTGCCTTTTCTTGGTGTGCATCTTACCCGTGTGATCAGCGGGGATGTGTACGTTGGGCCTACTGCCATCCCTGCTTTGGGAAGAGAAAATTATGGTGTTCTTCAGGGGGCGCGTATCGGTGAGGCAGCAGGCATACTGGGGCGGCTTGCAGGGATGTATCTTCGCAATTCAAACAATTTCAGAAAACTTGCCCACGCTGAGCTGGGCAAGTACGGCAAGGCCAATTTTCTGTCCGCAGCCCAACGGCTCGTTCCTTGCCTTGTTGATGAAGACCTGGTTCATACTCCCAAGGCAGGTATTCGTCCGCAGCTTGTCAATGTGCGAACCCACAGTTTGGAAATGGATTACATCTTTGAGCAAACAGAGAGCTCCATTCATGTTCTGAATTCGATCTCTCCCGCTTTTACCAGTTCGCTGGCTTTCGCGGAAATGATTGTCGATCGCAGTAACGCTGTCTAACGGCGCAGCATAGGGTGTGAAAATGGTGAAAGAAAATACAGCCGCAGTCTCAGGCAATGTGGTTTGGCATCATGCCACCGTGACGCGCGCGCGCCGCGAGGCGCAGAACGGCCATCGCGGTGCGATCCTGTGGTTCACCGGTTTATCCGGCGCGGGCAAGTCGACCCTGGCGCACGAGGTCGAAGAGCACTTGCATCAAATGGGATGCCGGACGTTCGTGCTGGATGGCGACAACGTGCGCCACGGCCTGTGCGGTGACCTGGGGTTTTCGGCGGAAGATAGAGTGGAGAACATCCGCCGCATCGGCGAAATCGCCAAACTGTTCATGGAGGCGGGGGTGATCGTGCTGACCGCCTTCATCTCGCCGTTCCGGGCCGACCGCGACAAGGTTCGTGCGATGGTCCATCCGGGCGAATTCGTCGAGATCTATTGCCGATGTCCGATCGAGGTGTGCGAACAGCGGGATGCGAAAGGCCTGTACAAAAAAGCGCGCGCAGGAGAGATCGTCCAGTTCACCGGGATATCGTCGCCCTATGAGGCGCCGGGCGAACCCGAGCTGATGGTGGATACTTCCATGCACTCGCTGGACGAGTGCGTGCGGCAGGTGGTCGCGATTCTTTACAGCGGCACCCGCCCGATTTTAAGCCGGGCGCAGAAGTAAGGATTCAGAAGCTAACCTGATGCAATGCACAATTAGAGGTCAGCAAGCGGCGACCTCGCGGCTGCTTCCGCGATCATCGTAGGGTTGCCGATCTTATTGGACAGAGACTAGTAGAGCGCCTGATTGACCCTGCCCAAATCCTCTTCACTTAGCGAACCCACGGCGGCCTTCAGGCGCAGTTGGCTGATGAGGTAGTTGTACTCGGCCTGATACAGGTCGCGGCGCGTGGCGTAGAGTTGCTGCTGCGCGTTCAGCACATCGAGGTTGGTGCGTACGCCGACTTCCTGGCCGAGTTTGCTGGCTTCCAGGACGCTTTCGCTGGAGGTGAGCGCCTGCTGCAGCGCCTTGACCTGGGCGATGCCGCTGACCACGCCGAGATAGGCCTGGCGGGTCTGCAGCGCGACGCTGCGGCGCGTGTCTTCCAGGGTCTGTCGGGCGCGCTCGCGGTTGGCCTCCGCTTCGCGCCATTTTGAGTTGACCGCGCCGCCCTGGAACAAGGGCATGTTCAGCTGCACGCCGACGCTCTTGCTGGTGGTGTCGCTGCCCACGCCGAAGCTGCCGCCGTTGGACTGGTTGTTGGCATAATTCGCCACCAGGTCCAGCGTCGGGTAGTGTCCGCCACGGTTGCGCGCCACTTCCTTCTCGGCGATCTCGGCGCCTGCCTGCGCGGTGGCCAGTTGCAAGCTGTTCAGCTGGGCCTCGTCCACCCATTTTTCCATATCGGCGGGCTGCGGGGCCTCCAGCTTGAAGCCCTTGCCGAGGTGTTTGAGGTCTTTCGGCATCGCGTCGATCAGTTGCTGCAGCGCGCGCTTCCTGATCTCCAAGTCGTTCTGCGCGGCGATCTCCTGCGCGCTGGTCAGGTCGTAACGCGCCTGTGCCTCGTGGGTGTCGGTGATGGTGGCACTGCCCACCTCGAAGTTGCGCTTGGCCTGTTCCAGTTGTTCGGCGATGGCGGTCTTCTGCGCCTCGGCGAGCTGCACGCTGTCCTGTGCGATCAGCACGTCGAAGTAGGCCTGCGCGACACGCAGGATGAGATCCTGCCCGGCAATCTTGAATTGCGCCTCGCTTTGTACGACCTGCAGTTCAGCCTCGGTATAAGCCAGCCAGTTCTGCTGGCGGAACAGCGGTTGCGTCAGGTTCACGCCGTAGCCGTGGCTGTTGTAGCGGTTACTGCCGCCGGGCAGAAAGGTCGTGCCGCGATATTGGATGTTCTGGTCGTTGAACGTGCTGTTCGCGCTGAGGCTGATGCTGGGCAGCAACAGCGAACGGCCCTGCGGCAGCTTTTCCTGGCCGGCTTGCTGCGTGGCGCGCGCAACGGCAAACACCGGGTCGTTCGCCTGGGCAGCGCGGAAAGTCTCCAGCAGGTCGGCAGCCTGCGCCACATTGCTTGCGCCGAGCAGTGCTGCCAAAAGGAGTGGTGATGGCTTCAGCTTCATTAGGGTTTTGCGCAGTTCGTATATTAGACTTTTCTGATGCTATAGCTTACCGCTGTTTTGCGCAATCCCAAATATGCGATCCTAGAACACGAATCGCCCGGGCTGTTCGGCGTTGCGCAGCGGCGCGACACAGGTTTCCATGATGTTGACCGTCTCGAACGTGTCGGGCGCGACGCGGGTGATCAGCTCCGCTTCCATCGCCGGCGCGTCTCCCACGATGGCGAACAGCCGCCCGCCGACATTCAGGCTGCTCTGGAAAACAGTGGGCAATACCGGCGTCGAACCGGTCAGCACGATGACATCGTAACTCGCGCCGTTGCCCCAGCCGCGCGCCGCGTCGCCTGTTTCAAGGGTGATGTTGTCGCGGTGATAAGCCGCCAGGTTTTGCCTGGCCAGGTCGCTCAGTTCAGGCACGATCTCGACCGACGTGACCTGCCCCGCCAGAGCGGACAGCAGTGCGGTCAGATAGCCGCTGCCGGTGCCCACCTCCAATACCCTGTCGTTGCGGGTGAGATGCAGTTCCTGCACGGCGCGCGCTTCCAGCTTGGGTTGCCACATGGCGGCTCCATGGCCCAGCGGGATCTCCATATCGGCAAACGCCAATCCCTTCTTGCCCGCGGGGACGAAATGCTCGCGGCGGACATGCTTGAGCAGCTCCAGGATACGCCCATCCAGCACTTCGCATGGGCGGATCTGTTGTTCTATCATGTTGAAGCGCGCCTGTTCCATGTTCTGCATCCTGTCCCCCTGAATCGCCGCGCTATTAATGTCCGCGGCACGAATGTGTACCCGCTGCAGTATAACAACACCCCCCCGCAGGCTCAACAGCTAGCGGCTATCCCAGTGGTACCAGAAAGGTTTTCAGCCGCGCTCCCTGCATGCCGATTATCCTTCCTTGCAGCATGGTCAATCCGGGACTTGTATCGCCCAGCCGCGCTTTATTTCAGGCAAAATCAAAGTTTGGTTGACTCGCGTCGGTGAATGGTTGTAACTTTACGATTTTACTGCAGTATATTGCGGCAAGTGCTGAATGAGCGGTTCGATCGTGCGTCGACCATGTCGATGGTCGTGTCGTTGAAGATGCAATGCGACAGGGTATCATCATGATGTTTTGCGGTCGTTTTATTTGGAGCGATTAGATCTTCAGGTTCATCGGGCTTTTTAGGCAGAGTGTCTTCAAGGGGAATGGTATGAAAACTGGAACATTGCTGGGCGGGGTCATATTGGCCGCACTTTCCTTCAACGTGTCGGCAGAGGACAAAGCGCTTGTGCCAGCGCACGATGCCATCAAAGTCCTGGGCCCCGGTGAGGTGAGTTTCAAGAACGATGTACAGCCCATCCTGCATGACTATTGCGTGAGCTGCCATACTCCGGGCGGCAGGGGATATGCCAAAAGCGCCCTGGATCTGACGTCCTATGAGAATCTGATGAAGGGCACCAAGTTCGGTCCGGTCGTCATTCCCGGCAACAGCGAGGCCAGCACTTTCACCAAGCTGCTTACCGGTACCAACAGGGGCCTGAAGATGCCGGCGGGTTTGAATGAGACAGGCACGCTGGATCGCCAATACATTCTGATTCTGAGAAAATGGGTCAAACAAGGCGCCAAGAATAACTGATCGATTATTCGCCGCTGGCTTTGAGGTTGTGGCGGGGGCGGGATCTTTTGTAGTCCGGATCTCGGTTTTGGCGGGCAAGCGGTGTCTGTTCCTACTCCATGACCAATGAAATATCCGGGCAGTCGCGATATCGTCCCGGCCGCTAACTATAAATAATGCTTTAACCGAAGGAGTGAGGGGCATGACAGACAATGTAAATCTCAGCAAGCGGCGCCTGCTGATCGCGGCCACGACGGCGGCGGGCGGGGTGGCCGCGGCGGGAGCGGGCGCACCGTTCGTCCTGAGCCTGATGCCGAGCGAGCGCGCCAAGGCGGCCGGCGCGCCGGTCGAGGTCGATCTGAGCAAGCTCGAGCCCGGCGCGATGATGAGCGTCGAATGGCAGGGCAAGCCGGTGTGGATCGTGCGCCGCACCCCGGAGATGCTCGAACTGCTGGCCAAGCACGACGACCTGCTGGCCGACCCCGGATCCACCGTCCCGCAGCAACCCGACTACAGCAACAACACGGCCCGCTCCATCAAACCCGAATACTTCGTGGTGCTCGGCATCTGCACCCATCTGGGCTGCTCCCCGACCTTCCGTCCGGAGACCGCCCCGGCCGACCTGGGTGCGGACTGGGCGGGCGGCTGGTTCTGCCCCTGCCACGGCTCGCGCTTCGACCTCGCGGGGCGTGTCTACAAGGACGTCCCGGCGCCCACCAACCTGATCATACCGCCGCACAAATACCTCAGTGACGGCCGGCTCCTGATCGGTGATGACAGCAAGGGGGCCGCATGATGAAGCTGCTGAACAAACTGATCGGCTGGATCGACGAGCGCTTCCCGCTCGTTTCCACCTGGAAGGCGCACGCCTCCGAATACTACGCCCCGAAGAACTTCAACTTCTGGTACTTCTTCGGCGCCCTGGCGCTGCTGGTGCTGGTGATCCAGATCGCGAGCGGCATCTTTCTGACCATGAACTACAAGCCGGATGCGCTGTTCGCCTTCGCCTCCGTCGAATACATCATGCGCGACGTGCAATGGGGCTGGCTGCTGCGCTACATCCATTCCACCGGCGCCTCGATGTTCTTTGTGGTGATCTACCTGCACATGTTCCGCGGGCTGATGTACGGCTCCTACCGCAAACCGCGCGAACTGCTGTGGATCATCGGCATGATCATCTATCTGGCGCTGATGGCCGAAGCGTTCATGGGCTACCTGCTGCCCTGGGGTCAGATGTCGTTCTGGGGCGCGCAGGTGATCATCAACCTGTTCTCCTCAGTGCCGTTCATCGGCCCGGACCTGGCCCTGATGATCCGTGGCGACTTCGTGGTCTCCGATACCACGCTGAACCGCTTCTTCGCGCTGCACGTCATCGCCATCCCGCTGATCCTGGTGCTGATCGTGGTCGCCCACCTCGTGGCCCTGCATGAAGTCGGCTCCAACAATCCGGACGGCATCGAGATCAAGAAGCACAAGGATGCCAACGGCCATCCGCTGGACGGTATCCCGTTCCACCCCTACTACACCGTGAAGGACAGTGTGGGCGTGGTGGGCTTCCTGATCGTCTTTTGCGCGATCATTTTCTTCGCGCCGGACATGGGGGGCTACTTCCTGGAATACAACAACTTCGTGCCGGCCAACCCGATGAAGACCCCCGAGCACATCGCCCCGGTGTGGTACTTCACCCCGTATTACGCGATCCTGCGCGCCGTGCCGCCGATGTTCGGCTCGCAGTTCCCCGGCGTGATCGCGATGGGCGTGGCCACGGTGATCATCTTCTTCCTGCCCTGGCTGGACCGCGGCAAGGTCAAATCGATCCGCTATCGCGGCCCGATCTACAAGACCTTCCTGGCGCTGTTCGTGATCAGTTTCGTCGGTCTCGGCTGGCTGGGCCTGCTGCCCGCCACACCGACTTACACCATGATCTCGCGGATCCTGGCTGTGGTGTACTTTGCATTCTTCCTGTTGATGCCCTGGTACACCCGCATCGACAGATGCAAGGCCGAGCCTGACCGTGTGACGTTCAAATAGGACAGAAAGGTCCGTTGACATGAAAGCTATCAATAAACTGCGCATCCTGGTGCTGTTCTGGATGCTACCGGCCATCGCGATCGCCAGCGAAGGCGGCGTCCACCTGGACAAGGCCCCGATCAATCTGAAGGATACGGCTGCACTGCAGCGCGGCGCGAAACTCTTCACCACCAGATGCCTGGCCTGCCACAGTGCCTCCTACATGCGCTACAACCGCCTGCGGGACATCGGTATGGGCGAGGCGCAGATCAAGAAGGAACTGGAACTGCCCGAAGACGTCAAGCTCGGCTCGACCATGCAGGCTGCCATGGATGCCAGTGCGGCCAAACTGGCGTTCGGCGTCGCACCGCCCGACCTGAGCGTGATCGCCCGTTCACGCAGCGCCGATTGGCTGTACACCTATATGCGCACCTTCTATGCGGCCCCCGATCGGGCGAGCGGCTGGGACAACCTGGCTTTCCCGAGTGTCGGGATGCCGCACGCACTGGCCGATCTGCAGGGCGAGCTGAAGCTGCAGGTCGAGACTCACGAAGGTCATACGACCCGGAAACTGGTGCTGGACAAACCCGGCTCGCTGCAGCCGGCGGAATACGATGCGGCTATCGCCGACCTGACCAACTACCTGGTCTTCATGAGCGACCCGTCGAAGCTGGTGCGCCCCGGACTTGGCTACCTGGTGCTGGGCTTTCTGGCCGTGCTTCTCGTGCTGGCCTATGCGCTGAAGAAGGAAATTTGGAAAGATGTCCACTAAGCGGTTGAATTTTGTGGTTCGCTTGTGGTAGTTTCCCGGCTGTGTTTCGTTAAGTGCCATCAGGCGGGATTCCCAGTCTCGCCTGATGGTTTTTGTCTATGGTTTTTTTGATGGCAGGCTGCCTTATATGATGCGACTTTATTCGGGTACCACGTGCCCATATTCCCACCGCTGCCGGATCGTGCTCTACGAAAAGGGCATGGATTTCGAAGTGATCGACGTGGATCTGATGAACCGCGCCGAAGATATCGCGGTGATCAATCCCTACAACAAAGTGCCGGTTCTGGTCGAACGCGACCTGATCCTGTATGAAGCCAACATCATCAACGAGTACATCGATGAGCGTTTCCCGCATCCGCAACTGATGCCGCCGGATCCTGTCATGCGCGGCCGCGCCCGCTTGTTCCTGCACCGCTTCGAGCAGGAGCTTTACAGCCAGGTGGATATCATCGAGCATGGCGGAAAGAACGCCGACAAGGCGCGCACCGTGATCCGTGACAACCTGACCCAGCTGGCGCAGATATTGACCAAGCAGAAATTCCTGCTGGGCGACGAATTCTCCATGCTGGATGTGGCGATCGCGCCGTTGCTGTGGCGGCTCGAGCACTACGGCATCCAGATGGGCAAGGATGCCGCGCCGCTGATGAAGTATGCCGAGCGGCTGTTTTCGCGCCAGGGGTTCATCGATGCGCTGACGCCCTCCGAGAGGGCGATGCGCAAGTGAAAAACCTCCGCACAACTACTGCGCTTGGTGATACTTCGTCGAAAAGCGGCTCAAAATCCTCATGTATAAGCACATACATTCCGGTTTTTCGCCTCTTTTCTCCTTGTCTGACCTGCGCTCGCTACGTTGTGTAGAGGTTTTTGTGAGCGATCTGTCCACGCGCCCCTATCTGATTCGTGCGATTTACGAATGGTGCGTGGATGGCGGTTTGACCCCCTATCTGGCGGTGCGTGTCGATGAGCGCACCGAGGTGCCGCAGGCTTTCGTCAAGGACGGTGAGATCGTCCTGAATCTCAGTGCGAGTGCGGTACGCAACCTGGAAATGGGCAACGAGATGATCACCTGTAACGGGCGCTTCGGCGGTGTGCCATTCGATATCATGGTGCCTGTTGCGGCGGTCATCGGCATATTCGCCAAGGAGAACGGCCAGGGCCTGGTGTTCCAGGGCGGCGAGCCGCAACAACCGCCGCCGCCGGCCGCGACCGGCGACGCCATGCCCAAGCCCAAGCCGCACCTGAAGATAGTGAAATAAGACCGGGCGCACCCAAAGAAAGAGCCGCAGCAAGCTGCGGCTTTATTTTTGCGGGTAAACGGTTAAGCGGCGGCCAGTGTCGCGTGCATCTTGCTCAGCGCTTTCTGCTCGATCTGGCGGATGCGTTCGGCGGAAACGTTGAACTCGGCGGCCAATTCGTGCAGGGTGGCCGCATCTCCTTCGCGCAGCCAGCGCGCCTCGACGATGCGGCGGCTGCGCTCATCCAGGCCGGACAAGGCATTTGCCAGCCCGGAGGTTTGCAAGCGCTCACGCTCTGCTGCTTCCAGGATGTGCGATGGTTCGTGTTCTTCGCCGTCGGCCAGATAGTGGATCGGCGCATAGCTTTCCTCGTCCTCGCCGCCGGCCGGTTCCAGCGCGATCTCCTGTCCGGCAAAACGCGACTCCATCTCCATCACATCGCGTTCGCTGACATTGAGCTGACGCGCGATCTCGCTGATCTGCTGCGGCTTGAGCGGTGCCAGACCCTGCTTCATGCTGCGCAGGTTGAAGAACAGCTTGCGCTGCGCCTTGGTGGTGGCGATCTTCACCAGCCGCCAGTTGCGCACCACGAATTCCTGGATCTCGGCGCGTATCCAGTGCAGCGCAAACGATACCAGGCGTACCTTGCGTTCCGGATCATAGCGTTTTACCGCTTTCATCAATCCGATATTGCCTTCCTGGATCAGGTCGGCCTGCGGCAAGCCGTAACCGGCATAGCCGCGTGCCACGCTGACCACCACGCGCAGGTGGGAGAGCACCAGGTCACGTGCGGCATCCAGGTCATTTTCAGTCCTGAAGCGCGTCGCCAGGGCAAGCTCCTGCTCTTCCGACAACAGCGGAAAGCGGTTCACCGCTTGTATATAGCCATCCAGGCTGCCAACGGCGGACGGTACCGGAAAATTCATTATGGAATTCATGATGCTCCCTCCTCGGATTCGAATGTTAGCACTCATCGCTTGAGAGTGCCAAGAGGGAAAATGGTTCGGAATCCGGTTTGGCGCAGCGGCCGTTCATCCCGGATTGTCCATGAGACATCTGCGAACTATAAATCAACGGCTTGTAGGTCGGGTTAGCGTAGCGTAACCCGACATTTTGGTTCTCACGTCGGGTTACGACCTGCGGTCTAACCCGACCTACGTCTGTTTCGCCCGGCCTCGCGCCCTTGGGATCAGGCAAGCAGTTCCGCCTCGGCGAGGGTCTTCCCTTGCGCATCCTTGCCGGAAATTGTGGGAGCAGCCTGAAGCTGCCAGTCGATCGCCAGAGCCGGATCATCCCAGCGGATGCAGCGTTCGTGTTCCGGATGCCAGTAATCCGTGGTCTTGTACAGGCACTCTGCTGTGTCCGAGAGCACGACGAAGCCGTGGGCGTAGCCCTCCGGTACCCACAGCATGGATTTGTTTGCGGCGGACAATTCTACAGCGACATGCTGCCCGAAAGTCGGCGAGCTGCGGCGGATGTCCACTACGACATCGAGTATCGCCCCTTGCACGACACGCACCAGCTTCGCTTGCGGGTGTTGTATCTGGTAGTGCAGGCCGCGCAGTACGTTTTTGGTCGAGCGCGAATGGTTGTCCTGCACAAAGTCCACGTCGCGGCCGGTCAGTTCGGCAAATTTGCGCCGGTTGAAGCTCTCGAAGAAGAAACCACGCTCGTCGCCGAACACTTCCGGTTCGATGATCAGCAGGTCGGGAATGGCGGTCCGGGTCGCTTTCATCAGGCAAAGCCCTTTTCCTTGAGTACCTGCATGAGGTAGACGCCATAGCCGCTTTTCAGCAACGGCGCGGCGAGCTTCTCAAGTTGTGCGGCATCGATGAACCCCAGTCGATAGGCGATCTCTTCCGGACAGGCGATCTTCAGTCCCTGGCGATGCTCGATGGTCTGGATGAACTGGCTGGCTTCAAGCAGCGATTCATGCGTGCCGGTATCCAGCCATGCGTAGCCGCGCCTCATGATTTCGATGGATAGCCTGCCGCGCTCCAGGTAGATGCGGTTGACATCGGTGATCTCCAGTTCGCCGCGTGCGGAAGGTTTGAGACTGGCGGCGATATCCACGATCTCATTATCATAAAAATACAGGCCGGTGACGGCATAACTGGATTTGGGTCGCGCGGGTTTCTCTTCGAGCGAAACGGCGCGCCCGTTGTCGTCGAACTCCACCACCCCGTAACGTTCCGGGTCGCGCACATGGTAGGCGAACACCGTCGCGCCGTTGCTCTGCTGCATCGCCCTATTCAGCTGATCATGGAGCGAATGCCCATAGAAGATATTGTCACCCAGCACCAGCGCACAGGGATGGTTGCCGATGAATTCCCGCCCGATGATGAAGGCCTGCGCCAGCCCGTCCGGCGAGGGTTGCACGGCATATCGCAGGTTCAGACCCCATGCACTGCCATCACCCAGCAACTGTTCGAAGCGCGGCGTGTCATGCGGCGTGGAAATGATCAGGATATCGCGTATCCCCGCCAGCATCAGCGTGGACAGCGGGTAGTAGATCATCGGCTTGTCATAGATCGGCAAAAGCTGCTTGGAGACCGCCAGCGTGACGGGGTGCAGGCGTGTGCCGGAGCCGCCGGCGAGGATGATTCCTTTACGATTCTTCATGGTTGTTCTTCCAAAATTTCCGAAAGCATCCTGGTTACGCCATATTGCCAATGCGGCATATTCAATCCCAAAGTCCGGCGCAATTTATCAGTGTCCAATCGCGAATTGTGCGGCCGCTTTGCCGGCGTAGGGAATGCGCTGGTGGGGACTGCCTCAATTGCCTCGGGTTCAACTTTGAGGCCGACCCCTGTACGGCGCGCAAATTCCAGGACAAAGCGTGCATAGCCATGCCACGAGGTCTCGCCGGCGGCAACCAGATGATACAGCCCGGCCAGTTCCGGACGCTGGCGAGCGGCGCGGATGGCATGAGCGGTGACGTCGGCCAGCAGGTCCGCCCCGGTGGGCGCGCCCACCTGGTCGTCGATCACCTTGAGGGAGTCGCGCTCCTGCGCCAGCCGCAGCATGGTCTTGGCAAAGTTGCCGCCGCGCGCGCCATACACCCAGCTGGTGCGGAAGATCAGGTGTCGGCAGCCGGCTCGTTGGATGAGTTGTTCGCCTTCCAGCTTGGTCGCGCCATAGACGCTCAGCGGCGCGGTCATATCGGTCTCCCGCCAAGGCAGGTCGCCGCTGCCGTCGAACACATAGTCGGTGGAGTAATGGATCAGCCAGGCATTGCCGCGTCTGGCTTCCTGCGCCAGCGCTGCGGGTGCCAGCGCATTGATGGCGCGGGCGAGTTCCGGCTCGCTCTCTGCCCTGTCCACCGCCGTATGGGCGGCAGCATTGACGATCACGTCCGGCGCCACGGCACGGACTGTCCGGATGAGGCCCTCCGCATCGGTGAAATCGCCGCACATCTCCTGGCTATCGGCATCCAGCGCGAGCAGTTCACCGAGCGGCGCAAGGCTGCGCTGCAACTCCCAGCCGACCTGACCGTTTTTGCCGAACAGCAGGATCTTCATTCACCCCGCCCCGCGTAGTTCTTTTCCACCCATTGCCGGTAGCTGCCGGACTGAACGTTGCTCACCCAGCCCTGGTTGTCCAGATACCATTGCACGGTCTTGCGGATGCCGGTCTCGAAGGTCTCGGCGGGTTTCCAGCCCAGCTCTCGCTCGATCTTGCGCGCATCGATCGCATAACGGCGGTCATGGCCGGGGCGGTCGGCAACGAAGGTGATTAAAGAACGGTAAGTGGGAAGTGGTGAGTGGGGAGTGGGGGGGGTGTCTTTCCCACTTCCTGCTTCCCACTCCCTGCTCCCCGGTTTCAAGGGGCGCAGTTCGTCGAGCAGCGCACAGACGGTATGGACGATCTCGATATTGGCCTTCTCGTTCCAGCCGCCGATATTGTAGACCTCGCCGAGTCTGCCCTTTGCCAGCACACAGCGGATCGCGGCACAGTGGTCCCTGACGTAGAGCCAGTCGCGGATCTGCTGGCCGTCGCCATACACCGGCAGCGGTTTCCCGGCGAGCGCGTTGACGATCATCAGCGGGATGAGTTTCTCCGGGAAGTGATATGGGCCGTAGTTGTTGGAGCAATTGGTGGTCAGCACCGGCAGGCCGTAGGTGTGATGGTAGGCGCGCACCAGATGGTCGCTGGCGGCCTTGCTGGCGGAATACGGGCTGTTCGGCTCGTAGCGGTGTGTTTCGCTGAAAGCGGGATCACCCTTGGCGAGCGAGCCATACACCTCATCGGTGGAAACATGCAGGAAGCGGAAGCCGGTCTTTTCCTCACCCGTCAGACCGGACCAGTAGGTGCGCACCGCCTCCAGCAAATGGAAAGTGCCGACGATGTTGGTCTGGATGAAATCTTCCGGGCCGTGGATGGAACGGTCCACATGGCTTTCCGCCGCGAAGTTGACGATGGCGCGCGGGCGGTATTGCGCCAGCAACCTCGTCACCAGTTCAACGTCGCCGATATCCCCGTGCACAAAGATGTGGCGCGGATCGTCTTTGAGGGAGGCAAGGTTCTCGAGATTGCCCGCGTAGGTCAGCTTGTCCAGGCCGATAACGGCTTCATCATGGTGCGCGAACCAGTCCAGGACAAAATTCGAGCCGATAAAGCCTGCTCCGCCTGTAACCAAAATCATAGGGCAGTCCCTTGAATGACAGAACTCGATACTCGAATTTCAGTGAAGGCTAATGCGCGAAAGCGCGTTATGCCGAAACTAAAATTCGAGCCGATGAAGCCTGCACTGCCGGTTACCAGAATCATGATTATTATCGCGTCGAACGAGGCGCGTCTGTTCAAAGAGTGATGTGATTATATTTGATGCGCCTGGCCATTCATATAGCTTATCCGGCATGACGAACCAGGAAAGCATAAACGACGAGGCCGGCATGCGCCGGCCTCGTCGTACCCCTTGTTGTGTAACCTAGTGTGCCGCTTTTGCCGCCGGGGCGGGCATGTTGCGCAGCTTGGCGGGATCGGTCTCACCGTTGATGTTGATGATATTGAGCTTGCCTGCGCCCTGTTTCATGTCGTCGGAAAAGTCGTACACCGCGCCGACCACCAGCAAATGGCCTGCCTTCACCTGCGCATCCCAATCCTTGAGTGCGGCGGCGACCTGGTTGTTGACGTTGGCCTTTACGCCCTCGATGTTGGCGGAACCCTTGGCGATATTGATGGTGTCCAGCTCCTTCCTGATCGGCTCTTCGAGCGTCGAGTAATCGCCGCCGGCCGCCTTGATCGCGCCGCAGGAGGAATGGCCGATGAACAGCAGCAGCGAGGAAGCGAGGTGGTTCACACCGTATTGCACGGAACCCTTGGCGGTGGCCAGCTGGTTGCCGATGTTGCGCACCATGAACAGGTCTCCCTCGGGTGTCTTGTCGAGCATGCTGGTGTGCACGCGCGAGTCCGAGCAGGTCACCACGGTGGCGCGCGGTTTCTGGCCCTTGGACAGCTCCTGGAAGAACGCCGCGCCCTTGGCAGCGGCATAGGCGTTCTGGTCGGCCTGGATCTCCTTGATGAAGGCCTGTGCGACGGCGGCGTCGCCATGAGCGTGGTCGCCGCTGGCATGGGCAACCATGGGCATGACGAATGCGGTGGCGGCCAGAAGGGCCGCGAGTTGCTTCTTGAACATATTTTCTCCCTGAGACGGTTTTATATTGGAATGCGTACAGAACGCGAGTTTAGTCTAACAGACCGGCGCATTTAACGCGCGATACTTACATCAGGATGACATCATATTGTTCCTGGCCGTAAAGGGTCTCGACCTGCATGGAGATCGGTTTGGCGATGAAGTCGGAAAGCTGGGCGAGAGCCTGGGACTCTTCTTCGAGAAACAGGTCGATCACCTGTTGCGAGGCCAGGATGCGGTATTCGCGCGCATTGAACTGACGGGCCTCGCGCACGATCTCGCGCAGGATCTCATAGCACACGGTCTGCGCGGTCTTCACCTCGCCGCGTCCCTGGCAAGTCGGGCAGGGCTCGCACAATACGTGCGCCAGGCTTTCGCGGGTGCGCTTGCGCGTCATTTCCACCAGTCCCAGCGAGGAAAAGCCGTTCACGCTGATGCGCGTATGGTCGCGCGACAGGGCTTTCTTGAATTCCTCCAGCACCGCGCTGCGATGTTCCTGCGTGTCCATATCGATGAAATCACAGATGATGATGCCGCCGAGGTTGCGCAGGCGCAGCTGCCGCGCAATGACTTGCGTGGCTTCCAGATTGGTCTTGAAGATGGTGTCGTCGAAGTTGCGCAGGCCGACGAAGCCGCCGGTGTTCACGTCTATGGTGGTCAGCGCCTCGGTCTGGTCGATGATCAGATAGCCGCCGGACTTGAGGTCGACGCGCTTGGCCAGCGCTCGCTCGATCTCCTCTTCCACGCTGTACAGGTCGAACAGCGGGCGGGCCCCCTGGTAGTGATCGAGACGCTCTGCCGCCAGCGGGTTATAGGCCTGCGCGAACTCCAGCATGTTCTGATAGGTGGCGCGCGAATCCACCAGGATCCGGGCCGTGTCGTTGCCGACGAAATCGCGCAACACCCGCAGGCTGAGGTTGAGTTCCTGATACAGCAACTGCGGCGCGCCGGCGTTCTGCGCCGTGTTCTGCAGGTTGTGCCAGAGTTTGTCGAGATAGGCGATGTCCGCCAGAAAATCCGGGTCGTCTGCCGTCTCCGCGACCGTGCGGATGATGTAGCCGCCATGGTGTTCCGGCTGCAGCGTGGCTTGCAGCCTGGCGCGCAAGGAATCGCGCTGCGCCGCGCTTTCGATGCGTTGCGACACGCCGATATGGGCTTCCTGCGGCAGATAGACCAGCAGGCGCCCGGCGATACTGATCTGCGTGGACAGCCGCGCACCTTTGCTGCCGATGGGTTCCTTGATGACTTGCACCAGCAGGGTCTGGCCTTCGAAGAGTATCTTTTCGATCGGCTTGGCCGCATCGCCGTTGTTGCTGTTTTCCCAGATATCCGCCACATGCAGGAATGCCGACCGTTCCAGCCCGATATCGATGAAGGCGGATTGCATGCCCGGCAACACGCGATTGATCTTGCCGAGGTAGACATTGCCGACGATGCCGCAGCTGCTGCTGCGCTCGATATGCAGGTCCTGCACCACGCCGAGCTGCATCACCGCGACGCGGGTCTCCTGCGGGGTGACGTTGATCAGGATCTCTTCAATCATGCTGCTGCGCCCATGTGAGCCTCATGGCGCCGGGTAATCGAAGTGCCGCAGCAACTGCACGGTCTCGAACAGCGGCAGACCCATCACGCCGGAATAGCTGCCTGAGATGTGTTCGACGAATGCCCCGGCATGTCCCTGTATGGCGTAGCCGCCGGCTTTGTCGGTGTATTCGCGCGCCAGCAGGTAGCGCTGGATGCGCTCCTCGTCAAGCCGCGTGAAGCGCACCGTGGAAACGGAAAGCGCGACTTCGGCATGCTCGCCCAGCGCGATGGACACCGCGCTGAGCACCTGGTGTTCGCAGCCGGAAAGCTGGCGCAGCATCGCGGCGGCATGCACGGCATTGTCCGGCTTGCCGAAGATCTTGCCGTCCAGCGCGACGGTCGTATCGGCGGCCAGCACCGGGAACGGCGGCAGGCTGCGCAGTTTCAGCGCGGCGTAACCCGCTTCAGCCTTGGCGCGGCAAACCCGCTGCACATAGTCCTCGGGTGTCTCTACGGTATGCGGCGTTTCGTCCACATCCATGTCGCGGTACGAGTCGGAGCGCAGCAGCAACGGCTCGAAGTTGATGCCGATCTGCTTGAGCAATTCACGGCGGCGCGGGCTTTGCGAGGCCAGATAGATGCGTGGTTGGATGATGCCCATATCAAAATCTCGCAAGTGGTGAGTGGAGAGTGGGGAGTGGATCGCCCCTTCGGGGCTCAGTGGTGAGTGGATCGGCGCTGCGCGCCTCAGTGGGAAAGCCCACTTACCACTCACCACTCACCAATCCCTACTCTCTATGGTAAGGGTGATTGTGCAACAGACTATGCGCCCGATACAACTGTTCGGCAAGCAGCAGGCGCGCGAATGCGTGTGGCAGGGTCAGCGCGGACAAGGCCAGCAGTTGCTGTGCGGCCTGTTTGACGGCATCGTGCAGGCCGTCCGCACCGCCGATGATGAATGCCACATCGCGCCCGGCGCGCATCCAGTCCTGCATCTGTACGGCAAGCTGTCGGGTGGTCGGCTGCATGCCGCGCTCATCCAGCGCGATGCGCAGGCAGCTTTGCGGCAATGCGGCGAGGATGCGCTGTGCCTCCGCCTCCATGATCTGCGCAACGGTCTTGCCGGTGCTGCGCGGCTCCGGCCTGATCTCCAGCAGCTCGATCCTCGCCTCGCGCGGCATGCGCTTGGCGTATTCGTTGAAGCCCGCCGTGACCCAGTCCGGCATCTTGTGCCCCACCGAGACGATGATGAGCTTCATTTCGGGATGTTCTGAGGAATCTGAAACGCCAGATCGTGATAAACGCCCGCGATATTACCCAAGACATCTTCGTTGGTATAGCGGATTACTGTGAGGCCGCGCGCATTCAGAAGTTTGGTGCGTTCGAGGTCGTAGGTGTTCGTTTCGCCATGTGTATCTCCATCGATCTCGATAACGAGATGAAGCTCTGAACAGTAGAAATCGACTATAAAATCGGCGATAGGCTTCTGACGGAGAAATTTGTGGTGCGCAAATTGCCGCATACGAAGCACTTCGTTCCACATTTTGATTTCGGCTGCAGTGGGGTTCTTGCGGTTTTCGCGGGCGAGTGCGGTGAGCTTTTTGTTGTAGCGGAGAAAACCAACCCCCCTCAGTCCCCCCTTGTCAGGGGGGAGGCTTTGTGCCTCCTCCCCTGACAAGGGGAGGTCGGGAGGGGTTTGGTTTTTTGCTTCCATTTTCAAGCAGGAATATTCATTGCAAATGACTCTGGATATCTTGCATGGTATGTTTCATGCCTGTTTCGGAGGCTTGGCCAGCTTCGGTCGCGCCGCCTGCGCCTTGCTCCACAGCTCCTCGAGGTTGTAATAGTCGCGGATGGCGGGCTGCATGATGTGCACCAGCACCTCGCCGAGGTCGATCAGTATCCACTCACCGCTGTCTTCGCCTTCGCGGCCGAGAATCTGTTCGCCGCGTTCCTTGAGCTTGATCACCACGTGGTCGGCGAGCGCCTTGGTCTGACGCGTGGATTGGGCGCTGGCGATGACCATGCACTCGAACATCGAGCTGAGTTTGCTGGTGTCGATCACGGTGATGTCATTGGCCTTGATGTCTTCGAGTGCGGAGACGACGGCCTGGGTCTTTTCTTTGGTAGTCAGCATGGTCTGTATAAATTATGTTGATGGATGTAGTCTGCCACCGCGTTGGGCAGCAGGTAGCGTATGGTACGGCCTTCCGCCACGCGGCGGCGGATGTCGGTGGCGGAGATTTCCAGCTTGGGGATGGCCAGTTCGGTGAGGCCGCCGCAGGGTCGTTGCGAGAGGGTGTCCGCATCGCACAGGCGCTGCTGGTGGTGCCGTTGCAGTTCCACCGTTGCGCTGCGGATGCGTTCCTCCAGCGTGTAGCCGGGACGATAGCCGACCACGATGTGCGCCAGCTCGAACAATCGCTCCCATTCGTGCCAGGTATGCAATTGCAGAAAGGCGTCACCGCCCATCAGCAGGCACAGCGGCTGAGCCGCCCCCAGTTCGGCGCGCAGTTCGCGCAGCGTGTCCACCGTGTAGCACGGTGTGGTACGCCTGACCTCGCGGTCATCCAGCACGAAAGCGGGCTGGTCGGTTATCGCCAGCCGTACCATCGCGTTGCGATGCTGCGCGGACACTTGTGGTGCTCCGCGGTGCGGCGGTATGCCGGTGGGGATGAAGCGGATCTGCCGGAGGTTCGCCAGTTCCAGCATTTCCTCGGCAAGGCGCAGATGTCCGTAATGGATCGGATCGAAGGTGCCGCCGAGAATGCCGATAGGTGCGATGCTCAAGTTGTCAGAAACCATAATTAGCCACGGATGGACACGGATAGCGATAGGTGACCGATTCGATTCTCCCATGCGCATCCCGAGCGAACAACAGATTTCGTATCTTGGTGAAATGCCACCCCTCCGCAACGCAAGGTTTTATCCGTGTAGATCCGTGGCTGACTGCAACCCTACAGCGCGAGGCGGCGGATGTCTGCCAGTGTCTGCGACAGGTAAACGATGAAGCGCGCGGCGGACGCGCCGTCGATCACGCGGTGGTCGTAGGACAGTGACAGCGGCAGCATCAGGCGCGGCACGAATCCGCCGTTTTGGTACACCGGCTTCATGCTCGACCTGGACACGCCGAGGATCGCTACTTCCGGTGCGTTGATGATCGGTGTGAACGCCGTGCCGCCGATGCCGCCGAGACTGGAAATGGTGAAGCAGCCGCCCTGCATCTCGGCGGCGGAGAGCTTCTGGTCGCGTGCTCGCGCACTGATCTCGCCGAGTTCCTTTGCGAGCTGTACGATGCCTTTGCTGTCCACGTCGCGCAGTACCGGTACCACGAGGCCTTCGGGGGTGTCCACCGCCACACCGATGTGGAAATATTTTTTCAGCACCAGGCTCCCGGCGCTGGACTCCAGTGAGGCGTTGAATTCCGGGTATTGCCGCAGGGCATCCGCTACGACCTTGAGGAAGAAGGCCAGCGGCGTGATCTTGATGCCCTGCTTCGCGTATTCCTCATTCAACTGCTTGCGCCAGGCTTCCATGTCGGTGATGTCCGCCTCGTCGAACTGCGTGACATGCGGGATGCTCACCCAGTTGCGGTGCAAATAGGGACCGGACAGTCTTTTGATGCGTGACAACGGCCTGGTCTCGATTGCGCCGAATTGGGCGAAATCCACTATTGGCATGGCGAGCACTTGCAGGCCGCCCGCCGCGCCGTGCGGCTGCGCCAAAGCAGCCTTGACGAAGTTCTGCACGTCGTCCCTGGTGATGCGCCCCTTCGCAGCGCTGCCCCGGACTTGCGCGATATCCACGCCGAGTTCGCGAGCGAAGCGACGGATCGCGGGGCTGGCATGCGCTAACCCCTCCCGGCCTCCCCTTGTCAGTGGAGGAGAAGGAGCGGCTTCCTCCCCTGACAAGGGGAGGGCTGGGGAGGGGTTCCGGGTTTGCTCAACTGTCGCCGCCGCTGCGGTAACAGGCTGCACGGCAAGTGCCTTCGCCGTATCGCCACTTTCCAGCCGCAGTATCACCGAGCCTTGCGACACCTTGTCTCCGGCCTTGACCATCATTTCCCGGATCACACCCGCTGCCGGTGCCGGCACATCCATCGTCGCCTTGTCGGTTTCCAGCGTGATCAGGCTGTCTTCCGCCTTGATCGTGTCGCCAACCTTGACCAGTACCTCGACGACATTCACATCCTTGAAGTTGCCGATGTTCGGTACGGCCACATTCCTGATATCTGCCATGTCGTTTCCCTCGGCTTATGCAGTGGCCGGGTTCGGCTTGTCCGGATCGATCTGGTACAACTGGATCGCCCTGCTGGCCTCGCCGGCCTCGATCGTGCCTTCATCGGCCAATGCCTTCAGTGCGGCAACGGCGATGTGGCAGCGATCCACTTCGAAGAAACCGCGCAGTTTTCTGCGCGTGTCGGAACGGCCGAAACCGTCCGTGCCCAGCACGGTGTAGGATTTTGGCACAAAGGCGCGGATCTGGTCGGCGTAGCTCTTGAGGTAATCGGTCGCGGCGATCACCGGTCCGCTACGCCCCGCGAGGCACTGTTCGACATGGCTGGCGCGCGGTTCGGCTTCGGGATGCAGCATGTTCCAGCGTTCGCACGCCAGACCGTCGCGGCGCAACTCGTTGAAGCTGGTCACGCTCCAGATGTCGGCGGAGATGCCGAAATCCCGCTCCAGCAGTTCCGCCGCCGCGATCACCTCGCGCAGGATCGTCCCGCTGCCCAGCAATTGCACCACTGGTTTTCCCACTCCCCACTCCCCATTCCCCACTCCCCTAAACAAATACATCCCCTTGACGATACCCCCCTCGACACCCGCGGGCATGGCCGGATGAGCGTAGTTTTCGTTCATCAACGTGATGTAATAGAACACGTTCTCCTGGTTCACATACATGCGGCGCATGCCGTCCTGGACGATGACCGCCAGCTCGTACGCGAAGGCCGGGTCATAGGACACGCAATTCGGGATGGTCGCCGCCGCGAGGTGGCTGTGGCCGTCCTGGTGCTGCAGGCCTTCGCCGTTCAGCGTGGTGCGCCCGGCGGTGCCGCCGACCAGGAAGCCGCGTGCCAGCATGTCACCCGCCGCCCAGGCCAGGTCGCCGACGCGCTGGAAGCCGAACATCGAGTAATAGATATAGAACGGGATCATCGCCGCGCCGTGGTTCGCGTAGGCTGTTGCAGCGGCGATCCACGAGGACATCGCGCCCGCCTCGTTGATGCCCTCCTGCAGGATCTGGCCGTTCTTGTCTTCCTTGTAGAACATCAGCTGGTCGGCGTCCTGCGGGGTATAAAGCTGCCCGACCTGCGAGAAGATGCCGATCTGGCGGAACAGCCCGTCCATGCCGAAAGTGCGCGACTCGTCCGGCACGATAGGCACGACCAGCTTGCCGATGTTCTTGTCCTTGACCAGGATGCCGAGCAGGCGCATGAACGCCATCGTCGTGGAGATCTCGCGGTCTTCGGTGCCTTTCAGCAGCACGTCGAACGCATCCAGCCCCGGCACCATCAGGCACTCATCGACCGGCTTGCGCGCCGGGACCGTGCCCATCGTCCTGCCCCGTTCCCTGAGGTACTTCATCTCCAGGCTGTCTTCGGGCGGGCGGTAGAAATCCAGGCTCTCCACCTGCGCGTCGGTCAGCGGGATGTTGAAACGGTCGCGGAATTTGAACAGCGAGTCCAGGTCCATCTTCTTCTGCTGGTGGGTCGGGTTCTGCGCTTCGCCGGACGCGCCCATACCGTAGCCCTTCACCGTCTTGGCGAGGATCACGGTCGGTTGGCCGGTGTGTTTGACGGCCTCCGCATACGCCGCGTATACCTTGTACGGATCGTGGCCGCCGCGATTCAGACGCCAGATCTCCTCGTCGGACATGTCCGCGACCATCTCCAGCAGTTCCGGGTATTTGCCGAAGAAATGCTCGCGCACGTAGGAGCCGTCCCGAGCCTTGTAGGTCTGGTATTCGCCGTCCACCACTTCTTCCATACGCTGGAGTAGCAGGCCATGCTTGTCCTTGGCGAGCAGACGGTCCCAGTGCCTGCCCCATACCACCTTGATGACGTTCCAGCCCGCGCCGCGGAACACGCCTTCCAGTTCCTGGATGATCTTGCCGTTGCCGCGCACCGGGCCGTCGAGTCGCTGCAGGTTGCAGTTCACGACGAAGATCAGGTTGTCGAGATGCTCGCGCCCCGCCAGCGAGATCGCGCCCAGCGATTCCGGCTCGTCGGTCTCGCCGTCGCCGAGGAAGGCCCACACCTTGCGACCGGTGGTTTGCGCGATGCCGCGGTACTCCAGATAGCGCATGAAGCGCGCCTGGTAGATCGCCATCAGCGGCCCCAACCCCATCGACACGGTGGAGAACTGCCAGAAGTCCGGCATCAGCCACGGGTGCGGATAAGAAGACAATCCGTTGCCGTCCGCCTCCTGGCGGAACTTGTACATCAGCTCCTCGCCGATGCGCCCTTCGAGGAAGGCGCGCGCATACATGCCGGGCGAGGAATGCCCCTGGAAATACACCAGGTCGCCACCGTGGTCTTCGGTCACGCCATGGAAGAAATGATTGAACGCGACGTCGTACAAGGTCGCCGCCGAGGCGAAGCTGGCGATATGCCCGCCCAGCCCGGAAGACTCGCGGTTGGCGTTCAGCACCAGCGCCATCGCGTTCCAGCGCGTCAGCGCGCGGAGGTGGTGTTCCAGTTCATGGTTGCCGGCGGAGCGTTGCTCCTTCTCCGGCGGGATGGTGTTGCGATACGGCGTGGTCGTGCAGAACGACAGACCCGCGCCTGCGCTGCGCGCCCTGGCGATCAGCTGCTCGATCAGGAAATGCGCGCGTTGCACACCTTCGTTCTGCAGCACCGCATCGAGCGCGTCCAGCCACTCCTGGGTCTCCTGTCGATCGGGATCGGGCGGGCCGTGATCAGGTAATGATGCCATCGTTCACCTCCCTTGTTGCAGTAACGTCATTTTAGGGAAACCCCTGAAAATTCCTAGCTGCTCCCTTGCCACACACAGGCGATGGTTTCCTGCTCGGTGAAGATCCATTGGACCTTGATGTCGGTCGCCTCCTGCGGAAGCTGCTCGACGATCTGTAACGCGAATGCCGCAGCAGCCAGCACCGGCTGTTGCGCCATGTCTGCCAACAGCTTGTCGTAATACCCGCCACCATAGCCCAGACGCGCACCGTCGCGGGTGAATGCCACGCCGGGCAGCAGGACGAACTCTATCTCACTCGTTGCAGCCAGCCGCTCGCAGCGTTCCACGACCGGTTCGCGTATCCCCCACAGACCCGCCGCCAACTGGTTCTCCGGATCTTCCACCCAGTACAGGTCGAGGTGGTTGGTGTGGCGGTTCACCTTGGGCAGGGCCAGGCGCTTGCCATCCGCCAGCGCATGTTCGACCCAAAGCTCGCTGGAGAATTCCGTGCCGAAGTTCATATAGCCCAGCACGGCGCCGGCCTGCCGGTATTCCGGCAGTTGCAGCAGCCGTGCGGTGATGGTCGCGCTGTATGCGGCGCGCGCTTCGGCTGGGAGCTGCTCGCGCCGGGATAGCGTGCTCTTGCGGATGACCTGCTTGAGCGAGTGGGGCATGGTTCACCCGAGGAACAATCGGTACGCCGGGTTGCCGCTCTCGTCCCAGTAGCGGTAGCCGAGGGTGTCAAGGAAGATTTTGAGCGCCTTCTTGTCGTGGTGCGGCACCTGCATGCCGACCAGCACGCGCCCGTAGTCCGCGCCGTGGTTGCGATAGTGGAACAGGCTGATGTTCCAGCTGTGGCTCATGCTGTTGAGGAAATTCATCAGTGCACCGGGGCGTTCCGGGAATTCGAAACGGAACATGATTTCGTCCTTGACCTCCGGCGCGTGGCCGCCGACCAGATGGCGCAGGTGCAGCTTGGCCATTTCATTGTCAGACAGGTCGAGCGTGGGCAGATCGTTGCGCCGCAGTCTATCCACCAGTTCAGCGGTCTCGGACTGGTTGCGCACCTGGATGCCGGCGAACACATGCGCCACTTCCGGGTCGGCGTAGCGGTAGTTGAATTCGGTGATGTTGCGCTTGCCGAGCAGCGTGCAGAATTTGCGGAAGCTGCCGGGCGTTTCGGGGATCGTCACGGCGAGGATCGCCTCGCGCCGTTCGCCGATCTCGGCGCGTTCCGCGACGAAGCGCAGCCGGTCGAAGTTCATGTTCGCACCGCAGGCGATGGCGACCAGCGTCTCGCCCTTGAGCTTTTCGCGTGCGGCATACAGCTTGGCCCCGGCGATCGCGAGCGCGCCCGCCGGCTCTAGGATCGAGCGGGTGTCCTCGAACACGTCCTTGATCGCGGCGCAGGTGGTGTCAGTGTCCACCAGGACGATCTCGTCCACCAGCTTGCGGCACAGGCGGAAGGTCTCCTGGCCGACCTGCTTGACCGCCACGCCGTCGGCGAACAGCCCGACATGGTCGAGCGTGACGCGCCGTTTGGCTTTCAGCGAACGGTACATGGCATCAGAATCGACCGGCTGCACGCCGATGATCCTGATATCGGGGCGTAATTGCTTGACGTAGGCCGCCACGCCGGCAGCCAGCCCACCGCCGCCGATGGCACAGAAGATCGCGTGGATCGGCTGGGTGTGCTGGCGCAGGATTTCCATCGCGATGGTGCCCTGCCCGGCGATCACGTCGGGATCGTCGTAGGGATGCACGAAGGTCATGCCTTCCAGTTTTTCCAGTTCCAGCGCGTGCGCGTAGGCGTCGGAATACGAGTCGCCGTGCAGCACAACTTTCGCACCGCGGCTCTTCACCGCATCGATCTTGATCTGCGGCGTGGTGGCGGGCATCACGATGACCGCCCTGCAGCCGAGCTTCTGCGCGCTGAGTGCCACGCCCTGCGCATGGTTGCCCGCCGAGGCGGCGATGACGCCGCGTTTGAGTTGCTTCGGCGTGAGCTGCGCCATCTTGTTGTATGCGCCGCGCAGCTTGAAGGAGAATACCGGCTGCATGTCCTCGCGCTTGAGCAGCAGCGTATTGCCGGTGCGCGCGGAAAGATTGGGCGCGAATTCCAGCGGGCTTTCGATCGCCACGTCGTAGACGCGCGCGTTAAGGATGCGTTTCAAATAACCGTTCATGTTTGATTTGTCTGAAAAATACCCGCGCAGATTAGCATAAATAGGGCGCTTGGAGCCGTTGCGGATGGACATCCTCGCCTTGCCCGCCGCGATGGCATACAATCGTGCGGTCATTTCTTTTGGTGTCGGCCGATGTATCTGAAACTTGTCCTGGTTACCTGCGTGCTCGCCTTCTGCGCGGTGGTGTTGAGCGCTTATGCGCGTCTTTCCGATGCCGGCCTGGGTTGCGCCAACTGGCCTGCCTGCTATGAGGAAAACGCGCTGAAGGAGAGGCAGCCGCCCAGAGCGGATGCGCCGCGCGGCCATACCTCGTGGCAGTGGAAGCTGCACGGCCAGGTGGTGCAACTGCTGGGGTTGCTGGCTATCGCGGTTTGCGGGCTGGCGTGGAAGAAGCGCAGGGAACTGCGGCAATCGCCGCTGCTGCCGACCCTGCTGGTGGGGTTGATGGCCTTCCTCGCGGCGTTCGGCATCTGGGCCTTTTCCCATTTGCCGCGTTCGGTCATCGTCCTGGTGCATCTCGCGGGCGGGATTGCGATGCTGCTGCTGCTGGCATGGATCGCGCTGCGCCAGATGGCGCCTCCTGCCGCAGTCGATCCGTGTGAGGCGCAAAGATGGCGCGGCCTCTCGTGGCTCGGCATAGCGTTGCTGCTGATCCAGATCATGCTGGGCGGCTGGGTAAGCTCCAATTTTGCCGCGCTTGCCTGCAACGGGTTTCCGCTCTGCCAGGGTGCGCTGCTGCCGGCTATGGATTTTTCCTACAGCTTCGATTCATCCGGCTTGACGCTTTCCGCGGAAAGGTTGACAGCGATCCACTGGATGCATCACGCCGGCGCGCTGCTTATCCTTGTTTACGTGGGTTGGCTGTCCTTCGGGATCATGGCGGTGAAAAGCTTGCGCAACATCGGCAAGGCTGTGCTGGGATTGGTCGCGCTCCAGTTCGCACTTGGTGTCGCCAATGTGCTGCTTGGGTTGCCGCTGCTGGTTGCGGTGCTGCACAACGCGGTGGCGATGCTGCTGCTGGTCGTGCTGGTGGTGCTGTGCTTTCGGCTTCAGGAGCGTAGGTCGGGTTAGCGCAGCGTAGCCCGACAATTTTCTACGATCTCAGGCAAATGCCTTCAGCAACATTCTCGTCGCCAATACCAACAGCAGGATGGCGAAGCCGCTGCGCAGCGGCTTCAGCGGCAGCCGGTGAGTTGCTTTTGCGCCGAGCGGCGTGGTGAAGGCGCTGCCGAAGATGAGCATGAACAGCGCGGGGAGATAGACGAAGCCCAGCGTTCCGCCAGGCAGCGTGTGCAGCATCAGGCCGGTGGCGACATAGCCTATCGTACCGCCGAACGCGATGGGAAGGCCGAGCGCGGCCGAGGTGCCAATCGCCTGTTTGAAAGGGATGTTGTGCCACAGCATGTAGGGCACGCTCAGCGTTCCACCGCCGATGGAGACCAGGCTGCTGATCGCGCCGATGCCGCTGCCGACCAGCGTCAGTCCGGCACGCCCGGGTAGTTGCCGGGTAGCCTTAGGCCTGAGCCCGAGCAGCATCTGCACGGCGGCGAAATACACGAACAGCGTAAAAAATACCGCCAGGTAAAACTGTGAGACGTTGCTGGCGAACAGCGCCCCGAGCAACGTGCCCAGCAGCAGGCCCGGCGTGATGTTGCGCACGATATGCATGTTGACCGCGCCATGCGCGTGGTGCGTATACGCGCTGGAAGCGGCGGTGTAGAGAATGGCCGCCATCGAGGTGCCCAGCGCGAGATGCAGATTTTGCGCTCCGCCCAGATGCTGCGCTTCAAACAGGAAACTCAGCACCGGAACCAGCACCAGCCCGCCACCGATGCCGAGCAAACCGGCGAAAAAGCCGACGAAGGCGCCGAGCAGGAGATAGGCGGCATACCATTCCATAAATTCCATTTTCCAATCGATAGTGAAATATCGTAGGGACGCGATTTATCGCGCCCTTCATGCCTTCAATCGCGCACCAGGTTTTTCAGGATGAAGTTCCACTCCGCCGGGTCGAGCGGGGTGATCGACAGGCGGTTGCCGCGCTGCAGGGTGCGCATTCGCGCCAGTTCCGGGTGCTGGCGCAACTCCTTGATGGCGATGAGCGGTATCTTGCGCAACAGTTGCACATCCACGTTAAACCAGCGCGGTTGTTCCGGGGTGGCCTTGGGGTCGAAGAACCGGCTCTTGCGGTCAAACTGCGTGGCGTCGGGATAAACGCTGCTGCCGACCGTGGCGATACCGGCGATGCCCGGTTCCTTGCAGTTGGAGTGGTAGAACAGCACACCGTCGCCGATCCGCATCTGGTCGCGCATGAAGTTGCGCGCCTGATAGTTGCGCACGCCGTACCAGGCGACGGTCTGGTTCTGCATCGCGGCAAGATCATCGATGCTGCAATCGCCGGGTTCGGATTTCATCAGCCAGTAACGCATGGTTCCTATCCGCAAACAAAAAGTGCGGCCTGAATCAGGCCGCACGGAAAAGACCTCTGTACAACGTAACGAGCGAGGCTGAGGCAAGGCAAAAAATGGTGAGAAACCGGAATGTACATTTTAGTACATGAGGATTTCGAGTCATTTTTTAACGCAGCATCAGCGAGCGCAGCAGTTGTACAGAGGTCTTTGAATAAAGTCCCCCGCCTGTGCCGTTGACCCAGCATCTTGAACCTAGGTTCAAGAGGGCCGCTTCCCAGTCACATCAGGTACGTCCGCCAAATACAACTACCAGATACATCGGCTGGGGACGTTCACAACAGCAACATCGAGGGGCGCGGCCTTAAGCAAAGCTTATTGGTTCAAAGAATATATGAGCCTGACGAGCACCGCAGGGGACAAACCCGCAATTTAATTATCAGAACAGCGAATCTTGTTCGGCTAGTGCCTGGTCGATCGCCGCCTGCATGGAATCGATTCTACGCTTAAAATCGGCGACGTCAAAACCGCGTCCGATTTTCACGGAAAGCAGTTCGTGGGTGATGTTGAGCGCGGCCATCAGGGCGATGCGCTCGACGCTGGCGATCTTGCCGGCATCGCGGATCTCGCGCATTTTTTTGTCGAGGTAGGCAACGGCATCGAGCAGTTCGCCGCGTTCCTCTTCGGGGCAGGCAACGCGCAATTCCCGGTCGAGAAGCTTGATATCCAGCGTTTTGGTGGCGCCGCTCATGTTTGTTCTTCAGGAAGGGTAAGCAGTAATTTTTCCAAACGCGCTTTTGCGCTTTCCACTTTGTCGCTGCATTGCCGGTTGCTGCTGAGCGCATGCGCCAGTTCCTGGCGCAACTGGTGGTTTTCCGCACGCAGCTTGCCGCTCACCTGTATCAGCTGCGCAAGTTTGCCTTCCAGTGCGTTCAATTCGTTTTCCATAGACTGACTATAATTTGGAAAGTGCTGATAAGTCAAATGGTAAGCCGAAGTTCTGAAAGCGATTTGTGATTTTTTGCCAAAGACTTTTGCTTGCGTTTGCTGCGCTTGTGTTAGAGTGCGCGCTGCTTTGAGGTTCTCGCCTGCTTGCAGGCGAGTTAAACGGGAAACAGGTGAGGGATACAACCCGATGCCTGTGCTGCCCCCGCAACGGTAAGCGAGTGCGGATTTGCCAGTATGCCACTGTGAGCGATCATGGGAAGGCGGCAGATCAAGACTTGCGAGCCCGGAGACCGGCCCTGGAGCAAAGGTAACAGGAGATGCTGCGGGTGGCGCATCGGAAATGAACAGTTACGCCGTTCAGCCTCTGCTTTTCTACCCGCCGCATTTCCTGAATTTGATCTTCCAACGGGGACGCTTGGAAATTTTCAGGAGCACTTCAAATGAAATATAAACTGTCTGCCGCACTGCTCAGCGCGGCGTGCACCCCTGCTTACGCAGTCATCAACGAAACCTTGCCGGATATAGTTGTCACCGCCACGCGCACCGCGCAATCCGCCGATGCAACCCTGGCTTCCGTTTCCATCATCACCCGTCAGGATATAGCCCGCTCGCAAGCGCAATCCCTGCCGGATGTGCTGCGCGGTGTGGCCGGCCTGACCATCAGCAATAGCGGTGGTGCGGGCAAGGCGACTTCGGTGCATTTGCGCGGCACCAACGCCGACCACATACTGGTGCTGGTAGACGGCATCAAGGTCGGCTCGGCAACGACCGGCACGGCATCGTTCCAGGATATTCCCGTGGCGCAAATCGAGCGCATCGAAATCGTGCGCGGCCCGCGCACCAGCCTGTACGGCTCGGAAGCGATCGGCGGCGTGATCCAGATTTTCACGCGCAAGGGCGGCGGCGCGCTGACACCTTCGTTCAGCGCGACGGCGGGGAGTTATGGCACGTTCAATAGCATGTTCGGTTTGAGCGGCGGCGGGGAGCAAGGCTGGTTCAACACCAAACTCAATCAGCAAGGCACTAGCGGCTTCAACGCCTGCCGCGGCAGTCTGGCGGCAGGTTGTTTTGTTAATGAGCCGGACAAGGACGGCTATCGCAATTTATCGTTGGGGCTGCGCGGCGGCTATCGCTTCGATAATGGCGTGACGGCTGATTTCAATGCGCTTCAGGCGAATGGCGCGAACCAGTCGGACGGTAGCATCTTTGCGGGCAACGAGGCCAAATCGGTGCAGCAGGTGCTCGGCGGCAGCGCGTATTTCGCCGCTGCCGAACCGTGGCATGTGACGCTGCGCGCCGGGCACAGCCGGGATGATTCCGACCTGTTCTTCAACGGCCTGCATATCGACCGCTACAACACGCAGCGCGACAATCTGACCTGGCAAAATGATATCGTGCTGGATGACCGACAGCTGCTCAGCGCCGGACTGGACTACCAGCAGGATCGCATCGAAAGCCTGCGCGCCTATGCGCAAACCGCGCGCAGCAATCGCGCGCTGTTCGGGCAATATCAGGGAAGCTTCGGCGCGCACAGCCTACAGGTCAGTGCGCGCCGCGATGACAACCAGCAGTTCGGCGGGCACGACACTGCCGGTTTGGGCTACGGTTATGCGGTCAACGACACGCTGCGCCTGACGGCTTCCTATGGCACGGCGTTCAAGGCTCCGACCTTCAATCAACTGTACTATCCGGGATTCGGCAGCGCGACGTTGCGTCCGGAGTTGTCACGCAGCTTCGAAGCAGGCGTGGGCGGGCATGAGGCGTCGTACAAGTGGTCGCTGCATGCCTATCAGACCGACATCACCGACCTGATCGGCTTCGATGCCAGCTTTACTCCCGTCAATATCAACACGGCGCGCCTGAAGGGCCTGGAAGGCCAGTTGCAAACGCATCTGGCCGACTGGGACATCAACGGCACACTGACTCTGCAAGACCCGCGCCAGACTTCCGGCGCAAACCGGGGCAGGCTGCTGAATCGCCGCGCGACGGAAACCATGCGCATCGAAGCGGCACATGGCTTTGGCGCATATCGTCTGGCCGGTTCGCTGTACGCGGAAGGCCGCCGCTTCGATGACCTCGCCAACACCGCCACCAAACGTCTGGGCGGCTACGGTTTGCTCGACGTGCGCGCCGAATACCGCATTGCACGGGACTGGCAGGCGCAGGGGCGCATCGACAACCTGCTGGACAAGAAGTACGAGACCGCGCAGTTCTATAATCAGGCGGGGCGCGGGTTATACTTCACGCTGAATTATCAACCCAGAAACTGATCAAGTAGTCGCAGTGAATTTTCAAGTGTCAATTTTTATAATTTTAAGGAGTGCAACATGAAACTGTTATCCCAACGTCCGGTGTTGATTGGTTTGATCTTGGCCATCTTGATGGCGGCCACGCGTATGCATCATTTCGGCAGCGCGCTGCATTTGCCGGATGCTTCACTGGCGGTGTTCCTGCTGGCCGGTTTCTTTATCGCCGGCCCTCTGTTACTTGTCGGGTTGCTGCTCGAAGCGGCTGCGCTGGATTACGTGGCGATTGCCCACCTGGGCGTGAGCGATTATTGCGTGACGCCCGCATACTGGTTTTTGATTCCGACCTATGCGGTATTGTGGTTGGCGGGCCGCTACTATGCGCGCATCCATCAATACAGCCTGCGCAGCCTGGGCATATTTGCCGGCCTTGCGGTCGCTGCGCTGAGCGCGGCGTTCCTGGTTTCCAATGGCGCGTTCTATCTGTTCTCGGAACGCTACCCGGCCATGGGCATGGCCGAATACGCCGCGCGCGTGGCGCAATACTATTCCCAGTATCTGGCCGGCGGCCTGCTGTATCTGGTGTGCGCAGCCGCGTTATATGCGGTACTGACCGCGCGCGCACCGGCCGCTGCCAAAGCCGAATAATGAGCGACAAGAACGCCGCGGACGAGCGGCACCGCGTCCGCGCGCAGCACCACAAGGAAGTGGTGGATGCGAAGATCGCCCGCGCCACCGAAAGCCGCGGCGTGGTGCTGGTGCACACCGGCAACGGCAAGGGCAAGAGCAGCGCGGCCTTCGGCATGGTCGCGCGCGCCCTCGGGCACAACATGCGCGTCGGCGTGGTGCAATTCATCAAAGGCAGTTTTTCTACCGGCGAGGAAGCGTTCTTTCGCCGCTTTCCCGAAGTCGAGTATCACGTGATGGGCGAAGGCTTTACCTGGGAAACCCAGGACAAGCAGCGCGACATTGCCTCGGCGCAAGCCGCATGGGATATGGCTTGCAGCATGTTGCGCAACCCGGACATTGCGCTGGTGGTGCTGGATGAGATCAACATCGCGTTGAAGCTCAATTACCTGCAAATCGAGCAAGTGCTGGAAGCGCTGCGCAACCGTCCGGCAATGCAGCATGTGGTATTGACTGGCCGCGCTGCGCCCGACGCGCTGATCGAATACGCCGACACTGTCACCGAAATGCGCCCGGTCAAACATGCGTTCGATGCGGGCGTCTGCGCGCAGCCGGGCGTCGAGCTGTAACAGCCAGGCGAATTTCCCATGATCTTCCCGAACGCCATTGTTGCGGCAGCATCCTTCGCTGGCCGATGATGCCGCTACCATTTTTCAATCACCTGGAAGTGCCGCTGATGATATTGACGGCGGTGTTGTTTGACCGCTTGCTGGGTGAGCCGCGCCGTTTTCATCCGCTGGCGGGTTTTGGCCGGCTGGCGCGATGGGTTGAAAAAATATTTTATGGGCCCGGGGATTATGAATCCGGGGATGCCGCTCCTGCCGTGCGCTACTTGCGCGGCATCGTCTCAGTGTGCGCGTTGCTGATTCCGTTCGTGCTGCTCGCGGCGATGCTGCAACAATCCGCCATTTTCGGAATGCTGTTTTCCATCGTGCTGCTGTATTTCGCGATCGCACCGCGCAGCCTGCGCGAACATGCCGAGCAGGTGGTCGCCGCCTTTTCCGCCGGAGGCCTGCCGGATGCGCGCCGGCAAGTGGGCTTGATGGTCAGCCGCGATACCAGTCAGCTGGATGAGTCCGGCATCTCGCGCGCCGCAGTCGAATCGGTGCTGGAAAACGGCAATGATGCGATCTTCGCCGCGTTGTTCTGGTTCGTGCTGGCGGGTGCGCCCGGTGTGCTGCTGTATCGTTTGAGCAATACGCTGGATGCGATGTGGGGCTACCGCAATGCGCGCTATAACTGTTTCGGATGGGCTGCGGCGCGTTTGGACGACGTATTGAATTTCATCCCGGCGCGCCTGACCGCGTTGAGTTACGCGTTACTGGGGCATACTCGCAGTGCGCTGTCTTGCTGGCGGCAACAGGCCGCAGCCTGGGAAAGCCCGAACGCCGGGCCGGTGATGGCTGCCGGAGCGGGGGCGTTGCGCGTGCGGCTCGGCGGCGCGGCAATTTATCACGGCGAATCGGAACAGCGCCCGCTGCTGGGCTGCGGCATGGCGGCAGGCGCGGCGGACATTGCGCGCGCCGTGCGGCTGGTGCGCCATACTTTGTATGCTTGGCTGATTGTCATTACCCTGGTGACGTTGCTGGTAGCTGGGTGGCAACATGCTTGAGCACGGCGGACGGCTGCGCCACGCCTCGCGGCAATATGGAATAGCCGAAGCGGACTGGCTGGATTTGTCCACCGGCATCAATCCGCTTGGCTGGCCGGTGCCCGTCGTGCCGAACGAGGTTTGGCAACGCCTGCCGCAGGATGACGACGAGCTGAACGCCGCCGCGCAAGACTATTACGGCACATCGCAATTGCTGGCGGTGGCGGGTTCGCAGGCGGCTATTCAAGCCTTGCCGATGTTACGCCCGCCAGCGCAAGTGGCAATCGTCGCGCCCAGTTACGCGGAACACGCGCACGCCTGGCAGCGCCACGGCCATCAGGTTGTCAGCGTGCCTGCGGCAGAGATTCTGCAAGCCGGCGCGACCGTGCAAGTCGCGGTCGTCGTCAACCCGAACAATCCCACCGGTAATTTTTTTCGTCGGGAAGAATTGCTGGATCTGCATGCGCAACTGGCGGCGCGCGGCGGCTGGCTGGTGGTGGACGAGGCGTTCATGGATGCCTCGCCCGAGCACAGTCTCGCGTCGGCCTGCCCGCGCCCCGGTTTGATCGTGCTGCGCTCGTTGGGAAAATTTTTCGGCCTGGCCGGTGCGCGGGTCGGCTTCGTGTTGGCGGAAGAAAATGTGCTGCGGCCGCTTGCCGAGTTGCTGGGGCCGTGGCCGATTGCCGCGCCGTCGCGCTACGTGGCGACACTGGCGTTGCGCGATACGGCCTGGCAAGACGCAACGCGCAAGGCCCTGTCGCTGGCGGCACAACGCCTGGCGGAATTGATGAGCACGCAAGGCTTGCCGCCGAGTGGCGGCGGCAGCCTGTTTCAATGGGTGTGCTGCGTATCTGCCGCGAGCGTGCATCAGCATCTGGCGCAACAGGGCATCCTGACGCGTTTGTTCGATACGCCGCCCAGTGTACGTTTCGGCTTGCCGTGCGATGAGGCGCAATGGTCGCGTCTGGCTGAAGCATTAACGCAAATCTCGCGCAGCGAGACCGCGTCCCTCTCTCCCGCAAGCGGGAGAGAGTTAGGAGAGAGGGAAACGGGCATGGCGGGTTTCACTCTCAGGGATGGTTGCTTGCCATGCTCGTTAAGCGGGATGAAACGATGACTGCGCGGACGGTGATGGTGCAGGGCACCACCTCCGATGCCGGCAAGAGCACATTGGTCGCGGCTTTGTGCCGCTGGCTGGTGCGGCAGGAAGTGCGTGTCGCGCCGTTCAAGCCGCAGAACATGGCATTGAACAGTGCGGTGACCGGCGACGGCGGCGAGATCGGGCGCGCGCAGGCGGTGCAGGCGCAAGCCGCGCGCCTTGCGCCGCACACCGACATGAATCCGGTGCTGCTCAAACCGAACAGCGATACCGGCGCGCAGGTCATCATTCACGGGCATGCCATCGGCAATATGGAAGCGCTGGAATATCACACCTATAAAAACACGGCGCGCGTAGCGGTGCTGGAATCGCATCGACGCCTGTCCGCGCAATATTCCGTGGTAGTGGTCGAGGGCGCGGGTAGTCCCGCAGAAATCAATCTGCGCGCGGGCGACATCGCCAACATGGGCTTTGCCGAAGCGGTGGATTGCCCGGTGATCCTGATCGCCGATATCGACCGAGGCGGTGTGTTCGCCCATCTGGTCGGCACGCTGGCGTTGCTCTCACCCAGCGAACAGGCGCGCGTGGCCGGTTTCGTCATCAATCGTTTTCGCGGCGATCTGGCCTTGTTGCAGCCCGGCCTGGATTGGCTGGAGCAGCAAACCGGCAAGCCGGTGATCGGCGTACTGCCTTATCTGCGCGACCTGCATGTGGAGGCGGAAGATGCAGTGCCAGTCGGCATCTCCGCCCAACGGCCCTCGCTACAACCCTCTGATAAAACCTTTAGCCATTCGATTAAGTCGCCCAGAGACGGCGATCAAGTCGCTGGTTATCCCGCCTGCGGAGGAGGGGGGGGGAAGCTGCGCGTGATCGTGCCGGTGCTACCGCACATCAGCAACCATACCGACTTCGATCCGCTGCGCCTGCACCCGCAAATCGAATTCAGTTTTGTCGCGCTGGGCGAGGCTATTCCCGCCGCCGATCTGATCATCCTGCCGGGCAGCAAGGCGGTGCGCAACGACCTGGCCAGCCTGCGCGAGGCAGGCTGGGAAGCCGCGATACAGCGGCATCTGCGTTACGGCGGCAAGCTCATCGGCATCTGCGGCGGCTTGCAGATGCTGGGGCAGTCCATTCACGACCCGCTTGGCCTGGAAGGCGAAGCCGGCAGCAGTACCGGGCTGGGCTTGCTGGAACTAAGCACCACGCTGCAAGCAGAAAAACAACTGCGCAATGTGCGCGGCACGCTGATGCTGAAAGGCGCGCCGGTGTCGGGCTACGAGATACATGCCGGGGTTTCGGCGGGCCGTGCGCTGCAGCATCCGGCAGTGCAGCTTGAGCACGGTGCAGACGGGGCAATTTCACCAGATGGAACAATCTCCAGCGACGGGCAAATTCTCGCCACCTATCTGCACGGCCTGTTTGAATCATGTGCCGCGACCGACGCGCTGTTGCGCTGGGCCGGGCTGGGCGAGGCGGCAACGCCGGATTATCGTGCGCGCCGCGAAGCCGACCTGGAGCGGCTCGCCGATGCGGTGGAGCAATATCTGGATACCGCGCAGTTGCGGGAATTATTTGCTTTGGAAGAGATGCCATGCGCGAACTGATATTGGGCGGCGTGCGTTCCGGCAAAAGCCGCCTGGCGGAACAGCATGCGCTGGCCTCCGGTTTGCAGGTGGTCTATGTCGCCACCGCGCAGGTGCGTGATGCGGAGATGCAGCGGCGCGTGGCCGAACATCAGGCGCGCAGGTCGGATAGCTGGCTATCGGTCGAGGCAGGCCAGAACCTGGCCGAAGTCCTTCAGCGGGAGGCAGCAGCGCAGCGTTGCGTGCTGGTGGATTGCCTGACGTTATGGCTGACGCAGCTGCTGTGCGATGCAAGCGAACAGGAGCTGCGCCGCGAGTGTGCCGCTCTGCTGGAAGTGCTGCCGCGCTTGCCCGGACAGATCATTCTGGTCAGCAACGAAACCAATATGGGCATCGTGCCGCTCGGTGAATTGTCGCGCCGTTATTGCGACGAGGCGGGGCGGCTGCATCAGCAATTAGCCGCATTGTGCGAGCGGGTGATTTTAATGGTGGCGGGTTTGCCGCTGGCGGTAAAAAAAGAACAGTAGGGGCACGGCGCGTCGTGCCTTCTGCATCATGGAGTTAAATTGAACAGGAGTAAGCATGAATACTAATTGGCTGGCACAACCCTGTGCCGTATTGAACGAATCATCGCGCACAGCGGCGCTGGCGCGGCAGGAGCAACTCACCAAGCCGCTCGGCTCACTGGGCAAGCTGGAAGCCATTGCGGTGCAATTGTCCGCGTTGCAGGGCACGGCCAAACCGCAGATGGAGCGCTTGCATATCAGCATATTTGCCGCCGACCATGGCGTGGCGGCAGAGGGCGTATCCGCCTTCCCGCAGGCTGTCACGGTGGAAATGGTGAAGAACTTTGCGCGCGGCGGTGCGGCGATCAGCGTGCTGGCGAAGCACTTAAATGCCACGCTGGAAGTCATCAATCTCGGCACGGTGTTGCCGGTCGAGCCATTGGCCAAGGTGCGCGATGAACGCATTGCCGCCGGCACGGCCAATTTTGCGCAGGACCCGGCGATGACCGAGGAACAGTTGGCGCAGGCGATGCAAGCCGGGCAAGCGGCGGCGTTGCGCGCAAAACAGGATGGCGCGCACCTGTTCATCGGTGGCGAAATGGGCATTGCCAACACCACCTCGGCAAGCGCCATCGCCTGCGCGCTGTTGCAGGAATCGCCGCAGCTGCTGGCGGGCCCCGGCACGGGACTGGACAGCAAAGGGGTGGCGCACAAGGCTGCGGTGATCCAGCGCGCGCTGGATTTGCACCGGGCCAACTTGGCGCAACCGCTGGATGTGTTGCGCCATGTTGGCGGTTTCGAAATTGCGGCGTTGGCGGGCGCATATCTGGCCGCCGCGCAAAACGGCATGGCGGTGCTGGTGGACGGCTTCATCAGTACCGTGGCGGCACTGACCGCCGTGCGCATCCAGCCTGATGTGCGCAACTGGCTGTTGTTTGCGCACACTTCCGCCGAGCCGGGGCATCAGCGCGTGCTCACCGCACTCGACGCGCAACCCATGTTGCAGATCGGGATGCGGCTGGGCGAGGGCAGCGGCGCGGCTACGGCGGTGCCGCTGCTGCAACTGGCCTGCGCATTGCATAACAACATGGCGACTTTTGCCGAAGCGCAGGTGTCGGGCAAACTGTAATGTCCGGTCAACCGCAAATCTCTGATGGCCGTACTTGCATCGACCTGCTGCGCCACGGTGAAACGCGGGCAGGCAGCGTCTATCTGGGGCGCACTGACGCGCCGCTAAGCGAGCACGGCTGCCGGCAGATGGCGGAAGCTTTGCCGGACGCACCGCGCTACCACGCGGTACTGAGTTCGCCGTTGGCGCGTTGCGCGGTATTCGCACAAGATTACGCGCAACGGCATGGCTTGCCGCTGCATTTTGATGCGCGTTTTCAGGAGATAGATTTCGGCGCATGGGATGGGCGCAGTGCGGCGGAAATCGCCGCCGCCGATGCTGGCACGCTGGAAAATTTCTGGCGCGATCCGGTTGTCTTTACGCCGCCGCAGGCGGAACCGCTGCTGTCATTCCAGGCGCGCGTGCTGGCGGCCTGGCAGGAATTACCCGCGCGCTATCCCGGCCAGCGCGTGCTGCTGGTTACGCACGGCGGGGTGATGCGCATCATTTTGTGCCATCTGCAACAGCGCCCGTTGACCGAGTTGCTCAGCCTGTCGGTGCCGCACGCTGCGCTGCATCAGGCCGTTGTGGTACATGAACAGAAGTAAACCGCACAGGCCTCAGCATGAAATCTTTTTATCCCTTACTGCTCGCGATTCAGTTCCTCACGCAGATTCCGGTCAGGCTTAAACAGCCATATGGCGAGCGCGAAGTCGGCGCATCGCTGCTGTATTACCCGCTGGTGGGGCTGTTGCTGGGCGCATTGCTGGCCGGGCTGCATAGCCTGCTGCATGGCGTACCGGTATTGCTGCATGCCGCCTTGCTGCTGGCGGCATGGGTGGCGATGACCGGCGCGCTGCATCTGGATGGCTTGGCTGACAGCGCGGATGCGTGGCTGGGCGGTATCGGCAACCGCGAGCGCACGCTGGCGATCATGAAAGACCCGTATGCGGGCCCTGCCGCGGTGGTCGCCGTGGTGCTGGTGCTGCTGCTGAAATTCGCCGCACTGGCCGGACTGATGCAATGTAGTAATGATTGGGCATTGTTGTGGCCGCTGCTGCTGGCGCGCGCTGCCATGCCATTGCTGTTCCTCACCACCCCTTACGTGCGCCCCGGCGGGCTGGGAGAGGCGCTTGCCAAGCATGCGCCGCGCCGCGCCGTGATCCTGATGTTGCTGGCCACCCTGCTGGGCATGCTGGCCGTGCTGGGAATGCGCGGGGCAGTGCTGGTGCTGGGATGTCTCGCCGTGTTCTGGCTGCTGCGGCGCATGATGATGGCGCGCCTCGGCGGTACCACCGGCGATACGGCCGGCGCGCTGCTCGAGTTACTGGAAACCGCGGCACTGATTTTGTGGGTGCTGATGGACACGCGAACCTGTTCATGAAGACACCTCGAAAGACCTGCTGCGCGGCTTGATGCATCCGCAAGGAGCAGGAAGGTGGGTTCCCGGCTGCTGTGCAGCCACCCTTCCGCTCGCTACGGTTTTTCGAGGTGTCTGCGAGTATTCGGGAGTTTGCGGACTTTCTGCTAAAGTGCGCGCCATGAATATGACCAGCAGCCAGCTCTATTTGCGCCTCCTCGGCTACGTCAAGCCGTACTGGCGCGTCTTTGCCGTTTCGCTGCTCGGCATGATCGTGGTCGCCGCCACCGAGCCTCTGGTACCCGCGTTGATGAAACCGATGCTGGACGGCACGTTCGTGCACAAGGACCAGGAGATGATGCGCATGGTGCCGGTGGTCATCATTGTGATATTCCTGATACGCGGGTTGGCGACCTTCATCGGCACGTACGCGATCAACTGGGTGGGTAACAAGCTGGTGATGGATTTGCGCGACGCGATGTTCCGCAAGCTGCTCGCCTTGCCGACGCGCTATTACGACGACCATGCCACCGGCTCGCTGATTTCCAAGCTGACTTTCGACGTCACCCAGGTGACCAATGCGGCGACCACGGTGGTGACGATCTCGGTGCGCGACAGCATCGTCATCATCGGACTGCTCGGCTGGTTGTTCTATCTCAACTGGAAACTGACGCTGTTGACGCTGCTGATGGCGCCGGTCATCGCCTGGATCATCCGCGTCATCAGCAAGCGGATGCGCACCAGCAGTCGCGATGCGCAGCGCGCGATGGGCGACATCACGCAGGTGATCGAGGAAAGCGTAAGCGCGCACAAGGTGGTCAAGCTGTTCGGCGGGCAGCAGTACGAAAGCAGCCGTTTCAACGAGCAGGCCAACTGGGTGCGCCGCCATGCGATGAAGCAGGCTTCGGCCTCGGCGGCGAACGTGCCCATCGTGCAGATGGTCGCCGCGATCGCCCTTGCCGTCATCGTCTATCTCGCGACATTGCAATCGCAGGCCGACGAGACCACGGTAGGCGGTTTCGTCTCGTTCATCATGGCGATGCTGATGCTGACTGCGCCGCTCAAGCGGCTGGCCGGCGTCAGCGAATACCTGCAACGCGGCCTGGCGGCAGCGGAAAGCGTGTTCGCCCTGCTCGATACCGAAGGCGAAACGGATAGCGGCACGCAGGCGATCGGCCGCGTGCGCGGCGAGTTGCAGTTCGATCATGTGCAGTTTGCCTACGGGGCCGACGGGCGGCTTGCGCTGCAAGACATCACGCTGCATATCCGCGCCGGTGAGAATATCGCGCTGGTCGGCGCATCAGGTAGCGGCAAGACCACGCTGGCCAACCTTGCGCCGCGCTTCTATACGCCGACCGGCGGCCGCATCACGCTGGACGGCCACGACATCAACGACCTGACACTGGCCAGCCTGCGTGCCAACATCGCGCTGGTGAGCCAGGAAGTCGTGCTGTTCAACGACACCGTCGCGGCCAACATCGCCTACGGCCAGATGCGCAAGGTCAGCGAGGCGGAAATCATTGCCGCCGCGCAGGCCGCGCACGCGATGGAATTCATCCGCGACTGGCCGGAAGGGCTGAACACGCTGGTCGGCGAACGCGGCGTCAAGCTGTCCGGCGGGCAGCGCCAGCGCATCGCCATCGCGCGCGCCATCCTCAAGGATGCGCCGATCCTGATCCTCGACGAGGCCACCTCCGCGCTGGACAGCGAATCAGAACGCCATGTGCAGGCTGCGCTGGAAACGCTGATGCAAGGCCGCACCACATTGGTCATCGCGCATCGCCTGTCCACCATCGAAAAGGCTGACCGGATTGTCGTTCTGCAAAAAGGCGAGATCGTCGAGATCGGCACGCACCGCGAACTGCTGGCAAAGGATGGTGTGTATGCTCAGTTGCACCGTATCCAGTTTGCGGCAGCCGGTAGTGCATAAGCGGCCTTCACATCAACACAGGTTGCCCGCGTTATTCCCCATACTCGCCGTGGTCGCGGCAGTGCGTTTCATGACGCAGATCATGGAACCTTGATGCAGCCTGAAATAGACTTCTCCCTGCACGCATCAAAGTTGACGCGGCGGCGGCAAAAGCCTAAATTGTGCTGCCCAACACAACCATCAGGAGACCAGCATGGCCGTTCTCGTCGGTAAACCCGCACCCGATTTCAACGCCGTTGCCGTGATGGGCAACAACGAAATCAACGAAACCTTCAATCTGAAGAAATACGTCAACGGCAAATATGCCGTGATCTTTTTCTATCCCCTGGACTTCACTTTCGTCTGTCCTTCCGAACTGATCGCCTTCAATCATCGCCTCGATGAATTCAAGAAGCGCAACACGGAAGTGATCGGCGTGTCGATCGATTCGCAGTTCACCCACCTGGCATGGAAGAACACCCCGGTCGACAAGGGCGGCATCGGGCAGGTCCAGTATCCGCTGGTCGCCGATATCAAGCACGAGATCTGCAAGGCCTACGATGTGGAGTTCGACGCGGCGGGCGTGGCGTTTCGCGGCTCGTTCCTGATCGACCGCGCCGGTGTGGTGCGCCACCAGGTGGTGAACGACCTGCCGCTGGGGCGCAACATCGACGAGATGCTGCGCATGGTGGACGCGCTGCAATTCACCGAAGAACACGGTGAAGTCTGCCCAGCCGGTTGGAGCAAAGGCAAGGCGGGCATGAATGCCTCGACCGAAGGGGTGGCGAAGTATCTGGCCAATCACGCCAAGGAACTATAAAGTCGCCGTTTTGATCCTGGCGGGCTTTTGCTCTTGAATCAAGAGCGGCTCGCCAGGTTTTTGGCGGGGAGCGCCTATGCACCAACTGTTGATCGAATTCGTCGAACTGGTCGCGCCCTGGATCGAAATGATCGGCATCGCCGTGGTGTTATGGGGTGCGATCGAGGGGTTGATCGGGCTGCTGCTGCGCATCAAATCGGCTCTGGTCCGGGAACCGCAACCGGTACCGATCAGCCATATCCGTTCCACGATCGGCGAGAAGACGGCCCTGGGGCTGGATTTCTTCCTCGCCGGCGACATCATCCAGACCATCGTGATCCCCAGCTGGGAATCGCTCGCCATGCTGGGCGGCATCGTGGTGATCCGCACCGTGATCGCCTTCTTCCTCAACAAGGACTTGCGCGAGCTCCACGAAAAATAGCCAGCTGCCGATTGTTCTTCGGCACAGGGCTGCTAGAATCCGCGTCGTACTTATTCTGAGCGAGTCACCATCATGCTGGTCGGTTTCGTCTTCCTGTATCTGGTCCTTTCCATCGGCATCGGCATGTATGCGGCCACCAAGGTGCATAACGCGCGCGACTACATCACCGCCGGACGCTCCCTGCCGATGTACATCGTGCTGGCCATGGTGTTCGCCACCTGGTTCGGCGCCGAGACCGTGCTCGGCATCCCCGCCACCTTCCTCGAGGAAGACCTCGGCGGGCTGATCTCCGACCCGTTCGGCGCCTCGCTGTGTCTGGTGCTGTTCGGCCTGTTCTTCGCGCGCAAGCTGTACCGCATGAACCTGCTCACCATCGGCGACTTCTACCGCCAGCGCTACGGCCACAAGGTCGAGGTCATCGCCGGCATCGCCATCGCGCTGTCCTATCTCGGCTGGGTGTCGGCGCAGGTCACCGCGCTGGGGCTGGTGTTCAACGTGCTGTCCGACGGATCGATCACCCAGGCGCAAGGGATACTCATCGGAGCGGCGGTGGTGCTGCTCTACACCCTGTACGGCGGCATGTGGTCGGTGGCGCTCACCACCTTCGTGCAGATGATCGTCATCGTGCTGGGCCTGCTCTACATCGCCTGGCTGATGAGCGGCCTGACCGGCGGCGTCGCGCCGGTGATCGAGCATGCGGCGCAGAACGGCAAGTTCCATTTCTGGCCGGAGCTGAACGCGGTGGCCATGGTCGCCTTCGTCTCCGGGCTGCTGACCATGGGTTTCGGTTCCATCCCGCAGCAGGACGTGTTCCAGCGCGCCAACTCCTCGAAGAACGAGAACGTCGCGGTGTGGGGCACGGTGCTCGGCGGAGTGGCCTATTTCGCCTTTGCCGCCGTGCCGCTGTTCCTGGCCTACTCGGCCAACCTGATCGACCCGGCGCTGGCCGCGCAGTGGCTCTCCGAGGACAGTCAGAAGCTGCTGCCAGAGCTGGTCAAGGCGCACCTGCCACTGTTCGCCCAAGTGGTCTTCTACGGCGCGCTGCTGTCGGTGATCATGAGCACCGCCTCCGGCACCCTGCTCGCGCCCTCGGTCACGCTTTCGGAGAACGTGCTCAAGGGCTGGATCACGCGCAGGAACCTGTCCGACCACAAGATGCTGGTGATGACGCGCTGGGTGGTGGGCGTTTTCGCGGCATGCGTCACGCTCTACGCGCTGTGGGCGCTGGACCGGGAGACCGGCATCCACCAGATGGTGGAGAACGCTTACAAGGTGACGCTGGTGCTGGCCTTCACGCCGCTGGCGGCCGGGCTGTACTGGAAGCGCGCCTCCACGCTCGGCGCCTATTGGGCAATGGGCCTGGGGCTGGCGACCTGGCTGCCCATGGAGTTCCTGGCGCCGGAGGCGGATATCCCGCCGCAATTCGCCGGCTTCCTGATGAGCATCGCCGGCATGGTGGCAGGCTCGCTGCTGCAGCGGCGGCCGGAGCATGTCGCCGCGCCGCATCATGTGCACCAGCGCGACTGAGCAGTGTCATATTCCCGTCATGAATTCTTCATACCCTTGCAATCTTTGAATTGGCGATAGGGGCTGTATGATGAGCGCGAAGATCCTGATTGTGGAAGACGAGCCGGCGATCCAGGAGTTGCTGGCGTTCAATGTGGAGCAGGCGGGCTTCCAGGCGTTGCGCGCCGAGGATGCGGAGAGCGCGTGGCAGCAGATACGGGACAGTGCGCCGGATCTGATCCTGCTGGACTGGATGCTGCCGAACACCAGCGGCGTGATCCTGGCGAAACAACTGCGCAGCGATGCGCGTACCAAGGACATCCCGATCATCATGCTGACCGCGCGCGGCGAAGAGCGCGACAAGGTGCTGGGGCTGGAGTCGGGTGCGGACGATTACATCACCAAACCATTTTCGCCGCGCGAGCTTATGGCGCGCATCCGCGCTGTGCTGCGCCGCCATGTACCGCAAATGCCGGATGAAGTGGTGGCGGCGGGTGGTCTGGAATTGTTTCCGGCCTCGCATCGCGTGACCGCAAAGGATGCGGTCATAGAGCTCGGGCCCACCGAGTTCCGCCTGCTGCATTTCTTCATGGCACATGCAGAGCGGGTATACAGCCGCACACAATTGCTCGACCAGGTATGGGGTACGCAGGTGTTCGTCGAGGAACGCACGGTAGACGTGCATATCCGCCGCCTGCGCGCCGCATTGGAGCCGGCGGGAATGGATGGACTGATCCAGACGGTGCGCGGCAGCGGCTATCGCTTTTCGGTTAACTGATTTGAAAACGGCGATTAGCCACCGATGAACACGGATTTGCACGGATGAATAATGGGTTGTTTTTGCTCTTTACCAATGCCGTCCGGATGGAAATGCCAACCCGCCGTAAGGCAATGCTTTATCCGTGTTTATCCGTGTCAATCTGTGGCTAAATAGGCCTTTGATAAAAAACCAACCATAGCGAGCGCCATTTATCCGGAAGGCGGTTGGGTGATTGGCTACAAGGAGAATTGTTTGCAGGGTTTCTGGATCCGTTTAAGCATACCCCTCGTGCTCGTCACGCTGTCCACGCTGCTGTTGTGGGTAGTGTTCTCGGCCACGCCGGCGTTGCTATTCATGCTGCTGGTGCTGCTGATCGTGATGGCACATCATGCCCGGCAGCTCTACAGGCTGGGACGATGGCTGCTTGATGCGCGCATCGAAACCATTCCCGAGGCGGGCGGCATCTGGGATGAAGTGTTTTCCCAGCTATACAAAATGGTCAAGCGGCATAACCAGACCAAGCTGGAACTGGCCACCGAGCTGCAACACATCGAGCAGGCCACTGCCGCATTGCCGGAAGGGGTGGCCATCCTGAACGAGGCGAACCGCATCGAATGGTGCAATCCGCTGGCGCAACAGCATTTTGATCTTGATCCAGAACACGATTTCATGCAGGACATCACTTATCTGGTGCGCCAGCCGGAGTTCGTCGAATACCTCCATGAATCAAACTTCAGCGAACCGCTGGTGATGCGCCCGGCGCGTCATGACGACATGGTGTTGTCCATCAAGCTCATTCCTTATGGCGTGAACAAGCGCTTGCTGATCAGCCGCGACATCACGCAGCTGGAGCGCATCGAGGCCATGCGCCGCGACTTCGTCGCGAATGTCTCGCATGAACTGCGCACGCCGCTGACCGTCGTGAACGGCTTTGTCGAGAACCTGCAGGACATGCCCGACCTCAACCGGGATGATGCGCGGCGCGCCTTGCAGTTGATGGCCGAGCAGACCCGCCGCATGGAAAACCTGGTCGCCGATCTGCTCACCCTGTCGCACCTGGAAAGTGACCAGAGCCCGTTGCTTGAAGAAACGGTGGATATGGGTGTCCTGCTCGACGAGGTTTATCGGGAAGGCCAATTGCTGGGAGGCGGCCTGTATTCGTTGCGCCTCGAAGTGGCGAGCGGCGCAAAATTGCTCGGCAACCGCGAAGAGTTGCGCAGCGCGTTCGGCAATCTGCTCAGCAACGCGATCCGCTACACGCCTAAAGGCGGTTCGATCCTGTTGCGCTGGGCGGAACGCGGCGGCCAACCGGTGTTTTCAGTGCAGGATAGCGGCATCGGCATTGCCGCGCAGCATATCCCGCGCCTGACCGAGCGTTTCTACCGGGTGGATCGCAGCCGTTCGCGCGAAACGGGCGGAACAGGTCTGGGCTTGGCAATCGTCAAGCACATCGCGATGCGCCACCAGGCCAAACTTGAAGTCATGAGCGAGGAAGGCAGGGGCAGCACCTTCGCGCTGGTATTTCCAGTCAAGCGGTCGGTGCGCTGAAGATCTTGGCGTGGTAATGCTGCGCATGTCGCGGCCGTCAATGGCTGCGGTTTCCCTTTTTACGCATAAACACATAAACAGAACACATACACATAAACAGGGGACACATAAACAGGGGACACATAAACAGGGGACAGACCACCATAAACAGGGGACAGACCACGGTTTTCCGCTCTATTCAAACAAATCCCCCGAATCAGGCTCCGCAATGTTGCGCGGCCGCCCCGGCTGCCCCGGAGCAGCGCGCCTGCCGATCATCGCACCCACCACTTCGGCGAATCGCTCATTACCCAACGCAAAATTGCCATTGGTCGCACGGCGGATTTCATCTACCAAACCCGGCTCCAGCTCGTGGCGGAACAACTCGCGGTAAGCAGCTTGGCGGGTGAGAGCATTGCTCCCCAATGCAGCATACAGCAGATGCGGTTGCACCAACTCATTCGTCTCCCCCTGCGCATTGGCGCGATAGCTTGACCAGCGATACTCCGCCGGGTGCTCCACCATGGCTGCCCGCACCGGATTCAATTCGATATATCTCTGGCACGCCAGCAAGTAACCTTCCTCCTGCACCGGGCAGGAACGGAAACGCCCCTCCCATAAAGTTCCGCTGCGCCGATAGCTACGGTTAACATACTGCACATACCGTTGCCCCAGCGACTTCATCAACGCCCCGCCGGCATCGGCGCGGTCGGCAGAAAGCAACAAATGCACATGATTTGTCATCAACACATACGCGTGGATTAGGCAGCCCGACTTGCCTGCGTACTCGGCCAACCAGTCCAGATAGCGGAGATAATCTTCGTCGGCGAAAAAGCAGGGCTGGCGGTTATTGCCGCGCTGAATGAGGTGAACAGGAACATTCGGCAATGCGATGCGGGCGCGGCGCGGCATGGTGATCCTCTGCGGGGTGGAGGAGATGGCAGTCTAGCAGGAATCGGAAAACCGTGGTCTGTCCCCTATGAAAACCCACAACGTGATATAGAAAACACATTCATAAGTTGGCAATGTCGCCTATGCCCCACGCCCGTGTCAAGCGGGTGGCAGAGCCTTTTTCCTTCATGCGTTTGGCGCAATCGTCCCGCTGGACTTTCGTTTTAGGGCGACCTGAAATTTCACGGATGGAAGCTCAGGCCGTTCTCAGGATTCCCCCAGGCTGCTCGACCGGATGCGTGCCGAGATCCGCGTGCGCCATTACAGCATCCGCACCGAGGAAACCTATGTGGACTGGGCGCGCCGCTTCATCCTCTATCACGGCAAGCGCCACCCGAAGGAGATGGGGGCGGAGGAGGTGCGCGACTTCCTGTCGCACCTGGCCTCCGAGCGCAATGTTTCCGCTTCCACCCAGAACCAAGCCAAATCGGCATTGCTGTTCCTGTACCGCGAGGTGTTGCACATCGAATTGCCCTGGCTGGACGAGGTGATCGCGGCCAAGGCGCCCAGGCGGCTGCCGGTAGTGCTGACACCGACCGAGGTGCGCCGTTTGTTGGATTCGATGTCCGGCACGATGGGGCTGGTGGCAAGCCTGTTGTACGGCACCGGGATGCGCCTCTTGGAGGGGCTGCGGCTGCGCGTGAAGGATGTGGAGTTCGAGCGCCGCGAGATCATCGTGCGCGAGGGCAAGGGCAACAAGGACCGGGTGACGGTGCTGCCGGAGAATCTGATCCTGCCGCTGAAGGCGCACCTGGAGAAGGTGAAGGCGCTGCATGAGCGCGATCTGGAGGCAGGTTTCGGCGAGGTGTATCTGCCGGATGCGCTGGCGAGGAAATATCCGAAAGCGGGCAGGACATGGGGCTGGCAGTTCGTGTTCCCTTCGGCGGTGCGCTCGATCGATCCGCGCTCGGGCATCGAGCGGCGGCATCATCTCTACGAGGCCAGCGTGCAGCGCGCGGTGCGCGAGGCGGCCAGGCTGGCGGAGATCCACAAGCCGGTGACGCCGCATGTCCTGCGCCATTCTTTCGCCACCCACCTGCTGCAAAGCGGCTACGACATCCGCACCGTGCAGGAGCTGCTCGGCCACTCGGACGTTGCCACGACGATGATCTACACCCATGTGCTGAACAAGGGCGGCAGGGGCGTGGTGAGTCCGCTGGACAGGTGAGGCGGCCGGCCGGTATCGGCTATAATCCGCCATCTTCTGAAAGCCCGACATGAACCCGTTGAACATCGTCATCCTCGCTGCCGGCAAAGGCACGCGCATGTATTCCGAAAAGCCCAAGGTGTTGCACGCACTGGCCGGCAGGCCGCTGGTCCGGCACGTGCTGGATTGCGCCGCCGCGCTCCAGCCGCGGCAGGTCTGCGTGGTCTATGGGCATGGCGGCGAAGCCGTGCCGCAGGCGCTGCAGCAACATGCCGCGCAATTCGTCATTCCCACGCAGTTTGTTATTCAGGCTCCGCAGCTAGGCACCGGCCATGCGGTGCAGCAGGCCATGCCGCACCTCACCGATGCCAGCCAGACGCTGGTGCTGTACGGGGACGTGCCGCTGATCCAGCCCGCCACGCTGCAGCGGATGCGGCAGGCGGGCGACGGCCTGGTGCTGCTGACGGTCGATCTGGACAACCCGGCAGGCTACGGGCGCATCGTGCGCAACGCGCAGGGGGGTGTGCTCGGCATCGTCGAGGAGAAGGACGCGACCCCGGAGCAGCGCGAAATCAGTGAAGTGAACACCGGCATCCTGCTGGCGCCGACCAGCAAACTGCGCGAATGGCTGGCAAGCCTGCAGAACAATAATGCGCAGGGTGAGTATTACCTGACCGACATCGCCGCCATGGCCGTGCAGCAAGGTATCGCGGTGCGCACCGTGCAGCCCGCCCATGAATGGGAGATGCACGGCGTGAACAGCAAGGCGCAGCTCGCGGCGCTGGAGCGCATCTGGCAGCAGGTCGAGGCGAACCGCCTGCTGGCGCACGGCGTGACGCTCGCCGATCCGGCGCGCATCGACGTGCGCGGCAGGCTGAACTGCGGCCGCGATGTCGGGATCGATGTCGGCTGCATCTTCGAGGGTGATGTGGTCCTGGGCGACAACGTAGAGGTGGGCGCCTACAGCGTCATCCGCAACGCCACCATCGCTGCCGGCACCCGCATCGCGCCCTACAGCCTCATCGACAGCAGCGAGGTGGGCGCCGATTGCCATATCGGCCCCTATGCGCGCCTGCGCCCCGGCACCAGGCTGCACGACGGGGTGCATATCGGCAATTTCGTCGAGGTCAAGAACAGCGAGATCAACCGGAGCAGCAAGGCCAACCACCTCAGCTATATCGGCGACAGCACGGTGGGCAGCGGCGTGAACATCGGCGCGGGCACCATCACCTGCAACTACGACGGCGCGAACAAGCACCGCACCGTCATCGGGGACGATGTGTTCATCGGCTCGGCGACGCAACTGGTCGCGCCGGTGACAATAGGCAAGGGCGCGACCATCGGCGCCGGCTCGACCATCACCAAGGATGCGCCGGACGGGGAATTGACACTGTCGCGCAGCAAGCAAGCGACCATCAACGGATGGAAGCGTCCAACGAAAGAGAAAAAATAACATGTGCGGAATCGTGGGCGCCGTGGCGCAACGCAACATCGTGCCGGTCCTGCTGGAAGGGTTGCAACGCCTGGAATATCGCGGCTATGACTCGGCCGGACTGGTGGTGGTGCATGACGGACGGCTCGAGCGGGTGCGCAGCACCGGGCGGGTCGCCGAACTCACCGAGAAGAGCGCCGCAACTCATGGCCTGACCGGCATCGCGCATACGCGCTGGGCGACGCACGGCGTGCCGAGCGAACGCAATGCCCACCCGCATATCAGCCGGAATCATATCGCCGTGGTGCATAACGGCATCATCGAGAACTACGAAGAACTGCGCGCCAGCCTCACGGCGGCGGGTTATGAGTTCACCTCCGACACCGATACCGAGGTCATCGCGCACCTCATCCACAGCCATTATGCGCGCGGCAATTCGCTGCTCGTGGCGACCCAGGCTGCGCTGGCCGGGCTGGTGGGCGCCTATGCCATCGGCGTGATCGCGGCGGACGATCCGGACCGGCTCGTCTGCGCGCGCCGCGGCAGCCCCCTGCTGCTGGGGGTGGGCGAGGGCGAGCACTTCATCGCGTCGGACGTCTCCGCGCTGCTGCCGGTGACGCGCCGCGTGGTGTACCTGGAAGAAGGCGACGTGGTCGAACTGGAGCGCAGCGGCTTCCGGATCTTCGACGCGCAGGGCCGATGCGTCGAGCGCCCCGTGCAGGTGAGTGAACTTTCCAACGAGAGCGTCGAACTCGGCCAGTACCGCCACTACATGCAGAAGGAGATCCACGAGCAGCCGCAGGCACTGGCGAATACCCTCGAATCGGTGTGCAACAGCCAGTCGCTGGTGCCCGGCATCTTCGGCGCGGAAGCGGCGGCGACCTTCGCCGACATCGACAGCATCCTGATCCTGGCGTGCGGCACCAGCCACCATGCCGGCCTGGTGGCGCGCTACTGGCTGGAAGAGATCGCCGGCATCCGCTGCAGTGTGGAGATCGCCAGCGAATACCGTTACCGCACCAGCGTGCCGAACCCGAAGACCCTGGTGGTGGTGATCTCGCAATCCGGCGAGACCGCCGACACCCAGGCGGCGCTGAACCACGCCAAGGCGCAGGGGCATGGCCACACGCTGGCGATCTGCAACGTGCCGGAGAGCGCACTGGTGCGGCTCTGCAAGCTGCGCCTGCTGACGCGCGCCGGGCCGGAGATCGGCGTGGCCTCGACCAAGGCGTTCACCACGCAGCTCGCCGCGCTGTTCCTGCTCACGCTGGTGCTGGCCAAGCAGCGCGGCCGCCTCACCGCGCAACAGGAGCAGCAGTACCTGCACGAGTTGCGCCACCTGCCTGCCGCCACGCAGAAGGTGCTGGAACTGGAGCCGCAGATCGCGAGGCTCGCCGAACGCTTCGCCGGCAAGCATCACGCTTTGTTTCTCGGACGCGGCCTGCATTACCCGATCGCGCTGGAAGGCGCGCTCAAGCTCAAGGAGATCTCCTACATCCACGCCGAGGCCTATCCCGCCGGGGAGCTGAAGCACGGCCCGCTGGCGCTGGTGGACAAGGACATGCCGGTGATCTCGGTCGCGCCGAACGACGCGCTGCTGGAAAAGCTGAAGTCCAACCTGCAGGAAGTGCGCGCGCGCGGCGGCGAGCTGTACGTGTTCGCCGACGCGGACACGCATATCCGCGCGGCAGACGGCATCCACATCATGCAAATGCCGGAACACGCGGGGTATTTGAGCCCTATTCTGCACACCATCCCGTTGCAGCTGCTGGCATATTACGTAGCGTTGCAAAAGGGCACGGATGTGGACAAGCCAAGAAACCTCGCCAAATCCGTCACCGTGGAGTAATTCACGGGTTGTGGTGGCGAGGTTTGTTGGCTTGCGGTGAAGACTAACCTGCGAAGCAGGTTAAGCCCCGGAGGGGCGGTCGAAGCCACAAGCCGCGCAATCTTGCCAAATCCGTTACTGTTGAGTAACGGATTTGGCGCGCGGTTTACGGCGAAGGCTCTTGTACCCGGAGGGTGAATGTGAGCGAAGCGAACGTTAAGGGGCGATGCCCCAGCCGGAGCCACAAGCCTAGAAACCTCGCCAAATCCGTCACCGTGGAGTGACAGTCCGGCAGAGGGCTTGTCATCCTTCCTTTCCATTTCAGGAGAAGTTCGCGCATGGCGGTGATCGCCGTATTCAATCAAAAAGGCGGCGTAGGCAAGACCACGACCTGTCTGAATGTGACGGCTGCGCTGAATATCGCGCAGCAGTGTCCCATCGCGCTGGATATGGACCCGCAGGGGCATCTGACCCTGGCCAGCGGTGCGGTGAGGGCCAAGCCGGATGGCGGCATGGCGGCTTTCTTCAAACACAAGACCCGGCTTGCCAGCTTGCTGCAGGAGACACCGTCCGGCTGGCAAATCATCCCGGCTTCGCTGGAGCTCGCCAAAATCGATGCCATGTTCGGCAGCGATCCCAAAGCCGCAACGCTGTTGCGGCAGGGCTTGCGCGAAGACCTGGCGCTGACCGGCGCGCCTATCCTGATCGACTGCTGCCCGATGCTGGGCGTATTGACGCTCAATGCGCTGCTTGCGACCGACCGGGTACTGATTCCCGTTTCCGCGGATTTCCTTTCGCTGCAGGGCGTGCACCGCCTGGATAGCGCGCTCAACGTGCTGGAAGGCAGGCTCAACCGCAAATTCGAAAGGCGCGTCGTCCTGACGCGCTTCGACGCGCGGCGCAAGCTGGCGCATGAGATTTATGACAAACTCAGGGAACGCTACGGTGCGCTGGTGTGCGAAACGCGCATCGCCGAAACCGTCGCGCTGGCGACCAGCCCGATGCACAGCAAGGATGTGTTCGATTTCGCGCCGCACAGCCCGGGCGCGGCGGATTACCGCGCATTGACCCGGGAGTTATGGGATAGCGGTTTCTTCGTTTAAAAACTGACAGATAGTCTATTTGCGAAGAAGATCGTCCGTCAGGCAGTGCAGGAACTGAGAATCGCCCACGCAGTAAGACCCAGCAGCAACGCGCAGATTATGGCCAGCAAGGTGTTATTGCGCTTTTGCTGCTCAAGTATTTTTTGCAGCATCTCTGCGTTATTGGCAGCGCCATTATTCGTCAGGTAGTGGTGCAGCACCCGCGGTAACTGCGGCAACTGAGTGGCATAGTTCGGTGCTTCGCTCTGCAATGCCTTGAGAAAACCGCGCCAGCCGACCTGTTCGTTCATCCAGCGTTCCAGCCACGGCTTGGCGGTTTTCCATAAATCCAGCTCGGGGTCGAGCTGCAAGCCCAGCCCTTCGATATTGAGCAAGGTCTTCTGCAGCAGCACCAGTTGCGGCTGGATTTCGATGCCGAAGCGGCGCGAAGTCTGGAACAGGCGCAGCAGCACGCGACCGAAGGAAACCTCGCGCAGCGGTCTGTCGAAGATCGGTTCGCACACCGTACGGATGGCGGATTCCAGTTCGTCCACGCGGGTGCCGGCGGGTGCCCAGCCGGATTCGATGTGCACCTCGGCGACGCGCTTGTAATCACGACGGAAGAATGCAATGAAATTCTGCGCGAGATAATGCTTGTCGGTATCCGTGAGGGTGCCCATGATGCCGAAATCCAGCGCGATATAGCGCCCATCCGCCGCCACCTGCACATTGCCCGGATGCATGTCGGCGTGAAAAAAGCCGTCGCGGAATACCTGGGCGTAAAAGATCTCCACGCCGTTTGCGGCAAGCTTCGGGATGTCGATGCCCGCCTCGCGCAGCGCAGTCACCTGGCTGACCGGCGTGCCATACATGCGCTGCATGACCATGATTTCGGTGCTGCAATAATCCCAATACATTTCCGGCACCAGCAGCATCGATGAATTGGCAAAGTTGCGCTTGAGCTGGCTGGCATTGGCTGCCTCGCACATCAGATCGAGCTCTTCTCCCAGATGTTTTTCGAATTCCTTGATGACTTCGCGCGGTTTAAGGCGGCGGCCTTCCGCCCACCACTCAACCATGTCCGCCACAACTTTCAGCAGGGCGACATCGTGCGAGATAACGCTGGTAATGTTGGGGCGCAGAATCTTTACCGCGACATCGCGGCCATCCGGCAGCACGGCGAAATGCACCTGCGCCACCGACGCGCTGGCAACCGGCGTCTCGTCAAAGCTCCGGAACACCTCGCGCAGCGGTTTGCCATAAGCCGCCTCCAACAACGCCACCGCCTGCGCAGAGGGAAACGGCGGCACCTGGTCCTGCAGCTTGGCAAGTTCATCGGCGAGATCGGCCGGCAGCAGATCGCGCCGCGTGGAAAGCATCTGTCCAAACTTGACGAAGATCGGGCCGAGATTTTCCAGCGCGCGACGCAGCCTGACTGCACGCGGTTCGGAGATGTTGCGCATGAACAGAAGAAGATTCAGCGGCGTACGCAGCCAGCGTATCCGCTCGGGCGCGAGCAGGAACTCATCCAGCCCGAAACGCAGCACGACAAAGACGATTTTCAACAGCCGCAGAAAACGTAGCATGTCAACGATCCCGCGCGGCCGGCAGTTGTTTGATGCGCTCTTCCAATCGCGCCACGTCGTCGCGCAGCTTATCCACCTGCTGTTTGAATGCGGCGACCTGTTGCGGCCTGGCCAGCAACGGATGTTCTTCGGTGCAGTAGGCAGCCGCCGCTTTCGACAGGTTCAGCGCCGCATCGTGCAGATGTTGCCGTGTGCCTTGCGCGGTTTGCACGATGCGCTCCGCGATGGTGTCGCCGGCGACGCGGCCCAGATCCTTTGCCGCGTCCCAGCGCAGGCTGCGCGACACGGAAAAGATTTCCGACAGCAACGCGGCGTCGCCTGCGGTGCGAATATCGGCTTGCGCCTTCTCGTCGTGCAGCGCAAGGCGCGGCAGCAGCGAAGGAGCGATCACGCACACGGCATCGGCTGTGGCATCGGCAGCGGCGCTGCGCAACGTGCCATCCGCCAGAATGGTGCAGGCAAAAGAAAACGGCGCGATATCGAATCGTGCCGTCTTTCCCGCAAAGCGCGCGAGCCTGGTTAGCGCCCAATCGTTCTGCGCGAGCAAATGATTCAGCGCAGCGGCAGAAGGCTGGGCAAACATGAAGAGTTAATGCAAGACAGTCTGCTGAATCCCGGCCAGCAGCCATACCGACTTGTTGTCGCGCAAATCTTTCTGCACATGCCAGATTTCATCCACGCTGTCCGGTGCGCCGTTGTTTTCGCGCAACTGCCCGGTGAAGCGCACGCTGGCAATCGCAAAGTCGCCCTCATTCGCTACCTCCAGCAGTTCGCCGTCGATCGCGACCACATCGGTCTTCTGCGGTACCGCGCCGCGTTCCTGCAGTTGCATCGAAATTTCCGCGAACATTTCCGGTGTGGTGTACTCGCGGATGTCGTTCAGGTCCTTGCGGTCATTTGCGGCCTGCAAGCGGATGAAAGTGGTCTTCGCGCTACGCAGGAATCCCTCCACCGGGAAATCTGCCGGAATATTGGCCGTCGTTGCTGCAGGATACGTATTTGCCGAACCGCCGGAGATTGGTTGCGGGTCGGTGCAGGGTGCGCCCGCTCCGGCGTATTGCATTGGCTGCGGGATAACGGGGCGCACCCCTTGCGGCTGCTTGCGCAATTTTGCGATCAGGAACATCACCGCACCGGCTGCAAGCAACGCCAGCAAAATACCACCCATTGCGCCTCCCAGCCCGGCGTTTGCCAGCAGCGCGCCCAGGCCGGCGCCGATGGCCAGGCCGGCCAATGGGCCGAGCCATTTGTTGCCGGCCGGTTGTGCGGGTGCTGCGCCTTGTGCGGGAGCCGGGGCGGCGACAGGAGCCTTTTGCGTCTGTTGCGGAGCCATGGTCCGCTGCTTGCCGAAGCTGCTACCCCCGCCAAAACGCCTGGCTTCCGCGGTCGCGGCAAACAGACTCACGCTGGTCAAGGCGACTGTCAATAACATCAAAAATCGTTTCATGTATTCCTCGTGGGTGCGATTGGCAAAACGGGCGTAAGTATAGCATCAGAGATTGCCCGAACCCTTCACGCTCCTCAATCATGACGCGCTGGCCCGATTCCGCTACACTTTGCGCCATGAGAGTCTGGTTTGCTTTGCCGCTGGTTGTGCTGCTTTCCGCTTGTGGCGGCGGATTGTGGAACGACCCCTATCCGGCGGCGGACGAAGGCAAACCGATACTCTACACGGCATTCACCGAACGCCCCAAGCATCTCGACCCGGCGCAGGCATACAGCGAGAACGAGTATGAATTCCTCGCGCAGATCTACGCACCGCCGCTGCAATACCATTACCTGAAGCGCCCTTACGAGCTGGTCCCGCTGGCCGCCAGCGGGATGCCGACCGTGCGTTATCTGGACAAGAGCCGCCGTTCGCTGCCGGACACCGCGCCGGTGGAGAAGATTGCCTTCAGCGTGTATGAAATCAGGATCAAGCCAAACATGCGCTACCAGCCGCATCCGGCGTTTGCCCGGAATGTGTCAGACCAGTATGCGCGGGGCAAGCCGGAATATGCGCATCTTGTCCCGAACGATTTGCGCGACATCCATGCGCTGGGCGATTTTCCGCACAGAGGTACGCGCAGCGTCACTGCAGCGGATTACGCCTACCAGATCAAACGCCTGGCGCATCCGCAATTGCATACGCCGATTCTCGGTGTGATGGGCGAATACATCGTTGGACTGAAAGACTTTGCCGCGGCGCTGCAGCGGGCAGTGCAGGAGAACCCTGATGCGTTTCTCGACCTGAACGAATACCCCTTGCAAGGCGTGCAGGTGGTGGACGAGCATACTTATCGCATCGAGGTGTATGGCAAATATCCGCAGTTCGCCTACTGGCTGGCGATGCCGTTTTTTGCACCCATGCCGCAGGAGGTCGAGCGGTTCTACGCTCAGCCGGGGATGCGCGAACGCAACCTGACACTGGACTGGTGGCCGGCAGGCAGCGGGCCGTATTACCTGTCCGAGAACAATCCCAACCAGCGCATGGTGTTGAGCCGCAACCCGTATTACGACAGCGAACGCTACCCGTCCGGAGGCGAGGCGGGCGACGCGCAGGCCGGGCTGCTGGCGGATGCGGGCAAGCCGTTGCCGCTGATCGAGCGGGTGGTATTCAGCCTGGAAAAGGAAACCATCCCCTACTGGAACAAGTTTTTGCAGGGTTATTACGACGCCTCCGGCATCAGCTCGGACAGCTTCGACCAGGCGGTGCAGGTGAACATCGGCGGCGAAGCGGCAGTGAGCGACGCGATGAAGGCGCAAGGCATCGGGCTTTCAACCGCTGTCGCGACTTCCACGATGTACACCGGCTTCAACTGGCTGGATCCGGTGGTGGGGGGTGTGTGCGAGAGGTCGAAGAGTACCCCCTCTCCCCAGCCCTCTCCCGCAGGCGGGAGAGGGGGCGAACGAAATGAGTCATCCTGTGATCCTGAGAGGGCGCGCAAGCTGCGGCTGGCCATTGCGATCGCGGTGGACTTCGAGGAGTTCGTTTCCATTTTCGCCAACGGGCGCGGCATCGCCGCACAATCGCCGATCCCGCCCGGTATCTTCGGCTACCGCGAGGGCGAGGCGGGCATCAACCGCTATGTGTATGACTGGGTGGACGGCGCGCCGAGGCGCAAATCCATCGAGGAAGCGAAGAAGCTGCTCGCCGAGGCGGGTTATCCCAACGGTGTCGATGCGCAAACCCGCCAGCCGCTGGTGATCAATCTGGACACTACCGCCAACGGCGTGGGCAACAAGGCGCGCCTCGACTGGCTGCGCAAGCAGTTTGACAAGATCAGCGTGCAACTGGTGGTGCGCAGCACCGACTACAACCGCTTCCAGGACAAGATCCGCAAGGGCGACACGCAGATGTTCTACTTCGGCTGGAATGCCGACTATCCCGACCCGGAGAACTTCCTGTTCCTGCTGCACGGCGCGCAAGCCAAGGTCGGCAAGGGCGGCGAGAATGCGGCCAATTACAGCAACGCGGAATACGACCGGCTATTCGACCAGATGAAGAACATGGAAAACAGCCCGCAGCGCCAGGAGATCATCGACCGGATGCTGGAAATATTGCGCCGCGACTCGCCGTGGCTGTGGGGCTTCCACCCGAAGAGTTACGTATTGCAGCACGACTGGCTGCATAACGTGAAGCCCAACGTGATGGCGAACAATAAACTCAAATACTGGCGCGTGGATGCCGCGCAGCGCGACCTGCTGCGCCGCGAGTGGAACCAGCCCGCGCGCTGGCCGCTGTGGCTGACGGTTGCGGTGTTATTGCTGTCCGGTGTTTGGGTGTGGCGTGCGTTGCGCCGGCGCGAAGAGCAGCCGTAGGGCGGGAATTTGCGCAAGGTTTGCCCGGTTGCCGAGCGAGCCAGAAAGGCAAATCCATTCAGTTCGTTCCTGTTTCCTGATGGCGATCCGGCAGCTTCAAACGAACTCAAACATCAGGCATGCATGCGGCAATTCCGTTCCATTTCTACCAGATGCGGCAGCAGCTCGGAATGCGCCTGTATGTGAAAAATATAGCGCGGCACGTTACGCTCAGTGGACTGCGCCATGAACGGTTCGCCCCAGAAACTCAGCAGAGCCTCCGTCGCCCCGTCCGGCGGGGTATCTGCAAGAATAAAGGAGATATTCTTGCTGAGTGCGCACCAATGCGGATCCTGCACCTTGCTATGGCCGTCGCAAGCGGTAATCTTCGGCAGGATTTCGGCTTGCCAGAGGCCTTGCTGGCTTTCATCGAGAACGAACTGGATGGAGCTTACCTCGGGGTTTTCAATTACCGGGCGCAGCAGTATGTCGAAAAGTGGTTGTGCCCGATACATCGACAGGCAGACATTGAACAAGATCGCATCCCCGCGCATATTGCGGGCGAACTGCTCGTTCGCCGTGCGCAGTTGGCGCGGCCCGACCAACACCACGTCCGGGGCGGCCAAGGATGCTTTGATCCTGGACACCATTTTCTGCGTTCGCTCCACCTGCCCGGCGGTGTGTTCATTGTTCCGCGTATGGCGCATGAAATTGATGAACAGAAGCGCCATCAGGGCAAGCACGATAGGCAGAATGATATGCTCGTCAACGATATGGAGCAGATGCAGGATGAGGGCCGCCGTCGCGGCCAGAATGCCGGCGATGGCATCCCATTCGTAACTCAGAAAGCGTTTCAGTTTCATATCGTCTCCAACTCCACGAAAAAATTACAGCCTACTCCAAACCGCGCCAGCCGGGGTGATCAAAGTAGGCGGCATAGTTGTCCAGCGCGTGGGCGATCTTCGCCGCACCCTTATGCGTCTCGCTGCTGTCTTGACCCATCATGGCGTCCGCGCCGGCGATGATATCGGCCAGCACGAGGTGGAGCATGGCGTCCGCTTCCGGCTCCAACTTGCAGTTCTTCACCATGAACGCAATCTGGTCGTTCGCCTTCTGCGCCAGTGTCCGGTATTGTTCCGTCGTGGCCTTGCCGGAATGGATGGCGGGGAGTTCTGCTGACAGCGCATCGCGGATGCGGCTCATAGCCAGGCGCAGGTTGTCATCGGTGGCCCATTTCCTGCCGTTATTCAAAGTGAGTTGCGCCGGTTCTGCTGCGTCATGCGAATGACTGTGGCCTTGGGCTGACACTATTCCTGGGCTCATGCTCAGCAGTGCAGCGGCGGACAGGGTTGCAGCCATTTTTTTCCATTGAATAAACATATAAATTTCCTTGATTGTTGATTGACGGATTAGGTTTCAGCACATAGTCAGAAGCTTAATTTTCGCGTTTTATTGGCAAGCAGCTAATGTGCGTCATAGTTGACTGTTTAGTGCATATTCGGTTCGTTAAGCTTGCAAAAAAATGCCCCTGGATCAAGAAGAGTCAGGGGCAAAACATCTTAACAGCTTGGGAGAGGTTAAGACTTGGAGAAACCTGTGAAAGCTTGCGCTATCTGCAGATCGCGGAAGAGGCCTGCATAAAACCTGTTAGCAAACTAAGCTTTGGTTAGCCGGAGAGAGGTAAGCTTTTTCCACATATTCATCACCGGGGTAAGCGGCGTACAGCAAATCAGCCCCATTCTTCCCCTCATGCCAAGAGCATGTTGACTTACCCGCCATTGAATGGCGTTCGGCAGCTGGGTTTGCTCGCTGATCTTTCTGTATCGCAGCAGCACTCATTCCGGAGTAAATCTCTTGAACCGAGAAGTATGTTCCGGCAGCTTGTGCGGCTGAAGTAGCCAATACGCCGGAAATGATAATGCCTGCCAAGATATGTGTTTTCATGATTAAGGCTCCTTGTCTCTAAACTTGGTTAAATGCCCTGCCGTCTTGGCGAGGGGGTTTTCGCCTATGAAGGAAAAGATACCGTTCATAGGCGCTTGCATTTATATAAGCATTAACCGTGCCAGATATTTAATATGCTAACAATCAATCGGTTATGCATATTTGTAGTTGCGGAACAAGTTGACGATGTTTAAAGAGAACGTTAACATGCTGTCCATAGTTAACATTCTTTACGGAGCAATGGACAGTCATGATTACTTTGTCAGGATTAAGGCAGTTTCTCGATAATCTCGAGGAAGGGATTCTATTTCTTGATCAGCAGCGTCGCGTCGTGGCGATCAATGAAGCGGCCAGCCATATGCTGGGGCAGAACCACGGCAATATTCTGGACAAGCTCTGCCCGAGTCTTTTCCAAGGGACGGCTTGTGCGCGGAGCTGCGGGAAGGGGGGGCATTGCACGCTCATGAAAAACGCAATCCAGGGGAAAAAAGTTCAAGACCTTGTCGTGCAGCGTCCGGACGGTACGCTGATACCCCTGCGTATGTGGGCCATGGTGCTGCCCTCTGATGAGAAGCTGGCATACTGTGCCGTGGTGTTGCGCGACCGTACCCACGAGATGCAGCTGGAAGAAGCGGCTAGCAACAGGCTGCGCCTGGGTGGTTTGGTAGGGCACAGCGTGGGGATGCGGGATCTGTTTCGCCAGATACTGCGAGCGGCGGCAAGCGAGGCCAGCATCCTTATCACCGGCGAGAGCGGCAGCGGCAAGGAATTGGTTGCGCAGGCGCTGCATGAAAACTCGAGCCGTGCCAAGGGGCCTTACGTGCGGGTACATTGTGCCGCATTTCCAGAACAACTGCTGGAAGGCGAATTGTTCGGTCATGCCCGCGGCGCGTTCACTGGCGCAACTACCGCCCGCGAAGGCCGCTTCGAGGCGGCGCACGGCGGGACGCTGCTGTTGGACGAGATCGGCGAGGTGCCGCTGAATATCCAGGTAAAGTTGCTGCGTGTCTTGCAGGAACACGAAATCGAACGACTCGGCGAAAATCAGACACGCAAGGTTGATGTGAGGATCATCGCGGCCACCCATCGGGATCTGCCGGCCATGGTGAGCCGCGGCGAATTCCGTGCCGACCTTTATTACCGGTTGCGGGTGCTTCCGCTGCACGTTCCCGCTTTGCGCGAGCGCAAGGAGGATATTCCGCTGCTGGTCAGTTCCATGCTGGCCAATATACTGACTCGCCATCAAGGGCGTGATATCCAGATTTCCAATGAAGCGCTCGAGGCGTTTGGCGCCTATAGCTGGCCGGGCAACGTCAGGGAACTGGTAAATGCCCTGGAATACGCAATGGTGCACGTGGATGGCACGACCATCCTGGAACGCCACCTGCCGCCGGAGATTCAGGAAGCCGTCCATCAGGTTGCCGATTCGCGGGCTGTAGCCGCTCCGGCGCCGGCTTCTGGGTTGGTACAGCGCTATTACCGCGCCCCTGTGCAGCAGGAAGGGCAGGAAAAACAGACCCTCCTGCTGGCGCTGAAGGAAACCGGGGGGAACAAGGCGGCGGCCGCCGAGAAGCTCGGCATGTCGCGCACCACGCTGTGGAAGAGACTGAAACAGTATGGCATCGACTGAGTGGAGCAGGAAGCCTGCAATGCTTGGTCGTGCCGCGGGTAATCCGTATGTATCCGCGGCTAATCGCCGTCTTTAGGCTTATCCAGATAATTCACCACTTTCGCAAATTCCGCCACGCCCAGATTCTCCGCGCGTAGTTGGGCATCAATACCCAGCTTTGCAAAATCCGCCTCATTCAAATAACTGCGCAGGGTATTGCGCAGCGTCTTGCGGCGTTGTCCGAATGCCGCGCTGACGACGGCGGCGAACAGTTTTTCATTGCGCACCATGATCTCGCCGGCGGGGAGCGGGATCATGCGCACAACGGCGGAATCCACCTTGGGCGCCGGACGGAAAGACTGCGGCGGCACATCGAGGAGCTTCTCCATCAGAAAGCGGTATTGCAGCATGACCGACAGCCGTCCGTAGGCAGGCGTGGAGGGTTCGGCGACCATGCGTTCAACGACCTCGTTTTGCAGCATGAAGTGCATGTCGCGGATGCGCACGGCATAGGCGGCAAAATGGAACAGCAGCGGCGAGGAGATGTTGTAGGGCAGGTTGCCGACGATGCGCAGCGGGGCGGGCAGCGCCGCAAGATCGAACTCCAGCGCGTCTCCGGCATGGATGCTCAATTTCGACTGCGGATTATCCTGCGGGTAATCGCGCTCCAGCCGCGCGATGATGTCGCGGTCGATTTCCACCACGTGCAGATGATTCAGCCGCTTCAGCAGCGGTCGGGTCAGCGCGCCCAGGCCGGGGCCGATCTCGACCATGTTGTCGGCTGGTTCGGGGCGGATCGCGCTGATGATATCGGCGATGATCCGCTCATCGACAAGAAAGTTCTGACCGAACCTTTTTTTGGCTTTATGCACGATTGCCGCGCTCGTTCTGCGCCATCTGCGCCGCGACCCTGATCGCCTCCAGCAGGCTGCCGCTGTCGGCCTTGCCGGTTCCCGCCAGATCCAGTGCCGTGCCATGGTCCACCGATGTGCGGATGATCGGCAGGCCGAGCGTGACATTTACGCCCTGCCCGAAGCTGGCGTGCTTGAGCACCGGTAGTCCCTGATCGTGATACATCGCGAGCACGCAGTCGCATTGCGCAAGTTTTTGCGGCGTAAACAAAGTATCGGCAGGCAGCGGCGCGCTGACATTGCAGCCCTCGGCGCGCAGCCTGTCGAGTACCGGGATCATTACCTCGATTTCCTCGCGTCCCAGATAACCGCCTTCGCCCGCATGCGGGTTCAATCCGGCTACCAGGATACGCGGCTGTGTGATGCCGAAGCGGGATTGCAAATCGTGCTGGATGATGCGCAATACCTTTTCCAGTAGCGGTGCGGTGATTGCGGCAGGCACATCCTTCAAGGGAAGATGTGTGGTGGCCAGCGCCACACGCATCCCGCCGCCGACCAGCATCATCACTACCAGATCGGTATTGGTTTGTCCGGCGAGGAATTCGGTGTGGCCGGTGAATGGTATGCCGGCATCGTTGATGATGCCCTTATGCACCGGCGCGGTGACCATGCCGGAAAATTCGCCCATCTGGCAGCCTTGCACGGCCCGGCGCAGCATCGCCAGCACATATCCGCTGTTGGCGGCATCCGGCATACCGGCATGGCACGGTGCGGCGAGCGGGATATGGATAATGGGCAGAGAGTGGGAAGTGGGGAGTGGGGAGTGGGGAAAAACCGGCACATTCCCACTTTCCACTTCCCACTTCCCACTTCCCATTTCGTGCACTTGCAGCGCGATGCCGAGTTGCGCGGCGCGCTGTTGCAACAGGGTTTTATCGGCAATGACCACGAACGGAATGTCGGGCGGCGTGACGGCAAGTTGCACGCATAAATCGGGGCCTATGCCTGCCGGTTCACCGGCGGTGATCGCCAAGGGTGCTGAAGGGAGTTTGATATTCACCGGTTACCCTGAAAATCTCGGTTAGCCACGGATGAACACGGATAAAACATCGCATCGCAACAGGTTGGCATTTCGCCCGAACGGTACATGAAAAACGAAGTACCCGATCGTTCATCTGTGTCAATCCATGTTCATCCGTGGCTCAGTTTTGTCTTCCAGGATCATTGGTTCTCTTCGAGGCGGTATTCGACAAACGCATGGTCGCGCAATTGGCGCAGCCAGTCCTGATATTGCTCATCGGCCTTGAACGTGCCGATGGACAGGCGCGCTTGCTGGCGCTGCTGCTGTTCGCTGACATCGGTATTCCTGCGCTCCAGCACCTGGATCAGGTGCCAGCCGAATTGCGTTTGCACCATGCCTATCATGCCGGGTTGCAGCTTGTTCATCGCCTCCTCAAATTCCGTGACGGTTTGCCCGGGGGACAGCCAATCCAGATCGCCGCCCTGTTGCGCGCTGCCATCCTGGGAAAATCGCCTGGCCTGCTCGGCGAAATCTGCGCCGCCTTCAATGCGCCGTTTGATTTCCATCAGGCGGCTCTTGGCCTCGTTTTCGGAAACGATCTCGCTGGTCTTGATCAGGATATGCCGCGCATGGGTCTGCGTGATCACCACCGGCGCGCTGCCGCTGCGTCTCTCAACCAGCTTGAGGATGTGAAAACCGTTCGGGCTGCGCAAGATCGCGGTAACCTGCCCGGGTTGCAGTTTTTGCAGTTCCCCGGTGAATAACGGCGGCAGACGGTCGATTGGCCGCCAGCCGAGATCGCCGCCCTTCAACGCGTCCTTGGCATCGGAGTAACCTGCCGCTACTTGCGCAAAATCCGCGCCGCCCTGCAATTGGCTTGATGCTTGCTCAGCTTTGTCGCGCGCGGCCTGGATTTTTTCCGCACTGGCCTGTTCCGGTATCACCACCAGAATGTGCGCGAGATGGAGCTCCTCTTCCGCACCGCTCATTTTCGCCTTGTTGGCCAGATAACTGTCCACCTCGTTATCGCTGATGACAAGCTTGCTTTCCACTTCGCGTTCGCGCAAACGCGTGGAAATGATTTCGCTGCGTATCTCTTCGCGGAATTTCTTGAAATCCACGCCGTCCGCTTCCAGCTTGGCGCGGAACTCGGCCAGCGACGGGAGGTTGTTTTGCTGAGCAATCCGTGTAATCGCCAGGTCCAATTGAGTATCGTCCACGCGCACGCCGTTTTCCTTGGCGAATTGCGCTTGCAGCATATCGGTGATCATGCGCTCGAGCATTTGCCTTTCCAGCACATCCGGTGCGGGCAGCGGCGTACCCTGCTTTTGTAACTGGCGCACCACCACGCGCAGCCGGTCATCCAGCTCCTTGCGGGTGATCACGTCATCGTTGACTACCGCGACCACCGAGTCGATCACCGCAACCTGTTTTTGCGGATCGGATTTGTGCGGCTCGGCAATAACGGGCGCAACCTGCGCGGGTTTCGCCATGGCGGCATCGGCGGCGCAAGCGGGATGCGCTGCTATGAAGGTGGCGCAGTAAATCAGCGCGGTGGCCGCCGTTCTAAAACCAATGACCAGACCAGCGTCTTTTGCCGGGCTATAACCAGCCACTTGGCAACTGTTTTTTGGTTGCCTGGAGGAATGGCTAGTAGTTCCATCAGTCGTCATATCAGACATCATCATTTCTCTGCTTTGTTCAACGCAAGACTGAACTGGGTTGGTTGGCGGGTTTTTCGTTTAACTTGGTATAGCTGGGTATGTTTTGCTTCAAGGCATTAATGGGATCCACGCCGACACTGATAAAGTCGTTCAACTCAAGCTGCAGGAAAAGACCCGTGTTGGCCTGCTGTGCTGCGACAGTAAAGCGTTGTGCCACCAAACGAAGCGTCCAGCAGCTTTGATTATACTCAAGCCCGGCTATCGACTCCAAGGTTTTGCCGTCCTGCAGGGAATAATTCAAGCGTCCCACGGCGCGCCAGCGGCTGGATAACGGCCATTGCCCGGCAAGATCAACTTGGCGCAAGGTATTGCGGGCGAAGCGGTAGCCGAGGTCGAGAGACTTGCCCAGCTCAGGGCGATAACGCGTAGCGATGTTATAACGCTGGCTGTGCGACTGGTTGGGGTCGTACTGGAACTCGCTGTCAAAAGACCAGGCTTTTGTCACCCTGCCCGAGGCGGCAAGCAGAATATCGGATTTGCTCGTCGTTGTCGTGGGCGCGACAAGGTTTACCTGGGGTGTTTTGAAACTGAAACGCTCGCCCACCATTAATTTTAGCCACTCCATGCCATTTGCCTGTTCCAGCAGACGCGAAGTCATAGCCAGCGTAATGTGATTTGCGTCACCCACCCGGTCACTGCCGAAAAAACGGTTTTCGGTGAACATCTGGGTAAAGTCGAAATTGGCCTGCGCCGAATCGAAATTAGGCAGCAGATTCTGGTCTTTGTACGGCACGTAAACATAAAAGGCGCGCGGTTCCAGCGTATGCACATAGTCGCCGCCAAACAGGTTCCAGTCGCGCTCAAAAGCGACCCCGCTATCCACGCTCATAATGGGCAGAGTGCGCGATGAATAGGGCAAAACCCGGGTGCTGTTAGCCCCCATCGCGTAATACGTGCTGTGCAGCGCCACTTTCGGGGTGAGATAGAACGCCGGGTCGCTGACCAGCGGATAGCTCACGCTGGGATTGAGCACCAGCCGCTGGGCATTCTCCAGAGTGGGGTGGGCGAAATCCACAAATTCGCCGGCAAAAGCAAGATTGGCGCCGGACGAGTTTCGCTGCGCATTGACGGTCAATTGCGGCAAACGCTTGTAAGGCGCCCCGATCGGCGCAGCCGGATCCTGCAAAGTCTGGTAACGCTGTACGCGCGCGGTCGCGCTCCACCAGCTGGTGCCGTAGGTCAGCATCGCTTCCTGCAGAAGATTGGCCTGCGAAGTGGTGTTCACCGTGCTCCCCAAATCGCGAAAATACGCATCATCCGAGACGCTGCTCAGATTGACATAGCCGTTCAATCCGCCTGCAATGGCTTGACTATGCATAAGAGCAATACGTGTGCGGCTGCGGTTGGCCAGCGCATCGCTGGGCAGCACGTCCACTTGCAGTTCGCCGCCATAGCGTGGTTCCAGATAGCGGAATTCATTGTTGAGCAATACCCCGCGCTTGGTCATCACACGCGGCGCAATCGTCGCATCGCGGTTCGGCGCGATGTTCCAGTAGTAGGGCAGGGTCAATTCCTTGCCGCCATTGGTCGTGCTGCCGAATACCGGCGACAAAAACCCCGATTTGCGCTGATCGTTGAGCGGAAAGTCCATCCACGGCGAGTACAGGATCGGCAAGCCCATGAATTCCACCCAGGCGTGATGTGCCACGCCGATCTGCCGGTCGCGGTCAATCTCGAGGCCGCGCATTTTCAGCAGCCAGTCCTCGTTGTCGGCCGGGCAGGTGGTATAGGTCGCGTTATCCAGCGTGTAATGCTGCTTGTCCTGAATGTGCATCATGTCCGCCGAGCCGCGCCCGTCGTTCTCCGCAAGATAGAATACCGGTTGCTCCATGGTGCCGATGCTGGTGTCCAGATTCAGCTTGAGATGCGGTCCGCTCATCGTGTTGCCGTCCTGTTCCAGCACTACCGAGCCCTGCGCATCGAGGTCCTGCGTATCCTGAAAATACAACAGGCGATCCGCCCGGATGGACTGTCCGCGCTTGCGCAATATCGCGTTGCCCGTTGCCTCGATCTGGCTTTCCTTCTTGCCCGTCAGATGGTCCGCTTCCACGAAGGCAGGCGTTTCCTGTGCCGGCTCCGCCATTGCCCTGAAGGTCTTGTCCATGCGCAGCGCGAACAATTCCGCATTTGCGCTGGCGTGGTGCGCAAAAGTGCAAAGTAAAGTGAATGCGATGGGCTTGAGGCGGAACCGCATGACAATAGTAAGGTGGTAAACTTTCGCAAGTTTACCATTAACACTATTCGAAAAGCCCGATATGCAACGCCAGCAACAATTAACCGCATGGCTGCACAGCCAGTTACCCGGCAAGACCTTCGCCCTTGCCCCGGCCTCCGCCGATGCCAGTTTCCGCCGCTATTTTCGGGTCACCTTCAACGATCGAGAGGACGATGGGCTTGCCAGCCGTCGCGAGCAGTTTGAGATGCAAGGCGCCGCAGAGCGAGCGACGACACATACCGATTGGGTAGGGGAGGAGAGAGCGAGCACGCAACGCAGCAGGTCAAATGCGCAGCAGGCTGGCACGCTCATCGTGATGGATGCGCCGCCGCAGCATGAAGATTGCCGCCCGTTCCTGCATATCGCCAGACTGTTCGAGGAGGCCGGGACGCATGTGCCGCATGTGTATGCGCAGGATCTGCAGCAGGGTTTTCTGCTGCTGTCCGACCTCGGCAGCACCACTTACCTGCAGGCGCTGGATAGCGGCACTGCGCGCGAACTGTATGGCGCGGCCACCGATGCGCTGATCAAGATCCAGCTCGCCTCACGCGAGAACGAGCTACCCCCTTATGACGAGGCCCTGCTGATGCGCGAGATGCGCCTGTTCCCGGAGTGGTACATCGCCAGGCATCTCAACATCACGCTGACCGACAGGCAGCGCGCCAAACTGGAAGAAGTCTTCGCGCGCATCATCGCCAACAACCTCGCGCAGCCGCGCGTGTATGTGCATCGGGATTACCACTCACGCAACCTCATGTATATCGAATCCCCTCTCTCTAACTCTCTGGTTGGAACAACTAGCCATTCGACTAGGCTGCCGGAAACCGCAGCCAAGTCGCTGGTTATCCCGCAAGCGGGAGAAAGGACAATCGAGATGCGGGGTAAGCAGGCAATCCGCGAAGCGGATGCTCGCAAAGGCGATTTTCTAATCTCGCCCGGCATCCTCGATTTTCAGGATGCGGTGTACGGTCCGATCACCTACGACCTCGCCTCGCTGTTCAAGGACGCCTATATAAAATGGGAAGAAGCGGAAATCATGGACTGGCTGATCCGCTACTGGGAACAGGCGCGCAAGGCCGGGCTTCCGGTGCGTGCGGATTTCGGCGAGTTCTATCGCGACTACGAATGGATGGGCGTGCAGCGCCACATCAAGGTGCTGGGCATCTTCGCCCGCCTGTACCACCGCGACGGCAAGGACGGCTACCTGAAGGACCTGCCACTGGTGATGGCGTATCTGCGCGCCGCTTGTGCGCGCTATATCGATCTCAAGCCGCTGCTGAATCTACTGGATGAACTGGAGCCGCGCGATAATCAGGCGGGGTACACGTTTTGACAACGCTGCGCATCTCCCCCTATCCAACTTTCCCCCGCAAGCGGGAGAAAGGGCAATCGTGAGAAACGTAAAACCATGATGCTGCGCATCTCCCTCTCCTCAACCCTCTCCCGCAAGCGGGCGAGGGAGCGAACGTGAAAGGCATACAATCATGAGGGCGATGCTGCTGGCGGCGGGCCGCGGCGAACGCATGCGGCCGCTCACCGACCACACGCCCAAGCCGCTGCTCGAAGCCGGCGGCAAACCGCTGATCGTCTGGCACATCGAAAATCTGGCGCGCGCCGGCATCACCGACCTGGTCATCAACCACGCCCACCTCGGCGCACAGATCGAGGCAGCGTTAGGCGACGGCAACCAGTTCGGCGTCCGCATCCGCTATTCGGACGAAGGCACCGCCCTGGAAACTGCGGGCGGCATCGCCTATGCCCTGCCGCTGCTCGGCGACGAGCCCTTCGCCGTGGTCAACAGCGACATCTACTGCGACTACGACTTCGCGCGTCTGGCTGAACGCGCCGCCGCGCTGCAAGCCAGCGGCGATGCCGCGCACCTGGTGCTGGTCGACAATCCGCCCCACCATCCAGACGGGGATTTCCTGCTGCACAACGGACGATTGATCCCGCTCCTCTCCCCCGCTTGCGGTGGAGAGCTTGCGAGGGGTCAGGCCGGGGGTGAGGGTCTGTCCACGAAGCTCACCTTCAGCGGCATCGGCGTCTACCAGCCATCCCTGTTCAGCCACATCCCGCGCGGCAGCACCGCGCCGCTCGCGCCGCTGCTGCGCGCGCAGATCGCCCTCGGCAGGGTCGGCGGCGAACACCATCATGGTCTGTGGGTGGATGTCGGCACGCCGCAACGTCTCGCCGAGCTCGACAAGCAGATCCGCTCACAGCACAATGCGTCATGACCATTGACCCGGCCATCCATTCGCAACGCCGCGCGCGCCTGCTGGAAAAGATGCGGCGCGGTATCGCCGTCGTCCCCACCGCGCCGGAAGTGGCGCGCAACGGCGACACGCATTATGGGTACCGGCACGACAGCAGCTTCTACTACCTGACCGGTTTCGCCGAGCCGGAGGCGGTACTGGCGCTGGTTGCCGGAGATAAGCAGCAAGCCATCCTGTTCTGCCGCGAAAAAAATCCGGAACGCGAAATCTGGGACGGTTTCCGCACCGGCCCCGATGCCGCAAAAGAGCAATACGGTTTCGACGCGGCCTACCCGATCGCGCAACTGGATGAAAAACTGGCCGAACTGATGGGCAACCAGCCCGCGCTGTTCTATCCGGTGGGCCACGATACCGCATGGGACCAGCGCCTCCTCAGGCTGCGCGGCGAGGTGCAGGCCAAGGCGCGCAGCGGCATCCGCGCCCCGAACGAGATCCACGACGTACGCACGCTGCTCAACGAAATGCGGCTGTTCAAGGGCGAGCATGAGCTGGCTATCATGCGCCGCGCCGCAGAGATTTCCACTCAGGCGCACCGGCGCGCGATGCGCTTCGCGCGCCCCGGCCAGTCCGAATACCAGATCGAGGCGGAGTTGCTGCACGAATTCTGCCGCCACGGCGCGCGCCATCCCGCTTACCCTTCCATCGTCGCGGGCGGCGCGAACGCCTGCGTGCTGCATTATGTCGGCAACGATGCCGCGCTCAGGGACGGCGACCTGCTGCTGATCGACGCGGGCTGCGAACTGGACGGCTACGCCTCCGACATCACGCGCACCTTTCCGGTGAACGGGCGTTTCTCCGCCGCGCAAAAGGATGTCTATGAGATCGTGCTGGCCGCGCAAGCCGCCGCGATCGCCGCAGCCCGCCCCGGCAATACCTGGGATGCGCCGCATGACGCCGCGCTGCGCGTACTGGCGCAAGGCTTCATCGACCTTGAACTATGCCGTGGCAGCGTGGAGGCCGTGCTGGAAAGCGAAAGCTACAAGAGGTTCTACATGCACCGCACCGGCCACTGGCTGGGCATGGACGTGCACGATGTCGGCGATTACAAGGTCGACGACCATTGGCGCAAGCTGCAGCCCGGCATGGTGTTCACCGTCGAGCCGGGCTGTTATATCCGACCCGCCGATGATGTGCCGCAGGCGCTGTGGAACATCGGCATCCGCATCGAAGACGATGTGGCGATCACCGCGCAGGGCAATGAAGTGCTGACCGTCGCCGCGCCGAAAGCGGTGGCGGAAATCGAAGAATTGATGCGGGACTGAAAAGCTGCTGGGGGAGTACCGCAGCTACTTGGCTTGTCCGCTCCAGCTCTGCCAGTGCCCGGCCATGTCCTTGACGTTCTTGTAGCCCTTCTCGATGAGGATCTGCTCCGCGATCCTGGCACGCTTCCCGCTCCGGCAGTACACCACGATCTCGCTGGCTTTATCCCCCGGTATTTCACTTAGCCTGCGCTCCAGTTCATCATGCGGCAGGTTCACGGCGGTGTCGATATGCCCCGCCGCATATTCCTCGCGCGTGCGCACATCGAGAACGATCGGCGGATTGGGTTCCTTCAGCCGCTGGGCAAGTTCGGCCGGGGTGATCGTCCCGACGGCGGGCGTCTCCGCCTGACAGGTAATGCCGGTCAGCAGCAACAGGGCGGCCAGCAGTGCCCGAAAAAAGAAGAGTGGATGGGTCATGGCGGTATCCTCAGTTGAGTTGAAAAAAAAGCAGGCTCGAATTTGCTTGCCGAGCCCCCGGCCGTGCTCGGCTGTCAGCGCATCATAAAGGGGAAAAGGGGCCAGGCTCAAGTTTTACAATCCCAAACTACCCTGCCCAACATTGGCAGCCGCGTCTTCGTCGGGCTGAGTACGCGGCCTGCCTAGTGGTTTGGCTTGCCGCCGTTGCCCGGTCAATTTCTCGATCCGCGCATAAAAGCGTTCATTACCCAGCGGCTGGCTTTGACTAAGCGCCAGCCGTATGTCGTCTACTGCTGCCTTGTCCAGTTGTGACCGGAACAAGGCGCGATAAGCTTCCCGGCGCGCAGCATCACCGCCGCCAAGCGACATGTACAGCGGATGCGGCGTCAATATCGCGCCGGGCTGCCCCAACCCATTGGTGCGGTAGCTCGTCCAGCGGTAATGAGCCGGATCATCCACCATCGCCGCGCGCACCGGGTTCAGCTCAATGTAGCGCTGACAGGTCAGCAAATAAGTTTCCGCCTGAATCAGCGAGGACTTGTAGCGGCTATCCCACAGCGTCCCGGTGCGGCGGTAGGTTTTGTTGATGTACTGCACATAGCGCCGCCCCAGCGCGATAATGAGCCGGGGAACGCTTTCCGCCTGCCTGGGCGTAAGCAGCAAATGAACGTGGTTCGTCATCAGCGCATAGGCATGCAGGGCACAGCCCTCTTTTATCAGAGCCTCGCCAAGCCAGTGCAGGTAAGCGTGGTAATCTTCTTCCGCGAAGAAGCAGGGTTCGCGATTGTGGCCGCGCTGCACGATGTGCAACGGCACGTCATTCAGATGGATGCGTGGACGGCGGGGCATGCGGCCATGTTAGCAGAACAACTTGAGCCTGGCCCCTTTTACCGCTGGCCCCTTTTACCGCTGCTGACATTACGCGCACCTTTCCGGTCAACGGGCATTTTTCCGTCGCGCAAAAAGATGTCTATGAGATCGTGCTGGCCGCGCAAGCCGCCGCGATTGCCGCCGCCCGCCCCGGCAATACCTGGGACGCGCCGCATGACGCGGCGCTGCGCATACTGGCGCAAGGCCTCATCGACCTCGGGCTGTGCCAGGGCAGCGTGGATGCCGTTCTGGAAAGCGAGAGCTACAAGAGGTTTTATATGCACCGCACCGGCCACTGGCTGGGCATGGATGTGCACGACGCCGGCGATTACAAGGTCGGCGACCAATGGCGCAAACTGCAAGCCGGCATGGTGTTCACCATTGAGCCGGGCTGCTACATCCGTCCCGCCGATGACGTGCCGCAAGCCCTTTGGAACATCGGCATCCGTATCGAAGACGATGTGGCAATCACCGCGCAAGGCAACGAAGTGCTGACCGCGGCCGCGCCGAAGACGGTCGGCGAAATCGAAGAATTGATGCGGGCCTGAAAAGCTGCGGGGATGGTGCCGCTGTTACTTTGCCTGACGGCTAGAAGGCAGCGGAGTTGGTTTCTTTTTCATTCATGCCATCTATCCTCAGAAACAATTCCACTCCGGTACTCTCTCCGGTACTTTTGGTTATGCCGCACGTGCAAGCGGAACCTCCCAGCCGGGAAACACGAGTACGGCAGGATGGCACTGGAGGGCGCGAGCGAAAACCTTCGCGCGCTCGACACCCAGATTCACTCTACCGTTTTCGATGGCTGAGATAGTGGCTTGAGGGATGCCCGTAAGTTCGGAAAGCTGGCTTTGGCTCAACTCCTGGAGTTCGCGCAAAATGCGAACAGACTCGCCCACCGAAACTTCAATTCGTTTTTTTGCAGGACGAAACTCTTTCATATCATGGCCTCCTGTAATCGTGGGCGGTAACTTGAACAACTTGAATCAGCAACACATTGGCAACAACCCGGTAAATCACCCGCCACTGAAGCCCGAGCCGGGACGAGCGATGGCCTTTCCATTCACCGGAAAGGGCTTCATCGTGAAACCCCTTGATGGCTCGCAATCCAGATGGCCCGGAAAGTCTGGCAATGTCTTTCCATTTTTCGTAACGCTTCAGAACATCAATAGGGACGGGTCCAGAAAGCTGTTTGTCAACGCGACGGTGTTCTTCGATTTCCCACATGCCGCATTATGTATATATTAATAATAGTATGTCAAGTGCGCAACTTTTGGGGGAAGAATACCGCCCGCTTGAGCGTAATGTTAGACTGCCCGCATCTCAACCGCGGCGCGCCGCCTCGATTGCAGCGATGTCGATCTTTTTCATCTGCATCATCGCATCGAAGGCGCGCTTGGCGGCGGCAGTATCGGGACCGGTGACCGCTTCCGTCAGAGCGATCGGAGTAATCTGCCAGGACAATCCCCATTTGTCCGTGCACCAGCCGCACGCGCTCTCCTGGCCGCCGTTGCCGACGATCGCGTTCCAATAACGATCCGTTTCGGCCTGGTCAGCGGTTGCGACCTGAAACGAGAATGCCCAGTTGTGCTTGACCTCGGGTCCGCCATTGAGCCCGAGGCAGGGAATTCCCATCACGGTAAACTCGACCGTCAACACATCCCCTTTCTTCCCTGACGGAAAGTCCCCCGGTGCGAGGTGCACCGCGCCGACGGACGAATCGGGAAAGGTCTTGGCGTAAAACCGTGCCGCGTCCTCGGCGTCGCGGTCGTACCAAAGGCAAATCGTGTTCTTTGCTGGTGTTGTCATGTCACTTCTCCACTAAGATCGAAATCTGTGCCCGTTCCGGCATGGCTTCACTGTGCTTCGCATTGGCGCTCTAACGTTTGAATTCACCGGCCTGCGCTGCTTTTTGCGCAAGATCCGGTGGAATGATGGGTTAAACGGCAACTACTCATTCGGCTGAAATCGCTCTTGCCGGTGATATGACAAATACTTCCTGTGAAGAAAATTCAATTCCCGAATGCGTTCTCGACCGGAAATTCCAAGAAGGGATGCATCTCTTGCGAGGCGCTTGGAGATGAGTATTCGGCCTTCATCATCAAATGAGATAAGCCCGACATCAAATGCTTTGTCATAGACTGGTGAAAGGGCTAGACCGTTGAACGGGTCTAGTCGCTCAGAATTGTCTGAAATGCTCCATGGCTTGATATGTGATGCGGTGATGAATTGGGCGGCGCCCGTAATGGCGCACTTGTGGCCCCACATATCGAGCACCAACTTGCGGAAACGCTGCTGTCCTATTCGAACGCTGAGCATTTCCTGTTTGGTCGTCGAGGAAAGCAGAGGGTTGTTGATAGTGCCCAAAAAGAAAAATACATCTGCATCATCTTCAAGAGCAGCGATGTACGCCAGTAGAGCATCCAATTCCTGAAGGTGTTTTTCGATGTACTCGCGCTTAATGGAGTTTGTTGTGCTCTCTACAACGCGTAGAACGAAATTTCGTCGAAACGTAACTGCTTGGAGCAGAGCTTCTTTCTCTCCGAGCCGCGTTATAGGAAACGATTTCTGCTTGTTTGTCCCGCCTTCATCTTGGTAGTTGGCAACCCAATTTATTTCAGGACTCTTGCGATCCTTTCGTTCGCGATGTTCGCGAGAGACACCTACGATGCCGGACGTATTTCGGGGGGATAATGCGAGAACAAGCGGTATCGAATGCCTGAGAGAAGGATCGTTCGGATCAAGAATGCCAAGATCGAATGCACTCTTTAGGAACTCATCACGATAGCCTCGGGCTGCTTGGTACGAAAGAGCCTTTGAGCCGTATTTGCTATCGCTGAAGTTCTTGGATTCTTTTATGGGGTCACATTCGAATTGGAATTGCCAGCGATGCTCGTTGCCTCTATCGAGGCGCTTCAAATACTTCCGGTCGGGGAACTCCTCGTTGTTCATTGCCGTTTAACGTAAAGTAGATACCCTAAAAAATGCCGAGAAGGTACCACAGCAAACCCTCCCAAATTGCTTGATCCGGTAGCTAAGCTGCATAAAGCCCTGCAGCATTTGCACCGAATAAACTTCGTGGGCTGGATTAAACGCCATATTTTTTCCCACTGCAATCGTCCCCGAACATGGACAGCCCGCCGGGCAGGCTATAATCTAATAAATGAAAGAACTGTTCGTCACAGAAACCCGCGCGCGGCTGCGCACCTGGCTGGCGATCGGCTATGCGCTGTTCATCGTGTACGCCAGCCTGTCGCCCTTTACCGGCTGGCGCGAGCAGGGCCTGGATTTCCTCGAGGTGCTCGGCGCGCCCCTGCGGCTCACCTATACCGCCTTCGATGCGACCGTCAATCTGCTGTCCTACCTGCCGTTCGGCCTGCTGGCCGGGCTGGCGCTGCATGCGCGTTTCGGCGCGGCGGCCAGCGTGTTCCTTGGCCTGTGCCTGGGAGTGTCGCTATCGGCGGGCATGGAGTTTCTGCAGATGTATTTGCCCGCGCGCATCAGTTCGAACATGGATTTGCTGGCCAACGGCGCGGGCGCGCTGAGCGGCGCGCTGCTGGCAGTGAGCGTGGCTTCGTGGAACTGGTTGTTTGGCCGCCTGACGCGCTGGCGCAGCGGCCTCTTTCACCAGGGGAGGGAGATGGATTTCGGCTTGGCGCTGCTCGCGCTGTGGATGTTCGGGCAGGTCAATCCGTCCTTGCCGATGCTGGGCAATGTGTTCATCAGCGAGGTGGCACGTCAGCCGTTTGCCGTGCTGCCGCCCGCCCCGTTCGGCTGGTGGGAAAGCGGCGCCGTCACGCTGAATCTGCTGATGCTGGGCACGCTGCTGCTGACCCTGCTGCGCGCGCCGCGCAATGCCGTCATTGCGTTGCCGGTGATATTGAGCGTGGTGGCGCTGGCGAAATTCGTTGCGGCGGCGCTGCTGCTGAAGTCATGGGCATTGTTGCTGTGGATCAATAGCGAGGCGGTGCTTGGGATTTTGCTTGGGATGGTGCTGCTGTTTGCTGCGCTGTCGCTGCCGCGCAGCGCGGCGATCGTCTCAGGTGCGGCGGTGGCGCTGGCCTATTTTGCCGTGGTGAATTTCGTGTTCGGCGACAATACGCCCGCAGCCGCAATGTCGGTGTATCACTGGCATTACGGGCACTTGCTCAATTACAACGGGCTGGCGCAGACCATCGCGCTGGTCTTTCCGCTGTTGCTGCTGTTTCACCTGTGGCGCATCAGGAAAGTATAATTCCGCGCGGCATGGGGGTCTGGCACCTGCGCTGCATCATGCCTCAGATCATTTTAATTTACCGGGAGTCTTCTATGGGTTTTTACGACAAGCATGTTTTTTTCTGCACCAACCAGCGCGCGGACGGCGGCGACTGCTGCGCCAAGCACGGCGCACCCAAGGCGCGCGACTACATGAAGAACAAGGTTGCCGAGCTTGGCATCTCCACGCTCAGGAACAACATCCGCATCAATACCGCCGGCTGCATGAACCGTTGCGACGAGGGGCCGGTCATCGTGGTGTATCCGGAAGGTACCTGGTACACCTACATGGATGAAAAAGACCTCGACGAGATCATCGAGGAGCATCTCAGGCATGGCCGGGTCGTCGAGCGCCTGAAGATCTAGCAGGTCGGGCTGAAGCCCGACCTACGGCAGCAAGCCTTCCGGGTCTATGGCGCTGCCGGTGACCGCCACGACCTTGTGGCGCGATTGCCCGCCCTGCCTGAGTTCCACCTGGCGCAACGGCACGCCGAACAATTCCGCGATGAATCTCAATAAGGCTTCGTTGGCGCGGCCTTCGACGGGCGGCGCGGCGAGCCGCAGCTTGAGCGCCTCGCCGTGCAAACCGGCGACCCCGCTGCGTTTCGCGCCGGGCTGGACATGCAGAGTCAGGGTGATGACCTCCCCGCTGTGGCGATACCAACCGGCCATCTACAGGAGCCCGGCCGCGACGCGCTCCAGCGCGCCGATCGGCACGATCACGGCAAGCTGGCAGACGATGAACAGCAGCAGCGGCGACAGATCCACGTTGCCCAGCAGCGGCACGATGCGGCGCAAAGGCTGGAGAAACCGCCAAGTGACGGCTGCCAGCAGCGGCGCGACCGGCGTATGGGGGTTAAGCCAGGACAGGATCGCCTGCGCGAATATGGCCGCCATCAGCAGGTACAGGCTGATCTTGAGCAGCTTGACCAGCGCCAGAAACAGCAGCCCCGGTAACGGGAAGCCGTGGAACGGGTAGCCCTGTGCCCACAAGGCGGCGGCCAGGTAGAGCATTTCGGCCAGCAGCGCGAGCAGCAGCGTTGCGCTGTCCAGCCCGCGCACCGCTGGGATGAAACGGCGCGCGCGCAGCACCAGGAAATCGGTCAGCGCCATGATGAATTCGCCGATCGGATTACGCAGCGGCGCGCGTAACCACTGCAAATGGAAGCGCAGCAGCAGGATCGCCGCGAACGGTTGCAGCAGGATGTCGAGCAGGAACAGCAGGGCTTCGTTCATCATGGCTGCGTTCCGAGTTCGTCGCCCATCTCCTTGGCGCGCGCGGCGGCGGCATGGGCGGCCTCTGCGATATGCTCGGCGACACGGTTGGCGGCCATGCTCAGCAGGGCGCGCTCGGTGGTGCCGTTCTTCGACGTGACGCGTGCGCGCAGCACGCCGGCATCCTCGTCGCTGCCGGCGGCCAGCTTGCTGGCGCCCAGGAAGGTCGCGAGGCTCAGGCGGCGCGCATCTTCGGCATTGAAGCCCAGCTCGCGCGCCGCCTGTTGCAGCGCCTCGATGAAATAGAACACATAGGCCGGGCCGCTGCCGGAGATCGCCGTGACGGCATCCAGCATCGTCTCATCCTGCAGCCACAGCGTTTCGCCCACCGCCTCCAGGATGTCTTGCGCCTGCCCGCATTGCACGGTGCTCACCGCGGGCAAGGCGTACAGTCCGGTCATGCCGCTGCGGACCAGCGCCGGGGTGTTGGGCATGGCGCGCACCACCGCTTGGCTGTTCGCCCAGCGCGCGATGTCGCCGGCGCGGATGCCGGCGGCGATGGAGATCAGCAGTTGCCCCTTGAGCAGCGGGGCAAGTTGCTGCGCCACCTCGCGCAATTGCTGCGGCTTCACCGCCAGCACGATGACCTGGCTGCCGTCCATGCCCTCGACCAGATTATCCACGGATTGCACGGCAAAATCGTGCTGCAGCCGTGCGCGGCTGTCCGCGTTGATTTCCACCACGCAGAGCTGCTCGGTGCAAAACCCCTTGCCGAGCAGGCCGCCAATGAGCGCGCTGGACATGTTGCCGCCGCCGATGAAGCAGATATTCATATATTTTCCTCACAATTCATGAAACAACGTAGCCACGGATGAACACGGATAAGCACGGATAAAACCCCGTATTGTGACGGGCCGATATGCCGCCTAAGCGGCATAAAAAATAATTCGACCATCGACATCCGTGTCAATCCGTGGCTAATTGCCTTTTGCCGGATATTCACGCCGCCCGAAGATCGCCGAGCCGACGCGCACCATAGTCGCACCTTCCGCGATGGCCGCGGCAAAGTCGTGCGACATGCCCATCGACAGGGTATCGAGTTGCAGGCCCTGCCGGTTCAATTGCTCGCGCAGCTTGCGCAGCCGTGCAAATGCCGCACGCTGCGCGGCAATCTCGCCGCTTGGCTCGGGGATGGCCATCAGCCCGCGCAGACGGAGGTGCGGCAGGTGCGCGATGGCTGTTGCCAGTTGCGCCGTCTCTTCGGGAGGCACGCCGCTCTTGCTGGCCTCATTGCTGATGTTCACCTGCAGGCACATCTGCAGCGGCGGCAGGTGCGCGGGGCGCTGCCCGGACAGCCGCTCGGCGATCTTCAACCGGTCCACGCTGTGCACCCAGGCAAAGTGTTCCGCAATGGCGCGCGTCTTGTTGCCCTGCACCGGGCCGATATAATGCCACTCGATCGGCAGGTCATGCAGCGCGGCGATCTTGTGCAGCGCTTCCTGGACATAGCTTTCGGCGAAGCGGGTCTGCCCGGCCCGGTAGGCTTCGCGTATCGCTTCGGGCGCGAAGGTCTTGCTGACGGCCAGCAGGCCGATGTCGTCCGGGGCGCGGCCCGCTTTGGCCGCCGCCGCGTCCATCGCGTTGCGCACGGCTTGCAAGTTGGAAGCGATTGTTGTCATAATCCCGTGCGCTACCCATCCTCTTATACGCGGCTCCAGGCCGTCTTGATCAAACCGGCCTGAAACCGGCCAAACAGGGAAGATTATAATGGATATCACCGAACTGCTTGCCTTCGGCGTCAAGAACAAAGCCTCCGACCTGCATCTCTCCGCCGGCCTGCCGCCGATGATACGCGTGCATGGCGACATGCGCCGCATCAATCTGCCCGCGATGGAGCACAAGGAGGTGCATGCGCTGGTGTATGACATCATGAACGACCAGCAGCGCAAGTTCTACGAGGAGAACAAGGAGGTCGATTTTTCCTTCGAGGTTCCGGGACTGGCGCGTTTCCGCGTAAATGCGTTCATACAGAATCGCGGCGCAGGCGCGGTCATGCGTACCATTCCCTCCAAGATACTGTCTCTGGAAGACCTCAAGGCGCCGAAGAGTTTCGAGACCATCTCGGATTACCCGCGCGGCATGGTGCTGGTCACCGGGCCGACCGGCTCCGGCAAATCCACCACGCTGGCGGCGATGATCAACCACCGCAATGAACACGAAATGGGGCACATCCTGACGGTGGAAGATCCGATCGAGTTCGTGCATGAAAGCAAGAAATGCCTGATCAACCAGCGCGAAGTCGGACGGGATACGCTGTCTTTCCAGAATGCCTTGCGCTCGGCGCTGCGTGAAGACCCGGATATCATCCTGGTCGGCGAAATGCGCGATCTGGAAACCATCCGCCTGGCGATGTCCGCGGCGGAAACCGGCCACTTGGTATTCGGCACGCTGCACACCAGTTCGGCGGCCAAGACCATCGACCGTATCATCGACGTGTTCCCTGCCGACGAAAAGGAAATGGTGCGCGCGATGTTGTCGGAATCGCTGCGCGCGGTGATCTCGCAGGCGCTGCTCAAGACCAAGGACGGCACCGGCCGGGTAGCCGCACACGAGATCATGGTTTGCACCCCGGCGATCCGCAATCTGATCCGCGAGGCCAAGGTGCCGCAGATGTATTCCGCCATTCAGACCGGCCAGAATCTGGGGATGCAGACGCTCGATCAATGCCTGACCAACCTGGTCAAGAGTGGGCAGGTTGCACCGGCCGAGGCGCGCAGCAAGGCGATGAACAAGGATCTGTTCCCCGGCTGACGATTACACAGGAAGAACGGGTGCCTCTAGAAATTTGTTATGCGGGATGGAGCGCAAGGAGCCGCGCAGCGAATGACGAGGCATATCTGATTGGATAGACGAGGAATGAGCGAGCACGCGACACTGCGATTCGCCCGCATAACGAATTTATAGAGGTACCCATATGGAAAGAGACCAGGCCACCGAACTGATACACAATCTGCTGCGCGGCATGATCAGCAAGAAGGCGTCCGACTTGTTCGTTACGACCGGCTTCCCGCCGGCCTTCAAGGTAGACGGCAAGATGACGCCGGTTTCCAACCAGGCGCTGACCCCGGTGCACACCCAGGAGCTGGCGCGTGCCATCATGAACGACCGCCAGGCCGCCGAGTTCGAAGCGACGCACGAGTGCAACTTTGCGATCAGTCCGCCCGGCATAGGCCGGTTCCGTGTGAACGTGTTCATGCAGCAACAGCGTGTCGGCATGGTGATGCGCACGATCACCACCAAGATCCCCGATCTCGACCAGATGGGGATGCCGCCCGTGCTCAAGGATATCGTGATGACCAAGCGCGGTCTGGTGATCCTGGTCGGCGGAACCGGCTCGGGCAAGTCAACCACGCTGGCGGCGATGATCGGCCATCGCAACAAGAACAGTTACGGGCACATCATCACCATCGAAGACCCGGTGGAATACGTGCATGAGCATATCAATTGCATCATCACCCACCGCGAGGTCGGCGTGGATACCGATTCATGGCAGGCCGCACTGAAGAACACTTTGCGCCAGGCGCCTGACGTGATTCTGATCGGCGAGATCCGCGACCGCGAAACCATGGAATATGCCGTGGCTTTCGCCGAGACCGGCCACCTGTGCATGGCGACGCTGCATGCCAACAGCGCCAACCAGGCGCTGGACCGCATCATCAACTTCTTCCCGGAAGAGCGCCGCGAACAACTGCTGATGGACTTGTCGCTGAACATCAAGGCGCTCATCTCACAGCGTCTGATTCCGAAGAAGGATGGCGCCGGGCGCGCCGCCGCGATCGAGATCATGCTCAATTCCCCGCTGATTGCCGACCTGATCTTCAAGGGTGAAGTGCATACCATCAAGGAAATCATGGCCAAGTCGCGCGAACTGGGCATGGAGACTTTCGATGGGGCGCTGTTCAATCTGTACGAATCGGGCACGATCGCCTATGAAGAAGCCCTGAAGAACGCCGACTCGGTCAATGACCTGCGGCTGCGCATCAAGCTGCAAAGCAAGCTGGGTGGAGACCGCGATGTGATGAGCGGGACAGAAAACCTCAAGATGACCTAACGGGCATGGCAAATGTGCTACCCATGATGATTATCCCGCCATGCCCGTTTCCCTCTCTCCTGGCTTTCTGATAGAACCACTAGCCATCTGACTAGGCTGTCCAACAACAACAGCCAAGTCATTGGTTATCCCACTTGTGGGAGAGAGGGACGCAGCCTCGCTACGCGAGTTTCACATTAACCGCGATTGCTGCCGGTCACGATCTTGTATTCCAGCAAGCGGCATTCGATCGCGCCGTTGAACAGCGGGGTGCGCTTGGAAGGGGATAAACGCATCAGTTTCAAAATGGCTTTATCAGCCGTGAACAGATACGCCGTCCAGCCGCCGAATTTTTTCTTCAGCGCGTCGCCCAGCTTCGGATACAGTTCCGCCAGTTCATCCAATTCACCCATGCGTTCACCGTAGGGCAGGTTCGCCACCAGCACGCCGCGTTCCGCCGGAGCCGAGATTTCCAGTACATTGGCCTGCTTGAGCTGCACGCATTCCGCCAGTCCCGCTTCATCCAGATTGCGCCATGAGGTCTTCAGCGCATCACCGTACAAGTCGCTGCCGTAGATTTCCAGCGGTCCTGGCGGCAGCTGCGCGGCAATCGCCTGCGAGCGCATTTCATTCCATTTTGCAGCGTCGAAATTTTTCAGCTTCTCGAAGGCGAAACTGCGCGCGATACCGGGCTGGATGTTCAGCGACATCTGCGCCGCCTCGATCAGGAACGTGCCGCTGCCGCACATCGGGTCGAGCAGCGGCGTGCCGGGCTGCCAGCCGCTCAGGCGCAGGATGCCCGCCGCGAGGTTTTCCCGGATCGGCGCGATATTGGTGTGTGACCGCACGCCGCGCTTGAACAGCGCGTCGCCGGAGGTATCCAGATACAGCATCAGTTTGCTGTCTTCGATGAACACATGAATGCGCACATCCGGTTGCAGCGTGTCCACGCTGGGGCGCTCGTTGCAGTGTGCGCGGAAGCGGTCGCACACGGCATCCTTGACCAGCAGCGTGATGAATTCCAGACTCTTCAGCGGGCAGCGAATCGCCGTGGTGTTCACGCGGATCGTGTTGGTCACGTCGAACCAGCGCTGCCATTGCAGATCGAACACCGTCTTGTAAATGTCCTGTTCGCTGCGATATTGCGTTTCTGCGATGCGCCACAGGATGCGGCTGGCGATGCGGCTCTCCAGATTGGCGCGATAGCACAGCGGCCAGTCGCCGGAAAAATGCACGCCGCCCTCGGTGCTGCGCACATGCTGTGCGCCAAGCGCTTCGAGATCGCTGTGCAAGATAGCTTCCAGGCCGCGCGGGCAGGGGGCGAAAAAATCAGGCATAAATAGATATCAAGTAATACGTTCGCCCTGAGGTATCGAAGGGCGGACATCGGTAAACGGGCTTCGATACCTCAGCCCGAACGGCGGCATGGTAAGGCTAAAACGGCTTGACGGTGACCAGAATGACGATGGCTGCCAGCAGCAAGACGGGGGCCTCGTTGAGCCAGCGGTAGAAGATATGGCTGCGCGTGTTCCGGTCGGCGGCGAATTGCCTGAGCAGATGGCCGCAGTAGTAGTGGTAGCCGAGCAGCAGCAAGACCAGCAGGAGCTTGGCGTGCATCCAGCCACCGCCGATGCCGTAGCCCAGCCATAACCACAGGCCGAAACCGACGGCCAGCCAGGCGATCGGCGTGGCGAAGCGGTACAGCTTGCGCTCCATCAACTTCAGCCGCGCGATTTCGGCAGGCTCGGTCGCCATCGCATGGTTCACGAAGATGCGCGGCAAATAGAACAGCCCGGCGAACCAGCTCACCACGAAAATGATGTGAAACGCCTTAACCCACAACATAAAACACCTCTATAAATCCATTTTCCGGGCGAATCGCGGCGTCGCGTGCTCGCTCACTCCTCGTCTATCTATCCGATATGCCTCGTCGTTCGCTGTGCGGCTCCTTGCGCTTCATCCCGCAAAACGAATTTCTAGAGGTGTTTTGGATATTTTTACTGGGACAGTCTTTTCCTGAACAATACCAGCGACACGTAAAAACCCAGCAGCGCGTAACCCAGCAACACGATGATATGCCACAGGAACTGCGGCGGAATCACGTCATTCAACAGTGGGCGCGCCAAGTTGATTGCGTGCGTCAGCGGCAGGATGGCCGATACAGTTTGCAGCAACGGCGGCAGCTGGTCGACCGGAAAAAACACGCCGCATAATAGCACCATCGGCGTGATCACCAGCGTGAAGTAGTACATGAAGAAGTCATATCCGGGTGCGATGGCGGTCATGATCAGCCCGAGCGAAGCGAAGCACAGGCCGACCAGCAGCGAAAGCGGGATGAGCCACAGCGTCAGCGGCGAATGCGACAACCCGAGCAGCCAGATGACCGCCAGCACCGCCAGGCCGGACAGCAGGCTTTTGCTTGCCGCCCAGACGATTTCCGAAAACACTATGTCGTCCAGCGTGATCGGTGTGTTGAGGATCGCCTCCCAGGTGCGCTGTTCGTGCATGCGCGCGAAACCGGAATACAACGCCTCGAAACTGGCGCTGTTCATCGTGCTGTAGCACACCGTCCCGGCGGCGAGAAAGGCGATATAGGACATGCCGCCGATTTCAGGCAGCATCCCGCCCAGCCCGTAACCCAAGCCCAGCATGTAGATCACCGGGTCGGCGAGATGGCCGAGTATCGACGAGCCAGCCATTTTTTTCCACACCATGAAATTGCGCCGCCAGATCGGGACGAAGCGCAGGCTGAAGCGCGGCAAGGCGAAGATATTCATTTTCATTCGCGCATCTCGCGGCCGGTCAGTTTCAAAAATACATCTTCCAGGTTTGCCGGGCGGTGCAGGTAGCGCAATTGCGGACGCTGCTGCAATTCCCGCAACAGCGGCTGCGCATCCTGCACGTAGCAAAATACCGATTCGCCGCTCACCTCGAAGCGTTGCGCATGCTGTGCCGCATGGCTTTGCGCCCATGCCGCCGCGTGCTCGCCGAATACTTCGACCACCTGCGGCTCGATGTTGCGTTCGATCAGTTCGCGCGGCGAACCTTCGCTGATGATGTGCCCGTTGTCCATCACCGCGAGGCGGTGGCAGAGCCGCTCCGCCTCGTCCATGAAATGCGTGGTGAGCAGCAGCGTCTTGCCGCGCGCGTTCAGTTCGCGCAGGCGTTGCCAGATCAGGTGGCGCGCCTGCGGGTCGAGGCCGGTGGTCGGCTCGTCGAGGAAGATGACTTCCGGATCGTTCACCAGGGCGCGCGCCAGGGTCAGCCGCCGTTTCATCCCGCCTGACAGGGTCGGCACCTTGGCGTCGCGCTTGTGGGTGAGGTTGGCGAACTCCAGCAGCTCCGGCAAACGCGCCTCGATCGCCTTGTCGCTCATGCCGAAGTAGCGCCCGTACACCAGCAGGTTTTCCGCCACCGTGAAATCCGGATCGAGATTGTCCATCTGTGGCACCACGCCGACGCGCAGCCGCGCGCCGCGCGCTTCTTCCGGCACGGCGTGATCCAGCAGTTGCAATTCACCCGCATCAGGTTCGATCAGGCCGAGCAGCAGGCGCAAGGTAGTGGTCTTGCCCGCGCCGTTCGGCCCCAGCAGGCCGAAGCATTCGCCGCGCCGGATGGACAGATTCAAGCCATCCACCACCGTCTGTCCGCCATAACATTTGCGCAGGTTGCGCGCGCTCATCACCGCATTCACGGCCGCACCCCGAAGTGCCGCGCCACGATCTGCCTGATCTGCGTCAGCCGTCCGTGGAAGAAATGGTCCGCCCCTGCCAGAACGACAATCGGCAGTTGCTGCGGTCGTGCCCAGTGCAGCACCGCATCCAGCTCCACCACCTCGTCCAGATCGCCGTGGATCAGCAAGGTGTCGGCGGGTACCTGCGGCATGCCTGTCCTGAGCTCTGTCGAAGGGGCGAACCGCCCCACGGCGGGTGCGACCAGCACCAGATGTTGCGGCTGCAGCTCTTCGGCAGCGCGCACCTGTACATAGCCGCCGAAGGAGAATCCCGCGCCGATCAGCGGTAAGCCCGGGTATTCGCTGCGCATGAAATTGGCGGCGGCTATCGCGTCCTGCGCCTCGCCGTTGCCCTGGTCGTAGCTGCCGGCACTTTCTCCCACGCCGCGAAAGTTGAAGCGCAACGCGGCAAAGCCCAGCTCGCGGAAAGCGCCGGCCAGCGTGGTGACCACCTTGTTGTCCATCGTTCCGCCCATGGTAGGCAGCGGATGCGCAACCACGGCAACCGCGCGCGGTGCCGCATCGGGCAAATGCAGCATGCCTTCCAGCCGGCCGGCTGCCCCGGCAAAGGTTATTTTTCGTTGTGTTGCCAAATTGGCCTCTGGGGTCCGGCAGATGGCCGGAATTATTTTTGCTGGATCAGCTCGATCTTGTAACCGTCCGGGTCTTCGGCGAACGCGATCACCGTGCTGCCGTGTTTCATTGGCCCCGCTTCGCGCACCACCTTGCCGCCGCGCTGCCTGATTTTTTCGCAGGCGGCGTAGGCGTCTTCCACCTCGATCGCGATGTGGCCAAAGGCGTTGCCGATCTCGTATTTTTCCACGCCCCAGTTATGGGTGAGCTCGATCACCGCGCTGCGGGCTTCATCGCCGAAGCCGACAAAGGCCAGGGTAAATTTCCCGTCCGGGTAGTCGGTACGGCGCAGCAATTCCATGCCGAGCACGCCGGTATAGAAAGCGAGCGATTTTTCCAGATCGGCTACGCGCAACATGGTGTGCAGGATGCGCATCGGGGCTCCACTCTTTTGAAATTGTCTTTGGGTTATAGGGTAAAATGCCTGCCCGTAAGCGCATTTTACCATTGCCCTGCCATGTCCGAATCATTCCCTCTCGTAATGAGCTTTGCCGCCACCGATCCCAGCGGCGGAGCCGGGCTGCAGGCTGACTTGTTGACCATTTCCAGCATGGGTTGCCACCCGTTGTCGGTGGTCACGGCCATCACCGTGCAGGACACCAGTGGGGTGGATGATGTGCTGCCGATCGATCCGGAGTGGGTGGTGGACCAGGCGCGCGCGATGCTGGAGGATGTGCCGGTGGCGGCATTCAAGATCGGCCTGCTCGGCAGCGTGGAAAACATCGCGGCCATTGCCGAAGTGATGGCGGATTACCCGGATATCCCGCTGGTGCTCGATCCGGTGCTGGCTTCGGGGCGCGGCGATGAGTTGGCGAATGACGATATGCTGGATGCGATGCGCGAACTGCTGATCCCGCAGACCACCATCATCACGCCGAACAGCATGGAGGCGCGCCGCCTCGCGCTGGACGAGAACAACGAAGAGGACGATCCGACCCTCGAGGAGTGCGCCAAGCGCCTTTTGCTCATGGGTTGCGAGTATGTGCTGATCACCGGCACGCACGAGCAAACGCCCAAGGTCATCAACACCTTGTACGGCGAACATGGGGTGATAAGCAGCGATAGTTGGGCGCGCCTGCCGGGGATTTATCACGGCTCGGGCTGCACGCTGGCCTCCGCGATTGCGGCTTTGCTGGCGCAGGGCGTGGACGTGCCGGAGGCGGTCAAGGAGGCGCAGGAATACACCTGGCAGACCCTGAGTGCGGGTTTTCGTCCCGGCATGGGGCAGCACATCCCGGACCGTTTGTTCTGGGCGCGTGGCGAAGAGGATGAGTCACCTGAACGGCCCAATTAGAGGCAGGGTCGAAAAGACCATCCCCATACGGGGATGACGGTTGCCTCCTCCCCCGCGAGCGGGGGAGGATTGAGGAGAGGGTGAAAAGTGGGAAGAGATGAATCCCGTTCCGTTGCCCGGCAGCCTATAAGAGGCCTGTATGCGATCACGCCGGACGAGACCGACACGGCGGAGCTGTTGCGCAAGGTGCGTCTGGCATTGCAGGGCGGGGCGCGGGTGTTGCAATATCGCAACAAGGCCGCCGCTGCGGCATTGCGCCTGAGGCAGGCAGAGGCGTTGCGCGGGCTGACGCGCAAATTTGCCGTGCCGTTGATCGTCAACGACGACGTTGCGCTGGCGCAGCAGGTGGATGCCGATGGCGTGCATCTGGGCGGTGCGGATGGCAGTGTGGCGGAGGCGCGCGCGCTGCTGGGCGGCAGGCTGATCGGCGTGTCTTGTTATAATCGCCTGGCGCTGGCACATGAGGCGGCGAGTCTGGGCGCGGATTACGTGGCGTTCGGCAGCTTCTTTGCCTCCACGGTAAAGCCGGAAGCCGTGGTGGCCACGCCTGATTTGTTGCGCCAGGCGCGCGGCGAACTGGCGGTGCCGCTGGTGGCGATCGGCGGCATCACGCCGCAGAACGGCGCCCTGTTGCTGGAAGCCGGCGCCGATGCGCTGGCGGTGATTTCGGCGGTATTTGCCGCGCCGGATATTGAAGGTGCGGCAAGAGAATTTTCCAACCTATTTGAGTAAGGCAAATCAGCATGACTTCGCACAATCAAGAGTTGTTCAACGAATCCCAAAAAGTCATTCCCGGCGGGGTGAATTCGCCGGTGCGCGCGTTCCGCTCGGTCGGCGGCACGCCGCTGTTCTTCCAGCGCGGCCAGGGAGCCTACGTGTGGGACGCGGACGGCAAGAAATACACCGATTACGTCGGTTCATGGGGGCCGATGATCGTCGGGCATTGCCATCCCGAGGTGGTCAAGGCGGTGCAGGATGCGGCTGCGCAGGGCCTGGGTTTCGGCGCACCGACTGCGGCCGAACTGGAATTGGCCAACTTGTTGTGCAGGCTGCTGCCGAGCCTGGAGATGGTGCGTCTGGTGAGTTCCGGCACCGAAGCCACGATGTCGGCGATCCGCCTGGCGCGCGGCTTTACCGGACGTTCGCGCATCGTCAAGTTCGAGGGCTGTTATCACGGCCATTCCGACGGATTGCTGGTGAAGGCCGGCTCCGGCGCGCTGACCTTCGGCCAGCCGAGCTCTTCCGGCGTGCCGGCGGAGATCGCGGCGCTGACCACGGTGCTGGACTACAACGATGCCGCCGGCCTGGAAAAAGCCTTCGCCGCGATGGGCAAGGAGATCGCGGCGGTGATCGTCGAGCCGGTGGCGGGCAACATGAACCTGGTCGCGCCCAAGCGCGAATTCCTCGATGCGATGCGCAATCTATGCACCAAGCACGGTGCGGTGCTGATCCTCGACGAGGTGATGACCGGCTTCCGCGTCGGCCTGCAGGGCGCGCAAGGCCATTACGGCATCAAGCCGGACCTGGTCACATTGGGCAAGGTGATGGGCGGCGGCCTGCCGGCGGCGGCCTTCGGCGGGCGGCGCGACATCATGCAATGCCTGGCGCCGCTCGGCGCGGTGTACCAGGCCGGCACGCTGTCCGGCAACCCGGTCGCGGTCGCGGCCGGCTTGGCCACGCTGAAGCTGGTGCAGACCCCCAGTTTCTACGAGCGCCTCGCGCAACTGGCGCAACAGCTCACCGAAGGCCTGACCGCGGCGGCGCAGAAACGCGGCATCCCGTTCTGCGCGCAATCGGTGGGCGGCATGTTCGGCCTGTATTTCAGCAAGTCGTTGCCGACCAGCTATGCCGAAGTGATGGGCTGCGACAAGGAAGCGTTCAACCGCTTCTTCCACGCCATGCTGGATGCGGGCCACTATCTCGCACCGTCGGCGTTCGAGGCGGGCTTCGTCTCCGCGGCGCATAGCGACGCGGACATCGCCGCGACGGTCGCCGCCGCCGACAAGATCTTCGCCAACTGGTAATGGGGTTGTTCTCTCAGGCGGCGTTCTACACCACCGTCAACCATTTGCGCGACCTGCCGCAGCATGGCGGCAGGGAGGTGGCGTTCGTCGGGCGTTCCAATGCGGGCAAGTCGAGCGCGATCAATACGCTGGCCAACCACACTCGGCTGGCCTACACCAGCAAGACGCCGGGGCGCACCCAGCATCTCAATTACTTTTCGCTGGGCGACAACAACTTCCTGGTGGACCTGCCCGGCTACGGCTACGCCAAGGTGCCGCCGGACGTGCAGCAGCATTGGGAACATCTGCTGAGCCAGTACCTGCAGACCCGCGAAGAACTGTGCGGCCTGGTGGTCATCATGGATGCGCGCCACCCGCTGACCGAGCTGGATGAGAACATGCTGGACTGGTTCGCGCCGACCGGCAAGCCGGTGCATATCCTGCTGACCAAATCGGACAAACTCAGCCGACAGCAGGCCACATTGACCCTGAATCGCGTAAAATCCCATCTGGCCGAACATTTTGGTTCCGACATCACGCCCGCAAGCGGGCATGAGTCTTCTCCGAAACGTTGTTTTCCGCAGTGTTCCGTGCAGTTGTTTTCCAGCCTGAAGAAGATCGGCATGGAAGAGGCGGAAGGGGTGATTGCGGGCTGGCTGAAAAACGAATAAAAAAATGCCCCCGGAAAACCGGGGGCAAACAGTCTTAACAGGGTTAAGACACCCGCTCAGGGAGGAGAAACGGGGAACGATTCATCATCATTCACAGCATCAGATTAGCATTCTCTAAAATAGTTCCAACGGAAGTGACAATTCAGGGAAAAACCATGCAGACACTCGGACAATACCCCCATAAGCGGATGCGCCGCATGCGCCGCGATGCCTTTTCGCGTGACTTGATGCGTGAGCGTGTGCTCACATCGGCGGATTTCATCTATCCGGTCTTTGTGCTGGAGGGCAGCAACAGGGTCGAGGATGTGAAGTCCATGCCGGGGGTGCAGCGCAAGACTCTGGATTTGCTGCTCAAGGACGCCGAGCAATGCGTCAGGCTGGGCATCCCGGTGATGGCGCTGTTCCCGGTGATCGACGCGCCGCTGAAGAGCCTGGATGCGCGCGAAGCCTACAACCCGGACGGCCTGGTGCCGCGCGTGGTCGCCGCGCTGAAGAAGAACTTCCCGGAGCTCGGCGTGATGACCGACGTGGCGCTCGATCCCTACACCAGCCACGGCCAGGACGGCCTGATCGACGCCAGCGGCTACGTGGTCAACGACGAGACCGTGGCCGTGCTGGCGCAGCAGGCGCAGGTCCATGCGATGGCAGGAGCCGACATCGTCGCCCCCTCCGACATGATGGACGGGCGCATCGGCGCGGTGCGCGCCGCGCTGGACCGCAAGGGCTGCATCCACACCCGCATCATGGCCTACTCCGCCAAATACGCCTCCAGCTTCTACGGCCCGTTCCGCGACGCGGTCGGCTCCAGCGGCAACCTCGGTTCCGGCAACAAATACACCTACCAGATGGATCCGGCCAACTCCGACGAGGCGCTCTGGGAAGTCGGCCTCGACCTGCAGGAAGGCGCGGACATGGTGATGGTCAAGCCCGGCCTGCCCTACCTCGACATCGTGCGTCGCGTGAAGGACGAATTCAAGGCGCCGACCTTCGTCTACCAGGTCAGCGGCGAATACGCCATGCTCAAGGCCGCCGCGCAGAACGGCTGGCTGAACGAAGAGGCCTGCGTGCTGGAATCATTGCTCGCGTTCAAGCGCGCGGGGGCGGACGGGATACTGACTTACTTTGCGCTGGATGCGGCGAGGTGGTTGAAATAGTAGTAATGCTGCAAGTGTTGGGTTAACACTTATAAACCCACATGGATTGGGACGCACATCACAAGGATGCTTGGTCACTGCTCATAGGCAGCAAGCGTAGGGCGCAATAAGCGGAGCGCATTGCGCCGCCATGGTATCTTCACATCCGGCGGGTTACGCCTGCGGCTAACCCGCCCTACGCCAAATCAAACAGCAACACCTCGGCATCACTCCCCGCCGCAAGACTGACCAGCTCCTCATCGACATACATCAGCGCATCCCCCGCAACCAGTTCATGCCCGTTGGCCTGCACGCTGCCGCGCGCGACATGCAGGTAGGCGCGGCGTCCGGCGGGGATGGGATAGTCCAGCGTCTCTGCGCCGTCCAGCAGCGCCGTCGACAGCCGCGCATCCTGGTGGATAAGTAGCGAGCCGTCCGTCGCATCGGGTGAGGCCAGCAGGCACCAGCGCCCGCGCTTCGCCTCGTTCGGGAAGGTCTTTTGCCAGTAGCCCGGCGCAAGCCCCTGCTCGTCCGGCATGATCCATATCTGCAGCAGGTGCACCGCTTCGTCGTCCGATGGGTTGAATTCGCTGTGCTGCATGCCGCTGCCCGCGCACATTACCTGTATCTCGCCGGCGCGGATATCCTCGCCGTTGCCCATGCTGTCGCGGTGGTGCAGCCGGCCGGACAGGATATAGGTGATGATCTCCATGTCGCGGTGGCCGTGCGTATCGAAACCCGCTCCGGGCTGCACGATGTCTTCATTGATGACGCGCAGCGTGCCGAAGCGCTGATGTGCGGGGTCCTGGTAGTCGGCGAAGGAGAAGCTGTGCCAGCTTTCCAGCCAGCCGTGATGTGCGTGACCGCGTGCGTCTGCCTTGCGTAATGTGATCATCGTAAACCTCCGGAAATCTGCCTAAGTTAAAAGGGAGCGGATCATTTTCGGTTTGTTTCGCAATTATTGAGGTTTCCATAATTCGAGACACTCCTACCGTTCGGGCTGAGGTATCGAAGCCCATAGCTTGCAATGAGCTGCCCTTCGATACCTCAGGGCGAACGGATGTAATGATTTATGGAAACATCAATAATCCGCCAGCAATGCCTCGACCGCCGCAATGTCCGCATGGGTCTCCGGGTGGCGGCTGCCGCTGTGGCGGGCGTTTTCGGGTAATACGATAACGTGTATCTGGATGCCGGATTCGCCGGTCAGGGTATAGCTCGGCACGGTCTCTTCATGCCCTCCTACGCGCACCTTCCATTCCCCGTCTGCGAATTCGATCTTGTGCTTGAGCAGGAACAGCAACACGGCTTTGGCATCGTCGGAAAATAGCACCAGGTTGATGTCCGATTGCGCACCCGCCGTGCCGCTCAACACCGAACCGGTCAGGTAGGGATGGAACTCCGCCAGCAGGCGCATGGTGGCAAGGGCTTCTTCGTGCAGCCGGCGCAATATGCCCGGATGGCTTTCGCCCTGGAACAGGCTGCGGTAGCTGTGCAGCGCTTCATCCACTTCCTGGTTGCTGGGCAGGTGCTGGGTGTCCGCCGCACCCAGTTGCCGGGCAGCCTTGCGTTTGGCGAAAGCATGATCGGTGATGCCATCTTCGGCCATCAACTTGGCGGCCAGATGCGCCAGTTGTTCGCGCATCAGGTCGCGTTTGTAAGCGTAATTCCTGGGGGTGTGTTGTTTGGGCATGGGCGCATCTTCGGTGGTATCGGGGTCAGAGCAGTTGGTCCTTGATGGTGTCTGCCGGCCGGGTTTCTTCGTTTGGCGCGTGAGGCATCGCCTGCTCGGGCGGAATATTCTCCTGATAGAAATACTCGAACAGCGAGCCGTTCGGGTCGCGATACCCTCCCTCGTTGATGCGCACGGTGACCATGTTGTCCGGCATGGCGTAAACGGCTTGCGGCACATCCTTGAGCGCTTTTTCCATATAGCCCATCCAGATCGGCAAGGCCGCACCGCCGCCGGTTTCCTTGTCGCCCAGGCTGCGCGGCTGGTCGAAACCCATCCAGGCAATGCCGACCAGGGTCGGTTGAAAGCCGCAGAACCATGCGTCGACCGAATCGCTGGTGGTGCCGGTCTTTCCGGCCAGATCCTGGCGGCCGAGCTGCATGGCGCGGATGGCTGTGCCGTGCCTGACCACGTCCTGCATCATGTTGATCATGGTGAAGGCGTTGCGCACGTCGATGACCTGGTCTGCATCCTCGCCCGCTATAACCGGCTTGGCCTTGCTTAGCACATTGCCCTGGGCGTCTTCGATGCGCTGGATGAAGTAAGGGGTAACACGAAAGCCGCCGTTGGCGAAGATCGAGTAGCCGGCCAGCATTTGCATGGGGGTGACGGAGCCGGCTCCCAGCGCCATGGTCAGGTAAGGCGGGTGTTTGTCGGCGTCGAAGCCGAACTTGGTGAGGTAGTCCTGGGCATATTGCGGCGTTATGGCTTGCAGAATGCGTATGGAAACCATGTTTTTTGACTTGGTCAAACCCTGGCGCATGCGTATCGGGCCGGCGAATTCGTTGTCGAAATTTTTTGGTTGCCAGGGTTCGCTGCCGGTTTGTTCGGCATCGAACATCAGGGGGGCGTCGTTGATCACCGTGGCGGGTGTGAAGCCTTTTTCCAGAGCGGCGGAATAAATAAAAGGTTTCAGGCTCGAACCCGGCTGCCGCCAAGCCTGCGTGATGCGGTTGAACTGGTTGCGGCTAAAGCTGAAACCGCCAATCAGCGCATGGATGGCGCCATCGCGCGGGTCGGCGGAAACGAAGGCAGCCTCAACTTGCGGAAGCTGGCTTATTTGCCAGACCTCCTTTTCATCTTTCTGCAGGCGGATGATCGAGCCGGGGTTGATGCGCTGGTTCAGGGCAACGGTTTTGCTCAGCGCGCGCAGGACGAAGCGCAGGGCATCGCCGCTGACCTCGGCAATTTCCCCTCCCTTGCAATAGGCGCGCACCAGCTTGGGAGAGGCTTCCAGCACCACGGCAGGGATCAGTTCGTCGTCATCTGCGGCATCTTGCAGCGCTTCTTCCAGGTATTCTTCGCTGCTGCCTTTTTTCAGGTCGACAAAGCCTTCCGGGCCGCGGTAGCCGTGGCGGCGGTCATATTCCAGTACGCCGTTACGCACGGCCTGATGGGCGGCAAGCTGATCCTGCTGGCGAATGGTGGTATATACCTTGAAACCCTGCGTATAGGTATCTTCCTGGTATTTTTCATAAACGGCCTGACGGACCATTTCCGAGATGTAGTCCGACTTGACGCCGAATTCCTGGTTGCCGCGTTTAGCTACGATGGGTTGCTGTTGCGCGATGTGAAGCTGTTCGTCGTCGATGAAATGCAGTTCATGCATGCGACGCAGTACATAGGCTTGGCGCAGCTTGGCACGCTTCGGATTGACTACCGGGTTGTACGAGGAGGGTGCCTTGGGCAGACCGGCGAGCATGGCTGCTTCGGCGACCGTGACTTGGCTGAGCGGTTTGCCGAAGTAAACCTGGGCCGCCGCTGCAAAGCCGTAGGCGCGCTGGCCAAGGTAGATCTGGTTAAAGTAGAGCTGCAGGATTTCGTCCTTGCTCAAGTTATGCTCGATCTTGAAAGCGAGCAACACCTCGTTGAATTTGCGCGTCATGGTTTTTTCCTTGGAAAGGAAAAAATTGCGCGCCACCTGCATGGTGATGGTGCTCGCTCCCTGTTTTGCGCCGCCGGAAGTAAAATTGGAAATTGCCGCGCGCAGGACGCCCATGTAATCTACTCCGCCATGCTCGTAGAATCGATCGTCTTCGGCGGCAAGGATGGCTTTTTTCATTACGTCAGGCACCTCGGAAATTTTGACCAGGGCGCGCCGTTCCTCGCCGAATTCGCCGAGCAGTACGCCTTCGGTGCTGTACACGCGCAGCGGAATCTTGGGGTGGTAATCGGTAAGGGCCTCCAGTGAAGGCAGTGCCGGGTAGGCCAGCATAACCGCCAAGCCGAGCAATATCGCCGGGAGCAAAAGCAGGGTTAGCGCGGCAAGAGCCGGGGTAAGCCAGGTGCGGGAAGGCATGTGCAGTTGTCCGAAAAGAGGTAATGATGATATGGTGCGCGAAATTATATCGGCTCTGCGGATAAAATGACCCCTTAAAAATAACTTTACATGATTTATAGTTATTGCTAGGATTTAAACCACTTTATACGGAAAAGCTCTAAACGGCCTATGCCTAAAGTAAATTTTGATATCCCGCTGGACTTTCTGCACACCAAAACTCCACCCATGATAGGCGTGGATATCAGCGCATCTTCGGTCAAGATGGTCGAGTTGAGCGAATTACCCAAAAAAAACGGGTATGTCATAGAGCGTTACGCAATCGAGTCGCTCCCCAAGGATGCCGTCACTGATGGCAACATCAACAATCTTGACGCCGTCTCGGAGTGCCTTCAGCACGCTTGGAAACGGTTGGGCAGTCGCATCAAGAACGTTAGCCTGGCGCTCCCTGCCGCAGCGGTGATTACCAAGAAAATCATGCTGCCGGCTGGCATGCGCGAAGAAGACCTGGAATATCAGGTTGAATCCGAGGCAAATCAATATATCCCGTTTGCACTGGATGAGGTCAATCTCGACTTCCAGGTAATCGGCCCCGCTCCGGGTAATCCGGAGGAAATCGAAGTGTTGCTGGCTGCCTCGCGCAAGGCTAACGTCGAAGACCGCGTTGCGGCCGCTCAAGCGGCGGGTTTAAGGGCGCTGGTTGTCGATGTCGAGCCCTATGCGGCCGAGACGGCTTTTGAACAGATTCGCGCACAGTTACCCGACGGTGCGGTGGACAAGTGCGTGGCACTGGTTGACGTAGGCGCAAGCGTGATGAATGTCAATGTGCTGCGCAATGGGCAATCGGTCTATTCGAGAGATCAGCAGATCGGTGGTGACCAATTGACGCAGCAGATTCAGGGGATATTCGGCTTGTCCGCCGAAGAGGCTGAGTCGGCCAAGCGCAATGGTGGATTGCCGGATAACTATGAGAGCGATGTCTTGTCGCCTTTCCGCGAGAGTGTCGTGATGGAAATTGCCCGGGCGTTGCAGTTCTTTTTTACTTCGACGCAGTACAACGAAGTGGATTATATCGTGCTGTCAGGCGGATGCGCGGTATTGCCCGGTTTGGATGATGCGGTAGCGACCCGAACCCAGGTGAGCACCATGGTGGCCAATCCGTTCGCCCTGATGACGTTGTCGAGCCGCATCAAGCCGCGCCAGTTGCAGACTGACGCGCCATCCCTGATTGTCGCCTGTGGACTGGCGATGCGGAGGTTCGACCCATCATGATACGCATAAACTTACTGCCACATCGCGCCGAAAAGCGCCGTGCCCGCCAGATCCAGTTTGCCGCGTTGAGTGTGATTTCCGTGGTGCTGGGGGCATTGCTGGTGGGGTTCGTGCATGCTGCGATCAGCACCCAGATATCCTATCAGGAAAGGCGCAATGAATATCTGAAGCAGGAGACGGATATCCTGGACAAGCAAATCGCGGAAATCAAGAAACTCCGCGAACAGACGCAATCCTTGCTGGCGCGCAAGGATGCGGTAGAAAAACTGCAAAGCGACCGTTCCGATGTGGTGCATCTGCTGGACCAGATGTTGCGTATTTTGCCGGATGGCGTGTATCTCAAGACGCTTAAACAGACGGGCAACAAGATCAGTGTGGTCGGCTATGCCCAGTCCAATGCGCGCATCTCTACATTGATGCGGGCGATTGAGGATTCTCCCTGGCTGGATTCCCCGGCCCTGGTGGAGATTCATGCCTCCAGTGCGGGTGGTGCTCGGGTAAGCGAATTTACGCTGACATTCAACCTGACCAAGCAAAGTGCGGTCGAGAGCACTTCCGTTAAATCTGCTGGCGCAAAGGGCAAAGTGCCATGATGAAGCTAGACGATCTGAAAAACCTGAATCCGAAAAACCCCGGTGCGTGGCCATGGCTGGCAAAGATTATTGCCTTTGTTACCCTGTTTCTTTGTGTGGTGATCGCCGGTGCGCTGTTTGACTGGCAGTCTCAGTGGGAAACCTTGCAAACCATCAAAAAAGAGGAAGACAGCCTCAAGGAAACTTTTTTAACCAAGAAGAGACAGGCGATCAATCTGGATTTGATCAAGAAACAGCTTACCGAAACCCAGGAATCCTTTGGCGCGCTGCTCAAGCAGCTACCCAGCAAGTCAGAAATGGATGCGCTGCTGACAGACATCAATCAGGCAGGCCTGGGGCGTGGTTTGCAGTTTGAGTTATTCCGTCCCGGCGGAGAAACGGTGAGGGATGGCGCGTTTGCCGAGCAGCCGATCACGATCAGGGTAACCGGAAGTTATGATGATATCGGTAAATTTTCCAGCGATATCGCGGTATTGTCGCGTATTGTCACGCTTAATGAAATAGCGATAAATCCGGTTGGCGCAGGGCTGTCCATGGATGCTGTCGCTAAGACTTTTCGCTACCTGGATGAAGATGAAGCTTCCGCCCAGAAGAGGGCTGCCAAGCCCGCGGGAGCAAAAAAATGATAAGGCTCATTTATCTTGCACTGGCTTCGATACTGCTTTCCGGTTGTGGTGGCGAGGAGTTTCAGGATCTGCGTGATTTCGTCAAGAATGCCGGGGCGGACATGCGCGGCAAAATTCCGCCGCCGCCAGAGGTCAAGCCATACGAGCCTTTTGCCTATAACAATGAGGCAAACTTGCCCGATCCGTTCAAGCTGCGCAAGCCGAAACTGAGTCCCGGCAGTCGCTCCGGAGTAAATCAGCCGGATCTGGACCGCCCCAAGGAGGCCCTGGAAGAGTTTCCACTCGAAGGACTCAGGATGGTCGGTTATCTTTACCAGAATAAGGTTGGTTATGCGGTGATTCGCGCTCCAGATGGTAAGCTGCATCGGGTTAAAGCCGGTAACTATGTCGGTTTGAACTTTGGCCTGATACAGGAAGTGACTGACACAGAGGCGAAAATCAAGGAGATGGTGCAAGATAGCGCCGGCGACTGGTCCGAGCGCATGAGCAGCCTGCAATTAGTTGAATGATTGCAGCAGTTTGGCATTAATGGCGCTGTGATAGGTTAGCAACGCGGCATCTGCAAGTTATTTATGTTTGATTCCGGCTATGCCGGTTTAGGAGCAAGACAATGAAACGACTTAATTCCATTTTCAATGGCGTGATGCAAATGCTAGGCCTGCTCATCGCATTTGGCTTATGTGGTGGTGCGCAGGCTCAGGCTGACGCGCAGAACAGCATAACCGCGCTGAATGTCAGCAGCACCGGCGACGGGACGACAGTCATCAAGGTCGAACTGGCGCAGCCGCTGGCCAATGTGCCGGCCGGTTTTACCATCAATACCCCGCCGCGTATCGCGCTGGATTTCCCCAATACTGCAAACGGGCTGGGGAAATCTGTCCAGGATTTCAGTGAAGGCGATTTGCGCAGCGCCAATATCGTGCAGGCCGGTAACCGCACACGTTTGGTGATTAATCTCAATCAAATGCTTACCTATGACACCAAGATCGACGGCAACAACCTGTTGATCACTTTGCAGGGTAAAGCGGCAGACCGGGTTGCGGCTGGCAGCACGTCGCGGTTTGCCGAGGCCAAACAGGATACTCAAAAGCATACCTTGCGCGACGTCGATTTCCGGCGCGGCAAGAATGGCGAAGGGCGCATCCAGGTCGATCTTTCCGATCCCGGCATTGGCATCGACATTCGCCAGCAGGGTACGACACTGATCGTTGATTTTCTCAAGACCGCCCTGCCGCGCAATCTGCAGCGCAAACTGGATGTGGTTGATTTTGCAACGCCGGTACAAGGTGTGGACACCTTTGTGCAGGGCGACAACGTGCGCATGGTGATCGAACCCAAGGGACTGTGGGAACATTCCGCCTACCAAACCGACAATAAATTCATTGTCGAAGTGAAGCCGTTAGCCGATGACCCGAACAAGCTGGTAAAAGGCAATCAAATCGGCTATGCGGGTGAAAAGTTGACTCTCAATTTCCAGAAGATCGATGTCCGCGAAGCATTGAATGTGATTGCCGATTTCACCGAATTGAACATGGTGATCAGCGATACGGTTAGTGGCAATCTTACCCTGCGCCTGAAAGATGTGCCGTGGGATCAGGCATTGGACATCATCTTGCAGAGTCGCGGCCTGGATATGCGCAAGAACGGCAACGTGATCCAGGTTGCGCCCCGCGAAGAGATCGCCGCCAAGGAAAAGATCAATCTGGCCGCGCGCCAGGAAATCTCCGATCTGGAGGAATTGCGCACCGAGAGTTTCCAGCTCAGCTACCAAACAGTAACCGAGATGATCAAATTGCTGACTGATCCGAAACAGCCCATCCTGTCGAAACGCGGAAGCGCAGTATCCGATCCCCGCACCGGCACGATATTCGTTCAGGATACCCCCTCGCGCCTCGAGGAAGTGCGCAAAATAATCAAGCAAGTCGACGTGCCGGTGCGGCAGGTGCTGATTGAAGCACGCTTTGTTTCGGCGGGTGATCAGTTTAACCGGACCTTGGGCGGGAAACTGGGTTATACCGGCCCCGCTGTCGCCGCAGGCACGGGTTTTTCGGTGGGCGCTAACACCCCAACGGCAACACGGGCGCTCATTCAGCCCAATGTAAACCTGCCTGGTGCAACCAGTGGGACAGGAGGATTGACACTGTCATTATTCAATCCGCTGGCAACCAAGGTACTGACGCTGGAATTGACTGCATCGGAGCTGGACGGACGAACCAAAAATATTGCCAGTCCGCGTGTGGTGACGAAGGATAAGGTTGCAGCCACCATCTCGGCCGGCACGCAAGTCCCGTACCAGCAGGCTACGAGCAGCGGCGCCACCAGCATTGCATTCAAGGATGCGACTCTGAGCCTCAACGTTACACCGCAAATTACGCCGGACGACCATATCAACATGCAACTGACGGCGAACCAGGACACCGTGGGGACAATCTATAGCGGTGTGCCGAGTATCAATACCAAAAAAGTAAGTACGGAAGTGCTGGTTGAGAATGGCGGCACGGTCGTGATCGGCGGCGTTTTCACCCAGGATATTTCCGATAACACCGAGAAAGTTCCGCTGCTGGGGGATGTGCCCGTTGTCGGCTGGCTGTTCAAGAATAACGTCAAAGTCGATAACAAGTCGGAATTGCTTATTTTTATTACTCCCAAAATCATGAAGGATGAGATGAATCTGCGCTGATTATCTCTGATGGGTGAAACAACTGGCCATCCGACTAACCAAGCAAAAAACACCTGGTAAGTCGCTGGTTATAGCCAAGCACAGGCCCGGCGCAGTCCGGGCTTTTGGTTTTTATCGTTTACAATGGCAGCATGCAAAACGGCCAGCCAAACAATCGTCCCCAACCAAACAATTGCTCCCAGCCAAACAATTGCACGGGGGGCAGTCGTAAGCTTCAATCCGGCAACCTGATCCTGGTGGGCATGATGGGCTCGGGCAAAACCACCATGGGGCGAGTACTGGCCAAACATCTGGGCAAGGACTTTGTGGACAGCGACGAGGAAATCCAGAAGCGTACCGGCGTGACGATTCCTCATATCTTTGATATCGAGGGCGAAACCGGTTTTCGCCAGCGTGAAACTGCGGCCATACGCGATCTGGTGGTGCGCGACAACATGGTTCTGGCGACCGGCGGAGGCGTGGTGTTGATGGAACAAAACCGGGTGATGCTGCAACAGAGCGGCATCGTCATCTATCTGAAGGCGAGTGTGCACGATTTATGGCAGCGTACCCGGCATGACCGCAATCGCCCGCTGCTGCAAACCGCCGATCCGCACGCCAAATTGATGGAGTTATTCCAGCAGCGCGACCCCTTATACCTTCAGGTTGCGGATATCGTCATTCAGAGCGGCAAGCAAAGTGCGCATGCTTTGATGCTGCATTTGGCGGATGAAATAGAGACCTTCAGAAAAATTAGCCAATAGAATTGACTGGAAGATGATACAGACACTGACAGTAGGATTGGGTGAGCGCAGTTATCCGTTACATATCGGCAGTGGATTACTCGACCATGCAGAATTGCTGCAACGCGTCCTGCCGCACAAGCGGGCTGCCGTGGTGACCAATACGACGGTTGCGCCGCTCTATCTGGATAAACTCCGGCGCACCTTGCAGCAAATCGGTGTCAGCAGCGTTCCGATCATTCTGCCGGATGGCGAGGAATATAAAAACTTCGCTACGCTCAACCTGATCTACGATGCGCTGCTGGCCAACCGCTGCGAACGGAGCACGCCGCTGATTGCGCTGGGCGGCGGCGTGATCGGCGACATGACCGGCTATGCCGCCGCGACCTATCTGCGCGGCGTGCCGTTCATCCAGATACCGACCACGCTGCTCGCGCAGGTGGATTCCTCGGTGGGCGGCAAGACCGGCATCAACCATCCGCTCGGCAAGAACATGATCGGCGCGTTCTACCAGCCGCAGCTGGTGCTGGCCGATACGGATACGCTGGACACCCTGCCGGACAACGAGCTTGCTGCGGGTATCGCCGAGGTCATCAAGTATGGCCTGATCCGCGACCTGCCGTTTTTCGAATGGCTGGAGCAGAACCTCGACAAGCTGCTGGCGCGCGATACGGAAGCCTTGCAATACGTCATTGCGCGCAGTTGCCGGAACAAGGCAGAAGTCGTCGCGGCGGACGAGCGCGAAAGCGGCGAGCGCGCCCTGCTGAACCTCGGGCATACCTTCGGGCACGCCATCGAGTCGGGCATGGGCTATGGCAACTGGCTGCACGGCGAGGGGGTGGCGGCGGGTACCGTCATGGCGGCGGACTTGTCGCAGCGCCTGGGCTGGATCGGCGCGCAGGAGGTGGCGCGCATTCGCCGCCTGTTTGAACGCGCCGGGCTGCCCATCGTTGCCCCCGACCTGGGCGCGGAAAAATATCTCGAATTGATGGAGCTGGACAAGAAAGTGGAAGGCGGCAAGCTGCGTTTCGTGCTGCTCAAGGAAATTGGGCATGCCGTGGTTTGTGGCGATGTGCCGCCGGAACTGTTGCGGCAAACCCTGCAAGCTTGCGTTCATGGCTGAACCGATGACATTTGGGTTGGCACCTTACGCCGTCACCGAGGTCAATTCGCGCGGCCGCAGGATTGCCGAGGCCGCGCCGCACAGCCGCAGCGAATTCCAGCGCGACCGCGACCGCATCATCCATTCCGGCGCGTTCCGCCGCCTCGAATACAAGACCCAGGTGTTCGTGAACCACGAGGGCGACCTGTTCCGCACCCGCCTGACCCACAGCATCGAAGTGGCGCAAATCGCGCGCTCCATCGCGCGCCGCCTGCATCTGAACGAAGACCTCGCCGAGGCGATTTCCCTGGCGCATGACCTCGGCCACACGCCGTTCGGCCATGCCGGGCAGGACGCCCTGAATGTCTGCATGAAAGCCTATGGCGGCTTCGAGCACAACCTGCAGTCATTGCGCGTGGTGGACTTGCTGGAAGAACGCTACGCCGCATTCGACGGACTGAACCTGTGCTTCGAGACGCGCGAAGGCATCCTCAAGCATTGTTCGCCGGATAATGCCGCGCAACTCGGCGAACTTGGCGAGCGCTTCCTGAAAAACCGCCGCCCTTCACTGGAAGCGCAGATCGCCAACCTTGCCGACGAGATTGCCTACAACAATCACGATGTGGACGACGGTCTGCGTTCCGGGCTGATCACGCTCGAGCAACTCGCCACCGTGCCGCTGGTGGCAATGCATTTGCAGGAAGTGCGCCGCGTCTATCCCGATTTGCCCGAGCGGCGCGTCGTGCATGAAACCGTGCGGCGCATGATCAACACGCTGGTGTCGGACCTGATCCAACAGAGCGAGCGCAATATCGCTGCGCAGAATCCGGCTACGATAGAAGAGGTGCGCAGCGCAGCGGCAATGATCGCCTTCAGCCCTGAAACGAATGAGCGGCAGCGTGCGCTGAAAAACTTTTTGCATACCCATTTGTACCGCCACTACCGCGTGATGCGCATGGGCGTCAAGGCGCAGCGCATCATCAGCGACCTGTTCGGCATCTTCATGGATGACAGCCGCCTGTTGCCGCCGCAGTTCCAGCCGCTAGCTGGGCAGACGGAGCCGGATCGTGCGCGTGCGGTGGCCGACTATATTGCCGGCATGACCGACCGTTATGCGATCCGCGAACATCGCCGCATTTTCGCGGTGGAGGAAATACCGGCCAGCTTCTAATGTCCGCGCCGTTCGGTGTGGAGCGGTTGCCCCTGGTCACGGGACAAGGTAAAATCCCCGCCCTTTCGCTTTTGTATTTGACGTGGCGGCGCATGCCGCCATTTTTTGGCTTTAATGAATTGGGCTATATAGTATGAAATGGGAAACACCGTGAGCGATTCTTCTTTGCCGATGCAGCAAGGTCTGTATGATCCACGCCAGGAGCGCGATGCCTGCGGAGTAGGGTTTGTCGCGCACATCAAGGGAAAGCCGAGCCATGACATGGTGCGTCAGGGCTTGCAGATACTGGAGAATTTGACCCATCGCGGCGCGGTGGGAGCCGACCCGTTGGCCGGTGACGGTGCGGGCATCCTGTTGCAGATTCCCGATGCGTTCTTCCGCGCTCAATGCGCGGCGCAGGGCATCGTATTGCCGGAGGCCGGCAGCTATGGCGTGGGGATGCTGTTCCTGTCGCGCGATGCCGCGATCCGCGCGGCCTGCGAGCAAATCCTTGCCGACAAGATCGCCGCCGAGGGACAGCAATTGCTGGGCTGGCGCGATGTGCCGGTGGATAGCTCGGGTTTGGGTGAGAGCGTCAGGAAGTCCGAGCCGGTCGTGCGCCAGGTTTTTATCGCGCGCGGCGCAAATTGCGCCGATGCCGACGCATTCGAACGCAAGTTGTTCGTGATACGCAAAACGGTGCAGCATGCGGTGCGGCGTTCGCCGGTGGCCCAGGGTTTGTATATCCCCTCGCTGTCGGCGCGCACCATCGTCTACAAGGGCATGCTGCTGGCCGACCAGGTCGGCAAGTATTACCTCGATTTGCAGGATAAAACGGTAGCCAGCGCGCTGGCGCTGGTGCACCAGCGTTTCTCCACCAACACTTTCCCCACCTGGATCCGGGCACATCCGTTCCGCATGATCGCGCACAACGGCGAGATCAACACCGTGCGCGGCAACGTGAACTGGATGGCTGCGCGCCATGCCGCGATGTCGTCCAAACTGCTCGGCGAAGACCTCGATAAGCTCTGGCCGCTGATCGTGGAAGGCCAGTCCGATTCCGCCTGTTTCGACAATGCGCTGGAACTGCTGGTGATGGGCGGCTATTCGCTGCCGCATGCGATGATGCTGTTGATCCCGGAAGCATGGGCGGGCAATCCGCTGATGGACGAGGAGCGCCGCGCCTTTTACGAATATCACGCCGCCCTGATGGAGCCGTGGGACGGCCCGGCAGCGGTGGCGTTCACCGACGGGCGCATGATTGGTGCGACGCTGGACCGCAATGGTTTGCGCCCGGCACGCTACCTGATCACCGATGACGACATGGTGCTGATGGCGTCCGAGATGGGCGTGCTGGATATTCCGCAGCACAAGATCGTCAAGAAGTGGCGTCTGCAGCCGGGCAAGATGTTCCTGATCGACATGCAGGCCGGGCGCATCGTGGAGGATGCGGAGCTGAAGAGCCAGCTCGCCAAGGCCAAGCCGTATCGCCAGTGGATCGAGCAGTCGCGCTATTTCCTCGGCGACCTGCCGGTGGCCAGGAGCGAAACGAAGCTCAACGCCTCGTTGCTGGACACCCAGCAGGCGTTCGGCTACTCGCAGGAAGACCTCAAGTTCATCATCGCACCTATGGTCAATAGTGGCGAGGAAGCCATCGGTTCGATGGGCGTGGATGCCGCCTTGCCGGTGCTGTCGAACAAGAACCGTTCGTTCTACGATTATTTCCAGCAGTTGTTTGCGCAGGTGACCAATCCGCCGATCGATCCGATCCGCGAAGAGATCGTCATGTCGCTGACCTCGTTCATCGGCCCGAAACCCAACTTGCTTGGCATCGACGAGACCGACCCGCCGCTGCGCCTCGAGGTGCACCAGCCGGTGCTGTCGAACGATGACATCGCCAAGCTGCGCAACATCGGCAAGCTGACGAAGAATCAGTACAAATCGCTGGTGCTGGACATGACCTACCCGGTCGCGCAGGGCGCGGCAGGCTGCGAGGCAGCCGTGCAGGCGTTGTGTGCCGCCGCCGACCAGGCAGTGGCTGACGGCTACAACGTGCTGATCCTGTCGGATCGCGCGATGTCGGCCAAGCGTGTGGCGATCCCCGCCTTGGTGGCCTGTTCGAAAGTGCACCATCACCTGGTGAGCGGCGGATTGCGCACCAGCGCCGGCCTGGTGGTGGACACCGGCTCGGCGCGCGAAGTGCATCACTTCGCCCTGCTGGCCGGCTACGGCGCGGAAGCGGTGTGCCCGTGGCTGGCCTATGAAACTATCGCGGACATCGTTGACCGCTCTCCTTCCCTCTCTCCTAACTCTCTCCCGCAAGCGGGCGAGAGGGACGCGGACTCGCTGCGCGAGGCTCGGGTTTACGAAGCCAAGAAGCGCTTCGTCAAGGCGATCAACAAGGGGCTGATGAAGGTGATGTCCAAGATGGGCATCTCCACCTACCAGTCCTATTGCGGCGCGCAGATTTTCGAGGCGATCGGCCTGAACGCGGAATTCGTCGAGAAGTATTTCACCGGCACGGCGACCCAGATCGAAGGCATCGGTCTGAGTGTAGTGGCCGAGGAGGCGGTGCGCACCCACCGCGGCGCCTTCGGCAGCGACCCGGTACTGGCCAACGCGCTGGACGCGGGTGGCGAATATGCCTGGCGCGTGCGCGGCGAAGAGCACATGTGGACGCCGGATACCATCGCGAAACTGCAGAACGCCACGCGCACCAACAATGCCGCGACCTTCAAGGAATATGCGCGGCTGATCAACGAGCAGGCGAGCAAGCTGAAGACGTTGCGCGGGCTGTTCGAGGTCAAGTCCGCCGGCGCGCCCGTGCCGCTCGAGGAAGTCGAGCCGGCCAAAGAGATCGTCAAGCGCTTCACTACCGGCGCGATGTCGCTCGGCTCGATCTCCACCGAGGCGCACACCACGCTGGCGCTCGCGATGAACCGCATCGGCGGCAAATCCAATACCGGCGAGGGTGGCGAGGATGCGATGCGCTACAAGCCGATTGAGGGCGGCGAGATGCTGTCCGACATCGTCGGCAAGAGCCGCATCGCAAGAGACCTGAAACTCAAGGCAGGCGACTCGCTGCGCTCGCGCGTCAAGCAGGTGGCGGCGGGCCGCTTTGGCGTGACTGCCGAATACCTTGCCAGCGCCGACCAGATCCAGATCAAGATGGCGCAAGGCGCCAAGCCCGGCGAAGGCGGCCAGTTGCCCGGCCACAAGGTGACCGAGTACATCGCCAAACTGCGTTTTTCGGTGCCGGGAGTGGGGCTGATCTCGCCGCCGCCGCACCACGATATTTACTCGATCGAGGACCTGGCGCAGCTCATCCATGACCTGAAGAACGCCAACCCCGCCGCATCGATCTCGGTCAAGCTGGTTTCCGAAGTCGGGGTGGGCACGGTCGCGGCCGGCGTGGCCAAGACCAAGGCGGATCACATCGTCATCTCCGGCTTCGACGGTGGCACCGGCGCTTCGCCGATCTCCTCCATCAAGCACACCGGCACGCCGTGGGAACTGGGCCTGGCGGAAGCGCAGCAGACCCTGGTGTTGAACCAGTTGCGCGGCCGCGTCCTGTTGCAGGTGGACGGCCAGATCAAGACCGGACGCGACGTGCTGATCGGCGCGCTGCTGGGCGCGGACGAATTCGGCTTTGCCACCGCCCCGCTGGTGGTGGAGGGCTGCATCATGATGCGCAAGTGCCACCTCAACACCTGCCCGGTGGGCGTGGCGACACAAGACCCCGAATTGCGCAAGAAATTCACCGGCCAGCCGGAGCATGTGGTGAACTTCTTCTTCTTCATCGCCGAAGAAGTGCGCGAATACATGGCGCAACTGGGCATCCGCAGGTTCGATGACTTGATCGGACGCAGCGACCTGCTCGACGTCAGGCGGGGCATCGCGCACTGGAAGTCGCAGGGGCTGGACTTTTCCCGGATATTCCATCAGCCGGACATGCCGGCCAGCGTGGCGCGCCGCCATAGCGAGCAGCAGGATCACGAGCTGGAGAAGGCGCTGGACAACACCCTGATCGCTCAGGCGCAAAGTGCGCTGAACAACAAAAAACCGGTGGTCATCGAGAGCCGGATCGCCAACGTCAACCGCACCGTCGGCACGATGCTGTCGCATGAAGTCGCCAGACGCTATGGCCAGACGGGGCTGCCCACCGACACCATCAACGTGAAGTTCAGCGGTACCGCAGGGCAGAGTTTCGGCGCATTCCTCGCGCACGGCATTTCGTTCGAGCTGCGCGGCGAGGGCAACGACTATGTCGGCAAGGGACTGTGCGGCGGACGCATCGCCATCATGCCGCCCAAGGACGCCAGAATCGCCTCCCATGAGAACATCATCGTCGGCAACACCGTGCTGTATGGCGCGACTTCCGGCGAGTGTTATTTCAGCGGCGTGGCCGGCGAACGCTTCGCGGTGCGCAACTCCGGCGCCGTCGCGGTGGTGGAAGGCGTGGGCGACCACGGCTGCGAATACATGACCGGCGGCATGGTCATCGTGCTCGGGCAGACCGGCCGCAACTTCGCCGCGGGCATGTCCGGCGGCGTGGCCTTCGTGCTGGACGAAGACGGCGGCTTCGAGAAACGCTGCAACCTGGCGATGGTGGAGCTCGAGCCGGTTCCTGCCGAGGCCGAGGCCAGCGAAACCGGTGAAGTGGAAGCGCATGGCCGCGTGCACTTCAACCACCTGAACAAGGTGGACGAGCATGTGCTGCGCGAGTTCATCCGCAATCACTGGCAGCATACCGGTAGCGCGCGTGCCAGGGATATTCTGGATCACTGGGCGCAATACCTGCCGAAATTCATCAAGGTGATGCCGACCGAATACCGTCGTGCCCTGCAGGAGATAGCGGCGCAGCAGAAGGAGACCGCATAATGGGCACCTCTATAAAAAATCCGTTTTGCGGGCGAATCGCGGCGTCGCGTGCTCGCTCGCTCCTCGCCTATCTGTTCGATATGTCTCGTTGCTCTCTGCGCGGCTCCTTGCGCTTCATCCCGCAAAGCCAAATTTCTAGAGGTGTCCATAATGGGTAAGATCACCGGATTCATGGAATTCCAGCGGCAGCACGAGGAGCACCTGCCGGTGGAGAAACGGCTGAAGAATTACCGCGAGTTCACGCTGCACCTCAGCGACGAGCAGGCGAAGATACAGGGCGCGCGCTGCATGGATTGCGGCATTCCTTTTTGCACTTCGGGCTGTCCGGTCAACAACATCATCCCGGACTGGAACGACCTGGTGTACCGCGGCAACTGGCGCGAGGCACTGGAGGTGCTGCATTCCACCAACAACTTTCCCGAGTTCACCGGGCGTGTCTGTCCCGCGCCGTGCGAAGCAGCCTGCACGGTGAACATCGACGGCGATGCGGTGGGCATCAAGTCCATCGAACATTTCCTCATCGACAAGGGCGGCGAGAACGGCTGGGTGGTGCCGCAGCCCGCGGCAAAGAAGACCGGCAAGAAGGTCGCCGTGGTCGGTTCCGGCCCCGCCGGGCTGGCGGCCGCGCAGCAACTGGCGCGCGCCGGGCATGCGGTCACCGTGTTCGAAAAGAACAGCCGCATCGGCGGTTTGCTGCGCTACGGCATCCCGGATTTCAAGCTCGACAAGCGGCTGATCGATTGGCGCATGGCGCAGCTCGAGGCCGAGGGCGTCAAGTTCCAGACCAGCACCTTCGTCGGCAAGGAGCAGCCGGGCAAGGGTGTGGCGAGCGACGCGAAGAAGACGGTCACGCCGGACGAATTGCTCAAGAAGTTCGATGCGGTGATCCTGGCGGGCGGTTCGGAGCAGCCGCGCGACTTGCCGATGCCGGGACGCGAACTGAAAGGCGTGCATTACGCGCTGGAGTTCCTGATCCCGCAGAACAAGGAAGTGGCCGGCGACGGCAAGAACCCGATCAATGCGAAGGGCAAGCATGTGGTCGTGATCGGCGGCGGCGACACCGGCTCCGATTGCGTCGGTACCTCGAATCGCCACGGTGCTGCCTCGATCACCCAGATCGAAGTGATGCCGCGCCCGCCCGAGCAAGAGGACAGGTATCTGGTGTGGCCGAACTGGCCGCTCAAGCTGCGCACCTCCAGTTCGCACGAAGAGGGCTGCTCGCGTGACTGGGCGATCGCCACCAGGGAGTTCGTCGGCAAGAACGGCAAGGTCGAGAAGATCAGCGCGGTGCGTGTCGAATGGAAGGACGGCAGGATGAGCGAGATCGCCGGCAGCGAATTCGAGCTGGAGGCAGACCTGGTGTTCCTCGCGATGGGCTTCACCAATCCGTTGCAGCAAGTGCTGGATGCATTCGGCGTCGAGAAGGATGCGCGCGGGAACGTCAAGGCCGACACCGAGAACTACCGCACCAGCAGGGACAAGCTGTTCGCCGCGGGTGACATGCGTCGCGGCCAGTCGTTGGTGGTGTGGGCGATCCGTGAAGGCCGCCAGTGCGCGCGGGCGGTGGACGAGTTCCTGATGGGCTCGTCGGTGCTGCCGCGTTAAACCCCTCCTAACCTCTCCTTGTCAGGGGAGGTGACTATTGTTCCTCCCCTGACAAGGAGGGGTTGGGTTTTAGAATTTAATTGAAAATAAAGACAACCATGAACTTCAAACTCAAGAACGACACTTTCCTGCGCGCCCTGCTGCGCCAGCCGACCGACTACACGCCGATGTGGATGATGCGCCAGGCCGGACGCTACCTGCCGGAATACCGCGAATCGCGCAAGCGCGCCGGCAGCTTCCTCGGCCTGTGCAAGAGCCCGGACTTCGCCACCGAAGTGACGCTGCAACCGCTGGACCGCTTCCCGCTGGATGCCGCGATCCTGTTCTCCGACATTCTCACCGTGCCGGACGCGATGGGCCTGGGGCTGTATTTCTCCGAAGGCGAAGGCCCGAAGTTCGAGCGCCCATTGCGCGACGCAGCAGCGATCAAGGCGTTGCGCGTGCCGGACATCGGCAAGGACCTGAAATACGTCACCGATGCCGTGACGCAGATCCGCAAGGCGCTGGACGGGCGCGTACCGCTGATCGGTTTCTCCGGCAGCCCGTTCACGCTGTCCTGTTACATGGTCGAGGGCGGCGGCAGCGACGACTACGCCAGGGTGAAGACCCTGATGTACAACGAGCCGAAACTGATGCACCACATCCTCGATGTCACCGCGCAGGCGGTGACCGCCTACCTGAATGCTCAGATCGAAGCCGGCGCGCAGGCGGTGATGATCTTCGATTCCTGGGGCGGCGTGCTGTCGCATGCGGCGTTCCACGAATTTTCGCTGGCCTACACCCGGCGCATCGTCGACGGCCTGATCAAGGAAAAGGACGGCGTGCGCATCCCGTCCATCGTGTTCACCAAGGGCGGCGGCCTGTGGATCGAGAGCATCGCTGACAGTGGTTGCGACGCGGTGGGTCTGGACTGGACCATGGACATCGGCATCGCACGGCAGAAGGTCGGCCACAAGGTTGCGCTGCAGGGCAACATGGATCCCGCGGTGCTGTTCGCCTCGCCGGACGCGGTCCGCAGCGAAGTCGAGCGCATCCTCGGCAGCTACGGCTACGGCAGCGGCCATGTGTTCAACCTGGGCCACGGCATCTCGCAGCACTCCGACCCGGAACATGCCGCGGCGCTGGTTGCGGCGGTACACGAGCTGAGCCGCAAATATCACTAAAAACCTTCGCACAACTACTGCGCTCGCTGATACGGCGTTAAAAAATAGCTCAAAATCCTCATGTGCTAAATGCACATTCCGGTTTTTCACTATTTTTTGCCTTGTCTCAGCTTCGCTCGCTACGTTGTGCAAAGGTTTTGAGGCTGGCTTAATCAAAAAGCCGCAGGCATCTCCTGCGGCTTTTGCATTTCTGCGACAATCACGGCGTTTGTCGCCCGAGTAAACATGCCCATAGTCCGCGTCGCCCTGGATGTCCCGCTGTCCACCCTGTTCGATTACACGGTGGCGGAAGGCATTGCCGTGGCGATCGGCCAGCGCGTGACCGTGCCGTTCGGGCGCAGGCAGATGGCCGGGGTGGTGATGGAGGTCGTTGCCGCCTCGGATATGGCACCGGAGCGCATCAAGCCGGTGAAGCAGGTGCTGCATGACAGCGCGCCGCTGTCGGCGGAGCTGCTAGCTCTGCTGCGCTTTTGCAGCGACTATTACCGTTATCCGATCGGGCAGACGGTGCTGTCCGCATTGCCGGCACGGCTGCGTTCCGACAAGCCCGTTATCGGCAAGCCGGTCTTGAGTTATCGCCTGAGCGCCAGCGGCGCGGCACTTGACCTGGATGCATTCCCGAAACGCAAGGTGGTGCAGCGGCGCATCCTGGCCAAGCTAACCGAGCAGCCGTGCAACCTCGCGCAGCTCAAGAGTCTGTCGGCGACGGCGGGGGCGCAGTTGAAGGTGCTGGTGGCAGAGGGGTGGGTCGAAGGTTTTGCAGGTACGCAGAATATAAGAAATCCCGTTCGGGCTGAGCTTGTCGAAGCCAACTCATGCCCTTCGACAGGCTCAGGGCGAACGGTTAGTAGTATTCAAGAACATAGCTTCGACAACGCACACATACTGACCGGCGAACAGCAGCGCGCGGTGGATGCCATCACGCAAACCAGCGGCTATGCCTGTTTCCTGCTGCACGGCATCACCGGCAGCGGCAAGACCGAGGTGTACGTGCACCTGATGCACCACATGTTGCAGCGCGGCGGACAGGTGTTGTTGCTGGTGCCGGAAATCAATCTCACGCCGCAACTGGAGAATTATTTCCGCAGCCGTTTTCCCGATGTCAACCTGGTCAGTCTGCATAGCGGACTGAGCGAAGGCGAGCGGCTGCATAACTGGCAGCAGGCGCAGTCGGGCACGGCGCAGATCGTGCTCGGCACGCGGCTCGCGGTGTTCGCCGAGTTGCCCAGGCTGGCACTGATCATCGTGGATGAGGAACACGACGGCTCGTTCAAGCAGCAGGACGGGCTGCGCTATTCGGCGCGCGACGTGGCGATCTTCCGCGCCAGCCAGCGCGGCGTGGCTATCGTGCTGGGCTCGGCGACGCCGTCGCTGGAGAGCTACCACAATGCGCAGAGTGGACGCTACCGGATGCTCAGGCTGACCGGGCGCGCGCTCGCCGAGGCGCGCCTGCCCGCGGTGCGCTGCATCAATATCAACCAGACGGTGATGCACCACGGCATCAGCGAGAACCTGCTGCGCGAGATCGGGCAGCGCATCGCACGCAAGGAACAGAGCCTGCTGTTCATCAACCGGCGCGGCTATGCGCCGGTGCTGATGTGCACCGGCTGCGGCTGGTTGTCCGGCTGCAAGCATTGTGCGGGCAAGATGGTGCTGCATCTGAACGAGCAGCGACTGCGCTGCCATCATTGCGGCTACCAGATACGCGTGCCGTCCGCCTGCCCGAGTTGCGGCAACGCGGACCTGCTCCCGGTCGGCAGCGGCACGCAACGGGTGGAAAGCGTTCTGCAGGAGCGTTTTCCGGAGGCGCGCATCCTGCGCGTGGACCGCGACAGCACGCGCAACAAACGCGCCTGGCAAACCATGCGCGAGCAGATCCACGCGAATGAAGTGGACATCCTGGTCGGCACGCAGATGCTGGCGAAGGGGCACGATTTTCCCGCGCTGACGCTGGTCGGCGTGCTCAATCCGGACAGCGCGCTGTACAGCAGCGACTTCCGCGCGGCGGAAAAGCTGTTCGCGCAACTGGTGCAGGTGGCGGGGCGCGCCGGACGCGCCGACAAGCCCGGCGAAGTGCTGGTCCAGACTGCCTTCCCCGATCACCCCTTGTTCCGTGCCTTGCAGGCGCATGACTTCGAAGGCTGGGCAGAGGCGCAGCTTGCCGAGCGGAAGATGGCGGGCTTCCCGCCGTTCGTCTACCAAGCGATGCTGCGCGTCGAAGGCAGGCAGGAAGAAGCGGTCTATGCGTTCCTCAATCAGGCGCGCGACGCTGCGGTTGCGTTGCAGCATGCCGTGGAAATCCTCGGCGTGGTGCCCGCCGCGCTGCCGCGCCGCGCCAACCACATTCGCGCGCAGTTGCTGATACAAGGTGCGAAGCGCAAGGACCTGCAGCAATTCCTGCGCGCCTGGCAGCCCCTGCTGGACGTATTGCCCGCCCAGAAACTGCGCTGGTCGCTGGACATCGATCCGCTGGAGTTCTAGAGTGCACCGCGGACCGCCATGCACGCGAAAAGGCGGGCGGAGATGGACGGGCGCAAGAGCCTAAGTCATAATAAAACGAGAAAATGAATACCACGGGTGTCCCGTGGTATTCATTTCTAATGGCCAAAAATAGAATGAAGGAACGAGGAGACATGACAGACAAAGTAAATCTCAGCAAGCGGCGGCTGCTGCTTGCGGCCACGACGGCGGCGGGCGGGGTGGCCGCGGCGGGGGCGGGGGCGCCGTTCGTCCTGAGCCTGATGCCGAGCGAGCGCGCCAAGGCGGCCGGCGCGCCGGTCGAAGTCGACCTGAGCAAGCTCGAGCCCGGCATGATGATGAGCGTCGAATGGCAGGGTAAGCCGGTGTGGATCGTGCGCCGCACCCCGGAGATGCTCGAACTGCTGGCCAGGCACGACAACCAGCTGGCCGACCCGAGATCCACCGTCCCGCAGCAACCCGACTACTGCAACTACGCGTACCGCTCCATCAAACCCGAATACCTCGTGGTGCTCGGCATCTGCACCCACCTCGGCTGCTCCCCGACCTTTCGCCCGGAGATCGCCCCGCCCGACCTGGGCGCGGACTGGGCGGGCGGCTGGTTCTGCCCGTGCCACGGCTCGCGTTTTGATTTGGCGGCGCGCGTCTACAAGGACGTGCCGGCGCCCACCAACCTGATCGTCCCGCCGCACAAATACCTCAGTGACGGCCGGCTGCTGGTCGGCGATGACAGCAAGGGAGCCGCATGATGAAGACCCTGCACAGACTGCTCGGCTGGATCGACGCGCGCTTCCCGCTGACCTCCACCTGGAAGGCGCATGTCTCCGAATACTACGCCCCGAAGAACTTCAACTTCTGGTACTTCTTCGGCTCCCTGGCGCTGCTGGTGCTGGTCATCCAGATCCTCTCCGGCATCTTCCTGACCATGAACTACAAGCCGGACGCCCTGTTCGCCTTCGCCTCCGTCGAATACATCATGCGCGACGTGCAATGGGGCTGGCTGCTGCGCTACATCCACTCCACCGGCGCCTCGATGTTCTTCGTCGTGGTCTACCTGCACATGTTCCGCGGGCTGATGTACGGCTCCTACCGCAAACCGCGCGAACTGCTGTGGATCATCGGCATGGTCATCTACCTGGCGCTGATGGGCGAAGCCTTCATGGGCTACCTGCTGCCGTGGGGGCAGATGTCGTTCTGGGGCGCGCAGGTGATCATCAACCTGTTCTCCTCCGTGCCGGTCATCGGCCCGGACCTCTCGCTTTTGATCCGCGGCGACTTCGTGGTCTCCGACACCACGCTCAACCGCTTCTTCGCGCTGCACGTCATCGCCATCCCGCTGATCCTGCTGCTGATCGTGGTCGCCCACCTCACCGCCCTGCACGAAGTCGGCTCCAACAACCCGGACGGCATCGAGATCAAGAAGCACAAGGACGCCAACGGCCATCCGCTGGACGGCATCCCGTTCCATCCCTACTACACCGTCAAGGACGGCGTGGGCGCGGTGGGCTTCCTGATCGTGTTCTGCGCGATCCTCTTCTTCGCGCCGGACATGGGCGGCTACTTCCTCGAATACAACAACTTCGTGCCGGCCAACCCGATGAAGACCCCCGAGCACATCGCCCCGGTGTGGTACTTCACCCCGTATTACGCGATCCTGCGCGCCGTGCCGCCGCTGTTCGGCTCGCAGTTCCCGGGCGTGGTCGCGATGGGCGTGGCCACGGTGATCTTCTTCTTCCTGCCGTGGCTGGACCGCGGCAAGGTCAAATCGATCCGCTACCGCGGCCCGATCTACAAGACCTTCCTGGCGCTGTTCGTGGTCAGCTTCATCGGCCTGGGCTGGCTCGGCCTGCTGCCCGCCACCCCGGCCTACACCGTGATCGCGCGCATCCTGGCCGTGGTGTACTTCGCCTTCTTCCTGTTGATGCCCTGGTACACCCGCATCGACCGGTGCAAGCACGAGCCCGAGCGCGTGACATCCAAATAGAGCAGAGAGGTCCGTTGACATGAATGCAATCAGAAAACTGGGGATGCTGGCGCTGCTGTGGCCGGCGCTCGCGCTCGCCAGCCCCGCCGGCACCCACCTCGACCGCGCACCGATCGACCTGAAGGACAAGGTCGCGCTGCAGCGCGGCGCGAAACTCTTCACGTCCCGCTGCCTGGCCTGCCACAGCGCCGCCTACATGCGCTACAACCGCCTGCGCGACATCGGCATGAGCGAGACGCAGATCAAGAAGGACCTGGAACTGCCCGAAGACGTCAAGCTCGGCTCGGCCATGCAGGCCGCGATGGACGCCAGCGCGGCCAAACTGGCGTTCGGCGTCGCGCCGCCCGACCTGAGCGTGATCGCCCGATCGCGCAGCGCCGACTGGCTGTACACCTACATGCGCACCTTCTACGCCGACCCCGGTCGGGCGAGCGGCTGGAACAACCTGGCCTTCCCGAGCGTCGGCATGCCGCATGCACTGGCCGACCTGCAGGGCGAACAGAAGCTGCGGGTCGAGACCTACGAAGGGCACGAGATCCGCAAGCTGGTGCCGGACAAGCCCGGCTCGCTGACGCCCGCGGAATACGATGCCGCCGTCGCCGACCTGGTCAACTACCTGGTCTTCATGAGCGATCCGTCGAAGCTGGTGCGCCCCGGGCTGGGCTACCTGGTGCTGGGCTTCCTGGCCATGCTCTTCGTGCTGGTCTATGCGCTGAAGAAAGAGGTCTGGAAGGATATTCACTGAACGCAAGGCATAGGGTTGTTTTTCCGCGCTTCCTTTGCAGTGCAGCCGATAACAGCCATATATTCTGTTATATTCGACCGGATGGCAGGGTCTGGTGAATGTATCAGCGACAACCCGGAATCGATCGCCCCGGACCCCTGAGCCCGCCGCGTGCCCGCGGCATTTGCCCGCAAGAACAGGAGAGATAAAATGAAAGAGATGATGTGGGCCTCCCTGGAGGATCTTGCCTTGCCGGTCAAGGCGCTGTTTACCGGATACCTTCTGGTCGTTGGTTTGGGCTTGTTGATGGCGGGCGGGCAAATACTGCTGACTCACGGCATGGCGGACGGCAAGCTCGGATTGTCGATGGATGATCTGGTGTACAGCTATTACGGCAATCGTGGTGGGTCAAAGCTGGAAGCCAAACTCAACGGCTCGATGAAGGATTATGCGCCCGGCGAAGCACGGCTGGTCTTGATCAAATGGGCTCGCGCAGGGGCGCCGGAAGGCGAATGGGAAGCGAAGATCAAGCCGATTACCGACCGGAATTGCATCGTTTGCCATGCCAATATGCCCGGCCTCGCCAATGTCGGAGTAAAGGATGACATGCTCAAAGTGGCGGCGACCGATAACGGGGCAACCATAAACACCCTGACCCGGGTTTCGCACATCCATCTGTTCGGCATCGCATTCATCTTTTTCTTTATCGGCCTGATCTTCAGTTTTGCCACGGGCTTCAACCCGATCGTCAAGGCATTGCTGATCTTTACGCCATTCATGTTCCTGATCATCGATATTGCAGCCTGGTGGCTCACCAAGATGCATCCGGGCTTTGCCTGGCTGGTGATGGTCGGCGGGTTCGGCTACAGCCTCGCATCGACAGTGATGATCTTCTCGTCGCTCTACCAGATGTGCATCAAGCCATTTCGGACAAAAAAAGCCGGGTCTTCATGATTGCATTCAATAAGCCGCTGTTAAGCTGATCACGGGTATGGCAAGCGATTTTCTTAATGCCGCTGCCGCCATCATCGGTAGCGAGGCTTTGCTGACCGGCGATGCTGCCGCGCCGTATTTTGCCGACAAGCGCGGGCGTTATCTCGGCGAGGCGCTGGCGGTAGTGTTCCCCTCGGATACGCGGCAGGTCGCGGAGATCGTCAAGCTGTGCGCCGCGCATCGCATCGCCATCGTGCCGCAGGGCGGCAACACCAGCCTGTGCGGCGCGTCGGTGCCGCTGTCCGAAGGCCGGCAGATCGTGCTGAACCTGTCGCGCATGAACCGCATCCGCGCGATCGACCCGGTGAACTACACCATGACCGTCGAGGCGGGTTGCATCCTCGCCAGCGTGCGCGAGGCGGCACAACGGCATGACCGGCTGTTCCCGCTCGAGCTGACGGCGACCCTGAACCATTGCGAGATCGGCGGCAACCTGTCCACCAATGCCGGCGGCAACGGCGTGCTGCGCTACGGCAATGCGCGCGACCTGGTGCTGGGGCTGGAAGTGGTGCTGCCGGACGGGCGCATCTGGAACGGTCTGCGCAGCCTGCGCAAGGACAACTCCGGCTACGACCTGAAGCACCTGTTCATCGGCGCGGAAGGCACGCTGGGCATCATCACCGCCGCCGTGCTGAAACTGTTCCCGCGTCCGCGCTCCTCCGCCACCGCCATCGTCGCCATCACCGACCCGGCGGTCGCGGTGCGCCTGCTGGCGCATGTCCGCGCCGTCTGCGGCGACACCCTGAGCGCCTTCGAGCTCGTTTCGCGCAGCAGCCTGGACATCGTGCTCCGCCATGTTCCCGGAACCGCCGAACCGTTCGCCAAACGCTACGCATACTATCTGCTGATCCAGTCGAGCGACGTGCTGCAGCGCCCGCTGGACGACGCGCTGCGCGGCGCGATACAAGGTTTCGGCGCGGACATCCCGGAGTTCGCCGTCACCGCCGATGCCGATGCGGCGGAGGACTGGTGGAAGCTGCGCCAGAACATCAGCGATGCGCAGAAGCGCGAGGGCATCAGCATCAAGCACGACATCTCCGTGCCGGTCAGCCGCGTGGCGGAATTCATCGCGCGCGCCGATGCCGCGATGCATGCCGCCTGGCCCGGCGTGCGCATCGTGTCGTTCGGCCACATGGGTGACGGCAACATCCACTACAACGTCTCGCTGGCGGATGCCGGACAGAACGAGGCATTCATCGCGCAGCACGAAGGCGCGGTGAACCGGCTGGTCTATGAAGTGGTGCGCGAACTGGGCGGCAGCATCAGCGCCGAACACGGCCTCGGGCAGCTCAAGCGCGAAACCATCCGCGAGTACAAGGATCCGATGGAACTGGAACTGATGCGCAGCATCAAGCAGATGCTCGATCCGCACGGCTTGATGAATCCCGGCAAAGTGCTATGAACCGATACAAGGACGACATTCTTGTCCGGCCAGGACACCAAAGAAGGAGTACACATGGCAGCTCAACCTGAAATTACCAACATGGCCTTGTTCTGCGATTTCGAGAATGTGGCATTGGGCGTACGCGATGCCAAGTACGCGCAGTTCGACATCAAGAAGGTGCTGGAACGCCTGCTGCTCAAGGGCAGCATCGTCGTCAAGAAAGCCTATTGCGACTGGGACCGCTACAAGGAATTCAAGGCGACGATGCACGAAGCGGCCTTCGAACTGATCGAGATCCCGCATGTGCGCCAGTCGGGCAAAAACTCAGCCGACATCCGCATGGTTGTGGATGCACTGGACCTCTGCTATACCAAGGCGCATGTGGACACCTTCGTCATCATCAGCGGCGACTCGGACTTTTCGCCGCTGGTATCCAAGCTGCGCGAAAACAACAAGTACGTGATCGGGATCGGCGTGAAGGACTCAACGTCGGACCTGCTGAGCGCCAATTGCGACGAGTTTATTTTTTACGACGATCTGGTGCGCGCGCAGGAGGCAAAAAAGAAACAGGCCGCCAAGAAGGCTCCTGTCAAGCCCGCCGCCGGTGCTGCGAAGCCCACCGAAGCGAAGGGCGAGGAAGACAAACGCCAGGAGGCGCTCGATTTCATCGTCGAGACCGTCGAAGCCTTGATTGCCGAGAGAGGCTCAGACGAAAAGATCTGGGGCTCGATGGTCAAGCCGACCATGCAACGGCGCAAGCCGGGTTTTACCGAATCTGCCTATGGCTATCGCTCGTTCAAGGAGCTGATGGAAGACGCGCAGCGGCACAAGCTTCTCGTGCTGCAGCGCGACGAAAAATCCGGGCAGTACTCGATTCGTTTGCCTGCGGCGGAATAGCGAGCCGGGCCAAGAAGCCGCGCGCCTGCGCGGCGGCAGCATGCATCGGATTTTCGACCTGCACGGGTTGATGAATCCCGGCAATGCTATTTGCGCGATCTGTCAGCGGTGGGTTTCTGCAGTGTGCCACAAGCCGACGGTCAATGATGTAGCTGCGACAGGCGGCTATTCGGCCGAAGCGGTCTTCGGCGACTTATTGAAAAGGCTGTTAGTTTGGCCTGCACGAAAGTCCGCTTCTAAAATACACCCCCTAGTGTTGCGGAAAAATATATTGAGCCTAGCCTCTTTAACTCGGTACCTTTGGTACTTTCTGTTTGTTAAACAATGGAGCTTTGAACTACCATATTTCTTCTTTGGGCGGCATATCCCGCTGCGGTCAATTCAAGAAATCTTTCCGGTGAAGTTAAAGCTTCGGAAAGACATCTGTTGTAGTAGAGACTTAAATACAATGCAGCCGAGTAAGCTTGGCAATTAATTGACTTCATGGGGTTAAACTCAATATCACTAAACCCTTTGTATTTTAGTAATTGCTCGGCGAGATCTTGGTTTTGCTTTAGCGCATTTATATAAAGCCAATCATAAAAATATGTTCGAGGCGTTAATGGAAAGTTCTGCCCATAAAAATTGAATCCAATTAAGTTACCAGATTCTTTAAGGCGGATATCTTTTTTTGCAGCCCTGGAATCCATACCGAGCAAGTCTTTATATGGGCCACCTTGTTCAAAGAACTTACTACTTTGAAAGGCTGTTTCAACTGTGAAGACGTCATTCTTTAGTTTGGTAGTGATGCAAAGATTAAATGCACTTAGTTTTATGCCTAACTCATCTTCCGATTTGCTGGATATTTCAAGTATGGGAGATATACCAAATAGTCTTGCCGAATTGTGCAATTCTCGTATGGACTTTTGCTTTTGAACTATCGCCATGCCGGGATACCACTTAAATTCCAGAATGCGTTCTTCTACTCCAATTGAGTTGGAAAGTATAGGTATGAAAATCGGTCGGTCTGCCATTTTACTTCCAGTGCGCGTAGTCGCGTCGATAGGAAAAGGGTGACTCTTTATAAACGAATTGAAAGCCAGGATATGTTTCTTTTAGGCTGTTTGCTCTGTCTTTTGTTTGGCAATAGGCGCCAATAATATACGTGGGTTCGATCACATTAAAAATCAGAACTTCTGCTTGAGGGTTTGTTGGATATGAGGCAGGAAGTCCCAATTCCCCCCTAGAAGGTTTTCCTTCAATCGGTTCGAAAAGTTTTTCAAAAGCGGCAATCCCTTTTCTATGCTGAAGCGGTATGCAAGTGACATTGTTACTTGCCGCATTTTCTTGACAGAAGGCGCAGTCCTTCAACCAAAGGATTTCTATTTTGCATGCAATTACAACCCATTCTTGTTCCGTATTTTGCTGGCGCAAACTATAAAACATTTTATAGTTTGGGTGCCCGATTGAGAAGCAGCTAGCCTTTTCTTGACCGTCTAATCTTAATCTGTCGTTATATTCCACCTTCGCTTTGTTGGCTTCAAGATATTCTCTTGGAATAATGCCGTCAGATAGAATCGAATGTAGATTTTCGATTCTCGTAAAGTGAAAAATCCATTTAATTTCTCTTGCCCTGACAGCATGTTCCATTGGCACCCCCATCCGGAACGATACTTGCCGGAGTCGATTTCATTTCTACGTCATTTTTTATGCAAACCTAACCTGTCAAACAAAATTCTATTCCGACGTTCTGCATCCTTAATCAGTTTGTCGTATGAAATTATTTCAACATACCCATTACCTCCCGGCAATGTTTTGAAGTATCCCTCACCATCAATTGATGGGTGATAGTTCATTTCCATCTGGAACCTGAGGGTTGGTGTGAGGTCTGCTATCAAATATCCGAAGTATCGTATACCAGTCGGATTAATTGGTCGCCCATCAATATCCTTTGTTCTGCTTTGCTTAATTTCGACAAATCGTTGAATGACCTGTTGAGCAGGGTCCATATTGTAATCGTCTCTACCGGGTCGCTTAAATTCAATTATGACAATGGCACCTGTTGAGTCCTCTTCCTCACGGACACCTATCGGAGTGTCATAAAAGAATGAGCATCAGTAGTGTCCGGTTAAAAATCGAACAAATTTAGTTGGTTAACAAATTCTGTCTGATCTTGAAATAGCCCACCTCCCGCAAGAGCTTGAGATAGTTGGGTTTTCTCAAAAACAGACACCGATAAAATCTGCAGCAAA
>JAGRPI010000031.1 GCA_019449635.1 Candidatus Ferrigenium bremense
ACTGGTGAAACAACTAGCCATCTGACTAGGCTGTCCAACGACGACAGCCAAGTCATTGGTTATAGCCATTCGACTAGGCTGCCAAAAAACGTCAGCCAAGTCGCTGGTTATCACCACGAACGGACTTAATCAGAGGTTCCCTAAGTTAATTCCCTTTAAGCGCGAATTTTGCTACAATGCGCCGCGTTTTGAGATGGGCTTCGAGCCCGTTTTTTATTTGTGGGCAGTCATTATGGATGTGGCAAAGCTGGTCGAAACGACGGTAAACGGCCTGGGCTATGAGCTGGTGGATTTCGAGCGCTCGGGGCGCGGGCTGTTGCGCGTGTTCATCGACAAGCCGCAAGGCATCTCGGTGGACGATTGCCAGGCGGTAAGCAATCAATTGACGCGGTTGTTTCTGGTCGAGAACGTGGATTATGACCGCCTCGAGGTTTCATCGCCGGGACTGGACCGGCCGCTGAAGAAGGAAGCGGACTTTGTGCGCTTCGCGGGGCAGAAGGCGCAACTCAAGCTGCGCCTGCCTTTGGCGGGGCGCAAAAACTTCGTCGGCGTAATCGACGGGGTAAAAGACGGGATATTGCAGTTGAATGTGGATGGCAGTCAGGTGGCAATCGAACTGTCGAATTTGGACAAGGCGCGTTTAGTGCCGAATTTTTAGGGGCGGGTTCAAGCCTGCCCTCCGTTAGTCGGAGAGTTAAGTATGAGTCGTGAAATTTTATTGCTGGTGGATGCGCTGTCCCGTGAAAAAAACGTGGACAAGGAGGTCGTGTTCGAAGCGCTGGAATCCGCCTTGGCTTCTGCGACCAAGAAACGTTTTGCGGATGAAGCCGATGTGCGCGTTTCGATAGACCGCGATACCGGCGAGTACGAATCCTTTCGCCGCTGGGAAGTGATGGACGACGAAACCTTCGAGACGCCGGACATGCACATCAAGCTGGAAGAGGCGCAAAAGCGCAATGCCGAGATTCAGCTTGGCGAGTTTGTCGAAGAACCGCTGGAATCCATCGATTTCGGGCGCATCGGGGCACAAGCCGCAAAGCAGGTCATTTTCCAGAAGATCCGCGATGCCGAGCGCGAGCAAGTATTGAGCGACTTTATGGAGCGCAAGGAGCACCTGGTTTCCGGTACGGTGAAACGGCTGGAGCGCGGCAACGCGATTATCGAATTCGGCAAGATCGAGGCATTGCTGCCGCGTGAACAGATGATCCCGAAGGAAAACCTGCGCGTCGGCGATCGTATCAAGGCACATCTGTTGAGGGTAGATCGCAGCGCGCGCGGCCCGCAGGTGATTTTGTCGCGCACTTCGCCCGAATTGCTGGTCAAGTTGTTTGAGCTGGAAGTGCCGGAGATCGAGGAAAACCTGCTGGAAATCGTCAGCGCCGCACGCGACCCCGGTTCGCGCGCCAAGATCGCAGTGCAATCGCATGACCCGCGCATCGACCCCATCGGCACCTGCGTCGGGATGCGCGGTTCGCGGGTGCAGGGCGTGACCAACGAACTCGCCGGCGAGCGTGTGGACATCATTCTTTGGGCGGAAGACCCCGCCACTTACGTTATCAACGCGCTGGCTCCCGCCGAAGTGAGCAGCATCATGGTGGACGAGGATAAGCGCAGCATGGACGTGGTGGTCGAAGAGGAAAATCTGGCCCAAGCGATCGGGCGTGGCGGCCAGAATGTGCGCCTGGCCAGCGAACTGACGGGCTGGGAACTCAACATCATGACCGTCGAGCAGTCCAACGAAAAACATGCCGAAGAGTTTTCCCAAACGCGCGCGGTGTTCATGGAAAAACTGGATGTGGACGAAGAAGTCGCCGACATCCTGGTGCAGGAGGGTTTCAATACGCTGGAAGAGGTGGCGTATGTGCCGCTGGAAGAAATGCTGGAAATCGAATCGTTTGACGAAGCGACGGTGAACGAGTTGCGCAGCCGCGCGCGCAATGCGCTGTTGACCGCCGCGATTGCCAACGAAGAAAAAGTGGAGCATGGAATCGAAGACTTGCTCAAGCTGGAAGGCATGGACGAGCAAATTGCGCGCACTCTGGCTGCCAAGGGGGTGGCGACGCAAGAGCAATTGGCGGATTTGGATGTGGATGAACTGGTAGAGCTTTCCGGCATGGATAGCGAACGCGCCAACACGCTCATCATGGCGGCGCGCGCACCCTGGTTTGCTTGAACCAGTAAGGATTCACTAGAGGACGGCTAATGGGAAAAATGAATGTAGCGCAATTTGCGACTGAATTGGGGTTGCCGGTTACTTTGCTGCTCGAGCAGTTGAAGGCGGCCGGGGTCAGCAAAGAACAGGAGTCCGACTCGGTTTCCGAAAAGGACAAGGCGCAATTACTGGAGCATTTGCGCCAAGCGCATGGCGCCGAAAAGCCCGCCAAAAAAATTACGCTGACCCGCCGCGAAACCACCGAGATCAAGAAGGCTGACAGCTCCGGCCGGGCGCGCACCATTCAGGTTGAGGTGCGTAAACGCCGCGTAGTGGCTCCGGCAGTCACTGCGGAAGCGGTTACGCCTGCTGCTTTGCCCAAGGGCGAAGCAACCAAGGTTCTGGATGAGCAGGAACTGGCCGCACGTGCGGAAGAATCGCGCCTGCAGGAGGAATTGGCAGCGCGTCAGGCAGCCGAAGCGCAAGCCAAGCAAGAGCGCAGCAAGCGCAAGACCACCACCAAGAAGGCGGTCGAGCCGGAACCGAAGCCCGCCGTGCCAGAGGTGAAAGAAGCAGCCGCACCTGTTGCGGCGGCTCCGGTAGTCGATTTGGCCGAAGGCACGCTGCACAAGCCGACTCCCAAGCCCGGCGACAAGATAGCCAAACCGGTCAAAAAACCCAAGGCTGAAGTCAAGGCCAGCCCGTGGGACGAGAAGGGGCATAAGAAGCGCACTCCCGTCAAAGCTGGCGAGAAGACCGGAGTGAAGACGGGAGTCTGGGCGACCCCGGTGCGCGCGCCGCGCCATGACAAGCACAGTAAACACGCCGCCGAGCCTGAGCACGCCTTCTCGTTGCCGACCGAACCGATCGTGCACGAAGTGGCTGTTCCGGAAACCATCACCGTCGCCGAATTGGCGCAAAAGATGGCAGTCAAGGCCGCCGAAATCATCAAGGTATTGATGAAAATGGGTTCGATGGTGACCATCAACCAGGTGCTGGACCAGGAAACCGCGATGATCATCGTGGAGGAAATGGGACACATCGCCAAGACCGCCAAGCTGGATGATCCCGATGCGTATTTGCTGGATACCGAAGCACATCATGATGTGGCGCTGGAGCCTCGCGCACCGGTCGTTACCGTGATGGGGCACGTCGACCACGGCAAAACCTCTTTGCTGGATTACATCCGCCGCACCCGTGTCGCTTCCGGTGAAGCCGGCGGTATCACCCAGCATATCGGTGCGTATCACGTCGACACGCCGCGCGGAATGATTACCTTCCTCGACACGCCGGGCCATGAAGCGTTTACCGCGATGCGCGCACGCGGTGCGAAGGCGACCGATATCGTGATTCTGGTGGTGGCAGCCGATGACGGCGTGATGCCGCAGACCAAGGAGGCTATCGCCCATGCCAGGGCCGCCAATGTGCCGCTGGTAGTGGCGGTGACCAAGGTTGACAAGCCCGAAGCCAATGTCGAGCGCGTCAAGCAGGAACTGGTTGCCGAAGGCGTGGTGCCGGAAGATTGGGGCGGCGACGCAATGTTCGTCGAGGTTTCCTCCAAGTCCGGGCAGGGCATCGACCAATTGCTCGAGGGCGTGTTGCTGCAGGCCGAAGTGCTGGAGTTGAAGGCGCCGCGCGCAACCCACGCCAAAGGGCTGGTGATCGAGGCGCGCCTGGACAAGGGCAAGGGACCTGTCGCTACCGTGCTGATCCAGGCCGGTACCATGAAGCGCGGCGATGCGGTACTGGTAGGTTCAGTGTTCGGGCGGGTGCGCGCCATGCTGGATGAGAACGGCAAGGCGGTGAGCGAAGCGGGGCCGTCCATACCGGTCGAGATTCAAGGACTGTCCGAGGTGCCGGCCGCCGGCGAGGAATTGATGGTGATGACGGACGAAAAACGCGCCCGCGAAATCGCGCTGTTCCGCCAGGGGAAATACCGCGGTGTGAAGCTCGCCAAGCAGCAGGCGGCCAAGCTGGAAAACATGTTTGAACAAATGGCCGAGGGCGAAGTGCGCACCCTGTCACTGATCGTGAAATCCGACGTGCAAGGCTCTGCCGAGGCGATTGCGCAATCCTTGCAAAAGCTCTCCACCAACGAAGTCAAGGTCAATCTGATCCACGGAGGCGTGGGTGCGATTACCGAATCGGACATCAATCTGGCGCTGGCTTCCAAGGCGATCGTGATCGGCTTCAACACCCGGGCTGATGCAGCGGCACGCAAACTGGCCGAATCTTCCGGTGTGGATATACGCTATTACAGCATCATTTACGCGATGGTGGACGAGATCAAGGCCGCGCTGTCGGGCATGCTGGCTCCCGAAAAACGCGAAAGCATCATGGGCATGGTCGAAGTACGCCAGGTATTCACCGTTTCCAAGATCGGTACGATTGCCGGTTGTTACGTGCTGGAAGGCGTGATCAAACGCGGGGCGAAAGTGCGTGTGTTGCGCGATAACGTAATAATTCACGATGGTGAGCTGGATTCGCTGAAACGCTTCAAGGACGATGTGAAAGAAGTGAAGGCCAATTTCGAGTGCGGTCTGTCGGTGAAGAATTTTAATGATCTGGTGGTGGGTGACAAGCTCGAGGCCTACGAAATCGTTGAGGTTGCGCGCGCACTGTAATGGCGGACTTTGCCAGAACGGATCGGGTCGCCCAGCAGATTCAGCGCGAAATTGCCGAGCTGGTGCGCCTCGAAATCAACGATCCGCGTATGCGTCTGGTGACCATCACCGGGGTGGAAGTGGCGGGTGACTATTCCCATGCCAAGGTTTTTTTCACCCGGCTGGACGGCAAGCAAGATGAAGCACAGCAAGGCCTGGAAAGCGCCAGCGGTTTTTTGCGCAAGAAGCTGGCGCATAGCATCAAGCTGCGCGTGATGCCGCAATTGCATTTTGTCTATGACGCCTCCGTCGAGCGAGGCAGCCGCTTGTCGCAACTCATCGATCAGGCGGTGGCCAGCGACAAACCCACCCCCCCCTCAACCCCCCCTTGTCAGGGGGGTGAACCGGATGGCGACCCGCACCTCCCCTGATAAAGGGAGGCTGGGAGGGGTTGATGTTATGGCACGAACCTTTCGCCAGATCGACGGTGTACTGCTGTTTGACAAGCCGCTTGAATTAAGCTCCAACGCCGCGCTGCAAAAAATCCGCCGCCTGTTCCAGGCCGAAAAAGCCGGGCATACCGGCACCCTCGATCCCCTTGCCACCGGCCTGTTGCCGATCTGTTTCGGCGAGGCGACCAAGTTTTCCACTGCCTTGCTGGACGCCGATAAGACCTATCGCGCCTTGCTGCGCCTGGGACAGACCACCAGCACCGGCGATGCCGAAGGCGAAATCATCGCCGAACATCCGGTCGGGGCCGGGCAGGCCGACGTCGGTGCCGTACTGGCCAGATTTCGCGGCGAGATCCAGCAGCTTCCGCCCATGCACAGCGCGCTCAAGCATCTGGGAAAGCCGCTCTACGAATACATCCGCAAGGGCGAAACCATCGAACGTGCGCTGCGCAACGTGGTGATATACGAGCTGGTATTGCATCGCTTCAGCGGTAACGAGATGGACATCACCGTGCGCTGCAGCAAGGGAACTTACATACGCACGCTCGCCGAAGACATCGGCGCGGCGCTCGGCTGCGGCGCGCACCTGATAGGCCTGCGCCGCACCGCGATTGCCCATTTCGATCTGCATGACGCCCATGGCTGGCAGCAACTTGAAGCGATGACCGTGGCAGAGCGCGATGCCTGCGTGCTGCCACTGGAGGCCCTGATGCCGGATATGCCCAAGCTGCAATTGGATGCCGTGCAAACCCAACGCCTCGCGCAAGGGCAGCGGCTGGGCTTGGACACCGGCTTGCCGGGCGGCAGGGTTCGCCTGCATGGCCCGCAGGGATTTATCGGGGTGGGGCTGCTGCAAGGCCGCCGCCTCGCCCCGGAGCGGTTGTTGTCCAGCGTGGCAAAACAGGCCGCCATGACAGACGTGGCGGAAAATTTTGGGGTTGAGCAATAGGGGCATTCAAGGGTAGAATGCGGCACTTTTTTTAGGAGAGAAGATTAATGGCTATTACCGCCGCGCAAAAAGCGCAAATTGTTACCGACTTCCAACGGGCCAAGAGCGACACGGGCTCGCCCGAAGTGCAGGTGGCCTTGATCACCGCACGTATCGCTTATCTGACCGAGCATTTCAAAGACAATGCCAAGGATCACCATTCCCGCCGCGGCCTGCTGCGCCTGGTGAGTCGCCGCCGCAAACTGCTCGACTACCTCAAGAGCAAGGATGACGCGGGCTATCGTGCGCTGATCCAGCGCCTGGAAATCCGCAAGTAACAGATTGCATCCAGCGGGTCGCTTATGCGGCCCGTGTTGTTTTGTCTTGTCATAACGTATTGCGCGATTGCGCGCCATGCCATCCACAGAGGGGTCTATCTTGAGTCATTACAAAAAAACATTAGCATACGGCAAGCATCAACTCACGCTGGAAACCGGCGAAATCGCGCGCCAGGCCAGCGGTGCGGTGATGGTCAGCCTGGACGACACCATGGTGCTGGTCACGGTGGTCGGCAGGAAGGACGCCAAGCCCGACCAGGATTTTTTCCCGCTGACCGTTGACTATCAGGAAAAAACCTACGCTGCTGGCAAGATTCCCGGCAGCTTCTTCAAGCGCGAAGGCCGCCCGAGCGAAAAGGAAATCCTGACTTCGCGCCTGATCGATCGCCCGTTGCGCCCGCTGTTCCCGGAAAGTTTCTACAACGAAGTGCAGATCGTCGCGACGGTCATGTCTTCGGATAGTGAGGTCGATTCCGATATTCCCGCGATGATCGGCGCGTCTGCCGCGCTGGCGTTGTCCGGCATTCCGTTCGACGGCCCGATAGGCGCCGCGCGCGTGGGTTATGCCAACGGCCAATACCTGCTCAATCCGACCGCAACGGAACTTCTAACTTCGCAAATGGACCTGGTGGTTGCCGGTACCGAGCGCGCCGTGCAAATGGTGGAATCCGAAGCGCAACAATTGTCCGAGGAAGTGATGCTGGGCGCAGTGATGTTCGGCCACGAACAGATGCAAGTCGTGATCCAGGCCATCAATGAAATGGCCGATGCAGTCGGCGCGCCTGCCTGGGATTGGGTTGCGCCTGCCAAGGATGAAGCGCTGATCGCAAAGATCGCCGAACTGGCCGACGCCCCGCTGCAACAGGCTTATGCGATCCGTTCCAAGCAAGCGCGCACCGATGCGGTGAACGCGATTCGCGACAAGGTGATGGCGGCTGTCATTACGCCGGAATCTGCTCCTGGGCAGAAGAATCACGTCAACGATTTGTTTAGCGCGCTGGAAGCCAAGATCGTGCGCGGGCAGATCCTGAGCGGCGAACCGCGCATCGATGGCCGCAACACCCGCACCGTGCGCCCGATCACCATTCGTAACGGTGTATTGCCGCGCGTCCATGGCTCTTCGTTGTTCACCCGCGGCGAAACCCAGGCCATCGTGGTGGCGACCCTGGCCAGCATGCGCGATGCGCAAAGGATAGACGCGCTGCAAGGCGAATATACCGACCGTTTCATGCTGCACTACAATTTCCCGCCGTATTCCACCGGCGAGACCGGACGCGTGGGCACGCCCAAACGCCGCGAAATCGGCCATGGCCGCCTGGCCAAGCGCGCGCTGGTCGCGGTGTTGCCCAGCGAAGAAGATTTTGGCTATGCGATCCGCGTGGTGTCGGAAATCACCGAATCGAACGGCTCCAGTTCGATGGCCTCGGTATGCGGCGGCTGCATGTCGCTGCTGGATGCCGGTGTGCCGCTCAAGGCGCATGTCGCAGGCATTGCCATGGGGTTGATCAAGGAAGGTAACCGCTTCGCGGTGCTGACCGATATTCTTGGCGATGAAGATCATCTGGGCGATATGGATTTCAAGGTGGCAGGCAGCGAAACCGGCGTGACTGCATTGCAAATGGACATCAAGATCAACGGTATTACGCGCGACATCATGCAGGCTGCGTTGACCCAGGCCCGCGAAGGCCGCATGCACATTCTCGGCTTGATGAAACAGGCCATGCCGCAAGCGCGCGGTGAGGTTTCCACCTATGCGCCGCGCATGATCAAGCTGAAGATCAACCCTGAGAAAATCCGCGACGTGATCGGCAAGGGAGGAGCGGTGATCCGCGCCATAACCGAAGAAACAGGCACAACCATCGACATCGACGATGAAGGCAATATCATCATTGCCTGCGTCAGTGGCGAGGCGGGCGAAGTAGCCAGGAAGCGCATCGAAGACATCGTGGCGGACGTGGAAGTCGGCAAGATCTACGAAGGCCCGGTGGTCAAGCTGCTCGACTTCGGCGCGCTGGTAAACGTGTTGCCGGGCAAAGACGGCCTGCTGCATATTTCCCAGATTGCCCACGAACGCGTCAACAGCGTGTCGGATCACCTCAAGGAAGGCCAGATTGTGAAGGTGAAGGTGCTGGAGGTAGATGACAAGGGACGCATGAAACTGAGCATGAAGGCCTTGCTGGCCGCCTCGGAAGCCAAAGCTGTTGTCACTGAATAGTATTCAGTAGCCGACAGAAAAATAAAGCCCTGCCGGATTCGGCAGGGCTTTTTGTTTGTTCAACTAAAGCTTGTTTTTGGTTTAGGGAACCTCTGTTTAAGTCCAAAACTGTGGTTCGATACATTTCCCGTTCGCCCCGAGTGCCGCGCCAACGCGGTGTATCGAGGGGTGAGAACGGAAAATACTGATGAAACTACTGGTGAAACAACTAGCCATCTGACTAGGCTGTCCAACGAC
>JAGRPI010000032.1 GCA_019449635.1 Candidatus Ferrigenium bremense
AATTCAATCTCTGGAAGTTACTTGAACCGGAATATAGGTAAACTGATTTCAAATCGGCACCAAAATTTATTGCTTTGTAAACCGCGCCAATGCTTAGCATTGGCTTGATAATTTGTAAGTTAACCGGACACTACTGATTCCGGCCTATGATTTTTCTGCAATTCGCAATCCACAGCAAGCGTATACCCATAACTTATTGAGTTGCTGGTTGATAAGCGGGCTGCTACGGACAACGGGGACACGGATGATGCGATGTCAGAAGCTGTACTCACCCTCAAGGCCAAATGCGCGCGGGTCACCGCGTTTGACATACTGGTTGCCGAAGAAATCGCGGCCGCGCGCTGTCGTGTAGTTGTTATTGAACAGATTGCGAGCCCACAGGCTCAGTCTTAAGGGAATATGGCCAGCGGCAAACGACACGCGTGCGTTGACGATGTCCCTGCTGCTGACGCCGTCCAGGGTTTCCATGTTATCCACGCCACTGAACGACTTGCTGCGGTAGCTGCGTTCACCATAGAAGTCGATCCGCCCGCCCAGGAAAGATACAGGCATGCTGTAGTTGAGCGTCACGGCAGCCATCAGCTCCGGCGCATCTGGCAGGCGCTTGCCGGCTGCGTCGCCGCCACCCGAAAGTCCACCGGGAAAGCTCCTGAACCTTGCCCGCAAGGTGCCGATATTGCCGCCAATGCTGAAGTTATCGGTCACCAGTGCGCGCAGACTGGCCTCCGCCCCATTCGATTCGGCTTTCGCCGCATTTCGAAGTTGCAGTTCGGTCGTGCCGGCCCCAAGATCGGCAAACTGGAACACCTGAAAATCCTTGAAGCTGCTATGAAAAACTGAAACATCGTATCGCATGCGGTGATCGAACGCCGCCCCTTTCAATCCGAACTCATGGCTATCGACCGTTTCCTTGTTGAAGTTGAACTTGTTGGCGATTTGCGTCGTTGTCAGGTAATCAAGGTTCCAGCCGCCGCTTTTGAATCCGGTCGAGAATTTTCCGTAGAGATTGAGCGACTTGTTCAATGCATAGGTCGCGCCCACCGTGGGTGTCAGCATGACGTCAGAACGGCCATCGGTGTAGTTGACGGCGGTGCCGATACCGATGGCGCCGCTGGCTGCCCCGTTGATGTTATAAATCAGGTTCTTTTTTTCATAAGCATAGCGTGCGCCCAGATTGAGCGTCAGCTTGCTGGTAAGGTCATAGTCCAGCGACCCGAACAAGGCGTATGAGTCTGTCTTCACCGTACCCCACACCGGTACGGTCGCGCCAGCAACCAGACCCAGCAGAGCGCCAAACGGAACCGGGACGGGAACGAGCGGATGTTTCACCAGCGTATTGGTGTCCTGGCCGATAATCGCCGTGCGATAAGTATCCGCAGATTCATGCATCAGATACACACCGGCAACATAGCGCAACGCATCTTTGACCGCGGACGCGACCCGGATTTCCTGGGATATTTGCTTAAAGTCGTCGGTATAGTTGATATGAAACACATCATTTTGGCTCCAGTCCGTGTCATTCTGGCGGTCCTGATGGGTATCGCGATAGCCGGTGATGGCCGTTAGCGTGTTACCCCCTGCCATGGCGTATTTTGCCGTCAGACTGGCGCCGGACAACGTGTTGTTGATATAGGGCATCGTGTTGAAATTGACGGTGTGGCTGGCATACGGCCCGTCCGGCAAGGGGGCATCGAACATCCCCGTCATGGTTTCGCCGACAATACTGTTTTGCCTGATGTCGGCGTAATCAGCGGAAAGATTGATCTCAAGCCTGTCGGTTGCCTGAAAGGCGAGCTGGCCACGCGTCGAGAAGCGCTTCAAATCGTCGAGTTTTTGATTGTTGAAAAGATTGGTACTGAATCCGTCGCGTGTTTCATAGCCGAGGGAAAACTTGCCCAACAGTTTGTCTGCAACCGGCCCGGACACGCTGGCATAGCCTTCGCGAGTACCGTGGTTGCCGGCTACGGCCCGGAAGGAACTCTCGAATGTTTCCGAGGGAGCGCGAGTTGTGATGTTGACCGCACCAGCCACGGTATTGCGGCCGAACAGGTGTCCCTGCGGGCCGCGCAACACCTCCACTTGCTCGATATCGAACAAGGATTGGTCGAGGGCTTGCGCCTGCCCCATGTAAATGCCATCCACGTAAACCCCGGCGCGCGTATCAAAACCGATATTGCGTCCGCCACCCCCAACACCGCGAACCGTGACCGTATTCACACCAAGCGACTGCGCAATGGAAAAATTGGGCACCAGTTGCTGCATGTCGGTCAGCGTCGTGGCGCGGCTGTTATCCAGGGCTTTCCGGCCAACGACCGTCATGGCGATGGGTACATCTTCGATTGACTGTGTACGTTTTTGCGCCGTGACAACCACCTCGTCCAAAAATACCGGGGACGACGCAGTATTGGCAGGTGGCGCCTGCTGCTCCTCTGCGTAGCACCATGTCCCGGACACGGCCAATACCGGCAAAAGCAGCAGAGGTACGGCGCGCCATGGCCCTACCGTAAGGGACAAGAAATCATTCATTTTTCCTTCTATCCTGTTTATGTCATCGCGGCAATGCGCAAGCGTACTGGTCACGGGCAACCTCAGCAACTCGTGCTGGCTTTGCGCACTGTGCCGCAAATTGCAGCGTGTGGCCGTCATGCTTACCGGTTTTATTTTTGAAACATTGACTTGGCTAAGTATCGCAATCCAACGGGAAATATGCCTCACTAACTGGAAAAGCACCTATGCCGAGCGATCCAAATATCTTGGCCGATCATGCCCTTCTGCCATGCTCAGGGTATACGGAGCGGCACTTAATCAGGGGGTGAACGCCAGAAAGCCTTGCAGTACAAGATTCGCCAGCAAAAATGGTTTTGACGGGGCCGGATATTTAGGTATAATTCGCGCCTTCGCAAAAATCGTAATAAATCGAGGTTGTTATGTACGCAGTCATTAAAACCGGTGGTAAGCAATATCGTGTTTCTTCCGGCGAAACTTTAAAGATCGAAACCATCGCCGGCGATGTGGGCAGTGCCCTTGTGCTGGACAAGGTGTTGATGGTAGCCGACGGCGACAAGCTGTCCGTGGGCAAGCCTTTGCTGACCGGAGCTTCCGTGCAGGCGACCATCGTGTCGCACGGCCGCGGCGACAAGGTGCATATTTTCAAGATGCGCCGCCGCAAGCACTACCGCAAGTCGCAAGGTCATCGTCAAAATTACACCGAAATCCGCATCGACGGCATTTCCGCATAATTCTTGTAAGGAGCAGATAGCATGGCATCAAAAAAAGGCGGCGGCAGTACCAGTAACGGGCGCGACTCACACTCAAAACGGCTGGGCGTCAAAAGCTACGGCGGCGAACTGATCAATGCGGGCAGCATCATCGTGCGCCAGCGCGGCACCGAATTCCACCCCGGCGAAAACGTCGGTATGGGCAAGGATCATACGCTGTTTGCCAAGATCACCGGCAAAGTCGTGTTCGCCATCAAGGGTGCACAAAAGCGTAGAACAGTTTCCATCGTCGCCGCGTAAGCCGCGTCGTTCGAAACGAATCAGCCCTATCGCAAGGTAGGGCTTTTTTATTTGCAGCAAGCATAGGCATCCATGAAATTCATCGACGAATCCAAGATCGAAGTCTTCGCCGGCAAGGGCGGCAATGGCGCGGCCAGCTTTCGCCGAGAAAAATACATCGAGAAGGGCGGGCCGGACGGCGGTGATGGCGGACGCGGCGGCAGCGTATACGCGCTGGCAGATCGCAACATCAATACCTTGGTGGACTACCGATTCACCCGCACCCATCGCGCCAGGAACGGCGAATCCGGGCGCGGTTCGGACTGCTATGGCAAGGGTGCGGATGATATCGTGCTGCACATGCCGGTCGGCACGGTGATCACCGACATCAACAGCGGCGAAATCATTGCCGACCTCACCCATGATGGCGAAAAGGCCTTGCTGGCAAAAGGGGGCAAGGGTGGCCTGGGCAACCTGCATTTCAAATCGAGCACCAACCGTGCGCCGCGCCAGTGCACCCCTGGCGAGCCCGGCGAGGAACGCGAATTGCAGCTCGAGCTGAAGGTGCTCGCCGATGTCGGATTGCTCGGCATGCCGAACGCCGGCAAATCCACTTTCATCCGCGCCGTTTCGGCGGCGCGCCCCAAGGTGGCCGATTATCCGTTTACCACGCTGCACCCGAATCTGGGTGTAGTGCGCGTATCGCATGAAAAGAGTTTCGTCATCGCCGACATTCCCGGCCTGATCGAAGGTGCGGCGGAAGGCGCCGGACTGGGACACCAATTCCTGCGCCACCTGGCGCGCACCCGCTTGCTGCTGCATCTGGTGGACATTGCGCCGCTGTATGAGGGAATCGATCCGGTCGCCGAAGCGCGCGCGATACTTAACGAATTGAAAAAATACGATCAATCGCTTTATGAGAAACCGCGCTGGCTGGTGCTGAACAAACTGGATCTGCTGGAAGATCGCGATGAAAAAGTAGCCGCCTTCCTCAAGGAATTCACCGACTATGGCCGGCATTTCGCCATCTCGGCGATCAACGGCGAGGGCTGCAAGGAATTGACTTACGCGATCATGGATCACGTGCAGAAGATGGCCGCACAAGAACAGCAAGCCGCCGCAAACAGCGCACAGGAAACCGACGCGGGCACTATTTAAACGCCATGAAAACCGTATTAACCCAATGCAAGCGCATCGTCGTCAAGGTAGGCAGCAGCTTGGTGACGAATCAGGGCGCAGGACTGGATCTTGACGCGCTCGGCGATTGGGCTCGGCAGATTGCCGCACTCAACACCGGCGGCCGTGAAGTAGTGCTGGTATCCTCGGGCGCGATTGCCGAAGGTATGCAACGCCTCGGCTGGAGCACCCGCCCTACTTCGATACACGATTTGCAGGCCGCAGCGGCGGTCGGGCAGATGGGGTTGGTGCAGGCCTATGAAAGTTGTTTCCGCAAACATGGTTTGCATGCCGCGCAAGTGCTGCTCACCCATGCCGATCTGGCCAATCGCGAGCGCTATCTGAACGCGCGCACCACGCTGACCACGCTGCTTTCGCTGCGCGTCATCCCGATCATCAACGAGAACGATACGGTGGTGACCGACGAAATCAAATTCGGCGACAACGACACGCTGGGCGCGCTGGTCACCAATCTGATCGATGCCGACGTGCTCATCATCCTCACCGATCAAAGCGGCCTCTACACCGCCGACCCGCGCAAAGACCCGGGCGCAACGCTGGTCAGCGAAGCGCAGGCCGGCGATGCGCAACTGGAAAGCATTGCGGGCGGCGCAGGCAGCCAGATCGGGCGCGGCGGAATGATCACCAAGGTGCTCGCGGCAAAACGCGCGGCACGCAGCGGTGCGCATACCGTCATCGCCTCGGGACATGAGCGCGATGTGCTATTGCGCCTGATGCAGGGCGAAACCATTGGCACGCTGCTCACCGCTCCCGCTCTGACATTGGCAGCGCGCAAGCAATGGTTGGCCGATCATTTGCAGGTTGCGGGGAAACTGGTGCTGGATAGCGGCGCAATCAGGGCATTACGCTCTGAAGGCAAGAGCCTGCTGCCGATAGGCGTCAAGAGTGTGTTCGGGGAATTTGAACGCGGTGCGGTCGTCGCCTGCGTCGGCGAAGACGGCAGCGACATCGCGCGCGGCCTGACCAACTACAACGCCGACGAAGCGCGGCGCATCGCACGCCATACCAGCCAGGAAATCAAGGTCTTGATCGGATACGGCGGCGACGAAGAAATTATCCATCGGGACAACCTGGTTCTGTTGTGAATCAACAGAACCAGATTGCGGCGTAGGCTAACTTGCGCAGCAAGTTAAGCCGCGTAGCGGCGGCCGTAGCCACAATTTGGTGCTACGAAACAGCAGCCGGAGCCAGCCGCTTATACGCCGTTTGGGTTGGAATGACCACTAAGGCCTGCGCAGCGCGATCACCACGATCGCGACCAGCACCGCCAGAATGATCAGTTCGATGAACACGGTCTCGCGCAGCGATCAGCTGCGGGCCATCATATGAATGCGTGCGTTGCTGCTCTCCATCCACTTCTTGATGCGGTTGGCATCGCCGATGCGGGTACGTTTTCCCCAGGAGTCGAGCAACACGATGATCACCGGGCGTTGATTGATTGTCGCCTCCATTACCAGGCAGCGCCCTGCCTCGCTGATGTAGCCGGTTTTGCTCACGCCGATATCCCATGATGCATTCCTGACCAGCGGATTGGTGTTGACAAACCGCATCTCGCGCCCTCGCCAACCGTCCACAGAATGTGACGCAGTGGTGGTGTATTGATGTATCAGTGGATAGTCGCGTGCCGCCGCAACCATCTTGACCAAGTCGTACGCGGTCGAAACGTTATTGCTGTTTAATCCGGCAGGATCGAGGAAACGCGTGTTTTGCATTCCGAGATCACGCGCCTTGTCGTTCATTGCCGCGATTGCCGCGCTGTATCCCCCCGGGTAAGTGCGCGCCAAGGCGTTGGCGGCGCGATTTTCCGAGGCCATCAAGGCCAGCTTGAGCAGTTCGTTGCGTGTCAGCTTCATGCCGATGCGCAGGCGTGAACGCGTCCCTTTAAGCGTATCGATGTCTGCATTATCGATGCTGATTTCTTCATCCAGGGGCTGTTGCGCATCCAGTACCACCATCGCAGTCATCAGCTTGGTAATGGAGGCTATGGAAGTCAGCGTGTCGGAGTTTTTGGTGTACAGCGGACTCTGTGTCTGCTGGTCGTAGATCAGCGCGATCGCGGAATGCAGCTTGGGTGCAGAACTGGCGCTGGATATTGCACCGGACTGAGTCCGCCCCGGCTTGAATGCAGCGCGTTTTGCGTCATATTCTCCCGCATGCGCCACCAGCATTTGTCCAGCCAGCAGACAAATCAACAGTCGTTTTTTCACGTACAACCTCCCCTTGAGCCTCTAATTCCCGCGTAGCATACATGAATATCGATATAAATCAATATACAGGATGAATTTTCTCCTCCTGCTTCTGAAGATTCCACATTTGTGCATAAAGCTTGTTCTGCGCCAGCAATTCGCGATGCGAACCGCGCTCGACGATGCGTCCCTTGTCCATCACCAATATCTGGTCTGCATCCACCACGGTAGACAGGCGATGAGCGATGATTAAGGTGGTGCGATCCCGTGCAATCGCATGCAGTTCGGCCTGGATCGCCTTCTCCGATTTTGAGTCGAGCGCGGAAGTCGCCTCGTCGAAGATCAATATCGCCGGATTTTTCAGGATGGCGCGTGCGATCGCGACGCGTTGCTTTTCGCCGCCGGACAGCTTCAGGCCGCGCTCGCCAACCCTGGTCTCATAACCCTGCGGCAACGATACGATGAAGCCATGGATATGTGCGGCCTGTGCCGCGGCAATGATTTCTTCATGCGTCGCAGCGGGACGGCCATAGGCGATGTTGTAGTAGATCGTATCGTTAAACAGCACCGTGTCCTGCGGCACGATGCCGATCGCCGCACGCAGGCTGCTTTGCGTCACCGAGCGGATATCCTGGCCGTTGATCAGAATGCGCCCCTGCTGCACGTCGTAAAAACGGAACAGCAAGCGCGATAATGTGGACTTGCCCGCCCCGCTCGCCCCGACCACCGCCACGGTGTGCCCCTCCGGGATCGCAAAGCTCACGTCGAACAGAATCTGCCGGTCCGGCGCATAACCGAAGGCAACCTGTTCAAAACACACCGCCGACACGTTACTGGCGTAGCCAGCCGTTTGCGGGAGGAGGTGCGATGCGGCCACTCCCGCACCCGTCGGCTCCGCCGCACCGTGTCGTGGCCGCACCTCGGCCCTGCCAACCGACAAGGGTTGCGCATCCGGTACGTCGGCGACTTCGCGATGCTCAAGCAGCAGGCCGAACATTTTCTCCATATCCGCCAGCGCGTGGCGGATTTCGCGGTACACGAAGCCGAGAAAATGCAGCGGCATGTACAGCTGGATCATGAACACGTTGACCAGCACCAGATCCCCCATCGTCATCGTCCCCTTCACCACCTCATCGGCGGCCAGCAGCATCAGCGCGGTGATGCCAATCGCGACGATAAAGCTCTGTCCGGCATTCAGGTATGCCAGCGAGGTGGTATTGCGCACTGCCGCGACTTCCCAATGCCGCATATTTTCGTCATAACGCCGCGCTTCATATTGTTCATTGCCGAAATACTTCACCGTTTCATAATTCAGCAGGCTGTCGATGGCGCGGCTGTTCGCCTTGGAATCCAGATCGTTCATCGAGCGGCGCACCACCATGCGCCACTCGGTGACGAACAGGGTGAACGCGATATAGATCAGCAGGGTGACGAACGTGATCACCGCGAACCAGATGTTGTATTTACTGAACAGGATCGCGGCCACCAGGCCGATTTCCAGCAGGGTGGGCAGGATATTGAACAGCATGAAGTTCAGCAGGAAGCCAATGCCGCGCGTGCCGCGTTCGATGTCGCGCGATACCCCGCCGGTTTGCCGGTCGAGATGGAAGCGCAGGCTCAGGCTGTGCAGATGCTCGAATACCTGCAGCGCCACGCGCCGGATCGCGCGTTGCGTCACCTTGGCGAACACCGCATCGCGCAATTCGCCGAACAGCGTGCTGAGCAGGCGCAGCACCCCGTAGCCGACAACCAGAAATACCGGCACCGCCAGCACCGCATGAGATTTGTCCAGCGCATCGATGATTTCCTTGAGCACCAGCGGGACGGAAACATTGGCGAGCTTGGAAAGCACCAGCAGACTCAGCGCGATCGCCACGCGCCATTTGAATTCCCAGAGATAGGGCAACAGGGAGCGGATGGTCTGCCAATCGCCGCGGTGACCGTTATGGGCGTCGGAGTGCGTGGAAGGTCGCATGTTGAGGCGGTGGAAATAGCCGGGACGCATTATAGCCGCACATGACGCGCAAAAACGGGTGGCTCACTCGGGTTGCCGCTTACGAACCATGCCTGCGATTCCCCAGCATGCCGGTCAACAGGCGCACCACGCCGTAGCTGAGGCGTGCAACCAGGCGGTCGAAAAAATTGCGTGTCCCACCGTATTCTTTGCCGATGCGTACTGCATCGTTGGCGATCGCATCCAGCAAACTCGCACGCAACTCGGCGGCGAATCCGGCATCCCGTATGGCGAGGTTCGCCTCGCGCGCCAGCAGCAGACTGAACGGGTCGATATTGGAGGAACCCACGGTCGCCCACTGCCCGTCCACCACGGCAACCTTGGCATGCAGGTAACTGGCCTGGTATTCATAAATCTCCGCACCCGCCAGCAGCAATTGGTCATAGAGCGCATGCGTCGCATGATGCTGCAAACGGTATTCCACCTTTCCCTGCAGCAGCAACACTACACGGACACCGCGCCGCACCGCATGCTTGAGGGCGCGGCGAAAAGCGCGCCCGGGTAAAAAATAGGCATTGGCAATAATGATCTCGCGTTGCGCGCCGGTGATGGCTCTCAGATAGGCGCGCTCGATATCGCGCCGATGGCGCAAATTATCGCGCAACAAAAACGTGATGTCCGACGCGCCGGCATGCTCGTCTTTCTCAAGCACAAGCCGCCTGATAGCCTTGCCGCGCCTGCGGAAGTTGGCCCATGACACTAAATCCCACAAACGCCGCATGGCCGCATGGATCTCGCCTGCTACCGCGCCTTGCACGCGCACCGCATAGTCCAGCCGCGGCATGGTGAAATCACTGTATCCGGGAATATCGTCAATGATGTTGATGCCGCCTACGAAAGCCACCTCACCGTCCATCACCGCCAGCTTGCGGTGCAGGCGGAACAGACGGCGCTTCCGGCTGCGCCGCAGGGTAAAAGGAGAAACCTCGCGCCGAAACCATTGAACCTCAATCCCTGCCATGCGCAACTCGTCCACCCAATGCTGCGGCAGCTCGGCCGAACCGAAGCCGTCCAGCAAGACGCGCACTGCCACCCCGCGCGCGGCGGCGCGTTGCAAAGCGTCGGCAATCATGCGTCCGGTTTCATCCGCAGCGAAAATGTAAGTTTCCAGATAAATCGAATGCTGCGCGGCATCGATATCGGCACGCAATTGCGGAAAAAATGCCGAGCCGTTCTGCAACAGCGTGAGTTGATTTCCGGCGACTTGATGATGGCTGCTCATGTCGTTTTAAACGGCTCATTGCACTTCAACCGTGTCGAAAGTGCGGCGTGATCGGACAGGCGTTGCCAATTCCCACCGACATGCACATGGCTATGCAGCACGGTGAAGCCGCGCACATAAATGCGGTCGAGGCGTAGCAGCGGCAAAGCGGCCGGATAGCTGCGCGCCGGCCCCCTGCCATGCAGATGGAACACATCATGCATGCCCAATTCGCCGGACATTTCCCGGCTCATGCGGTTGCGCCAATCGTTGAAATCACCTGCGATGATCAGCGGCGCATCGGGCGGGATCATGTTGTGCACATACTCGATCAATGTCCTGGTTTGCGCGAGCTTGCCCTTGGCAAACAAACCGAAATGCGCACACAGGCAATGCACGCGCTGCCGCCCGTCAAGATCGATCTCGCAATGCAGCAACCCGCGGCTTTCAAAGCGATGCGCAGAAACATCCATATTCAGCGATTGTACGATCGGGAAGCGGCTGAGTATCGCATTGCCATGATGACCCGCTTCATACACTGCATTCTTGCCATAGGCGCAATGCGGCCAGACCTCTTCCGCGATGAATTCGTGCTGCGCACCATGAGGATAGTCATGAAAATGCTCGGCATGGCGCGTATGTTCGCCCTGCACTTCCTGCAAAAACACAATATCGGCATCCAACTCACGCAGGCGGTCGCGCAACTCGTGCAACACCACGCGGCGGTTGAAATGCGAGAAACCCTTGTGGATATTGTATGTCGCGACGGTTAGCATGGTGCGATATTCTACCCAGTCAGTCGGCAACCGGTAGATTGATTTTCCAGCAGAAATTCCTGATCAAGACGGCGGCATGTTCAATGCACGCCATGAGCAGCTACCACCCGATTTGACAGGCTTCATCAGCCTGCCAAACCGGGCATTACGTCAAGTTCTTCGCTCGTGCCTGCCAAGCCTGGGTCCAGCCGGGCAGATCAGCGGCAGGCATAGGCTTGGCGATGAAATAACCTTGAGCGAGATCGCACCCCGTAGTGCGCAGCATATCCCAGTCGCCTATCTCTTCAACCCCCACAGCCACGACCTCCGTGCCCAATTGCCTCGCCATACCCAGGCAGGCGTCGTACTTCGCCCTCACATATTTATCGGTTGAGGCGCGGTGCACAAAACTTCGGTCGATCTTGAACTCATCGAAAGGAAGGCCGCGTAACTGCGCCAGAGAAGAATGCCCGATACCGAACTCGTCGATTGAGAGCCGGAAGCGCTTCAGGCGCAGCCGAGTCAATGTTTCAAGTGGCGCGCGCAGGTCATTCATCGGTATCCAGCTTTCCGACACCTCCAGCACCACCTCCTGCGGTGGCACACCTGCTTCGGCCACGAGTCCGGCAACAAAATCCACAAAATCCAGTGATGCCAGGCTGTCTCTCGACACGTTGAAAGATAACTGCAACGACAACCCCGTTTGCTGCCAGACCTTCAATTGAGCCAGCGCGTCAGTCAATACCATGCGGGTCAGGTCTTTGATCAGGCCGTGCGATTCCGCCACACCGATGAACTTGGCGGGAAGCACCATGCCATCCCTGGGATGGTTCCAGCGCACCAGGGTTTCCACACCCACCACCCGGCCGGTGGAGAGCGACACCTTGGGCTGGTAATAATTGACCAGCTCGCCGTTGGCGATGGCAGCACGCAAATCCTCCGCACTGCGAATTAGATTTGCCGCAGGAGCATGGTCTTGATACGGTGGTGTCCACTTCTTGATCAACGCCGCCAGACCTTCCGGCTTAACGGGCTTGCGCAAGCTGCCCAGTATTGGAATCTTATGCGCCAACACCAGCTTCTCTGCGGCCAGCAGCATCTGCTCATCTTCACCGCTGGACAGGATGAGACTGCCGGTGTAGCGGTGCTCGACCAGATGGCGCACGAACTCCACCCCGTCCATTTCAGGCATATTCAGATCCAGCAGGATCAGATTCGGGTGTACGCCCTGCCTATCGATCAACTCCAGCGCTGCACATCCATTGTCGCAGGTGGAAACTGCGGTGCATCCTGAGTTTTCCAGCATGCGCGTGAGCAGCTTGAGCGCGAAGGGGTCGTCATCGAGCACCAGAATTTTGATCGTGGAATTGTTAATCAAACGATAACCTCCCGTGATTCGTTAGTATATGCACTGCGCGAAATATATCATCAAACCGTTGCCGTCGTTGTTGCACCGCCCTTGACGTGCATGGCACATGGCCACGCCTGTCAGAATGCATTTTCAATATTCCTCAATAAAACCTTCAACGCTCAGCAATTCCTGTTCAAACTCGTGAAATAGCGCCGCCAGGGTTTCAGTATCGCCAGCCTTGCCTGCCTGTTCCATTTCGGCGCACAGCTCGCCCAGCGCCAGCGCACCCACCGAGCGTGCTGAAGATTTGAGCTTGTGCGCCAGCGCACCGGCAGCCGCTGCCTGCCCCGCCGCCCAGGCGGTGCGCAACTCCGCCGCTATACTCACCGCGCTGATGCGGAAGTCGTGCAGGAACTCGCGGACCATCGCCTCATCGGCGCCGATCAACGCCTTGAGCACATCCACGTCAACCGCCTCCGTGCCGGGAGAAGCGCCGGAGGAAGCCGGGAGAGTGACAGCCCCATCCCCTTCAAGCCTGTCCTGAGCCTGTCGAAGCGGCCTGTCCTGAGCCTGTCGAAGCGGCCTGTCCTGAGCCTGTCGAAGCGGCCTGTCCTGAGCCTGTCGAAGTG
>JAGRPI010000033.1 GCA_019449635.1 Candidatus Ferrigenium bremense
CTACTGGTGAAACAACTAGCCATCTGACTAGGCTGTCCAACGACGACAGCCAAGTCATTGGTTATAGCCATTCGACTAGGCTGCCAAAAAACGTCAGCCAAGTCGCTGGTTATCACCACGAACGGACTTAATCAGAGGTTCTCTTAGACGTAACCTGAAGGTTCACCCTGTGGGTACGAGAGTCTTCGCCGAAAGCAGATTGCAAAATGTTATTTTGCGCTTTTGGTTCCGGTATAACATGTGCTGCGCGCATATTGGCCTACACCGAAAACAAATAGCGAAATGCTATTTCGCTATTTGTTTTTCACGGATTTCGTCGAGGGTTTTGCAATCGATGCACAGGGTGGCGGTCGGCCTTGCTTCCAAGCGGTTCAAACCGATCTCGATGCCGCAGTTGTCGCAGTAGCCATAGTCGCCGGCATCGATCTTTTCGATCATCTCATTGATTTTTTTGATGAGTTTGCGCTCGCGGTCGCGGTTGCGCAGTTCCAGGCCCATATCCGATTCTTGCGTGGCGCGGTCATTCGGGTCGGCAAATACCGTTGCCTCGTCCTGCATGGTGTGTACGGTACGGTCGATATCCTCACCCAGGTCAGCCTTGATATCGTTCAGAATTTTGCGGAAATGCTCAAGCTGCTTGGGATTCATGTACTCCTCGCCCTTCTTTGCTTTGTAAGGAGCGACGGGTTTGTGTGGCTGTACCGGCATTACATTTCTCCAACGGGATAAAATAAAGTTCGCTTTAATACCAGAAAGCACCCATTCATGCAAATAAATAAGGCCGGACTCTTACCTGTTTGCCAGCAATAAAAACAGGCTTGGACGCCTGTTCAGCTGCGGCAGGGGCTGCGATTTCCATTGGGCGATGGAGCGTGTCCGGATCGATTCGCCGGGCAGGGTAAGGTCGGTGGCGATGCACAGCAGCGTCTGCGGGTGGCAGTGGGCAAGCAGGGCGCCAAACAACTTTTCGTTGCGGTACGGTGTTTCGATGAATAGCTGGGTTTGCTTGCGCTTAGCCGATTCGGCTTCCAGCGCCGCAATCGCCTTGGTTCTTTCGGTATCTTCGATCGGCAGATAGCCGTGAAAGGCGAAGCGCTGGCCGTTCAGGCCGGAAGCCATCAATGCCAGCAAAATCGAGGAGGGGCCGACCAGCGGCACGACGCGGATGCCGTTGCGGTGTGCCAGACCGACCAGATCCGCGCCCGGATCGGCGATACCCGGGCAGCCCGCTTCGGAAAGGATGCCGACATCTTCTCCGGCCAGCAGCGGCGTGAGCAGTTCCGCCAGGTCTCCTGGCGCGGTATGTTCGTTGAGCGAGGCGAGATGCAGCGACTGGATCGGCTGTTCGGGCTTGAGCGCGGCAAGGAATTGCCGCGCGGTCTTGGGCTGCTCCACCACGAAATGTCGCAGCTTGCGCGCGATGTCGATGACGTGTTGCGGCAGCACCTGCCCGGCGGGCGTATCGCCCAGCGTGCAGGGGATCAGGTAGAGCGTGCCCGGCTTGGCTGTCATGGCTAGAACAGCCGGACGTTTTCGCGGCGCAGCATTCCGGCCAGCAAGATCAGCGGCAGGCCGATCAGCGCATTCGGGTCATCGCCGGCCATTTTGCTCATCAGCGCGATGCCCAGCCCCTCGGACTTTGCGCTGCCGGCGCAGTGGTAGGGCTGCTCCTTGAGCAAATAGCCCTCGATCTCGGCATCGCTGAGGTCGCGCAGCGTGACGTGGTTTTCCGCGACCTCGGTCTGTATGTTGCCGGTCTTGCTGTTCAGCAATGCCACTGCGGTGTAGAAGCAGGTCGTCTTGCCGCGCATGGCGCGCAGTTGCCTGGCGGCGTTGTCGTGGGTGAGCGGTTTGCCGAGCTGCCGGCTTTCCAGCAGGGCGACCTGGTCGGAGCCGATGATCAGCGCATCGGGGTAGGCGGCAGCGACGGCACGGGCTTTCAGCTGCGCGAGGCGCACCGAGGTGGCGCGCGCCGATTCGTCCGGTAGGGCAGTTTCGTCCACGTCGGGCGCGGCGGTCTCAAAAGGGAGTTGCAGCCGTTTGAGGAGCTCGCTGCGGTAAATGGAGGTGGAGGCAAGGACAAGCAACTGAGAATTCAACAATATTCCTTAGATTTTTGACAGGGAGCGGCGAAAAATATATCATGCGCGCCTCATGTTCGCACGGTCTTTCATCGACAGCCTGGATTTTGCCGGGAATGGCCGGCAAATAAGCGGCGAAGTACCGGTCGCCGAGATGCCGCGTTTGCTGGATGCGCTGGAAAGTCCTCAGGGAACCCTGGAATACACAGTACGTGGCGTCGTCGATAAGCAAGGCAATCCCCTGCTGGATGTCGGCATAACCGGAAACTGCCGGTTGCGTTGCCAGCGCTGCCTCGGTGCCATGGAGCATGCGGTGCGGATCGATACGCGGCTGCTGTTGCGCGACCAGGCGAGCCTGGAAGCGCTGGATGCCGGTGATGCGGGCGGTGAGGAAGAAGAGTTCGACAGCATTCTGGCGGATGCGCATCTGGATGTGCTAAACCTGCTGGAAGAAGAAGTTTTGTTAAGCCTGCCGATCGCGCCCAAGCATGAATTTGGGCATGAGTTGGGCGCTTGTCAGGCGGTAGGTGGTGGGAATGAGCCGCTTCGACAGGCTCAGGACAGGCAAGAGGAAGAAAAGAATCCTTTTGCAGTTTTAGAGAAATTGAAGCGTAGTTAACAGGTTTTATTAGGAGGCATCATGGCAGTTCAGCAGAATAAAAAATCCCCGTCCAAGCGTGGCATGCACCGCGCCCACGATTTTCTGACCAACCCGGCAACGGCGGTCGAACCGACCACGGGCGAAAACCATTTGCGCCACCACATCAGCCCAAGCGGCTTTTACCGTGGCAAGAAGGTAGTCAAGACCAAGGGCGAATAAGCCCTTAAGTTGCGCAGCCGTCCGTCATGGCCGGCTGCGTTTTCTTTTCTATTCCTGCTTTTTTCTACCAAGGAATCGCTTAGTGGACGTCACATTGGCCATAGACGCGATGGGGGGCGACCATGGCACGACGGTCACCGTCCGCGCCGCAGTCGATTACCTGAAGCATTTCCCAAACGATACCATCGTTCTGGTGGGTATCCCCGATGCCATCGAATCCGAGCTGCGCACCCTGGGTGTGCAGACGAGCACCCATTTGCGCATCCATCCCGCCAGCGAAGTCGTGGGGATGGATGAGTCGCCGCAATCCGCCATGCGCGGCAAAAAAGATTCCTCGATGCGCGTCAGCATCGATCTGGTCAAGAGCGGCGAGGCGCTGGCCTGCGTCAGCGCGGGCAATACCGGCGCGCTGATGGCGACGGCGCGCTATGTACTGAAAACCATTCCCGGTATCGACCGCCCCGCGATCGCCTCGTATCTGCCGACAAAAAAAGGCCAGATCTGCATGCTGGACCTGGGGGCCAACACCGATTGCACTGCCGAGCATTTGCTGCAATTCGCGCTGATGGGCTCCACGCTGGTCACTGCGCTGGAGCACAAACCCAATCCCAGCGTCGGCCTGCTGAATATCGGCAGCGAAGACATCAAGGGCAACGAGGTGGTCAAGCAGGCCGCCGAATTGCTGCGTGCCAGCGACCTGAACTTCTACGGCAACATCGAAGGCAACGACATCTTCAAGGGCACCACCGATGTCGTGGTGTGTGACGGCTTCGTCGGCAATGTCGCGCTCAAGACCACCGAAGGGCTGGCGCAGATGCTGGGCGGATTCCTGCGCGAAGAATTCAGCCGCAACATATTCACCAAACTCGTCGCACTGGTGGCGATGCCGGTGCTCAAGGCTTTCAAGCACCGGGTCGATCATCGCCGCTACAACGGCGCGAGTTTTCTCGGCCTGAAGGGTATCGTGGTGAAGAGCCACGGCTCAGCGGATGCCTATGCCTTCCGCTGTGCTATCGAGCGTGCCGCCGAGGAAGCGCGCGAGGGTATGCTGCGGCATATCAGCGAGCACATCGAAAAATGGCATCACGAGCGGCAAAGCACGAGGCAAGGAGCGGTCTGATGTTTTCAAAGATAATCGGTACAGGCAGCTATCTGCCCGCCAGGACGCTGACCAATTTCGACCTGGAAAAGATCGTCGAAACCTCGCATGACTGGATCGTATCGCGCAGCGGCATCCATGAGCGGCATATCGCGGCGGACGACGAATTGACCAGCGATCTCGCCTTGCAAGCCAGCAGCCGCGCCATTGAAGCGGCGGGGATAAGTGCGGACGAGATCGACCTGATCATTGTCGCGACCACTTCGCCGGACCAGATTTTCCCCAGCACCGCCTGCATCCTGCAGGACAAGCTCGGCATCAGGAATTGCGGTGCGGCATTCGACATGCAGGCGGTGTGCGGCGGTTTCGTCTACGCGCTGAACACTGCCGACCTGTACATACGCGGCGGGCAGGCCAGGACCGCGCTGGTGGTCGGCGCGGAAGTGCTGTCGCGCATCCTCGATTGGACGGACCGCACGACCTGTGTGCTGTTCGGCGACGGCGCGGGCGCGGTGGTGCTGCAAGCCAGCGAAACGCCGGGCATCCTCGCCAGCAAGCTGCACGCCGACGGTCGCCATCGCGACATGCTGAAGGCCGACGGCAGCATCCGCAATGGCGAGGTGCAGGGCGATCCGTTCGTCACGATGGACGGTCAGGCGGTGTTCAAGTTCGCCGTCAAGGTATTGAGCGAAGTCGTCGAAGAAGTGCTGGCGGAAAACAAGCTGCAAGGCTCCGACATCGACTGGCTGGTGCCGCATCAGGCTAATATCCGCATCATGGAAGCCACCGCAAAGAAGCTCGGCTTGAGCATGGCTAACGTGATCGTCACGGTTGCCACTCACGGCAACACCTCGGCGGCCTCGATTCCGCTGGCACTCGATACCGCCGTGCGCGACGGGCGCATCAAGGCGGGGCAGAACATCCTGCTGGAAGCCGTGGGTGGCGGGTTCACCTGGGGTGCCGTTCTCATCAAGTGGTAGGTGGCAAACATGACTAGATTCGCATTCGTATTTCCGGGCCAAGGCTCGCAATCGCGCGGCATGATGAACGGCTACGCCGATTACGCGGCGGTGCGCGACACCTTCGCCGAAGCCTCCGAGGTATTGCAACAAGACCTGTGGCAACTGGTCGCCGAAGGCAGCGATGCCGACCTGAACGCCACCGTGAACACCCAGCCGATCATGCTCACCGCAGGCGTGGCCGTGTACCGCGCCTGGCTAGGGCAGGGCGGTGCGGCTCCGGCGATGCTGGCGGGACACAGCCTGGGCGAATACACCGCGCTGGTCGCCGCAGGTGCACTGAGCTTTGCCGACGCGCTGCCGCTGGTGCGCTACCGCGCGCAATGCATGCAGCATGCCGTGCCGGAAGGGGTGGGCGGCATCGCCGCGATCCTCGGCCTGGACGACGAGGCGGTACGCGCGGTATGCGCAGAAGGCGCGCAGGGCGAAGTGCTGGAGGCGGTGAATTTCAATTCGCCCGGACAAGTGGTGATCGCCGGTAACCGCGCGGCGGTCGAGCGCGGCATGGAACTGGCCAAGGCCAAAGGCGCGAAGCGCACGATCATGCTCCCGATGAGCGTGCCGTCGCATTGCCAGTTGCTGAAAGGCGCGGCGGAACAGTTGCGCGGCTACCTCGCCGATGTCGCGGTGCAGGCACCTATCATCCCGGTATTGCACAATGCCGATGTCGCGGCTTACAGTGACAGCGCAGCGATCAAGGACGCGCTGGTGCGCCAGCTTTATTCGCCGGTACGCTGGGTCGAGACCGTGCTGGAATTCGGCAAGCAGGGCATCACCCACAACGCCGAATGCGCGCCTGGCAAGGTGCTGGCCGGCCTGAACAAGCGCATCGACACCAATCAGCAGGCCTTGGCCATCAACGACGGCGAAGCGCTGAAGCTGGCTTTGGCTGCACTCGTATAACCGATTTTCGTAGGTTGGGTTAGCGTAGCGTAACCCAACATCATTAAAAAGGCTGTTGGGTTACGCGAAAAAGCCGCTAACCCAACCTACTGACACTCGCATAAGGAGCGCAACATGACACTACTGGGACAAATCGCACTGGTGACCGGCGCATCGCGCGGCATCGGCCAAGACATCGCGCTGGAACTCGGCAGGCAGGGTGCGACCGTGATCGGCACGGCAACCAGCAATGCGGGTGCGCAGGCGATCAGCGCCTATCTGGACGCGGCCGAAATCAAGGGCGCGGGCATGGTGCTGAACGTCAACGACGCGGCGCAGACCGAACACATGCTGGGCGAGCTGCGCAAGCAGTTCGGCGAAGTCACTATCCTGGTGAACAACGCCGGCATCACCAAGGATAATCTGCTGGCGCGCATGACCGACGAGGAGTGGGACGACGTGCTGGCGACCAACCTCAAGTCGGTGTTCCGCCTCTCCCGTGCCGTGCTGCGCGCGATGATGAAGGCCAGGGGCGGGCGCATCATCAGCATCGGCTCGGTGGTCGGCAGCATGGGCAACCCCGGCCAGGCCAACTACGCCGCCTCCAAGGCGGGCATGATCGGCTTCACCAAATCCTTGGCGCAGGAGATCGGCAGCCGCAACATCACCGTGAACTGCATCGCTCCCGGCTTCATCGACACCGACATGACCCAGGGCATGGGCGAGGAGCAGCGCGCCAAGCTGGTCGAACACGTGCCGCTGAAACGCCTCGGCCAGCCCGCCGACGTCGCCGCCGCCGTGGCCTTCCTCGCCGGGCCGGGCGCGTCCTACATCACCGGCGCCACGCTGCACGTGAACGGCGGGATGTACATGGAGTAGGGTGGCCGCCGCTGCAAAACGGCTTTGGGCGTATCGTCGGTTTCGAACCTGAAGCCACCAAACGGCCCGGCACCATGCCGGGTTTTGTGCCGAAACCATTCACTCCCTTGCGCGCAAGGGGACAGACGGGCATCAGGCTGATGTATTCTGCCGCCACGGCGCGTTTCCCCCGGCCCATCGGCGCTCTTCCCTATTTATTAAAAGGTTCTCGATGTATCCAGTCCACGATGTTGATGCAATCCTTTTGCTGGCCCTATCTCTTGCTTCGAAGCGGCGTCCGGCCGAACTTGTCGAGATCATCGCTGCTGCCGATCTGCTTCAAGGCGCGATTCCTTCCGAAACAAAGTTGTCTGATTCGTTTTATCGGCTCTCCGAATACGGCCTGATCTGCGCGCAGGACGGCGGCTACACGCTGGCGCCGGATGCGCAGCAAATGATGGCAGGCCAGCGCAAGAAAGCCGAGATTCCGGAACGCATCTTCGGCATCAAGGAAAATCTCGCCGATTACCACCTGAAGGACGAACACGCGATCATTCTGTTGACGGTGGAACAACTCGCTGCGGCCATTACGGAGCATCAGGCCGCCAAAAAATCCGGCAGAAGCTGGCTGGCACCCAAACCGAAACCGGCGGAGATCGACAGCAAACGCCCGGGAACGCGCAAGCCTTTCAAGTCTTTTGCGGCGCGCCGGCGCAAGGAAGGGTAACGCATGACCAATACAACTCCACCATCCCCCGCCGCAAGCACAACTGGCCGCTCATTCAATGAACTGCCGCTGTCGCCCGGCATGCAATCGACCTTGCAGCAGCTGGGCTACCTGACGATGACCCCGATACAGGCGGCCAGCCTGCCGATCGCGCTGGCCGGACATGACCTGATCGCGCAGGCCAAGACCGGCAGCGGCAAGACGGCGGCGTTCGCGCTGGCACTGTTGACCCGCCTGAACCCGCGCCGCTTTGCGGTGCAGGCGATGGTGCTGTGCCCGACGCGCGAGCTGGCCGACCAGGTGACGCAGGAGATACGCCGTCTGGCGCGCTCCGCAGACAACATCAAGATACTGACGCTGTGCGGCGGCAGCACGATGCGCCCGCAGATCGCCAGCCTTGAACACGGCGCGCATATCGTCGTCGGCACGCCGGGGCGCATCATGGATCACATCGATCGCGGCTCGCTGAACCTGGAGGCGCTCAACACGCTGGTGCTGGACGAGGCCGACCGCATGCTGGACATGGGCTTCTACGACCAGATCGCCTACGTGGCGAGACACTGCCCGGCAGAGCGCCAGACGCTGTTGTTCTCGGCGACCTATCCCGACGGCATCGCGCGGCTGGCGCGCCAGTTCCTGCGCGCTCCTCGGGAAGTGAAGCTGCAGGAACAGCATGAGGAAGGCAAGATACGCCAGCGCTTCTACAAGATGGAAAACGAGCAGCGTCTGCAGGCGGTCGGCATGTTGCTCAAGCACTACCGTCCGGTCAGCACGCTGGCCTTCTGCAATACCAAGCAGCAATGCCGCTCGCTGCTGGAAGCGCTGCATGCCCAAGGCATCAAGGCACTGACGCTGAATGGCGACCTGGAGCAGCGCGAACGCGACCAGGTGCTGATCCAGTTCGCCAATCGCAGTTGCTCGGTGCTGGTGGCCACCGATGTCGCCGCGCGGGGTCTGGACATCGCGCAACTCGAAGCGGTGATCAACGTCGATGTTACGCCCGATCCGGAAGTCCATATCCACCGCATCGGCCGCACCGGCCGCGCCGATCAGGACGGTTGGGCGCTGAGCCTGTGCGGCCCGACCGACCGGCATCGCATCGTCAGCCTCGCGCAGACGATGCGCATCGAACCGGAGTGGCATGAGCTGGACGCGCTGCAAAACGATAACGACTCGCCGCTGGTACCGCCCATGGTGACGCTACAGATACTCGGCGGGCGCAAGGAAAAGATACGCCCCGGCGACGTGCTGGGCGCGCTCACCGGAGAAGCGGGCTACACCCGCGAGCAGGTCGGCAAGATCACCGTGACCGACTTCTCCACCTATGTCGCCGTCGTGCGCAACATCGCCGCAGAGGCCGTGCGCAAATTGTCGGCCGGCAAAGTGAAAGGCAAGACGGTGAAGGTGAGGGCGCTGTAGGGAGCATGGCCCATTTTACGCATCGCAATAGATTTTCCGTTCACCCTGAGGTATCGAAGGGTGCAATGTGTGCAGCATAAACAAATCAATACCGCCGGAAGCCGCGCGTAGGCTGGGTTGAGCGTAGCGATACCCAGCAATCAAAATCAAATTCAAATTCAACACCGCCGGGGGTTGCCCGGCAGCAAGTCACTTTCTTTTGCTTCGCCAAAAAGAAAGTAACCAAAGAAATGACCTTCCCCCGGTTTTTCGTCTTCCAACAGGCGGTTTTCATGCTACCTGTTTTTGCTGCGATTGAGAACGGAACCAGTCACTCAAGAACTGCATCGGCGACTTGTAACCCAGCGTCGAGTGCAGCCGTTTCCGGTTGTA
>JAGRPI010000034.1 GCA_019449635.1 Candidatus Ferrigenium bremense
AGAATTCAATCTCTGGAAGTTACTTGAACCGGAATATAGGTAAACTGATTTCAAATCGGCACCAAAATTTATTGCTTTGTAAACCGCGCCAATGCTTAGCATTGGCTTGATAATTTGTAAGTTAACCGGACACTACTGAATGAGCATATGTCAGGTTCTTTTCCTGATGTGTTTTCAAGGCCCGGTATTGATTTCAGTTTTTTATCTGATGTGAGCAGTGTGTGATAGCAAAGCCTCTCATCTATAACCCACATATTTTGCTGCTCAAAAAAGATGTCTTTGGACGTTAATCCCATAGGGAAAATCATCTTGTGCAAAATCTTTTCAAAGGGATATTTATTATCGGTGCGGAATTTCTTCAGACTTTTGCTTACAAGATCAAGAATGGTTCGACGATGTGTGACGTACTTTGCTAGCTCAGCTTTTCCAAGTTCATTAGCCTGTTCTGCAATTATCTGAAATCGCTCTTGGTACTGATCAAAAGTTTCCGTTTCAAACAAAGCCGCAACATTACGCACCTCCTTGCGCACTGAGTCTTCAATGCCTCGTTTCACATGAAGTAACGCCTCGTCGAGTTTCTCTTCTGTCAGTCCAGGCTGAATGCGTTGTTCTATAAGTTCCTTGTAGCGAGGATGAGTCAAGGCTCGGTACTCGGGGGCTTGCTCGACAAATCCTTCAATTTGCGAACGCTTTTCTTCGTTGGTAGATTTAAGATCATCTGCCAACAACGGGCGTAGCGTTTCAGCGACACCGTGATTGAGCGCCTGACGTGACACGAGCGACTCGTCCAAATCAGGTTCGTCTTCGGTTTGAAAAGAAATTCTGGTTCGCTCTTGATTAGCGTGATCATCCAGATATTCTCCGGTAATCAACACAATCAGTGTATATGGCTCTTGGTCAGCGTCTATTAAGCGCTCTGGCAGCGCGGGCAAAATGTCACGCAATTTGCTTGTTGTAACTTCTCGACCGTTTGCGCAAAAGTGCATGTCATGGCGGGAACGGAGATCACGGTGGCGATATGCTTGAAGGGCGAATGTATGACCCTGCACGTCAAAAAAACGCTCCTCAATGTGCGAAAGCACGGTTGATTGAAAGAGCGCGTGCAGGTCGATGGGCGCATACCCTGGCGACTCCAACACCATTGGCGGACAAGAGCGCGCAGCGAATCTAATCAAAAAGTGAGCAAGGATACGCTCTGCAACTATGGCTGGGTCATGGGGCCAACCGCCCTTAAATTTTGAATCCATGCCACGCATTGATATCGTGCTGCCCGGCGATTCAGTAACTGGCTTAACTTCATCTGCGCCCTTCAATTCGTCCGCAATTGAAAAATCAAACTCTCGCAAAAGAGTTTTATCTTGGCGCGTAAAAACAGTACGAATGTGGACACTAGAAAAAACTTTCAGAAAGGTAAACCTCCCCACACCTTTGCCGCCGACTTTCACCTTTGAGAGTGTGTGCGCTTCCTTGAAGGATGCCAAATTGGCATCGTTGAATCCGACACCATCATCACTAATATCAAAGCCGTCGAGAATATAAGCGTCATCACCACCTTGATGAGCGAGATCGTGTGCTGCCACAAGCCGTATGCGAATTGAGTGTTTTTGTAAGCCGTTTTTGTGCTCTTCGATGGCGTCAATTGCATTCGATATTGCTTCGAAAAGCGGCATCATCGCTTTAGCCTGTGAAAGCTCTAGACGATCAACTAAACCCTTTATATTGGCCAGCATTATTTCATCCCTGAGTAACTTGATTCTGGCTTATTAGGTATCCAATGTACCGGAGTCGAACTGTTTTGGCTATCCTCGCAATTACTTGGCAATGGTAAAAGGGGCCAGGATCACATTGTTTTGTAGATGACCAGAAATACCGCCCTTGGCCACTTTACACAATGGAAGGAAAGGGGCCAGGGTCGAGTGGGTTGGTTATCTGACAGGCCGCGTCAGACGAGGTCGCGCAGCGCGTCCGCAAGTGTCGGGAAGGCGAAGCGCTGGTGCGCCGCTTCCATCTTCCTGGGCAGCACCCTCTGCCCTTCGAGCAGCAGGCTGGCAGATTCGCCCATGGCCAGTTTCAATAGGGCTGCGGGGGCAACGAGGAAGGCTGGGCGGTGCAGTGTCGCCGCCAGCGTCGCGGTGAATTCGGCGTTGGTGACCGGGTTCGGCGCGGCCATGTTGTACGGGCCATGCATCTGTTCGTCGCGCAGCAGCCTGAGTACCATCGCCGCATAGTCTTCGATATGCACCCAGCTCATCCACTGTTTCCCGTCGCCGAGCCGCGCGCCCAGCCCCAGCCTGAACGGCGGCAGCATGCGCGCCAGCAGGCCGCCGTCGTTGCTCAACACCGGGGCGGTGCGCAGCAGGCAGACGCGCACCTTCGACACGTTACCGGCGAAGCCGGCCGTTTGCGGGAGAAGGTGCGATGCGGCCACTCCCGCACCAGACGGCTCCGCCGCGCCGTGTTGTGGCCGCACCCCAAGTTTCTCTGCTCCCCGCGCCGCGTCTTCCCATGCCTTGCACAATTCTGCGGCGAAGCCCGCGCCGGCATCCGCCGTTTCGTCGAGATTGAGGTCGCCGCCGTTGCCGTAATAGCCCACCGCCGAACCGCTCAGCAGCACTGAGGGTTTGTGCTCGGCGGCGGCGATGCGCCGTACCAGTTCCTCGGTGAGTGTGACGCGGCTGTCCCACAGGAGTTGCTTGCGCTGCGCCGACCAGCGCTTGTCGATGATCGGCTCGCCCGCAAGGTTGATGACGGCGTCGAAGGCCATATCGGGATGCCATTCGGCAAGCGAACCTATGGCATGCACCGCTGCGCCGCATTTGACCGGAACGGAAGCCGGGTTGCGGCTGAACACCGTCAGCTCATGCCCTTCCGCCAGCAACGCCCTGCAGAGCCGCCGGCCGATCAGGCCGGTACCGCCCGTGATGAGTATGCGCATGGCTTCTTCTCCCAAGTTTGCATATGCTGACGGTCAGGCTATCCGAACATAGTCCTGATGGCAATAAGCAAAACCCGTTATGATTTCACCCATGGCAAATGATACTCCGACTAACGGGCATGTAAGATTGCTTTGCCGCTCCTGACAATGAAAACCTCCATGCCCGTTTCCCCCCATCCCAACCTTCCCCCGCAAGCGGGAGAAGGAGCAAACGAATCGCTATGCGAGTTTCATACTAACGCCGGCTTACTTGCACGCAGCCTGTCCGCCGTCTGGCACCCGTGCTCGCAGATGAAGCATTACGAGAGCTTCCCGCTGGTGCCGATCGCGCGCGGCCAGGGCGCGTGGCTGTACGACTGCGACGGGAAACGCTACCTGGATGCGGTCAGTTCGTGGTGGGTGAACCTGTTCGGGCATTGCAACCCGCGCATCAACGCCGCGTTGCGCGAGCAGCTCGAAACGCTGGAGCATGTGATGCTGGCGGGCTTCACCCATGAGCCGGTCGTGCAGCTTTCCGAGCGGTTGCGCGACCTGGCTCCGGCCGGGCTGGGGCATTGCTTCTACGGCTCGGACGGCGCCTCGGCGACGGAGATCGCGCTGAAAATGAGCGCGCATTACTGGCGCAACACCGGCCAGCCGGACAAGACGCAATTCATCAGCCTGCAGAACAGCTATCACGGCGAGACGCTGGGCGCGCTGTCGGTGACGGATGTCGCGCTGTTCCGCGATGCGTATGGCGCGCTGATCCGGCAGCAGGCCGCCGTGCCCAGCCCGGATAGTCGCAAGGCCGCTGCCGGGGAGAATGCCGATGCCTATGCGCTGCGCTGCGCCGCCGCGCTCGAACAACACCTGCAGCAGCACCATGCGCAGCTTGCCGCCTTCATCGTCGAGCCGCTGGTGCAGGGCGCGGCGGGCATGGCGATGTACCACCCGGTTTATTTAAGCAAGGCGCGCGAGCTGTGCGACGCATACGGCGTGCACCTGATCGCCGACGAGATCGCCGTCGGCATGGGGCGGACGGGAACACTGTTCGCCTGCGAACAGGCGCCGCCCCTCTCCCTAGCCCTCTCCCCCGAGGGGAGAGGGAACGAAAACAGTGGCACGCTCCCCTCTCTCGTTTACGGGAGAGGGGCTGGGGGAGTGGGTATCACGCCCGACTTCCTGCTGCTCTCCAAAGGCATCACCGGCGGCTACCTGCCGCTGTCCGTGGTGATGACGCGCGACGCAATCTACCAGGCCTTCTATGCCGACGAGACGGCGCGCGGCTTCCTGCATTCGCATTCCTACACCGGCAACCCGCTGGCCTGCCGCGCCGCGCTGGCCACGCTGGATATCTTCGCTCAGGACGATGTGCTCGCCGCGAACCGCATCAAGGCGGCTACTCTGAACGCAATGGCGCGGCCGCTGTCAGAGCATCGCGCGGTGCGCAACTGGCGCAACACCGGAATGATCTGGGCATTCGAGGTGGACAGCCGGCATCGCGATCTTGCGCAGCGCTGCTTCGCGCTCGCGCTGCAAAAGGAGTTGCTGCTGCGCCCGATCGGCAACACCGTTTATTTCATGCCGCCCTATGTGATCGAAGAAGAGGAGATGCAATTGCTGGTAACGCGGACTCTGGACATCGTGGAGGCGCTCGCATGAATCTGAAAACCTCAGTTGGACGACGCAAACCCTTCGATACGCCAGCTGCGCAGGCTACTCAGGGTGAACGGTCTCCCAGAAAAACCACTCCGTTCGTGCTGAGTAGCGCGGTTTCTTGCGCGTATCGAAGCATGATCGGAGCAGCAACTGAGTTTCCCGGAAAGAAATATTGGGCGGGTGTTATTGCGGCGTTGCTTTTCGCATCCGGTACTCATGCCGCCGCGCTGCCGGCCACGGTCGCGCAGTCGCTGAAGCAGGCCGGCATCCCGCTTTCCGGCGTCGCCATCGAGGTGCGCGAGGTGGACGGTATGACACGGCGCGCGCAAGCGTCTGGTGCGGGAATACCGTCCCAGCGCCTCCTCCCGCAATCGGCTGGCTTCGCCAGTAACGTGTCGGAGGCGCACGCGCGCAGGCCGATCCTCAGCCTGAATGCGGCACGGCCGATGAACCCGGCTTCCACCATGAAGTTGCTCACCACCTATGCCGCGCTGGACTTGCTCGGCCCGGCCTATAGCTGGAAGACCGAGGCTTGGCTGGATGGCGAGCTGAAGGACGGCGTGCTGCACGGCGATCTGGTCCTGAAGGGCTATGGCGACCCGAAATTCACCTTCGAGCAATTCTGGCTGTGGCTGCGCGAACTGCGCGCGCGCGGCCTGCGCGAGATACGCGGCGATCTGGTGCTGGACCGCAGTTTCTTCGAGCTGCCGCCGCACGATCCCGCCGCCTTCGACAATGATCCGGTGCGCGCCTACAACGTCGGGCCGGACGCGCTGCTGCTGAATTTCAACACGCTGCGCCTGCGCTATTTGCCCAACGGCAGCGGCATGAAGGTCATCAGCGAGCCGCAGCTCGACGGCGTGAAGCTGGACAACCGGCTCGCGCCGCAATCCGCCCCCGCAGCCTCCGGAAATAATTGCGATAACTGGGACGACAGCGTCCTCGTGCAGCCGGACGGCGACAGCGTCGTGCTGCAAGGCGGCTACCCCGGCGAATGCGGCGAGCGCGAACAGCACCTCAGCGTCATGCCGCATACGCGCTACGTGGAAGCGGTGTTCCGCGCCTTGTGGCAGGAACTCGGCGGCTCGCTGAAAGGAAAACAGCGCGACGGCGTCGCGACCGGCAACGCACAGCTCTTCTCGACACACCACTCCGAACCGTTGAGCGCGGTCATGCGCGACATCAACAAGTTCAGTAACAACGTCATGGCGCGGCAACTGTTCCTGACGCTGGGCGCTGCCATGACAACTCCCTCTCCCCTCGTGGGAGAGGGTCGGGGAGAGGGGCGGTTTCCCAACGCGTCACCCTCTCCCCAACCCTCCCCCGTCAAGGGGGAGGGGGGCAACCCGGCTCCCGCCAGCCTCGAGCGCAGCACAAAGGCCGTGCAGGAATGGCTGCAAAGGCAGCAGCTCGATTTCCCCGAACTGGTGCTGGAAAACGGCGCGGGCCTGTCGCGCAGCGAACGCGTCAGCGCGGCGCACCTCGCGCGACTGCTGCAACACGCCGCCGCTCATCCGCTCAGCGCCGAATTCGAGGCCTCGCTGCCTATCCTCGGCGTGGACGGCTCGGTCAAGAAGCGCCTCAAGGAAAGCCGGGCTGCCAGCCACGCCCACCTCAAGACCGGCACGCTGGAAGGCGTGAAGACCATCGCGGGCTATGTGCGCTCGCAGGGCGGCAGGGAATGGGTGGTGGTGTTCTTCATCAATCATCCGAACGCGAAATACGGGCAGGCCGCGCAGGATGCGCTGATCGAGTGGGTGCAGGGGCAATAGGCCACTGCGTGCGCCTTGATCGTGCACCGGTAAAAGGTCAGGATGAAAAACACTGCAATGACGAGGGAGGCAGGTGACAGCGGCCCCAGGATCGGCCTGGCGCTGGGCAGCGGCTCGGCGCGCGGGCTCGCGCACCTGGGCGTGATCCGCGCCATCGAGGACGCCGGCATCAAGGTGGAATGCATTGCGGGCACCAGCATGGGGGCGCTCATCGGGGCGATCCACGCCGCCGGCAAACTGGACGAACTCGAAGCCGCCTTCCTGAGCTTCGATTGGAAAAAGACCGCCTCCTTCTTCGACGTCGTGCTGCCCAAGTCCGGCCTGCTCGACGGCACCAGGATCAGCGAACTGGTGCGCAAGCACGTCCATGCCGACACCATCGAGATGCTGCCGATACCCTTTGCCGCAGTGGCGACGGACATCGTCAGCGGCGAGGAGGTTATGATCCGCAGCGGCGATGTGATCGAGGCGGTGCGCGCCAGCATCTCGGTGCCCGGCATCTTCACGCCGGTGCGCAGCAACGGGCGCATCCTGGTGGACGGCGGGCTCACCGATCCGGTGCCGGCGAGCGCGGCCCGCGCCATGGGTGCCGACATCGTGATCGCGGTCGATCTCAACCACGGGATCGTTGCCGGCAAGAACCTGAAGCCGCTGTTGAATGCGGGAAAAGCGGACAGCGCGGAAGACCGCGCACCCGGCATGTTCTCGCGCTGGGTGGGCGACTACCGACTGTCGATGAAGGACATCCGGCAGAAGCTGCTCGCCGGGGACAATCCCGTCTCGGCGCAATTCAGGCAGTGGGTCTCCGAGGAGCCGCTGCCGAGCATCTTCGAGGTGCTGCTGGCCTCGATCAACATCATGGAAACGCACATCACCAAAACCCGCCTGCGCCTGGACCGGCCGGACGTGACCATCCAGCCGCCGCTCGGGCACATCCGTTTCCTGGAATTCGACCGCGCCGAAGAGATCATCGCCATCGGCTACGAGCACACGCGGCGGCAACTGGCCGCGCTGCCGCCCGAGATGATCAAAAAAATATCCTCTCCCTCGTGATGCCCTGGTAGTGAACAGGGCTCAATCCGTGTAATCTGAGCATCAGGATTTTCTACCCGGTTTGAAGCGCATGGTCTCAGTCCAGCATGACTTTCCCCCTCTCGCGGGTGAGGATAGCGCAGACATCCAGCAGTGGCTGGCTGCGTTGTCCGGCGTCTATCCGCCCGCCGAGATCGCGCTGATCCGCCAGGCGTGCGAGTTCGCCGCGCCGCTCTACCACGGGCAGACCGAAGTCACTGGCACGCCGCTGCTGCGGCACGCGCTCGGCTCGGCATCCATCCTGATCGGCATGCGCCTCGACCATGAGACCATCGCGGCCACCGTGCTGCATGCCGTGCCCGATCATCTCGAGGGCTGGGTCGAGGCGCTGGCCGGACGTTTCGGCCGCAGCGTGACGGCGCTGGTCGAAGGCATCTCGCGCGTCGAGCGGATCCGCCTGTTCAGCGAGATGCGCGGCGCGCAGGACAAGGACGAGGCCGCGCAGCAGATCGAGAGCCTGCGCAAGATGTTGCTGGCGATGGTGGAAGACATCCGCGTGGTGCTCATCAAGCTCGCCGAGCGCACCCAGACCTTGCGCAACCTGTCCGGCGCAGGCCCGGAGCAGCAGAAACGGATCGCGCAGGAGACACAGAGCATCTTCGCGCCGCTGGCGAACCGGCTCGGCGTGTGGCAACTCAAGTGGGAACTGGAAGACCTGTCGCTGCGCTACCTGGAACCGGCGCTCTACAAGAAAGTGGCCGGCCTGCTCGACGAGCGCCGCGTGGACCGGGAGCGCTACATCGAAGAGGTGATCGCGCAGCTCCGGCAGAAACTGGATGCGGCCGGCATCGCAGCCGAGGTGACCGGGCGCCCCAAGCACATCCACAGCATCATCAGCAAGATGAAGCGCAAGCAGGTCGGGTTCGGCGAGCTCTACGACGTGCGCGCCGTGCGCATCCTCGCAGAGGATGTCCAGAATTGTTATGCGGCGCTCTCCGTGGTGCACGAACTATGGCCGCCGATCGCCAGCGAATTCGACGACTACATCGCAAACCCCAAGGGCAACGGCTACCGTTCGCTGCACACCGCCGTGACCGGGCCGCGCCAGCTCGCGCTGGAAGTGCAGATACGCACGCACGACATGCACCACGATTCCGAGCTCGGCGTCGCCGCTCACTGGCGCTACAAGGAAAACAGGAAGTCCGATGCCGGGTTCGACGACAAGCTCGCCTGGCTGCGCCAGATCCTCGCGTGGAAGGCGGAACTGGCCGACAGCGGCAGCCTCCAGGAGCAATTCAGGAACGAGTTGCTGCAGGACCGCGTGTATGTGTTCACGCCGCAAGGCAAGGTCCTGGATCTGCCCAAGGGCGCGACCCCGGTGGATTTCGCCTACACCCTGCACACCGACCTCGGCCACCGCACCCGCGGCGCCAAGGTGGACGGCAGCATCGTGCCGCTCAAATACAAATTGCAGAACGGCCAGCGCGTGGAGGTCCTCACCGCAAAGCTGGGCGCGCCGAGCCGCGACTGGCTCAGCCCACAGCTCGGCTACCTGAAGAGCGCGCGGGCGCGCGCCAAGGTGCGGCACTGGTTCAAGACGCAGAACCTCGACGACAGCATCGCGCAGGGCAGGCTGTTGTTCGAGCGCGAACTGCAGCGCTTGGGTGTGACCACCGTCAACCAGGAGAAGGTCGCGCAGCGCCTGCGCTTCCACAAGCTGGAAGAACTGTTCGCCGCCCTCGGGCGCGGCGAGACCACCCCGCGCCGCGTCGGTATTGCCATCCAGCAGGAAGCCCCCGCGAAGCCGGCCGCCATTCCTTCACCGGTTTCACACAAACCCGTCGCGCAACGCACCTCGTCAACCGGCGTGCTGGTCGAAGGGGTGGACAACCTGATGATCAAGATGGCCAAGTGCTGCAAGCCGGAAAAACCGGATGCCATCACCGGCTATGTCACGCGCGACCGGGGCATCACCCTCCACAGGCAGGATTGCGCGTTCATGCAGCGCGTGCCGGAAGACAAGCGCGACCGGATGCTCAACGCGGTCTGGGCCGGGGAATAGGTAAAGTTTAAATTGCCCAATGGCCGGAAAGTGCCGATCGCGGATATCCAGGGCGGCCAACAGTGAATGAACCAGCACTATTAAAAAGTCGCGTTTTCGAAGTCTGGCGCCGCGACGATAACGGTAATGAGCTTCTGGTCGATGCGTTCGATGACCGAGGGTCGACCGAGAGGAGAATTGCTGGGTTGGCGGCGGGTGGCCACAAGCAAATGTATTGGCGGTTTCAAACCCCAAGTGCAATTCAACACGATGCTGACCCCCTTAAGCCCCTTAAGCCCTGACCCCCTTAAGCCTCTGTGGTTCAGGTCAAGGGTTTTGTGAGGCGCGCAGGGTAGAATCCGGTTTTGCAGGTGTATATCGACCAAGCGGTGCGGGCTATGCGCCGAGCCAGGGTGACGAGAGCTGCAGTATTGGATAGGCCCTTTGCACGGACATTCGTGGCGTGGAAATACTGCTACCATCTATGTCGCTTTGGATTATTGGTGAAATCCTCATACGGGAGGTAGCGTGAAACTCGGAATTGTCATCTACTCAAATGACCCGGAAACTGTCTGGAATGCTTTCCGGCTCGGAGTATTTTCTCGCAAGCAAGGGGTTGCAGTTTCAGTCTTCTTGCTTGGCAAGGGCGTAGAGGCCGAATCACTGGATAGCGGCAAGTTTGATGTCATCGGGCAGATGCGCAGTTTTTCGGAGGCTGGTGGTTCGATTCTGGCTTGCGGCACTTGCCTGAAAATACGCCAGTCCGAAGGGTCAGACATTTGCCCGATGTCCACGATGCAGGATTTGCATGCGCTGATCCTGGATTCAGACAAGGTGCTGAGCTTTTAGGGGGCCAAGCCATGGATCGCAAGCAACATTGGGAGCAGGTATATATCACCAAGGCGTCTGACGCGGTGAGCTGGTTTCAGGAACATGCCGATCAATCTTTACGATTGATCCACCATACGCGGCTCGGCAAGGATGCGGCAATTATCGATGTAGGCGGTGGAGCCTCTACACTGGCGGATGACCTTGTGATGGAAGGCTATACCGACCTGACAGTGCTCGACCTGTCATCGGCGGCCCTTGCTGTTGCAAAGCAGCGTTTGGGGAGCCATGCGGATACTGTGCACTGGATGGAAGGTGATATTACCCGTGCGGAATTTCCCATACATCGGTTCGACATCTGGCATGATCGCGCAGTATTCCATTTTCTGACGGACCCGGCTGATCGCCATGCTTATGTTGAGCGGGTCATGCGTTCAGTCCGCCCGGGTGGTCATGTGATCGTCGCCACCTTTGCCGAAGACGGGCCGGAAAAATGCAGTGGCTTGCCGGTGATGAAATACCAACCGGAAACCCTGCACGCTGAATTTGGAGACGCTTTCCTGCTGGTCGAGCATGAAAAGGAGGTACACCACACTCCGTTCGGCACGGTTCAACAGTTTATTTATTGTTACTGCCGCAAGGCTAATTGCTGACCTTTCGTGATATCTAAATTCAATGGCTGAAATGGGTCAAGTGCTGCTCGCTATCATTGTCCGCTATCTGGTGATCTGAATAACTGCCAGGACGCAAAACTTTGATGGCCGCTTGCGGGAAAGCTGTCAGCGGGCCTATCAGGCTGCACCGTGCCAGAAGTAGAACCCGATCAGAGTCAAAAAATACTGCTTGAAGCAGTCATCCAAGTGATTGTGCGACCGTTGCACGCACAAAGCATATGCTGCAGACCTGTCCATCATGCCGCTGTACGCCGTGTCCAATACGATTGGCAGACTTAACGAACCCCCGCTGGAGTTCATAAGGATTGAATTATATTGTAATTTTTTGCAACCATCATTAAGAT
>JAGRPI010000035.1 GCA_019449635.1 Candidatus Ferrigenium bremense
CACCATGAAAGTTGTGGATCATGAATCTGTGCGGATTTGATGTGCAGCCCGGACACGGTGGCGCGAAGCGCGCGGTGCGGGTAGGGCTAGCCCGACATCACCATGAAAGTTGTGGATCATGAATCTGTGCGGATTTGATGTCGGCCTGAATCGGCCGCTGTTCCTGATCGCCGGGCCATGCGTGATCGAATCGCAGCAAATGGCGCTGGACACCGCCGGGCAACTGCAGGAAATGTGCCGCGAATTGAACCTGCCGTTCATTTACAAATCTTCCTACGACAAGGCCAACCGCAGTTCCGGCAAGACGTTTCGCGGCTTCGGACTGGATGCCGGGCTGAAGATCCTCGGCGAAGTGAAGGCACAACTCGGTGTGCCGGTACTGACCGACGTGCATGGCATCGAAGAAATCGCGCCGGTTGCGGCGGTCGTGGACGTGCTGCAAACCCCGGCGTTCCTGTGCCGCCAGACCGACTTTATCCAGGCCGTGGCGAGCGCGGGCAAGCCGGTGAACATCAAGAAGGGGCAGTTCCTGTCGCCGTGGGATATGCAGAACGTCGTGGAAAAAGCGCGTGACGCGAGCGGCCAGGACAACATCATGGTGTGCGAACGCGGCGCGTCGTTCGGCTACAACAATCTGGTGTCGGACATGCGCTCGCTGGCGGTGATGCGCAACACCGGCTGCCCGGTGGTGTTCGATGCCACGCATTCGGTGCAGTTGCCCGGGGGGCAAGGCACGGCCAGCGGCGGGCAGCGCGAATTCGTGCCGGTGCTGGCGCGCGCCGCGGTGGCGGCGGGGATTTCCGGCCTGTTCATGGAAACGCATCCCGATCCGTCCAGGGCGCTGTCGGATGGGCCGAATGCCTTTCCGCTCGGATATCTCAAGGCGTTGCTGCAAACCCTGATGGCGCTCGACGAGACCGTCAAGCGGCAGGGATTGATTGAAGAGAGCATAAACTTGCGCAGTGTTTGAAAGAATAATTTAGCCACGGATTGACACGGATGAAACACAGACCGACCCATGTAAACATCCGTGTATATCCGTGTTAATCAGTGGCTGGTTTCCATTTTGAATTTTGAGCTTAAGGAAAAACACCATGAGTGCAATTGTTGACGTGATCGCCCGCGAGATACTGGATTCGCGCGGCAACCCGACCGTGGAGGCGGACGTGTTGCTGGAGTCCGGCGTGATGGGACGTGCCGCCGTGCCGTCCGGCGCATCCACCGGCACCAAGGAGGCCGTGGAACTGCGCGATGACGATAAGCAGCGCTACCTCGGCAAAGGCGTGCTGAGAGCGGTGGAATATGTGAATACCGAAATCGCCGAAGCGATCGTCGGCCTGGATGCGGCGGAACAGGCCTTCATCGACCAGACCATGATCGAGCTGGACGGCACGGAAAACAAATCGCGCCTCGGCGCGAATGCGATCCTTGCGGTGTCGATGGCCGTGGCGCGTGCCGCGGCGGAAGAGAGCGGCCTGCCGCTGTACCGCTATCTGGGCGGTGCCGCGCGCATGGAAATGCCGGTACCGATGATGAACATCATCAACGGCGGAGCGCACGCCACCGGCGGCGCGGACATCCAGGAATTCATGATCATCCCGGTAGGCAGCCAGAGCTTCCGCGAGGCGCTGCGCTGCGGCGCCGAGGTGTTCCACAACCTGAAGAAGATCCTCCACCACCGCGGCCTCAGCACCACGGTGGGCGACGAGGGCGGCTTCGCGCCTGCCTTGGGCTCCAACGAGGCTGCGCTGAAAGTCATCGTGGAAGCCATCGAGGCCGCAGGGTATGTGCCCGGTGCGGACGTGGCGATCGGCATCGATGCCGCCGCGTCGGAATTCTACAGGGACGGCCAGTACCACCTGAAAGCGGACGGGCTGACGCTCAACTCCGTCCAGATCATCGACCTGTACGCCGCCTGGGTGGACAAGTATCCCATCATCACCATCGAAGACGGCATGAGCGAGCATGACTGGGAGGGCTGGAAGCAGCTTACCGCCCGCCTCGGCAAGTCCATCCAGCTGGTGGGCGACGACGTGTTTGTCACCAACACAAAAATACTGCGCGAGGGCATCCGCCAAGGCCTGGCAAATGCCATCCTGATCAAGGTCAACCAGATCGGCACGCTGACCGAGACCTTTGCCGCCATCGAGATGGCCAAGCGCGCCGGTTATACCGCCGTGATCTCGCATCGCTCCGGCGAGACCGAGGACTCCTTTATTGCCGACCTCGCGGTGGCCACCAACACGATGCAGATCAAGACCGGCTCCCTGTCGCGCTCGGACCGCATGGCGAAATACAACCAGTTGCTGCGCATCGAAGAAGACCTGGGCGACACCGCCTCCTATCCGGGACGCGAGGCGTATTACCAACTGGGTTGATGCGTCGTCCTGTCACACTGATACTGGCCGTTTTATTGCTGCTGCTGCAATACCCCCTGTGGCTGGGCAAGGGCGGCTGGTTGAAGGTCTGGGACCTGAATCGCCGGGTCGAGGCGCAGCAACAGGCCAATCAGCAGACCCAGGCGCGCAACGCCTTGCTGGACGCCGAAGTGCGCGATCTCAAGCAAGGCACCGAAGCAATCGAGGAGCGCGCGCGCAGCGAGCTCGGCATGATCAGGCGCGATGAGGTTTTCTTCCAGATTCTGGAAAGGCCGTCGGCGCAAACGCCACCCGTGCATACAACAGAGAAGCTGGCCGCGTCATCGCCCGCTTCCGCCGTTTCAGGCGCTCCCAGATAATACGCACCAATTCTGACTGCCGGATGATGTTCTTCCGGAGTTGACCGCATTTTGTGTGATGAGCCGCTCTCGAAAAGATTCAGTATCGGCTTACGCAGCGGTCACTGATCATGCCAGGTTTTTGTCTACGGACTCATCGATGCGATCCAGCAGCGGGTGCATTTGATTCACAACATCCCGAATCTGCTCCATGCTCCCGCCATTTTTGCCATATTGCTCCAATATCCGGCACAGCTCGGCAAGCTTCATCGCCCCGGCCATGCTGGCCGGCGACTTGATGTGATGCCCCAATGCAGCCAATTTTTTCATATCCCTGTGTTCCATCGCCGCTTCGACTTCGGCCATGTCCTGCCGGGCTGACGCCAGAAGCTTGAGGGCAAATTCGCGCATCTTCAATTTGTTGCCGCCAACCAGTTCAGCCAATACCGTGAAGTCAATTATTTCTGGATCACCGGCCCACGCCACCTTGACCAGCGATACAGCAGGCGCGTCGAAGGCCGGCGCCTGTTGCGGCTGCCGCGCCAGCCATTTGGCGATTACGGCATAAAACGCATCAGGCTTGAAGGGTTTGCCGATGAAGTCATTCATACCGGCAGCCAGGCAGCGCTTGCGATCCTCCTCCGATGCGTTAGCCGTCATCGCAATCACCGGCATTCCCGCCAGGGCAGGGGCGGCGCGGATCAGCCGGGTAGTCTCAAAACCGTCCAGCACGGGCATCTGGATGTCCATCAGCACGCAGTCGAAGCGGTCGTGCGCCAACAGGTCGATCGCCTCTTTCCCGTTCTGGGCGACGCATACGGTAGCGCCGGCATTTTCAAGGAATTCGGTCGCCACCTGCTGGTTGAAGAGATTGTTTTCTGCCAGAAGAATCCGCGCACCGCTGATCGCGGCCGGCTGCACATCTGTTCCACTTTCATTCTCTGTGCAAAAAGGCTGGCCGGCCCTGTAAAGCCGTACATTGAACCAGAAGGTGCTGCCCTGCCCAAGGGCGCTCTCCACCCCCACCTCCCCATCCTGCATCATTCCCGCCAATTGTCTGCAGATCGCCAACCCGAGGCCGGCACCGCCATATTGGCGGGTAGAGGAAGTGTCAACCTGCTGAAACGGCTGGAACAGTTTGGCTTTCTCCATCTCGCTCATGCCGATGCCGTTATCCTGAACTTCGAAGCGTACCAGACAGCTTGTTGCGTCCTCCTCGATCTTTCTGGTGCGAATGGCAATTCTGCCTTGCTTGGTGAACTTGATGGCATTGTCGGCGTAATTGACCAGTATCTGCACGAGCCTTAGCGGATCGCCGCATAAATTGAGGTTAAGATCGGCATCGATATCGAAGACGAGTTTCAGCCCCTTTTCCGCAGCCTTTCCGGCAACCAGGTTGTTGACGTTCTCCAGCACCCTGCCCAAGTTGAAATCAGCCGTATTGATCTTCAGCTTCCCGGCGTCTAGTCTGGAAAAATCGAGAATGTCGTCAATGATGCCGAGAAGATGCTCGCCGGAGGAATGGATCTTTTCGAGGTAGTCGCGATTCTTCGGGTCGATCTCCCGATTTTGCGCCAGATGCGCCATGCCGAGAATGCTGTTCATCGGCGTGCGTATCTCATGACTCATGTTGGCAAGAAATTCGCTCTTGGCCTGATTGGCCGATTCCGCCAGTTGCTTGGCCTGCGTGAGTTCCAGAGTGCGTTGCTCGACCCGTTCTTCCAGACGTTCATTCAGCTCGCGCAGTTCGCGTTCCGCCTGCTTGCGCTCGGTGATGTCGCGCAGGAAACCGAAAAATGACTGCGACTCCGGTATGAACATTGCGGAGACCTCGACATCGATCTCCTGCCCGTCCTTGCGGCGGTGGTGTGTTTCAAATTTATCAAAGCCCTGCGCAATGATTTTTTCGAGGTGAGCACCGACTTCTTGCTCCGTACTTTCATTGACCTCCAGCTTGCTGATGTGCATATTCAGCAATTCATCCACCGAGTAGCCGGACATTTTCGCGTAGGCATCGTTGGCTCCCCGCACATTACCCGTCATGTCGACCATCCAGAAACCGTCCATGGCCGTATCGATGACCAGTTTGTGCAGCTTTAACACTTCCTCGGCCTGCTTGCGCTCGGTAATGTCTATAGACACGCCAATCAGATACAACGGGTTGCCGGCTTCATCGAAAACCGGCTTCTTGTACGTGTGCACAGTGCGGCTTTCCTTCAGTACGGCATTCCATGCCACCTCCTCGAAATCGGCCAGTTGGCGGTTGCTAAACACTTCCCTGTCCTTGGCCAGGAAAAACGCCATCTGATCCGGCGGAAAGAATTGGCTGGCATCAGTGCCGCGCAAGTCGGAAAAGGCCATACCCCATTGCTCTTCGCAGGCCCGGTTCATCAGGGTGATCCTGCTGCGGACGTCCTTGACGAACAGCGACATCGGAATCGTGTCGATGATTTCACGCAAAAACGCCTCGCTCTCGCGCAGTTGCCTGATCGAAATGAAGGAGCTCAGGGAGTCCGAAATACGCTGGGCGACAGCCGTGAAAAGATGCAGATCACCTGCATCATGCATTACCAGATTTGCGCAATGGTGCAGGCCAAACACCCAGGCTTTCCCGATTCTCGGCCGCAGCGCGATCATCAACTGGGACTTGACCGAGAATTGCTCGATAATGAGCGGGACGGGATGGCCGGTAGCGGGACCATATTGGATCAAGTCATTGGTGCCGAGTATTTCGCGGAATATTCCGGCTGCCTCGCGATCCATCGGGATATTGGCGCCCAGCGCGGATAACCCCGGCCATTCCGGACGGGAACGCTCCATGGGAACACCCCAGGATGGGGCATCAGGATCGCAGGGATACAGGAACCAGGCGCGATCCGCATTGAAAACCTCAAGCACCAGATCCAGCACGCCACGCATGACATCTTCCATGTCCTCGCTGGCAAGGCTGACTTGCGTAATCCGATCCAATACATCCAGGAGTCGAAGGCGATACGAAAGATCGCGCTGGAGCAGTTGGTCTACCTTCATAAACCCCCCGGTGGCTGACACTTTAATCTGATGGCGTTACAGAATAGACGATATATAAACGAACGTCCAATGCCGCTATTACGGCATAAAGCAGCCATTGCGCCAAATAATCACGGAAATCCGCCAGACGATCTACTTGCCGAGGCCGGATGACCGTTCCGCCGACTGAACTGCGTTTGCCACCAGCATTGTAATCGTCATCGGGCCGACGCCGCCGGGTACCGGCGTGATCCAGCCGGCGACTTCCTTCGCCGAGTCGAAATCCACGTCGCCGCACAGCTTGCCGTCCGGCATGCGGTTGATACCGACGTCGATCACCGCCGCACCGGGTTTGATCATGTCGCCGGTGATCATCTTCGCTCTGCCGGTGGCGACGACCAGGATGTCGGCATCGCGCGTGTGCTTGGCGAGGTCGACGGTTTTGGAAGTGCAGATCGTGACGGTGGCGTTCTGTTGCAACAGCATCAGCGCCATCGGCTTGCCGACGATGTTGCTGCGCCCGACTACCACGGCGTGTTTGCCTTCGATGGATACACCGCATTTTTCCAGCAGCTTCATCGCGCCGTAAGGGGTGCAGGGGGCGAAGCGCATGTTGCCGGTGACCAGCGCGCCGACGTTCATCGGGTGGAAGCCGTCCACATCCTTGTCAGGGCTGATGGCTTCGAGCACCCTGTTGCTGTCGATGTGCCTGGGCACGGGCAGTTGCACGAGGATGCCGTGGATCTTCGGGTCGTTGTTCAACTCGGCGATCTTCGCCAGCAGCTTGGCTTCCGGCGTGTCGGCGGACATGACAACGTGTTCGGAGTGCAAACCGAGTTCGGCGCAGGCCTTCACCTTGTTGGCGACATATACCTTGGAGGCGGGGTCTTCGCCGACGATGATGACTGCCAGTCCGGGCGTGATGCCGCGCGCCTTCAGCGCATCGGCGCGTATTTTCCATTCGGCACGTACCTGCTGGGCGATGGTTTTGCCGTCGATAATCTGTGCTGTCATGATTTGCTCCCGTCTGTTAATGCGTTATTTGCCTATGGATAGTTTCTTGTACCGCTCGATGCCCTTCATGATTTCCTCATGAGCCGCTTCAGTCCCTTCCCAACCCCTGATCTTGACCCATTTGCCCGGCTCCAGCGCTTTGTAAAGCTCAAAAAAATGCTTGATCTGCTCCAGCGTGATCTTCGGCAAATCCTCGTAAGACAGAACTTCATGGTAAAGCGGGGTCAGTTTGTCGGTGGGCACAGCGATGATTTTGGCATCGCCGCCGCCTTCATCCTCCATGCTCAACATGCCGACCGGACGGCAGGGGATGATAGCACCATGAACGATAGGGAATGGGGTGACCACCAGCACATCCACCGGATCGCCGTCATCCGCGATGGTTTCCGGGATAAAGCCGTAATTGCACGGATAGCGCATCAGCGATCCGATGAAGCGATCCACCACCAGTACGCCGGACGCTTTGTCTACTTCGTACTTTACCGGGTCGGCGTGCTTGGGGATTTCAACGATGACATTGCATTCGTGGGGGATATTGTCGCCGGGGCGCACATTTAACAAACTCATACTGTTCCTTAAGGTTAGCGAAATAAAAAACGTGCAATTATAAGCGATGCAGCCGGTGGACTGCATTCGGTTTACAATATGCCCACACTGTTATTGAGGAGATGGTGGTATGGCTGCACAAGGAAAGTTAGTCGGTAAAATGGTCATCGGCCAATCGGGCGGCCCTACCGTAGTCATCAATCAATCGCTGGTCGGCGCAGTGCTGGCGGCACGCCGGCACCCCGGCATTACCGGCATCCTCGGCGCGCGCCACGGCATCGCCGGCATCATGAAAGAGGATTTCATCGATCTCACCACGCAAAGCGTCGAGCAGCTCGAGCTGGTCGCCACGACCCCGGCGGCGGCATTGGGTTCGGTGCGCCTCAAGCCCGGCAAGGCCGAATGTGAAAAAGTGTTCGAGGTGTTCAGGAAGAACGACGTACGTTATTTTTTCTACATCGGCGGCAACGATTCCGCCGAGACTGCGCACATCATCGCCGAGATGGCAAAAGAGGCGAATTACGATTTCTGCACCGTGCATATCCCCAAGACCATCGACAACGATCTGAAGGTCACCGACCACTGCCCCGGTTTCGCCTCGGCGGCGCGTTTCGTCGCGCTGGCCTTCATGGGCGACGACCGTGACAACCGCGCGCTGTCCGGCATCAAGGTCAACGTGGTGATGGGGCGCAGCGCCGGCTTCCTGACCGCCGCGTCCGCACTGGCGCGCCAGGCAAAGGACGATGGCCCGCACCTGATCTACTTGCCGGAGCGCGTGTTCGATGTCGAAAAATTCAAGCAGGACGTGCGCGATGCCGTGGCGAAATACGGCCGCTGCGTGGTCGCCGCTTCCGAAGGGATCTCCGACAAGGACGGCAATCCGATCTCGACCAGTGGCGAGCGCGATTCGCACGGCAACATCCAGCTTTCCGGCTCGGGCGCGCTGGGCGACACGTTGGCCGCCCTGGTGAAGGAAGCCTTTCCCGGACAGAAAGTGCGCGTGCGTGCCGACACCTTTGGCTATTTGCAGCGTTCCTTTCCCACCATCATCTCTCCGATTGATGCGAAGGAGGCGCGTGAAGTCGGCGCCGTTGCGGTGAACCACGCCGCCAGCACCGGACAACCCGGCTCGGTGGCGATCCGCCGCCTGAGCAGCAAGCCATATTCCAGCGAATGCTTCATCACGCCGTTGTCGACCGTGGCGAAAGTTGCCACCGAGATGAAGGACGAATACATCAACGCGGCGGGCAACGATGTGACACAGGCCTGGATCGATTACGTCGCACCGCTGGTGGGTGAGTTGCCGAAGATGGGGCGACTCTAGAGCGGTGTGTCTGGCAACCTCTGTATATTCGTCATGTCGGGCCTAATGGGACAATTGCCTCCAAATTCCCTCTCACGTAGGCGGGAGAGGGCTAGGGTGAGGGGAGTTGTGCAGCCTGCGTAGGGCGCAATCGTTATTGCGTCGAATGAAAACCCGATGCAATGCGCTTCGCTTATTGACACCCTGCATTACTGCGCTAAAGGTTTCAGCATCACGATAGTTTTACTCCCTGTGCAATGATGATAGAAATTTGATGCACCCAATTATCAGATGGACTGAAGCGGGCAAAGCCTGCTCCGCGCGTTGGCGTTCGGAGAGCGGAATGCCGCCGCCCAAGCGCGTGGTCATCGCCGACGATACGATGAAGGCGGATGAGGCATATCGCCTGGCCTGCGAGGGGACGGCACTGCTGTGGCGCGGCGATTATCAGAATGCGCGTCAACTGCTGCTGGCGATGTCGCGGCGCGCGGATCGCAAGCCGCGCAAGCCTGTCCTGAGCTTGTCGAAGCGGCCTGTCCTGAGCTTGGTCGAAGGGACCTCCGGGGTACCGGGCGAGGCATTCAACTTGCATCGCCAGGCACAATCGCAACGCGCCCGCACACTGGCGATGATTCTGTTGCCGCTGGATGGCGATTACACCATTCCGCTACGCCGTGCGCCTGACCTGCGCCAAGCGTGCACAGAAGCCTACGGCGGCGCGGGAGGCGAACCTTCGGTGGCCTCGCTGCGCGAGCTGCTGGGGCTGATCGGCGCGCATGAATGGCGCAAGAAGGGCGTCGAGATCCCGGCGCTGGGCGCGCGCATCCATCCGCACTACGGCGTGTTCTCGCCGGTGCGCGGCGAGTACGTGGGGCTGGTGAACGAAGCGCCGCTGCCGCCAATCGGATTGGCTTTCGATATCGGCACAGGAACTGGTGTGCTGGCTGCGGTACTGGCACGCCGTGGCGTCAAGCGCGTCGTGGCGACCGATCAAGACCCGCGCGCCTTGGCCTGTGCCCGCGAGAATCTCGCGCGGTTAGGGCTGAGCGAGCAGGTGGAGGTGGTGCAAGCCGATCTGTTCCCCGCAGCAAAAGCGCCGTTGATCGTCTGCAATCCGCCGTGGATTCCGGCGCGGCCGAGCTCTCCCATCGAGCATGCGATATTCGATCCCGACAGCCGCATGTTGCGCGGCTTCATCAGCGGGCTGGCCGCGCATCTGGAGCCGGGCGGCGAGGGCTGGCTGGTGCTCTCGGATATCGCTGAGCACCTCGGTCTGCGGTCACGAGATAAGCTGCTCGCGCTATTCGCTGCGGCAGGGTTGCAGGTGGTGGGGCGGATCGATGTCAGGCCGCATCATCCCAAGGTCTCCGACGCCATCGATCCGCTGCACGCCGCGCGCGCGGCGGAGGTCACCTCGCTGTGGCGGCTGGCGGTTAAAGCCTGAGGGCGCAAGCCGGTTTCGACATGCAGTTGCCAGACAATCTTGTTATTGCGCTGCCCGACAGCGGATGCTCGTGACGTGCGGCAGCCGACACACACCGGCTCGCCAGGATGCTTGCAGTGAAAGGCCGCTTCTCGGCCAAAGGCGACTATGGTGATTTTCTGAAAAGGCAGTTGGATCAGCCTGCGGGTATGACTGCTTCCAACCTTAGTGATTAACATGCTGACGTTCAAAACAATGCAACTATGCAAGCCTGACACCGCCATTTCGCCAACTCACCTTGAACCTTTTCTTTGTTTTCCTAGAGTGTTGTTACCGCCTGGGGTTTTATTACATGAATGGCCGTTTGAGGTTTAAATCCTTCTGTTATCAGCATCATTTCTCGGATGTCATTCATGCTGTCATTTTTTTGTTGCCACGACAGCATTATGAACCTTCCTAATGTGGCACGGGCCATATCCAATGCTCGCTCTTCCTGATGCAGGAACAGAACCAGTTGGGTCGGGACTTTCTGCTTGCTATGCAGACGCAACAACGCTTGGGCAAAGCGGGCAAATGACCTGAAAGTGGTTTGATCCATTTCTTGCGCGGGATCATCGAGCACCATGAATTCCCGGTGGAAACGACCATGCGTGAGGTAACGGGCGAAGAACCAGGCAAGTCCCATGATGTGACGCTCGGCTTGATTGAAGAAATATCGTGCAGGCGTGTCATTCCGCTCTTCAATTCCGATAATTAGTTTGGGGGCTGTTCGGCCTTTCATCTGAAATGCTGCTGTGGCAGCAAGATTCCAGCGTGCGGGTGTCAAGGCCAATGCAATTTCCCACCAGAGTTTTTGCAAGGTTTCAGGTAAGTGCTTTTCGACTATTCTTCGGCATTCGCCATCCAGTGCCTTGACGATCTTTGCCCACCTTTCTGGCAGTGCCCATAATCGCTCGGCTTCATTATCGAGTGCCATGCAGCGCTCTGCCAATTGCATGGCGATGTCATCCGGTTCGGGGATGGGTTCTTGAACTTCCGGCAACCGTTGTGCTGCCTGGATACCGCTTTTCAGGCTTGCACGCGTTACCCGGTCAGTCAGCATTGATTGCAGCGACGCATCCCGGAAAAATGGCCCGAGCAAATCGCGTAACTCTGCTTGACGCTTTTCGCTAACAGGGCAAACTCCGAAGGAGGCCAGTTTTGCCTCCATTTCAGCCAGCGTGGCTCCCAAGCTTTTCCCTTCTTCTTCAAGACTGGTTAAGCGGTTATCAACGCCAGCCTTTAGCGATTCGACAACGTTTGCTATTCCGCCCCGATCATGGTGATCATCGCCGCAAGTGGGACAAATATCCGGTTTGGTTTTAGCCCAATCAGGCAAGAACTCTTTTTCAAGTCTTTCCAGATGCTGGGAATGCTTACGCTCGATAGCAAATAGTTGCCGTAACTCGATCAGCCGTTGCCGTGTTTGTTCAATTTGCTGGATGATCTGTTGCTGTTCTGTATCCGTACTATCGGATAGTTGGGTTGCCTGTCTGGCTAGCCATTCGCCCCACGCATCCAGTTCGCTCTCGACTCCTTGTAATTTATTGCGTAGCGGCTCGATGAAAGAAGTGGCGCGGTTTACCAGAGTACGAGTGTCTTCAAGCAGCTTATTACGTGTGCTTAGCCATGAGGCCAAGGGCTGGCGTGCTACCGAGATTTCTCCAATTGATATTCCTTGTGCCATCCTGCTAATACAATCATCCTCGTTTTCACGCCAGTTTTTCCAACGAAGTGAAATACGTTCGGCATCGTTCAGAATATCCGGGAAAAATTGGCTGGTCTTTCCTAGCCAGTCCATAAGGGATTGTGAAGGCTGCCAAGGTTCCTTACGAATTTCTCCCTCAATCAGTCTTTTTGCACGGGTCTCTCGAACGCTGATTGCGGCATTCAGACCATGGGCCTTGAGCCATTCTGATTTTTCACTTTTTGTAGCAAAGGCGCGTGCTTCAGCATGTTTGATTACCTCATCCGCTAGGGTAGAGTAGTTCTTCAGAATGCGCTGGGCAAGGCTTAGACCTTTCTCGCCAAGGAAATTGCGCGTGTCCTCCTGTGCCTGAAACGTTCCTTCCATTTCAAACGTCCCTGTCTTCGCATCCTCCTTGGTGGCAGCCTGATAGCCATGTTTCTCGCTCCCATTCAGGATGATTTCTGGTTTGCATGGAACGTCACTGGATAGCGGAGTCAGTACGGTTACCGCGTAATCACGTTTTCTGGCCTCAATGTCAAGGTCATCGAGGTAGTCGAAAAGGGTATTCGATGTGCCTCCGGAAGCCAAGTACAGCGCTTCAAATATGGATGTCTTACCTGTTCCGTTCGGGCCGAAAATGACATGGGCTTGCGCAGTCTTATCCGGGTTCCAGAAGGCGAGCTTGCAGTATTTGATGTTGCGAAAATTCTTGATCTCGATTTCCTTGAGAGGCTCCTTGCCCGGCTCTGCATCAGGCGGGGCGGCGTCAGAAGCTTCATCGGGCAATACATCCTCAACCAGTTCTTGGGCCAGCTTATAGGCCTCGATGTCGCTGGAAAACTGGTTCGGGAATGTCTTCAGCATTTCAGCGACTTTGCTGTTGGCGGACAGCCAGTTCGGCATCGCATCCCATTTGATCTGGAATGTTTTGCGTGCATGTAGCATTAGTTGTGGCAAGCCTTGCCGTTCACAGGCGTCGCTAATGTTTTCCCCTTCTTCCACAAGAACGGCATCCAGCCCGATTTCTTCAGAAAATCCGCTTTCCCTGCGAATGCCTGCTATTGCCTTGCGCCAGCTTTTGCATAATCCGGAATCAACAAGCCAGAAAATTCCAACCTGCCAAATCCCATTATTGTCTGCATCATTTTCATCAACTGCATACCGTGGTTGTAAATGGCTGGCGGTACGAATGGCATGTTGTATGGCGGTATTGAGGTCATCCTGTTCATCTGTAAACGGTACGATTCGCATAGCGAGGCCAATTTCATCATCAAGCAGCCATGCGCTATTTTCATCATTCAGCCAGACAAGAGGGGCATTGGTCGAGGTGTCCTCAAAAAGATCCAGATCAAGCATGCTCTTATACTGCGCTGCGACATAATCCTTGAATTGGTTTAGTGTGCTCATCGCTTTCCTTTCACATGTCCGCGAGGGAGGCAATCCCGATGTTGTTCGGGATTGAAAACCTGCTGGATTTCATTAGCTGTGCAACTGAACTACGTAGAATGAAGTTGTCGTCATTAACCGGAGTATGGTTTGGCTGCGGCAGGAGGGGGAGGATGGAAACCTTGTAGATCATTCCCTTGTGCGACCAATTCCAGCCATCAATGAGGGGCTTGATGGCTGCCAGTTCTATAGGTATGTTATTTCCGTGCCATGCGGGGAGCGGTAAAACTAGATGCCCACTAATTTCATCCCACAAAGCCCCCGGGAATTCGCCGAAATTCCATTTCGTGGTTGTGTTTGCAGGAGGTGTGCCACGAAGCGAAAGTATCAGCGGAATGACGGCCAGCAAGTCTTCGCGAATTGAATTTTCATATCCCCATGGAATATGATCATCTCGACGGTGAGTGGCTATGATGTCTGGCTGGATTGGCACATTTTTTATATAGACAACTTTTCCCGCATTGCAGCACAGGCGCACCCATACGGCCAAGAAATCGTCGAAGAATACGTTGAGCCAGTCTGTTGGCATCGGCTCCGGAAATTGATCCTTGATGTTCGATAACTCGGTGGCTTTTGTACTCCATGCGGCGTTACCTTGACTATTGGCTTGGGCAAATTGCTCCAGCCTTTCCAATCCGTAGCGCGTTTGCAGCCATTGGAAAAATTGATCTGTTGTCGGGTTGCCTGCGCAGCTGGTAGGGAAGTGGCAATCTGCTTGGTTAACGCCAAATGCTGCGGCCAGCTTGTTGTGATGAGTATTCCCGGTTGGCGGATTATCCGGTTTCCAGTTGGGATCGATAATGCTGAGGCAGTCGTTCGTCGTGGCAAGAGTCCCTTGTTGTTTAACGGCAGCGATTTCGTCATGGATATATTCTTCTTCTGCACTCCAGCCAACGGCAGTCAGTGGTGAGTCTGAAAAAACCACTTTCAGTCTGCCCTTGACCGAATTTAGCTTTGCGGGAAGCTTTTTGAGTTCTGATTCAGTAACAGTAGTGTCCGGTTAAAAATCGAACAAATTTAGTTGGTTAACAAATTCTGTCTGATCTTGAAATAGCCCACCTCCCGCAAGAGCTTGAGATAGTTGGGTTTTCTCAAAAACAGACACCGATAAAATCTGCAGCAAAGAG
>JAGRPI010000036.1 GCA_019449635.1 Candidatus Ferrigenium bremense
GAATTCAATCTCTGGAAGTTACTTGAACCGGAATATAGGTAAACTGATTTCAAATCGGCACCAAAATTTATTGCTTTGTAAACCGCGCCAATGCTTAGCATTGGCTTGATAATTTGTAAGTTAACCGGACACTACTGATTCAGTAACAACAAAAACCGCCTGCCCATTGGCTAGTTTATTCACGCAACCATGAGGCTTGATGACATACAACGTGTATTCTCTCTTTGCGGTAGGAATATGGGTATCACTTGGCGACCAGGTGCAATACCATCTTCTCCATGGCAAAGGGTTGTTTAGCTCGGCGTCAGGCTTCGGATGGGGAAGTAAACCAACACTTTCCAGTGCCGTTTCCATGATGCAATCGAAATTTAATGACCAAATAACTTCCAACCGTTTTTCGCGTGCAAAACGAGCAGTGATACGGTGTCGAGGGGTATTGCCGCGTAGTGGTATGCCAACCTTTGCGTGAAAACGAGGATCGGATACAACGCCCATGGCGTCAGCCAAACGTAATTTGGCTTCATCTTCTGAAAGTGTTTTTGTGAGTTCCTTGAGCACTTCATCTGCCCAATCGTATAGTTCTTTGGGAGCCGATGTCTTGGGTGGGGTGATCGTTATTCCAAGTATCTTAGTGACTTCGGTATATCTATCGACGATTTCTTGAGCCCACTTCGTGGCGATAGGTACTAGACCAAAAGACATGCCTGCCCCAATGAGCAGGACTGGTGCCGGAACGTGGGGAGTTAGCAATGATGGGAAGGTATGTGGGATATGCATGGAATTATCAGATAGCCATCGGCGACAAGGTTCCAAGGTTCCCTGGCGGAGAGTGGGTTCTGGCTCGCGGCCGGCTTGAGCGCAGGTTGTTCGCTGGTTGTGTGAGACAAGTCTTCCCCTTCAGTTCGTGTGCTGGCCTGCCCGCTGTGCGGATTATTGTCTTGCGCCAGCCTTTTCTGGGGATTCTGCCGTGAGCCTCGCGCCGTACGTGTGATGTGCTGTGGGCAGTTCTGCAAGCGCGTGAACTGTAATCGGCGCAGTGGTGTGTGTCAACACGCCGCTCACACATGAAGGAGGTGAAATTATGTGTGCTTTATGAATGGCCGGTCGAATGTGTGAGCTCAGAAAACGTGAAAGCGGACGTTCCCGAAAGCTGCGCCAGTATCACTGTTAGACAACCGCGACGGTCCGCTTCGGCCGAGAAGGAGACCATCGCCACAAACGGCATGATCTTCCACTTATGGCACTGAGTTGCACGTCAATCCCGTTATCACGCTGCCCGACAGCGGATGCTCGCGGAAACGTAGGGCCGTGATGGGTAACTTTGTTCCAGAATGTTGATTAACCCACCATCCGTTCGTTTGTCGTAAATGCCACCTGAATATCGCGCGTTGTTGCGCCGCTTGCGATGAGCGCACGTACGATCAAATCCAGCGAAACCGAAGGATCGCCAGCTTCAATTTTAGCAATGCGCGATTGGCTCGATTTCATGCGTTGCGCGAGGTCAATTTGAGAGAGTTTTCGCTTGATACGTGATTTTTTTACCGCACTGATCAGCGAGAGCTTGAGTGCGACGAGCCGCGCCTCCTCATCACTTAATTGCAGAAAATCCTCTGTGTTGCCAACTTCCCAGCCTCCGGCTTGGAGGCGATCTAATTTGTTCGTCTTCATGGCATTTTTCCTCCTGCTAAATTGATTTGTAGTATTTTAATCTCGCCTTGCAAATGTCAATTATGGCCTGGGGCGTTTGGTTGGTGGTTTTAGCAAATACTTCAAGAATCACGATGGCTACCGTATCAACGTAGTACACAATTCGCCAAGTGCGATTTTCGTCTGGAATTCTTAATTCATGACAACCGCGACCGATACTGGGCATTGGCCTTGAGTGTGGCAGCGATATTTTGATGCCCTCTTGCAAGTGCCGCAATAAAACACCCGCTTCAATTCTGGCCTCGGCAGAAAAAGGCGGCGTTTTGACTCCGCCATGTAGCCACGCCAACGGTTTACGCTGTTTGCTCATGAATTTCAGTGTATGTCAGCAATGACATATTTGCAAGTATGATAAACATCCGGAAAACACGGCTATCTTGCAAGATAGCAAGGTAAAAATTGCGGTGAATTGCTGCCTTAGAGCATATTTTAGACTAGCTGCTATTGGCGCATTCCTGATGCCAAAAAAACAGGGCGGAAATATCCGCCCTGTTTTGCATCCTGACCTGCAGCGGCTTAAAGCAGCGGCACGATCATCAGTGCGACGATGTTGATGATCTTGATCAGCGGGTTCACCGCCGGGCCGGCGGTGTCCTTGTAGGGGTCGCCCACGGTGTCGCCGGTCACGGCGGCCTTGTGCGCTTCCGAGCCTTTGCCGCCGAAGTTGCCTTCTTCGATGTATTTCTTGGCGTTATCCCACGCGCCGCCGCCGGTGGTCATGGAGATCGCGACGAAGATGCCGGTGATGATGGTGCCGACCAGCACGCCGCCGAGCGCCTGTGCGCCGAGGGTCAGGCCGACGATCACGGGCACTGCGATGGGCAGCAGCGACGGGACGATCATTTCCTTGATTGCGGCCTTGGTGAGCATGTCCACGCAAGTGCCGTATTCCGGTTTGCCGGTGCCTTCCATGATGCCGGGGATTTCCTTGAACTGGCGGCGCACTTCGATCACCACCGTTCCGGCGGCGCGGCCGACCGCTTCCATGCCCATCGCGGCGAACAGGTAAGGCACCATGCCGCCGATGAACAGGCCGATGATGACCATGTGGTTCGACAGGTCGAAGGACGTGGTCATGCCCAGCTTGGCGTCCAGCGCGTGGGTGTAGTCGGCGAACAGCACCAGCGCGGCCAGACCGGCGGAGCCGATGGCATAGCCTTTGGTGACGGCCTTGGTGGTGTTGCCCACTGCGTCCAGCGCGTCGGTGATTACGCGAACGTCATCCGGCAAGCCGGCCATTTGCGCGATGCCGCCGGCGTTATCGGTGATCGGCCCGTAAGCGTCCAAAGCCACGATGATACCGGCCATCGACAGCATCGAGGTCGCGGCAATGGCGATGCCGTAGAGCCCGGCCAGTTCGTAAGCTCCCCAGATCGACAGGCACACGACGAGCACGGGTGCGGCGGTTGCCTTCATCGAAACGCCCAGTCCGGCGATGATGTTGGTGCCATGCCCGGTGGTGGAAGCCTCGGCAATATGGCGCACCGGCGCGAATTCGGTTGCGGTGTAATACTCGGTGATCCACACCATGGCAGCGGTCAGCGCCAGACCGATCAGGGTGGCAAAATACAGATTCAGTGACGAAACCATCTTGCCGCCTATCATCACGCCATCGCCCAGCATCATGGTGGTGATCGGGTAAAACGCGATCAGTGCCAGCACGGCGGAGACTCCCAGGCCGCGATATAGCGCATTCATGATCTTGCCGCCTTCGCGCGCCTTGACGAAATAGGTGCCGATGATGGAGGCGAAGATGGAGAAGCCGCCCAGCACCAGCGGGTAAATCACCGCATTCGGCCCTGCATTCGTCATCAGCAGGCCGCCCAGCAGCATGGTGGCAATGATGGTGACCGCGTAAGTTTCGAACAGGTCGGCCGCCATGCCGGCACAGTCGCCGACGTTGTCACCGACGTTATCGGCGATCACCGCCGGGTTGCGCGGGTCGTCCTCGGGAATGCCGGCCTCGACCTTGCCTACCAGGTCAGCGCCTACGTCCGCGCCCTTGGTGAAGATGCCGCCGCCGAGACGGGCGAAGATGGAAATCAGCGAGCCGCCGAAGGCCAGCCCGACCAGAGCGTGGGTCGCCTGGGCAGCGGTGGAGCCGGTGCCGACCAGGAAAGCGTAATAGCCCGCCACGCCCAGCAGCCCCAAGCCCACTACCAGCATGCCGGTGATCGCGCCGCCTTTGAAGGATACGTTCAGTGCCGCGTTCAGGCTTTCCTTGGCCGCTTCGGCAGTACGCACATTGGCGCGTACCGACACGTGCATGCCGATGAAACCTGCCGCGCCGGAGAGTATCGCGCCGATCGCGAAGCCGATAGCCGTTTGCCAGTGTAATGTGAAAAAGATAATGACGAACAACACCGCGCCAACCATCGCGATGGTGGTGTATTGCCGGTTCAGGTAGGCGGAAGCGCCTTCCTGCACCGCAGCGGCGATTTCCTGCATTCTCGCGCTGCCGGTCGATTTACCCAGAATCCATTTGATTGAAAGCGCACCGTACAAGAGCGCCGCGATTGCACATAACAACGCAAATCCCAAACCACCTGACATGACTATCCTCCCTAAGATAAATCGACCAACTGCCCTGACATTCAAAGACACATGTTTAGGGCTCCCTGTACCTGCTCCTTAATATCTACTACGAGCAGTAAGGATACTTCGTATTTTCGATAATGACATGGTTTTTTTGAGATGCCGCTCACCCGCAATCGGTGATTGCGGACAAAATCAATATGATTCAGAGAGGAATCGAGAAAGGGGGGGAGGTCAGATGCGTTTTGCCAGTGCCGCCGCCTTGCCGGTATAGGTGTCCGGGCTGAGTTGCAGCAGACGCTGTTTTTCCGCTGCGGGGATTTCCAGCGTCGCGATGAAGGCCTGCAGCGAAGCGCGGTTGATGCCGCTCTGGCCGCGCGTCAGTTCCTTGAGTTTGTCGTAGGCGTTCGCTATGCCGTAGCGGCGCATCACGGTCTGGATCGGCTCGGCCATGATCTCCCAGCTTGCATTCAGGTCTTCCGCGACGCGCTGCGGGTTGGCTTCCAGTTTGTGCAGGCCTTTCAGGCAGGATTCGTAAGCGAGCAGGGTGTAGCCGAGCGCCACGCCCATGTTGCGCAACACGGTGGAATCGGTGAGGTCGCGCTGCCAGCGCGAGACCGGCAGCTTTTCGGAAAGGTGTTTCAGCAGCGCGTTCGCCAGCCCGAGATTGCCTTCCGAATTCTCGAAATCGATCGGGTTGACCTTGTGCGGCATGGTGGAAGAGCCGACCTCGCCCTTGACCACTTTCTGCTTGAAATAGCCGAGCGAGATGTAGCCCCAGATGTCGCGGTTCAGGTCGATCAGGATGGTGTTGATGCGTGCATACGCATCGAACAGTTCGGCCATGTAATCGTGCGGCTCGATCTGGATGGTGTAGGGGTTGAAGGCGATGCCGCGCGCTTCGACAAAACTCCTGGCAAAGGCTTCCCAGTCCACGTCCGGATAGGCGGCCAGATGCGCGTTGTAGTTGCCTACCGCACCGTTGATCTTGCCGAGGATTTCCGTTGCGGCGAGGCGTTGCTCGGCGCGTTGCAGGCGGTACACCACGTTCGCCATTTCCTTGCCCAGTGTGCTGGGCGTGGCGGTCTGGCCGTGGGTGCGGCACAGCATCGGCAGGTCGGCGAGCTGGTGCGCGAGTTCCTTTAACCGTCCGGTCAGCACCTGCAGGGTGGGCAGCAGCACCGCTTCGCGCGCACCCTTGAGCATCAGCGCATGGCTGAGGTTGTTGATGTCTTCCGAAGTGCAGGCGAAGTGGATGAATTCCAGCGTCTTCGCAATAAGCTCCCTCTCCCCTTGGGAGAGGGTTGGGGAGAGGGCGCCGGACAGTTTGTCGCGCAGCCAGTATTCCACCGCCTTGACATCGTGGTTGGTGGTTGCCTCGATGGCCTTGATCGCGGCGGCATCGTCCTCGCTGAAATTCGTGTTGAGCGCATCCAGTTGCGCGATGGTCGCGGCAGAAAACGGCGCGATCTCTGGAATGTCGGCCTGCGCGCTGAGCGCCTTGAGCCATTCGATCTCGATCAGCACGCGGAAACGGATCAGGCCGAACTCGCTGAAGTAATCGCGTAACGCATCCACCTTGCCGTGGTAGCGTCCGTCCAGCGGGGAGAGGGCGGTGAGTCTGGTGAGTGTGGTCATGGCGAAGTCTCGATGCGAAAGCGCGCATTTTACGCGAATCGTGGTGTTTCTATATAGTCCGTTCGCCCTGAGCTTGTCGAAGGGTTGATGGCAACCGCTTGATTTATCCATTCATGGTTCGACAAGCTCTGATGGAACAACTAAGTATTGGCTAAGCACGATAACCCCGTGCTAAGTCACTACTTAACCACGAACGGATTAATTTAGCGGCTTATCGATGGTCGCGCCGCCCAGGCAAATTTCGCCGTCATAAACAACCACGGATTGCCCTGGTGTGACCGCCCATTGCGCTTCGTCAAAGGTGATTTCGCAGCGGCTATCGGCGATCTGGGTTAGATGGCACGGCGCATCGGCTTGCCGGTAGCGCGTCTTGGCGGCGTAGGGATGGTTGGGCAGCGGCGCAGCGCCGCTGATCCAGTGGCTGTCCAGCGCGGTCAGCCGGTTGCTCAGCAACGCCGGATGGTCGTGTCCCTGCACCACGATCAGGCGGTTGTGCGCCATGTCCTTGCCTGCCACGAACCACGGCTCGCCGGTGGAATCCCTGTCGCCGCCGATGCCCAGGCCCTGGCGCTGGCCGATGGTGTAGAACGACAGCCCGATATGCTGGCCGACCACCTTGCCTTCCGGCGTGACCATCTCTCCGGGTGAGGTAGGCAGGTAGCGGTTGAGAAATTCGCGGAACGGGCGCTCGCCGATGAAGCAGATGCCGGTGCTGTCCTTCTTGGCGTAGTTGGACAGGCCGTGCTGCTCGGCGATCGCGCGCACTTCGGATTTCAGCAGCTTGCCGAGCGGAAACATCGCATGGCCCAATTGTGATTGGTTCAGGCGATGCAGGAAGTAGCTTTGATCCTTGCCGTCGTCGGCAGCCTTGAGTAACTGGAACAGGCCATCCACTTCGTGCACCTGCGCGTAGTGCCCGGTGGCGATGACATCCGCCCCCAGTTGGAGGGCATGGTCGAGGAACGCCTTGAACTTGATTTCGGAATTGCACAGGATGTCCGGGTTGGGCGTACGCCCGGCCTGGTATTCGCGCAGGAAATAGCTGAATACGCGCTCCTTGTATTCGGCGGCGAAATTCACCGCCTCGATCGGGATGCCGATGGTATCGGCGACCGACACCGCGTCCAGCAGATCCTGGCGCGACGAGCAGTACTCATCGCTGTCATCGTCCTCCCAGTTCTTCATGAACAGGCCGATGACCTCATAACCCTGCTGCTTGAGCAGCAGCGCGGCGACCGAGGAATCCACACCGCCGGACATGCCGACGACAACGCGTTGCCGGGATTGAAGATGGTTTTTCACGTTTGCTCCCTCGCCCGCTTGCGGGATAACCAGCGACTTGGCTGCGGTTGCTTGCAGCTTAGTCGAATGGCTAGTTGTCTCACCCAGAGGGTTGGGGAGAGGGAGGCGAGCGGTCTCGCTAGCCATAATGGGTGATGAGTTCCAGCGGGTAGCGTTTTCCCGCGAGATAATCTTCGATGCAGCGCAGAACCAGCGGGCTGCGATGCCGTTCTTGCACGGCACGGATTTCATCGGGAAACAGCCACACGGCCTGCAGGATGCCGGTGTCCAGTTTGCGGGCCGCATCATGACCGGTGATGGCGCCGGTGAAGGCGAAGCGCAAATAGGTCGTGTCCGATTCCGGCGCATGCCAACGATAAATACCGAGCAGGTGCTGCGGGGTGAAGGAATACGCCGATTCTTCCAGTACTTCGCGCGCTACCGCTGCCAGCAACGATTCATCGGCCTCGAGATGCCCGGCAGGCTGGTTGAAGCGCACCCCCTGCGAGGTTTCTTCCTCGACCAGCAAGAATTTTCCATCGCGCTCGATGACGGCGGCGACGGTGACGTTCGGTTTCCAGATCATCATTTCATTTTACCAAAATAAAAAAGGCAGGGTCGCCCCTGCCTTTTTCAAATTACGTGCGTATTACTTGGCAGCAGCGTCAGCCTTTTTTGCTTTCTTGGCCTTCTTTTCTTTCTTTGCTGGCTTGGCTTCTTCTTTCTTGGCTTCCATCTTGGCGGGAGCGGCAGCAGCAGGAGCTGCGGCAGCAGCAGGAGCTGGAGCGGCAGCAGGAGCAGCCTTGGCAGCTTCAGCAGCAACGGCGGAGAAAGAAACAGCGGCGAATACGGCGGCGATCAGTACGGATAACAGTTTGCTCATGTGAACTCCAGTTTTAAGTAGGTTAATAAACGTTTATGACACTACTGTGTCGACGGCTATAACGCACTGCGCATCCGTTCGGTTGACACCGCAATAGCATTACTTATGTGGTGCCGGGGGGGGGACTCGAACCCCCACGCCTTGCGGCACCGGATTTTGAGTCCGGCACGTCTACCAGTTCCATCACCCCGGCTAAAGAGGCGCGAATTATCCATGAAACGATGAGCCTCATCAACTACAATCGCGGCCTTACAAAGTCTTGCATCGCTGTTTATGCGTACCGAAGAATTCGATTTTGCCCTGCCGGAACGGCTGATCGCGCAACACCCGCCGGAATCGCGCGGCGCGAGCCGCCTGCTGTATGTGCATGGCGGCGCGCTGGAAGATTGCCGCTTTGCCGACTTGTTGCGGCTGGTCAGTCCGGACGATGTGCTGGTGTTGAACGACACGCGCGTCATCAAGGCGCGATTGTTCGGCAGCAAGGACAGTGGCGGCAGGGTCGAGGTGCTGGTCGAGCGCGTGCTGAACGGGCATGAGGTGCTGGCGCAAGTGCGCGCCAGCAAGTCGCCGAAAACGGGCAGCCGCATGCTGCTGGAGGAAGCCTTGCAGGTGGAAGTGCTGGGGCGTGCGGACGAATTCTTCCTTCTGCGCTTTGCCGGAGAGGAACCTGTGCTGGAGTTGCTCGAACGCCATGGCCGTCTGCCCCTGCCGCCCTACATTGCCCATGCGGCAGATGCCGGGGACGAGCAGCGCTACCAGACGGTGTTCGCGCGCGAGGCAGGCGCGGTGGCGGCACCCACGGCGGGGCTGCATTTCGACGATGCCATGCTGCAAGCCCTGCGCGACAAAAAGGTGCAGATCGCCTATGTCACGCTGCATGTCGGCGCCGGAACGTTCCAGCCGGTGCGCACCGAATATATCCGCGAACACGCCATGCACAGCGAATGCTATGAGATCCCGCAGGCCACCGTGGATGCGATAATCAGGGTGCGTGGCGCAGGCGGGCGGGTCATCGCGGTGGGGACGACCAGTCTGCGCGCGCTGGAGAGTGCGGCGCAAAATGGCGAACTGCAAGCCGGAAGCGGCGAGACAAAAATCTTCATCACGCCAGGTTACCGCTTCAAGGTGGTGGATGTGCTGCTGACCAACTTCCATCTGCCCAGATCCACATTGCTGATGCTGGTGTGCGCGTTCGGCGGGATGGAGCAGATGCTGGCGGCGTATCGCCATGCGGTGGAAAAAGAATACCGGTTCTTCAGTTATGGCGATGCGATGTTGATCGAAAGAGGGCAACAATAAATTTGCCACATAACCAGCGACTTGGCTGACGTCTTAGGGCAGCTTAGGGAACCTCTGGTTAAGTCCGTTCGTAGTGATAACCAGCGACTTGGCTGACGTTTTTTGGCAGCCTAGTCGAATGGCTAGTAGTTTCATCAGTATTTTCCGTTCTCACCCCTCGGTACACCGCGTTGGCGCGGCACTCGGGGCGAACGGGAAATGTATCGAACCACAGTTTGGACTTAATCAGAGGTTCCTTAGTCGAATGGCTAGTGGTCATATCGGAGATCACAGAGCACACAGGGAAATGCAAAACCTCCGGGGTTTCTCTGTGATCTCTGTGTTCTCTGTGGCTGAAACTGGGTTTGTCTGGAAGATATTTTATGAAATTCACTTTGCACAATACCTCGGGCGCGGCGCGGCGCGGTACGCTGGAGCTGGCGCACGGTAAGGTCGAAACCCCGGCGTTCATGCCGGTCGGCACGTATGGCACGGTGAAGGCGATGTCGCCCGCCGAACTGCACGACATCGGCGCACATATCGTGCTGGGCAACACCTTCCACCTGTGGCTGCGCCCCGGACTGGAAGTCATCGAGGCGCACGGCGGGTTGCATCGCTTCATGGGCTGGGACGGGCCGATCCTTACCGACTCCGGCGGGTTCCAGGTATTCAGCCTCGGCGCGTTGCGCAAGATCACCGAGGAGGGAGTGAAATTCCGGTCGCCGGTGAACGGCGACCGGCTGTTCCTCACGCCGGAAGAATCGATGCGCATCCAGCGCGTGCTGAACTCCGACATCGTGATGATCTTCGACGAATGCACGCCATACCCGGCCAGCGAACTCGAGGCGGCGGACTCGATGCGCCTCAGCCTGCGCTGGGCGGCGCGCTCCCGTGTGGCTCATGATGGGGGGGCGGCGCATGACGGCAACCCCAACGCGCTGTTCGGCATCGTGCAGGGCGGCATGTATGAGAAGCTGCGCGACGAGTCGCTGCGCGAACTGGTGGGGATCGGTTTCGACGGCTATGCCATCGGCGGGCTGTCGGTCGGCGAGCCCAAGGAAGACATGCTGCGCATCCTGGGGCATACCGCGCCGCAACTGCCGCAGGACAAACCGCGCTACCTGATGGGCGTGGGCACGCCGGAAGACATCGTGGCGGCGGTCGCGCAGGGCATCGACATGTTCGATTGCGTGATGCCGACGCGCAATGCGCGCAACGGCCATCTGTTCACGCGCAACGGCGACGTGCGCATCAAGAACGCGCAATACCGCCTGGATACGCGCCCGCTGGACGAGCAGTGCGGTTGCTACACCTGCCGCAACTTCAGCCGTGCCTACCTGCACCATCTGCACCGGCTCGGCGAGATCCTCGGCGCGCGCCTGAACACCATCCACAACCTGCATTATTACCAGCAGTTGATGGGCGAAATCCGTGCTGCCATCGAGGCGGATAGGTTTGACGCTTTCGTGGCGCACTTCAGGCAGATACGCGGCGGGGGAGCGTGAAGCTGCCCCGCGCTTCGTGTTAGAATGCGCGCCTTTTGATTTATCCTCGGAGATTGAATAATGTTTATCAGTAATGCTTATGCCGAATCGGCCGCACCGGTGCAGGGCGCCGGCATCATGGATTTTCTCCCGCTGATCGTCCTGGTCGCGGTATTTTATTTCTTCATCCTGCGCCCGCAAAGCAAGCGCGCCAAGGAGCTCAAGGCCATGATCGAGGCATTGCAGCGCGGCGACGAGGTCGTGACGACGGGCGGCGAAGTGGGGCGCATCAGCAAGGTCTATGAGCAATACGTGGGCGTGGAGCTCGCCGAGAATATCGAAGTGACGGTGCAGAAGTCCGCGATCCAGGCCGTGTTGCCCAAGGGAACCATCAAGTCCATCAAGTAATCCCGGCTATTTCCGGCAGGAATCGTTGCGCGCGTTAATCAAGAGGTTTCAATGAACCGTTATCCATTGTGGAAATATCTGCTGATTCTGGCCGTGTTGCTGGTCGGGTTGATCTATACCCTGCCGAATTTCTACGGTGAATCGCCCGCCGTGCAGGTGTCGCCGTTGCGCACCAGCCTGAAGGCGGATGCCGCTTTGCTGGAGCGCGTGGAAAAAACCCTGAAGGCAGCCGGCCTCAACCCGGAAGTCATCGCGCTGGACGGCAACAGCGTCAAGGCGCGCTTCGCCGACACCGATAACCAGTTGAAAGCCAAGGATGTGCTGATCGGCCAGTTGGGTGAAGATTACATGGTCGCGCTCAACCTGCTGTCGCGTTCGCCGCATTGGCTGACCAACCTTCATGCTCTGCCGATGTATCTTGGCCTTGACCTGCGCGGCGGCGTGCACTTCCTGCTGCAAGTGGACATGAAAGCCGCACTGGGCAAGGCGCTGGAAGCCGCTACCGGAGATATCCGCAGCGCGCTGCGCGATCAGAATATCGCTTATTCCGGCGTCAGCCGCGAAGGCAATGTGCTGCTGGTGAAGTTCCGCGATGCCGAGGCGCGCAGCAAGGGCGAAGAGGAGATCAAGCAGCGTTTCACCGACTACATGCTGAGCGCCAAAGAGGCAGGCGGCGAATTCGTGTTGCAGGCCACGCTCAAGCCGGAAGCCGAGCGGCGCATCCAGGATTCAGCCGTGCAGCAGAACCTGCTGACCTTGCGCAACCGCGTGAACGAGCTGGGCGTCGCCGAGCCGGTGATCCAGCAGCAGGGTGCGGATCGCGTGGTGGTGCAACTGCCCGGCGTGCAGGATACGGCGCACGCCAAGGATATCCTCGGGCGTACCGCGACACTGGAAGTGCGCATGGTCGACGACGAGCATCAGGTCAGTCCGGGTGCGGCTGCACCGTTCGGCACCGAGATGTTCAAGGATCGCGACGGGAACCTGCTGCTGGTGAAGAAGCAGGTGATCCTTACCGGCGAGCGCATCAATGACGCGCAGCCCGGTTTCGACAATCGCAACAACGAACCCGCCGTACATATCAACCTGGACGGCGTGGGTGCGCGCAAATTCAAGGAAGCGTCACGCGAGAATGTCGGCAAGCGCATGGCGATCATCCTGTTCGAGAAAGGCAAGGGCGAAATCGTCACTGCACCGGTCATCCGCGAAGAGATCGGCGGCGGGCGCGTGCAGATCAGCGGCCGGATGAGCACCGTGGAGGCGCAGGATACCTCATTGCTGCTGCGTGCCGGCGCGCTGGCGGCACCGATGGAAATCATCGAGGAGCGCACCATCGGGCCCAGCCTCGGCGCGGACAATATCAAGCGCGGTTTCGATTCCACCAAGATCGGCTTCATCATGGTTGCGGCATTCATGATCGCCTATTACCTGATGTTCGGTACGATTTCCATGCTGGCCTTGGCCGCGAATCTGCTGTTGCTGGTGGCGTTGCTGTCCATGCTGCAGGCCACGCTCACCCTGCCCGGCATGGCGGGCATCGCGCTGACGCTGGGGATGGCGATCGACGCGAACGTGCTGATCAACGAGCGTATCCGCGAGGAACTGCGCAACGGCGTCACGCCGCAGGCCGCGATCCATGCCGGATATGACCGTGCGTTCGGCACCATCATTGACTCCAACGCCACCACCCTGATCGCCGGGATTGCGCTGTTCATGTTCGGTTCGGGTCCGGTCAAGGGGTTTGCGGTGGTGCTGTGCCTGGGCATCCTGACGTCGATGTTCAGTGCGGTGCTGATTTCGCGCGCGCTGGTGAACATGATTTATGGCCGCAAGGCGCGCCTCGCCAAAGTGGCGATCGGCTAGGTCTGAAAGGCCTGTTAGCCACGGATTGACACGGATGAACACGGAACAGAGATATGCTGTGCAAGGTTCCGGTCTGGTGTGGGGTATTCGTGGACATGTCAATTACGACTATGGCTTTTGTCTGTGTCAATCCGTGTTTATCCGTGGTTAATCACGGTTTTTAGGAAAATCGGAAATGGAATTTTTCAAGATCAAACGCGACATCCCGTTCATGAGCTATGGGCGCTACACCACCGCCATTTCGCTGGTGACATTCCTGTTCGCGGTGTTTTTTCTCGCCACCAAGGGACTGAATTTCGGCGTGGACTTTACCGGCGGCACGGTGATCGAGGTGCATTACGCGCAGCCCGCCGATCTCGTTAAAGTACGCGAGCAGCTTGCCGCGACGGGCCTGCCGGACGCGCTGGTGCAGAATTTCGGCTCCAGCCACGATGTGCTGATCCAGGTGCCGCTCAAGCAGAATCTCGCCGGAGCGAAACTGAGCGATCAGGTGATGGACGGCCTGCGCAAGCAGGATGCCGGCGTGGAGATGCGCCGCGTGGAATTCGTCGGACCGCAGGTCGGCAAGGACCTGGTAGATAACGGCGCGCTGGCCTTGTTGCTGGTCAGCCTGGGTATCGTCGGCTATCTGTGGCTGCGCTTCGAATGGAAGTTCGGGTTGTCCGCCATCATCGCCAACCTGCATGACGTGGTGATCATCCTCGGCTTCTTTGCCTTCTTCCAATGGGAATTCTCGTTGTCCGTGCTGGCGGCGGTGCTGGCGGTGCTGGGCTATTCGGTGAACGAATCGGTGGTGGTGTTCGACCGGATCCGCGAAAACTTCCGCACCATGCGCAAGGCCGAGGTGGCGGAAATCATCGACAACGCGATCACCCGCACCATGTCGCGCACCATCATCACCCACGGCTGCACGCAGATGATGGTCGGCGCGATGCTGTTCCTCGGCGGCGAGACGCTGCATTACTTCGCCATGGCACTGACCATCGGCATCCTGTTCAGCATCTATTCCTCGGTGCTGGTGGCCAGCCCGCTGCTGATGCTGCTCGGCGTGTCGCGCGAAGACTTCATCAAGCCGGAGAAGACCGACGCCGAAGAAGTTCTGCCGTAAATCTTTGACAAGCGATTCAGCCACGGATTGACACGGATGTACATGGATTATCAATGAGTAACCTTGTCGCCTTGCTTATCGTATTCCCTTCCATTGCCGGTTTTTTCCGTGTCTATCCGTGTTTATCCGTGGCTAATGGCTGTTTTTTCAAGATGAGTCTTTCGCTGTAGAACGGGAAAAAACTTTGGATCTGTTAGCTGCCTTTATCGACATCGTCCTGCACCTGGACACGCACCTGCTGGCGCTCACCCAGGAATACGGCGTGTGGGTGTATGCCATCCTGTTCCTGATCATCTATTGCGAGACCGGGCTGGTGGTGATGCCCTTTCTGCCCGGCGATTCGCTGCTGTTCGTGGCGGGTGCGCTGTGCGGTCTGGGCGCGCTGCGGCTGGAGTGGCTCGCGCCGTTGCTGATGCTGGCGGCGTTCAGCGGCGACAACACCAACTACTGGATCGGCAGGCTGATCGGGATGCGCCTGCTGAAACGCACCAACGGGCTCATCAAGCGCGAGCACATCGACAAAACCCACGCTTTCTACGAGAAGCACGGCGGCAAGACCATCCTGTTCGCGCGTTTCCTGCCGATCGTCCGTACTTTCGCGCCGTTCGTGGCGGGTATCGGGCTGATGCGCTACCGCCTGTTCATGCTGTTCAGCGCGCTGGGCAGCCTGGCGTGGATCGGCAGCCTCACCGTGGCAGGCTATTTCTTCGGCAACATCCCGATCATCAAGAACAACCTCACCCTGATGATCCTCGGCATCATCGCCATTTCTTTCCTGCCCGCCATCCGCGAATTCATCCGCCACCGCAGACGCGCCGCGTAAGGGCGCGCGCCGCTGCCGGCTGCCCCGCGGTGACCTGCCAACATTTTGAAACAATTCTCTTTGAACATTCGGGTATATGCCGGGTCATAATGCCGTCACGTAAATAGCGTGAGATTTCCAGAGGAGCGAAACATGAAGAAAAGTCTGTTGGCATTGAGCCTGATTTCCTTGTATGGTGGTGCTTATGCGGCGGATTTCACCGATACCGCACGCGTGATTTCCAGCACGCCGATCTATGAACGCGTCAGTGAACCGAAGCGCGAATGCTGGACGGAGACCGTGCAGGTCGCGCCTAAAGAGCGTTCCATCGGCGGGGCGGTGGTCGGCGGTGTGGCGGGCGGCCTGCTGGGCAGCCAGGTCGGCGGCGGCAGCGGCAATACCGCGGCAACCGGCGCGGGTGCCGTGGCCGGTGCTGTGATCGGCGACCGCGTCGCCAACCCGGACAGCAACCGTTCCGCAACCGGCGCGGTGGTCGGCGGCGTGGCCGGCGCGGTGCTGGGCAGCCAGATCGGCGGCGGCACGGGCAACAAGGCCGCGACCGCAGTGGGTGGCATTGCCGGTGCGGTGATCGGTGATCGCGTCGCCAACCCGGATCAGCCTCGTACCGAGCAGGTCGAGCGGTGCCGCCAGGTGGAATCCAGCCGCGAAGTCATCAAGGGCTACAACGTGACTTATCGCTACAACAGCCAGGACATCACCACCACTCTGCCGTACCAGCCCGGTTCAACTATCCGCGTGGGTGTGAGCGTCATCGAAGATCAACAAGGCAGGCGTTACGACGAGCCGCAAAAGCAACGTTATGATGACCGCAGGGACAGACCTAATTATCAGTGATTCATTCCTGCCCACAAAAAAGCCCGGATCAAACCGGGCTTTTTTATTATCCAGCTTGCGGGATTTAGGGAACCTCTGATTAAGTCAAAAACTGTGGTTCGATGCATTTCCCGTCCGCCCCGAGTGCCGCGCCAACGCGGTGTATCGAGGGGTGAGAACGGAAAATACTGATGAAACTACTGGCGAAACAACTAGCCATCTGACTAGGCTGTCCAACGACGACAGCCAAGTCGCTGGTTATCACCACGAACGGACTTAATCAGAGGTTCCTTAGCCAAATCTCCCGGTGATATAGTGGCTACGACGTAACCTGAAGCTAAGTCTCCGCCGCTATATCACCGAGCGATTAACCGAATCTCCCGGTGATATAGTCCTCAGTCTCCTTGCGCTTCGGATTGGTGAACACCGTGCTGGTGTCGCCGAACTCGATCAGGTCCCCCAGATACATGTAGGCGGTGTAATCGGAGACACGTGCGGCCTGCTGCATATTGTGCGTGACGATGACGATGGTGAAGTCTTCCTTGAGTTCGTCGATCAGCTTTTCGATGTGTGCGGTCGAGATCGGGTCGAGCGCCGAGGTCGGTTCGTCCAGCAGCAGGACCTGCGGTTTGACGGCGATGGCGCGCGCGATGCACAGGCGCTGCTGCTGACCTCCGGAAAGCCCCGTACCGCTCTGCTTGAGCTTGTCCTTGGCCTCGGTCCACAGCGCGGCCTTGTGCAATGCCCATTCGACGCGTTCGTCCATATCGTTCTTGCTGAGGTTTTCGTAGAGCTTTACGCCGAACGCGATGTTGTCGTAGATCGACATCGGGAACGGCGTGGGCTTCTGGAACACCATGCCGATCCTGGCGCGCAGCATGTTCAGGTCTTGCGACTTGTCGAGGATGTTCGCGCCGTCCAGCAGGATCTCCCCGGTGGCTTTCTGTTGGGGATAGAGCTGGTACATGCGGTTGAAGGTGCGCAACAGCGTGGATTTGCCGCAGCCGGACGGGCCGATGAAGGCGGTCACCATCTTCTCGGCGATGCTCAGGTTGATGTTCTTGAGCGCGCGGTAATTGCCGTAATAAAAGTTGAGGTCCTTGACGATTATTTTCGGGACGATTGTTTTTGGATCGGTGGTGTTTTCAGCATTCATTTTCGAATCCTGTTAATGAGAGGCGGCTTTTTGCCGGAACAGCACGCGCGCCAGGATGTTGAGTGTCAGTACGCTGAGTGTGATCAGCAGCGCGCCGGCCCAAGCCAGTTTTTGCCAGTCTTCATAAGGGCTCATGGCGAACTGGAAGATCACCACCGGCAGGTTCGCCATCGGCTGGTCCATGTTGCTGTTCCAGAACTGGTTGTTCAGCGCGGTGAACAGCAGCGGCGCGGTCTCGCCGCTGATGCGCGCGATGGCCAGCATCACCCCGGTGATGATCCCGGCGCGCGCAGCGCGCAAGGTGATGAAATTGATGATTTTCCATTGCGGCGCGCCGAGTGCCGCCGCCGCTTCGCGCAGCGTGGTCGGCACCAGGCGCAGCATGTTTTCGGTGGTGCGGATGACGATCGGGATGACGATGATGGCCAGCGCCAGTGCGCCCGCCCAGCCGGAAAAATGCTTGACGTGGACGACATAGACCTCATACACGAACAGCCCGATCACGATGGACGGCGCGGAAAGCAGCACGTCGTTGATGAAACGCGTGATCGGCGCGAGCCAGCCGCGCTGGCCGAATTCGGCCAGGTAGGTGCCGGCCAGGATGCCGATGGGCGTGCCGATCAGGGTGCCGACCAGCGTCATCATCAGGCTGCCGGCGATGGCGTTGAGCAGCCCGCCGCTGCTGCCCGGCGGCGGTGTCATCTGCGCGAAAACCATCGGGGTGAGCGCGGGCAATCCATGCTCCAGTAGCGTCCACAGGATCCAGCACAGCCAGAACAGGCCGAACGCCATGGCCAGCACCGAGATAACCAGGCCTGCTGCGTTGATGATGCGGCGGCGCGTATAGAGGTTCATCATGATCATGCTGCCTGCCCTTCGCGCTTGCCGAGTTTGTAGAGCATGTAGCGCGCGAGCGACAGGACCACGAAGGTGATGAAGAACAGGATCAGGCCTAGCTCGATCAGCGCGGAGGTGTAGAGCTCCCCGTAGGCCTCGGTGAATTCGTTGGCGAGCGCCGAGGCGATGCTGTTGCCGGGCATCAGCAGGGACTTGCCCAGTTCGTGCGCATTGCCGATCACGAAGGTGACGGCCATGGTCTCGCCCAGCGCGCGCCCCAGCCCCAGCATGATGCCGCCGACCACGCCTATCCTGGTGTAGGGCAGCACGACTTTCCACATGACTTCCCATGTGGTCGCGCCCAGGCCATAGGCCGATTCCTTCAGCAACGTGGGCACCACTTCGAACACGTCGCGCATCACCGATGCGATGAACGGGATCACCATGATGGCGAGGATGATGCCGGCGGTCAGCACACCGATGCCCATCGGCGGGCCGGAGAAGAACGGGCCGATGTACGGCATAGCCCCGATATGGTCGTTGACCCACGGCTCGACATGGTCGGCAAACAGCGGTGCGAACACGAACAGCCCCCACATGCCGTAGATGATGCTGGGAATGCCCGCCAGCAACTCGATGGCGACGCCGAGCGGGCGGCGCAGCAGTCGTGGCGACAGTTCGGTCAGAAAAATGGCGATGCCGAAGCTGACCGGGATGGCGATCGTGAGCGCGATGGCGGAGGTGACCAGCGTGCCGACGATCGGGATTAGCGCGCCGAACTGGTCGCTTACCGGATCCCAATCTGAGCTGGCCAGGAAACCGAAGCCGAACGCGCGGATGGCGGGCATGCTGCCGATAATCAGCGAAACGATGATCGCCATGAGCAGCGCCAGCACCCCAAATGCCGAGACGCGCGTCAGGTTGCGGAACAGCAGGTCCAACACGGTGTGCCGTTTAAGGCTGGCTTCGCGTAAAAACGTCGGCATAATCGAGTTCGTCAATAAAAAATAGCGGGGGTGTGAACCCCCGCGATTATAACTTGGGAATGCCGGGCTATTGCACCAATGCCTTGCCGGACGCGTCCCTGATTTGCGTTTTCCATGCGGCGCGGATCAGTTTCACGACATTTTCCGGCAGCGGCACGTAATCCAGGTCGGAAGCCAGCTTGCCGCCCTTGTCGTAAGCCCAGTCAAAGAACTTCAGCACTTCCTTGCCGGTTGCCGGTTTTTCCTGCATCTTGTGCATCAGCACGAATGTCGCGCCGCTGATCGGCCAGCTTTCCTTGCCCGCCCCGTCGGTCAGGATATTATAGAAGCCCGGCGCCTTGTCCCATTGCGCGTTCGCCGCGGCGGCCTTGAAGCTGTTGTCCTCCGGTTTGACGAACTGGCCGTCGCGGTTCTTCATCTGCACGCTATTCATCTTGTTTTGCAACGCATAGGCGTATTCCACATAGCCGATGGAACCCTTGATGCGCTGCACATAGGACGCCACCCCCTCGTTGCCCTTGCCGCCGGTACCGGCCTTCCAGGAAACCGCCGTGCCTTCGCCGACACCGGACTTCCAGTCCGCGCTGACCTTGGACAGGTAGTTGGTGAAGATGAAGGTGGTGCCGGAACCGTCCGAACGGTGCACGACAGTGATGTTCTCGTCGGGCAGCTTGAGGTCCTTGTTCAGTGCCGCGAGGGCGGGGTCGTTCCACTTGGTGATCTTGCCCAGGTAGATGTTCGCCAGCGTCGCGCCGTCCAGTTTCAGCTGGCCTGTGCCGACGTCCTTCAGGTTGACCACCGGCACCACGCCGCCGATCACGGTCGGGAATTGCATCAGGCCGTTCCTGTCGAGCTCTTCCGGCTTGAGCGGCATGTCGGACGCGCCAAAATCCACGGTCTTGGCGGTGATCTGCTTGATGCCGCCGCCGGAACCGATGGACTGGTAGTTCATCCCGATGCCGGTCTGCGCCTTATAGGCCTCCGCCCACTTGGCATAGATCGGGTAGGGGAAGGTCGCGCCCGCACCGGTGAGGCCGCCTGCCTGGCTCGCGCCGGCGCAAGCCAGCGCGGCGGCAGCGATACCGATGACGAATTGCCTGAGTTTGCTGTTCATAGGTTCTCCATGAGGTCGTTTATTGCTACCACCGGACGGGATGGCTGGCAGTCTTTCGATACGGAGGCATGTTAGGGCACTTGTATGACAGGATTATTACAAGCTGCCGAACACCGGGATTGCAAAATTCAGGTTGAACATTCCCGATTACTTCGGTAGAATCCGCGCTCTTTTGAAATCGGTTGGAGTAGAACCATGGCACGTGTATGTCAAGTAACGGGGAAAGCCCCGATGACCGGGAACAATATTTCCCACGCCAACAACAAAACAAAGCGTCGTTTTTTGCCGAACCTGCAACGCCGCCGCTTCTGGGTTGAAAATGAAAACCGCTGGGTCAGCTTGCGCTTGACCAACGCGGCGCTGCGTACCATCGACAAGAACGGTATCGACGCAGTGCTGTTCGAAATGCGCGCCCGTGGCGAGAAAGTTTAAGGAGAACAATCATGGCAAAAGGCGCACGCGAAAAGATCAAGCTGGAGTCCTCCGCCGGTACGGGGCACTTCTACACCACCAACAAGAACAAGCGCACCACCCCGGGAAAGCTCGAATTCATGAAGTTCGACCCGGTGGTCCGCAAGCATGTCGCATACAAGGAAACCAAGCTGAAGTAATCCAGCCCGGTTCCACAGCACAAAGAAAAACCCGCGAAAGCGGGTTTTTTGTTTTTGGCGCGGCGCTCAGGCTATCGGTAGGTCGGGTTAGCCCGCAGGGAGTAACCCGACATATTGATTCATGGGTTGTCGGGTTACGCTGCGCTAACCCGACCTACGACTACTGGTCGGGCGCAATAACCGAAGGGCATTGCGCCGCATGTGACGACTGCTATCCAGTGCAATGCGCTACGCTTATTGCACCCTACGCGAGCTCATAGTATGCAGGCCATCATGTTGAGGTATAGCGTAATGTAGGCATCATCAAATGCGCCAGTAAGGGTGCCTTAACCCTGCACCCAGGCCAGCGCCTCATCGTAATCATTGAACACCTCAATGTCGGCATCGATGAAGATGCGCGACAGCCAAGCCTGCCAGGTGAGCCACTGGTCGTCGGTGACTACGGCGATCTTGTTGAAGTCGTGGTTGTGTTCGCGGCTGAAGAACTTGATTTCTTCCCAGGCCACGTCCACGGTGTAGTCGATCATCGCGCGCAGGTCGAACAGCAGGTTCACCGGGCCGGGCGATTGGAGCTTGTACAGCGATTGCTCCTCGAACAGCTTGAAATCGGCCAGGGTGAATTCGCCGAGGACGGCGGCGTTGACGAGGTTGTCGGTTTGTTCGATGGTGATCATGTGGTCTGTCTCGTATGTAATTTGTGTAAAGTCCGGCCGTTCGTGGTGAGGTATCGAACCACTTTATACGTACCCTTCGATACCTCAGGGCGAACGGTTCAAGTAAAGGTGTTGAGCCTTAATGCTTCGGTGTCAGGCGTAAGCTTAGCACACCGCTGGCGATGATGAACGCCATGCCCAGCCAACTGGCCAGACTCAGGGTCTCGTCCCACAGCAGCATGCCGAACAGGCTGGCGAACACGATGGTGCTGTAGGCCAGGCTGCCGACCACCAGCGTCCTGCCGGTGCGGTAGGCGCGCGTCATCGCGAGTTGTGCGAGGGTGGCGGAGCTGCCCAGCCCGAGCAGGATGGCGAAGCCCTCGAGCGTGATCGCATGCACGGTGTCGAACAGTATCCATACGCCGCTGCCGAGGGTGGCGATCAGGCTGAAATAGAACACGGTGCGTGTGTCCGGTTCGCCGATCATGGCGAGATGCCTGACGTTGAGGTAGGCGATGCCGGCGAGGAAGCCGGAGATCAGGCCGAGCAGGCCGGGCAGCAACTGGTCCTGCTGGAGCGTCGGTTGCAGCAGCAACACCACGCCGCAGAATCCCAGCGCGATGGCGGTGGTCAGCGGCAGGTGGAACTTATCCTTGAACACCAGCATGGTGAAGATGGTGAGGAACAGCGGCGCGGTGTAGTTGAGCGTGACGGCGGTGGCGAGCGGCAGCACGGTGATGCAGTAGAAGAACAGCGCGAGCGCCACCGAACCGGAGATGCCGCGCCACAGGTGGGCGCGCCAGTGCCGCGTGGCGACGCCGATATGCTGGTGGCGCATGATGCCGTACACCATCAGCAGGCCGAACAGCGAGCGGTACAGCACCAGTTCGACATGCGAAAAGTATGGCGCACCGAGCTTGACGAACACGCCCATGAGGCCGAACAGCAATCCGGCGACCAGCATCCATGACGATTTCATGAGCTATTCCTTGATGCGCGGCATTTCATCAAACTGGAAAGGCAATTTAGCCACGGATGAACACGGATTAGCACGGACAAAATCTGGCATTATTAGAATTCCACAATCCACCCGAATGACACCCGCAACAAGTAGGGTAACTCAATCGACAATCCGTGTTTATCCGTGTTCATCCGTGGCTAATTGCTGTTCTCTGGATCAATCGTTTACCCAGAAAAAGGCGGCAAAGTGGGCGCGGATTCTCCCCGAATTTTTTGCATGGGGCAATATTAAATTGGCCGAGGCGGGGCGGGTTGGGTAAAATGGCGACCTTTCGCAACGCAGAGATGGTTATGGCCGGTAAAGCGCAAAAAACCACTGATTTCGAGTCGGCGATGGCCGAGCTCGAGCGGATCGTCGCCGACATGGAGGCGGGCAAGCTGTCGCTGGAGGATTCGCTGGCGGCCTACAAGCGCGGCGCGGAATTGCTGGCATTCTGCCGCGGCCGCCTCGAGGACGCGCAGCAGCAGGTGAGCGTGCTGGAGAACGGCGTGCTGAAGGATTTTTCCGCCGCTGGCGAAGCAGGGCAGAATTAAGATGGCATCTAAAAATTCAGAGTTCGCCCAAATGCAAGGCGCGGGGGAAATTTTGCCGCGCCGCATATGGAGTTATATGCAAGCAAGAAATTTTTCACGCAACACAGCAGTTGGGATGAAGTGGGGTAAGCAGGCAATCCGCATAGCGGATGCTCGCGAATCTGTATTTTTCGAGGTCAGCTTTGATGGGTGCTGATTTCCAGGGCTGGGTTGCCGCGAACCAGGCGCGCTTCGAGGAAGTGCTGCGCGGCTTGCTGCCGAAAGCGGACATCGCGCCGCAGCGCCTGCACGAGGCGATGCGCTACGCGGTGCTGGACGGCGGCAAGCGCGTACGCCCGCTGCTGGCGTTCGCCGCGGGCGAGCTGGCCGGAGCGGAGCAGGCGCGGGTGGATGTCGCCGCCGCCGCCGTCGAACTGATCCACGCCTATTCGCTGGTGCATGACGATATGCCGTGCATGGACGATGACGTGCTGCGCCGCGGCAAGCCGACCTGCCATGTGCAATATGACGAGGCGACCGCGCTGCTGGTCGGCGACGCCTTGCAGACGCTGGCGTTCCAGTTGCTCGCGGAGCATCGCCTGAACGGGCATGCCCGTTTCCCTCACACCCGCGACACGTTACTGGCGAAGCCAGCCGATTGCGGGAGCGGGTGTGAGGCGGCCATTCCCGCACCGGATGCTCCGCAACGCCGTGTCATGGCCAGCCACCCCAACCCTCTCCCGCAAGCGGGAGAGGGGGAAAACGAATCGCTGCGCGAGTTTCTCGCTAACGACGATGCGGCGCGCCAGCTGGAGATGGTGAGGCTGCTCGCGCTGGCTTCCGGCTCGCGCGGCATGGCGGGCGGGCAGGCGATCGACCTCGCCAGCGTGGGCAAAGCGCTCACGCTCCCCGAGCTGGAATTCATGCATATCCACAAGACCGGCGCGCTGATCCGCGCGGCGATCCTGCTGGGCGCACATTGTGGGTCGGCCTCTGCGGAACAACTGGACAGGCTGGATCGTTTCGGCAAGCTGATCGGGCTGGCGTTCCAGGTGGTGGACGACGTCTTGGATTGCGAGGCGGATACCGCGACGCTGGGCAAGACTGCGGGCAAGGACGCGGACAACGACAAGCCGACCTATGTCAGCCTGCTCGGCATCCAGGGCGCGCGCGACATGGCGCAACGGCTGCATCGCGAGGCGCTGGAGACCCTGGCCGGATTCGGCATGGCGGCGCAGCGGTTGCGCGAGCTGGCCGATTTCATTGTGTTGAGGAAGTTCTGATGCACCCGTTGCTGAACTCCATTAACCTGCCGGACGACCTGCGCAAGCTGGAGCGCGCGCAGTTGCCGCAGCTCGCCGACGAGTTGCGCCGTTTCATGATCGAGTCGGTGAGCAAGACCGGCGGGCATCTGTCGTCCAACCTCGGCACGGTCGAGCTGACCATCGCCCTGCATTACATCTACAACACGCCGGACGACCGTCTGGTATGGGATGTGGGACACCAGACCTACACGCACAAGATACTCACCGGGCGGCGCGAAGCGATGGGCCGGCTGCGCATGGCGGGCGGTATCGCCGGTTTCCCGAAGCGCGAGGAAAGCCCCTACGACGCCTTCGGTACCGGGCATTCCAGCACGTCGATCTCGGCTGCGCTGGGCATGGCGGTGGCGGCGCAACTGGAAGGGTCGGAGCGGCATGCGGTGGCGATCATCGGCGATGGCGCGCTGACCGGCGGGATGGCCTTCGAGGCGCTCAACAATGCCGGGGCAATGGATGCAAATCTGCTGGTCATCCTCAATGACAACGATATGTCGATCTCGCAGCCGGTCGGCGCGCTGAACAATTATCTGGCCAAGCTGATGTCGGGACGCTTCTATGCGGCGATGCGGCGCGGCAGCGAGAAGATGCTCAAGGGCATGCCGCCGGTGCTGGAGTTCGCCAAGCGCGCCGAGGAACACGTCAAGGGCATGGTGACCCCCGGCACATTGTTCGAGGAATTCGGTTTCAATTACATCGGGCCGATCGACGGCCATGACCTGGATGTGCTGGTGGACACGCTGGACAATATCCGCCGGCTCACCGGCCCGCAGTTCCTGCATGTGGTCACGCAGAAGGGCAAGGGCTACGCGCATGCCGAACAGGACAGTGTCCTGTACCACGGCGTGAGCAAGTTCGATCCGGTCAACGGCATTTCCGCCAAGCCATGTACCCGACCGAGCTATACGGAGGTATTCGGCGAGTGGCTGTGCGATATGGCGGCGCAGGACGAGCGGCTGGTCGGCATCACGCCGGCGATGTGCGAAGGCTCCGGGATGGCCGAGTTCGCCGAACGTTTTTCGGCGCGCTATTTTGACGTGGGCATCGCCGAGCAGCACGCGCTGACGTTTGCCGCCGGTCTGGCCTGCGACGGCTACAAGCCGGTGGTGGCGATCTATTCGACCTTCCTGCAGCGCGCCTACGACCAGCTCATCCACGACATCGCGATCCAGAATCTTCCTGTGGTGCTGGCGATCGACCGCGGCGGGCTGGTCGGCGCGGACGGCGCAACCCATGCGGGCAGCTTCGATCTTTCCTATCTGCGCTGTATCCCCAACGTGACGGTGATGGCGCCGGCCGACGAGGACGAATGCCGCCAGATGCTCTATACCGCCTTCCAGTTGGGTACGCCGAGTGCGGTGCGCTATCCTCGCGGATGCGGCCCCGGCGCGGCGGTCAACCAGGAGATGCGCGTCCTGCCGTTGGGTAAAGGCGAACTGCGCCGTGCAGGCAGGCGTGTGGCGATCCTGGCCTTCGGTTCGATGCTGGCTCCCGCGCTGGCTGCGGCCGAACAACTGGATGCGACGGTAGCCAACATGCGTTTCGTCAAGCCGCTGGATGCCGAGCTGGTGCTGCGCCTGGCACGAGAACATGAGCTGCTGGTCACGGTGGAAGAGAACGCCGTGCAGGGCGGCGCGGGCAGTGCGGTGGCGGAATGCCTGCAACAGCATGGTGTCGCCGTGCCGCTGCTGCACCTCGGCTTGCCGGATTGTTTCATCGAGCAGGGCGAGCACGCGCAAATGCTCGCGGATTGCGGCCTCGACGCCGCCGGTATGGTGAAGACGATTACCGCCCCTACCCATTTATCCAAATAAGGGTAACCATGAATACTCCCATACCGAAAACTATCGCCGATGTGCAAAGTTCCGCCGATACGCGCCATCTGGCGATCAATCGCGTCGGCATCAAGGGCATCCGCCATCCGGTCAGGGTGAAGGACCAGAGCATCGGCGTGCAGCACACTGTCGCCACCTTCAACATGTACGTGCATCTGCCGCATAACTTCAAGGGCACGCACATGTCGCGTTTTGTCGAGATACTCAACGAGCATGAGCGCGAAATCTCCGTGGAATCCTTCGAGAGTATCCTGCATGAGATGGTGGTTCGCCTGGAGGCGCAGTCCGGCTACATCGAAATGGGGTTTCCGTATTTCGTGAACAAGACGGCGCCGGTATCCGGCGTGCAAAGCCTGCTCGACTACGACGTGACGCTTATCGGCGAGATCGTCAACGGCAAGGCGCGCGTCACGATGAAGGTCGTGGTGCCCGTCACCAGCCTGTGCCCCTGCTCCAAGAAGATCTCCGAACGCGGCGCGCATAACCAGCGTTCGCATGTCACGCTTACGCTGCGCACCAACCGTTTCGTCTGGATCGAAGAGGTGGTGCGCATCGCCGAGGAACAGGCTTCCTGCGAACTGTTCGGCCTGCTGAAGCGGCCGGACGAGAAATTCGTCACGGAACGCGCCTACGACAATCCCAAGTTCGTCGAGGACATGGTGCGCGACGTCGCGGCGGTACTGAATGCCGACGAGCGCGTCGACGCTTACATCGTGGAATCGGAAAATTTTGAATCGATCCATAATCATTCGGCCTATGCGCTGATTGAACGGGACAAGGGCGCAGACCAGTGAAGCGGGAAGTGAGAAACGGGATGCCCACCCGGCGCTGCGCGCCACCCTCCCTGCCGGGAGGGTACGTTTCCCTTTTCTCTTTTCCCGTTTCCCTGCCATGAAACCCGTCGCCATCTTCCGCCACGCATCCCCAGAAGGTCCCGGTTATCTGGCCGAATTCCTCGACGAACGGCAGATTCCTTGGCGGTTGTTCGCCATCGATGCCGGCGATGCCGTGCCGCATTCCGCGGAGGCCTATTCCGGGCTGGTGTTCATGGGCGGGCCGATGAGCGTCAACGACGAGTTGCCGTGGCTACTGCCGGTGCTGGCCTTGATCCGCGAGGCGGTAGCCAGGGATATTCCCGTGCTGGGGCATTGCCTCGGCGGACAGCTCATCTCCAAGGCGCTGGGAGCCACGGTGTCGCGCAACCCGGTGAAGGAGATCGGCTGGGGCGAGGCGACAGTGGCGGACAATGATGTCGCCCACGCATGGTTCGGCGAGGTGCGGCATTTCAACGCCTTCCACTGGCATGGCGAAACCTTCACCCTGCCGCAAGGTGCGGCACATCTGCTGTCCAGCGCATATTGCGCCAATCAGGCCTGGGCCATCGGCAAGCACCTTGCGCTGCAATGCCACGTCGAGATGACCGCCGGGATGATCGTTTCCTGGTGCGAGATCGGCGCGGAAGAAATACTTGCCGGCAAGAACAGCCCGGCGGTGCAATCCGCCAGCGAAATACGGCGGAAAATGGCGGATGAATTGCCGCGCTTGCGGGAAGTCGCGACACGGCTCTATACGAAATGGATCGCCGGGTTGCCGCGTTAACGTGAAACTCGCGTAGCGAGACCGCGCCCCTCTCTCCCGCAAGCGGGAGATAACCAGCGACTTACCCGCCTGCAGGCCTAGTCGAATGGCTAGTCGTTCCATCAGAGTTAGGAGAGAGGGACGCGGGCATGGCGGGCTTTATCATCAGGGGCGGCATAATTGCCATACCCGCTAGGCCGGATTATCTAGGCATTTCGGCATATTGACCATGCACCGGATGCGGGGTAGGGTGCGCTGCGGGGTGTTATGTGTTTATCCCTGTTGATCCACCGCCGCCACTAACTCCAAGGAGATTTCCATGAAAAAAATGATCGCACTGGCTTGTTTGGGTTTTGCATTTACCGTTTCCGCTCCGGCTTTTGCTGCCGGCGAGAAAATGAAAGGTTGCAGCAAGGAAGCGACAGGCATGAAGGGCGATGAACGCAAGGCGTTCATGAAAAAATGCCTGTCCAAGGATTATGTGTTGAAATCCGATGCGGCAACACCGGCGAAGCCGGCGGCTCCCGCCACTCCGGCCACCCCCGCCGCTGCGTCCACACAGCAGGACAAGATGAAGGCGTGCAATGCCGACGCCAAGGCCAAGGGGTTGAAGGGCGATGAACGCAAGAAATTCATGAGTGCCTGCCTGAAGGGTTGAACGCTATAGGTCGTGCCGGGGAACGCGCCGCAAGGCGCGTTTTTCGTTGGGGGCAGGATAAGAGCCTATTTCAGCAGGTTCCATGCCCCGCGTTGAGCCTGGGCGCGGATGGATGCAAGGCGCAACGCGCAGCCTGGCTATTCCATTCTGAAATAGGCTCTGGCGATGCGGTGTATAATCCGCACTCTCTTGCGCGGCCATACCGTGCTCTATTTTGTAAAGATTGCATGATCAGAAAACTCTTCAAACGCGTATTCCGCAAATCAGCAAAAGTCAGATCGACAGGGAATGCGCAGGTGATTCCGTTCGAATTGCATGGCGTGGCGCGCGAGCAGATCAGTTACGGCGCGCAGAAAGTCACCGACGGCCTGCAGGCGGCCGGCTATCAGGCCTTCGTGGTGGGCGGTGCGGTGCGCGACCTGTTGCTGGATCGTATTCCCAAGGATTTCGATGTGGCGACCGATGCTACGCCGGAGGAGGTGCGCCGCGTGTTCCGCCGCTCACGCATCATCGGGCGGCGCTTCCAGTTGGTGCATGTGATGTTCGGCGAAGAGGTGGTCGAAGTATCCACCTTCCGCAGTATGATCGAAGCCGAAGACGCGCAGACCGACGAACATGGCCGTCTGCTGCGCGACAACCAGTTCGGCGACCAGGAGCAGGATGCGGCACGCCGCGACTTTACCGCCAACGCGCTGTTCTATGATCCGGCTACCCGGGAGATTCACGACTATCACCATGGTTACGCCGATACCCGCAAACATTTGTTGCGCATGATCGGCGACCCCGCCACGCGTTACCGCGAAGACCCGGTACGGATGCTGCGCGCAGTGCGCCTGTCCGCCAAGCTGGGCATGCAGATCGAGGCCGTCACTGCCGCGCCGATCGCCAGGATGAAAGGTTTGCTCGACAACGTGCCGCAGGCGCGCCTGCTCGACGAGGTGTTGAAGATGCTGCTGTCCGGCCATTCGGTGGAGTGCATCCGGCAATTGCGCAAGATGCATCTGCACCATGGCTTACTGCCGCTGCTGGACGTGATCCTGGAGCAGCCGATGGGCGAGAAATTCGTCATGCTGGCGTTGCGCAATACCGACGAACGTCTCAGCCAGGATAAGCAGGTTTCGCCGGCGTTCCTGTTCGCCGCGCTGCTGTGGCACGAGGTGCTGGCAGCATGGAATATCCGTGTGCAGCAAGGCGAGCGACCGGTGGGCGCGATGCACGCGGCGATGGATGAGGTGCTCGCCAAACAGAAGGAGCAGCTTGCCATTCCGCACCGCCACGATGCGGTGATGAAGGAAATCTGGTTGTTGCAGCAACGCTTCGAACAGCGCGCCGGACAGCGTCCGTTCCGCTTGCTGGAACAGCCGCGTTTCCGCGCCGGATTCGACTTCCTGCTGTTGCGCTGCGCCAGCGGTGAGGTGGATGACGAACTCGGCTTGTGGTGGGACGAATTCCAGGATGCCAGCGCCGAGCGGCAGGCGGAAATGCTGCAGCCGGAGCACGCCGGGGATAAAAAACGCCGTCGCCGCAGGCCGCGCAGGAAGCCGGAAGCCGCTGCAACGGAAGAGCCGGCGGCATAATTGCAGAAACTGCAATCAGCCACGGATACACACGGATTGCCACAGATAAAAAAACATGATGAAAATCCGCTCACTCGCCCGGATGATGCTTGGTGCAAGGTGGTAACCAATTGATAATCCGTGTTTATCCGTGTTTATCCGTGGCTGAAAGGCCTTTTTCCGGATGATGCTGCATACCGCTTTCATCGGCCTGGGCAGCAACCTGGAAGAACCGCACAGCCAGTTGCAACGCGCCTTTGCCGAGCTTGACCGCCTGCCGGACACGCGCCTTGTCGCCCGCTCATCGCTGTACCGCAGTGCGCCGCTGGGCTATCCGGACCAGCCGGAGTTCGTGAATGCAGTAGCGGAAATCGCCACTGCCTTGACCCCGCAGGCATTGCTGCAGGGTTTGCTGCAAATCGAACACCGGCATGGCCGCGAGCGCACTTTCCGCAATGCGCCGCGCACCCTGGACCTGGATGTGCTGCTGTATGACGATGTGCAACTGCACGAGCACGGCTTGACCATTCCGCACCCGCAGATGCACTTGCGCGCCTTCGTGCTACAACCGCTGCTGGAGATCGCGCCGGATGCCGGCATCCCCGGCATTGGCCGGGCGCGGCAGGCGTTGCAGAATTGCCTTGATCAGATATTGGAGAAGCTTGCCGATGCTGCCTGACACAGAGCAACCCGCGCCTTGCACTGCATCCCGCAGGCAAGCGGCGCGGGGTATGAAACCTGCTGAGATCGGCTCTTGCCGTTATGTGGTGGTGGAAGGGCCGATCGGCGCAGGCAAGACCAGCCTGGCGCGCCGCCTCGCGCAGCATAGCGGCGCTACGGCGCTGCTGGAAAAGCCGGATGAAAACCCCTTTCTTGCCCGGTTCTACCAGGACCCGCCGCGCCATGCGCTGGCGACGCAATTGTTTTTCCTGTTCCAGCGCGGCAACGAAGTGCGCGACCTGGCGCAGATGGATATGTTCCGCTCGAACACCGTGGCGGATTTCCTGTTCGACAAGGACCCGCTGTTCGCGCAGCTTAACCTGAGCGACACGGAGTTTGCGCTGTACCAGCAGATTTACCATACCCTGCAATTGCTGGTTCCCGTGCCGGATCTGGTGATATATTTGCAGGCCGCACCGGAAACGCTGGCGGAGCGCGTGCGCCGCCGCGCCAAGCCTTACGAACAGGCTATTTCCGATGATTATTTGCTGCGCGTGGCACAAGGCTACAGCGATTTCTTCTATCATTACGACGCGGCTCCGGTGCTGATGGTGAACACCGAACACCTGAACTTTGAGGAGGATGCCGGGGATTTCGCCTTGCTGCTGCAACGCATCGAGGAAATGCGCGGGCCGCGCGAATTTTTCAGCCGGGGCCAGGATTGAAAAATGTTTTTGCGAGTTATTGCCCGCGGGCAATATCCCTGCGAGAAGCGATTCACGATTGCTCTTTCCGGGTGAAACAGCTAGCCATTCGACCAGGCTGCAAACGACTGCAGCCAAGTCGCTGGTTATCCCGCTTGCGAAGGGGGAGAGCGGAGCGAGGGGGATTTGGATAAGGGGCTTTGATGAGAACTACTTTGACCACATTACAGGCGATGCGCGGCAAGGACGAGAAGATCGCCGTGCTGACCTGCTATGACGCGAGTTTTGCCGCATTGCTCGAGGCGCAGTGCGTGGACGTGCTGCTGGTCGGCGATTCGCTCGGCATGGTGCTGCAGGGGCACGAGACCACGTTGCCGGTGACGCTGGACGACATGATTTACCACACTGCCTGCGTGGCACGCGGCGCAAAGCAGGCTTTCATCATCGGCGACATGCCGTTCGGCACGTTCCAGGTCAGCCCGCAGGAGACCTTTGCGCATGCCGCGCGGCTGATGGCGGCGGGCGCGCAGATGGTCAAGCTGGAAGGCGGCGCCGAGATGGCGGAAACGGTGGAATTCCTCACCGGGCGCGGCATCCCGGTGTGCGGTCATATCGGCCTGACCCCGCAATCGGTGCATCAGATGGGCGGTTACCGCGTGCAAGGCAAGGAACCTGCCGCGGCGCAGCGATTGCTGCAGGATGCGGCGGCGCTCGAGCAGGCCGGCGCGGGCATGCTGGTGCTGGAAACCATACCCGCGCTGCTGGCGGCGGAGGTCACCGCGCAACTGACCATCCCCACCATCGGTATCGGCGCGGGTGCGGCCTGTTCCGGCCAGGTGCTGGTGCTGTACGACATGCTGGACATCTATCCGGGCAAGAAGGCGCGCTTCGCGAAAAATTTCCTGCGCGGCGCGGACAGCATCGCGGCGGCGGTGAAGAATTACGTCGCCGAGGTGAAGGCAGGGAGTTTTCCGGCAGCAGAGCATAGTTTTTGACCCATAACAAAAATTAGCCACGGATGAACACGGATGGACACGGATGGACAATGGATGGCGTCAGCTTTAAGGATTTATCCGTGTCAATCTGTGGCTAACTGAGGTTCTCAAGTTTAATGCAAGTTATTTCAACCATTGCCGAGTTGCGCGCGCGGCTGGGCGCCGAGCGCGCGGTCGCCTTTGTGCCGACCATGGGCAACCTGCACGAAGGCCATCTCAATCTGGTGAGGCTGGCGCGCGAGTACGGCAACTGCGTGGTGGCGAGCATCTTCGTCAATCCGCTGCAATTCGGGCCGAACGAGGATTTTGACCGCTATCCGCGCACGCTGGAGGCGGACTGCGCCCAGCTGCAAGGCTTGGCGGACGTGGTATTCGCGCCTTCGGTCAACGAAATGTATCCGGTGCGGCAAACCGTGTTCGTCGAGCCACCGCCGGTTGCCAACGAGCTGTGCGGCGCATCCCGCCCCGGGCATTTCCGCGGCATGGCGACCGTAGTGCTGAAGCTGCTCAACATCGTACAGCCGCAGGCCGCGCTGTTCGGCAAGAAGGATTACCAGCAACTGCACATCATCCGGCAACTGTCTGCGCAACTGGATTTGCCGGTGCGCATCGTCGGCGGGGAGACGATGCGCGCGGCGGACGGCCTGGCGCTGAGTTCGCGCAACCAGTATTTGAGCGTGAGCGAACGTGGCGAAGCGGTTTTCCTGTACCAGGCACTGCAGGGGATGAGGCAGGCCATCCTGCAGGGTGAGCGCGATTTTGAACGATTGCAGCAACGGGCAGTCGAAACCCTTGCCGCAAGGGGTTGGCTGGTGGATTACGTGGCGGTGCGCAACCAGTCCGATTTGCAGCCGGCCAGCCCCGTGCAAGGTGATCCGGCTCAGCGCGAACTGGTGATCCTGGCGGCGGCCAGGCTGGGCAATACCCGCCTGCTGGACAATATCGAAGTTTGTCTCATCGGTTGATTGTTATATAATCCGCGCCCCGTTTGAGAGGGAAGTACCTCATGCAAAGAATCATGCTTAAAGCCAAGCTGCACCGGGTGCGTGTCACGCACTCCGAGCTGCATTACGAAGGTTCCTGCGCGATCGACGACGATCTGCTGAACGCGGCCGACATCAGGGAATATCAGCAGATCGATATTTACAATGTCACCAATGGCGAGCGTTTCACCACCTACGCGATCCGCGCGCAGCGCGGCTCCGGGGTGATTTCCGTGAACGGCGCGGCCGCGCACAAGGCCAATCCGGGCGATATCCTGATCATCGCCACCTATGCCATGTACACCGAACTGGAACTGCAAAAATTCCATCCGCAGCTCGTCTATGTGGACGAGCACAACCGCATCATCGCGCAACGCGACCGGATTGCCGTCCAGGCAGCCTGATGCGGAAGGCCGTTCTTACAGGGATTATGGTGGTCTCTGACAGGAAATAGAACGGATGCCTGCCCAGAACATAGTTAACCGGCACCCTGCCTCTGTGGCGGCCGCTTTGTTCGTCTGTTTCGCCATTCTTTGCAGTGCGGCAAGCTATGTCCTGACCGACGTATCCAGGGATATCCAGAAAGCACATGCGTTTAAGAGTTTGCAGGGCATCGGCGAGCTCAAGGTCGGCCAGATCGGCACATATTTCCAGGAGCGCAAAGGGGATGCGCTGGTCGCCGCAAAATTCCTGAGCAACCCTTCAGTCATGCATTGGCTGGTGAACCCGTCCGGCCACGCCCCTGCTGCAGTGCGGCAGCAGCTGGAAACTGCGCTGACCATCTATCGGTATGGCGGGGTGCTGCTGCTGGACAGCAAGGCGAATATCCGCTTTGGCAGCGGGCAATATACGGGATTATCCGAAGCGGGCAAATCCACTGCGTTGCGCACAATCAAGAAAAACCTTCACAGCACTTCACCGATCTACTTTGGCGACCCATCCGCCCAAGACAAGCCGCTACTGGATACTTTCGTCCCCATCGTGAATCCGGACACCTCGGCGGTCATGGGAGTCCTGATGCTGCGCGACGATCTGCGTTTCCTGTTTTCCCTGCTCCAGTCATGGCCGGTGGAAAGCGAGACAGGCGAGACCTTGCTGGTCACCAGAGACGGTGGCGACGTGCTGTTCCTTAATGAATTGCGTTTCAGGAAGGATACCGCGCTCCAGCTCAGGCTGCCGATACAGGGCGGCGTCAACGCGCTCACCGTCCCGACCAAGGAGATGATGAAGGGTTATTACGGCGCATTGGAGGCCTTCGACTACCGCGAAAGATCGGTGCTGGCGTATAACATCGCCGTACCGGATACCTCATGGGGCATGGTGGTCAAGATGGATACGTCCGAGGTGCTGGAGCAGGTCCGGCGCTTCCAATTGATCGTCTGGGCCATTGCTGCATTTTTCACCCTGGGCGCCGGAATCGTCCTGTGGATGTGGTGGAAAAAACAAACGGTCGAGCGGCTGGCAGACGAGCAATCTGCCAGGGTGGCGGCAGATTTGCGCATTTCTGCGATCGCCTTCGAAACGCACGAGGCGATCGTGATTACCGATTGCCATCCGAAGATCCTGCGGGTCAATCAGGCGTTCCAGGACATCACCGGCTATACGGCGGAAGAAGTCATCGGCCGCAACCCAAACATACTCAGGGGGGAAAAGAAACCCAAGGCTTTCTATGAGGAAATGTGGGCGACCATTTTCCGCGAAGGGAAGTGGAGCGGGGAAATGCTGGATAAGCGCAAGAACGGCGAGATCTATCCGAAGCAGTTGACGATCACAGCTGTTACTGCGCCGGATGGCACGCTCACCCATTATGTCGGTTCGTTTTTCGATATTACGGAGCGCAAGAAAGCAGAAGACGAAATCAATCGCCTCGCTTTCTTCGATCCGCTGACCGGCCTGCCCAATCGCCGCCTGCTGCTTGACCGCCTGCAACATGCATTGGCAACCAGCGCGCGCAGCGGCAGGTATGGCGCGATCATGTTCATCGATCTTGATAACTTCAAGATAATCAATGATACCGAAGGGCATGATTGCGGCGATTTGTTGCTGGTCGAGATAGCGCAGCGCCTGCAGTCCTGTGTGCGCGAAGGCGATACGGTGGTACGGCTCGGCGGCGATGAATTTGTGGTGATGCTGGAAGACCTGGCGAGCCAGGCGGAACATGCCGCGGCGCAGGTTGAGGAGGTGGGCGAGAAGATCCGCATGGTCATCGATCAGCCATGCCTGTCCGAGAAATGCGAATTCCACAGCACGGCCAGCATCGGAGTCAGCCTGTTTATCGGTCACGAGGCCACGGCGGAAACATTGCTTAAATATGCGGATATCGCCATGTATCAGGCGAAGGGGTCTGGCCGGAATACCGTGCGTTTCTTCGATCCGGACATGCAAGCCACCCTGGAAACGCGCACGACCATGGAGTCGGATTTGCGCCGTGCGCTGGTCGAGCGGCAATTCAGTCTTTATTACCAGATGCAGATCGACGATGGTGGCCGCGTTTTCGGCGCCGAGGCACTGGTGCGCTGGATTCATCCGCTGCGCGGCATGATTCTTCCCGCCCAATTCATTCCCATTGCCGAAGAGAGCCAGCTGATTCTCGATATTGGCCAGTGGGTGCTCGAAACGGCTTGCCGGCAGATCGCCGTATGGGCCAATGACGAGCAGAAATGCAACCTGGTGCTTGCCGTGAACGTCAGCGCCCGGCAGTTCAAATTGGCTGACTTTGTGGATAAGGTCGTGGCAGCCATAGAGACTCATCGTATCAATCCGTCTCGGCTGAAGCTGGAACTGACCGAAAGCGTGGTGCTGGATGATCTGTCCGATATCGTAACGAAAATGCGCGTATTGAAAACGCTTGGGGTCGGGTTGTCGATGGACGATTTCGGTACGGGCTACTCATCGTTGTCCCATCTGAAACAGCTGCCGCTCGACCAGCTCAAAATCGACCGGAGCTTCGTGCGCGATATCGCGACTAACCCAAACGATGCTGTGATGGTGAAAGCCATCATCGACATGGCGCACAATTTCCGCTTGAATGTCATCGCCGAAGGCGTGGAAACCGAGGAACATCTGGCTTTTCTCAAGCGGCACGGCTGCATGGCATACCAGGGCTATTTGTTCAGCAAGCCGGTGCCGGTAGAGGAATTTGAGGCGTTGATAGGCAAGTTTCACAGGGATACGGCAGTCGCCTAATGAAGCCGGCTTGCCTTTGGCGTGCCGCCCTCTGAGTCAGCCCCGGTTTTGTCGCGTTGCGCAGGTAAATGGCCGGCTTTTTGCGCCTAATCCGCCGTTTGTATTCGATAGGGGTTGATTTGGATACCTCCCGAAGCTTCGCGAAGTATTGCTGCCACGGGCGGCGAAATTATGTCAGAATTCGGACTGGACGGAGTTCCCTTATTCTGATTCGGTCGATGGTGCGCCTACCTATCAGAGTTGACAGGTAGGCGGAATATTTTGTGTGCCATAGAATTTGCACAGCTGCCCGATGCATACTTAACGCTTATGTGAGCCTCAAAATATTCAGAGTTCGCCCGAATGCAAGGCGCGAAAAAACCACGCCGCAAGAAGTTACCGTTGATTATCGTACTTCAAACTTGAATTCGCGTATTGAATATAAAAATCAAAATATAAATATAGGACTGGAGGAGAATAAATGACACGTTCGACAATTGTGCAACGCCTCGCCCTGCTGACGGCGGTACCCGTGATAGCGCTGATCCTGTCTTCTGGCATGCTGATCTGGGACAGCTTCGGCCGCTACCAGAGCGCGGTGCAGGCGCGCAGCATCATGGAGGTGGCGGTAGCGGCGGGCGACTTGATCCACCCCATGCAGGTGGAGCGCGGCTTTACGGCTGGTTTTGTCCAGTCCAAGGGGGAAAAGTTTGCAGATGTGCTGCCGGGCCTCCGCGCCAAGACCGATGAGAAGCTGGCGTCTTACAAGAAATTGCTGGAAGGGATCGATACCGCTTCGATGCCGGGGCTGAAAAAGGCCGTCGAAGAGGCGCAGCGCAAGCTCGATGGCTTGGCCAGGACGCGCGATCAGGCCAATCAATATGCCATTCCCGCCGGGGAAGCATCCGCCTTTTTCACCGGCACCATCGGCTATCTTCTGGAGGTGATGAGTACCGCCGCTGAGTACAACAGCGACCCGGCCATCGCGAAGAAGCTGCTGACATATCATAATTTTTCCAACGCCAAGGAAAACGCCGGGCAGGAGCGGGCGCTGACAACGCCGATATTTGTCGCCAACAAGGTTGAACCCGCCCAATACCGCGCTATTCTGGCCAGGATATACAAGCAGGAAGCCTATGTGGATGCGTTCATCGACTCCGCGAGCGAGCAGGAAAAGGCGGCGCTGAAGGCGGTACTCGACGGCGAGGCGGCGCAGGATGTACAGCGCATGCGCGATATCATGGCCGAGCACTCTGCGCAGGGCGGGTTCAATGTGGACTCGGCCGTATGGCTCAAGCGCATCACCGACAAGATCAACGGGCTGTATGAAGTCGAGCAGATGATCACGAAGAATATCAATAACGACGTCAATCATCAATTGTCTGCCAGCCGCACCCTCCTGGTGACGCAACTGATCCTGGCGGCGCTGGCGATCGCCATAGCCGTCGTGGTTTCGGTATGGGTGGCGCGCAGCGTGAATCGGCCGCTGAAGGACGTGGTCGATGCGGCCGAGTATGCGGTCGCACATGACGATTTCACCCGCGACATTCCCGAGGAAGGTACGCTAGAAACGGCGCGCGTCGGGCAGGCGATCAATCACCTGATGAAAAAATTCCGCGACATCATTGCGCACACTACCCGCTCCAGCGCAGGCATCGCCGACGCATCCGGCGCACTGGCTACTTCAAGCGACCAGGTTAACAGGAGTTCGTCCGCACAGGCGGATGCCGCCTCATCGGTCGCCGCCGCCATCGAGGAAGTCTCCGTGAGCGTCAGCGAAACCGCCGCAAATGCCCGCGCTGCGGGCGAGATCGTCGAGAAATCCCGGGCCGGAACCGAAAGTGCTCTCTCTGTCATGACCGAGACGGTGCAAAACGTGAACGGTATCGCCGCATTGATCCGCGAGTCGGGCAGCAACGTGGGACGGCTCGACGAGAGTTCGAAGAGGATAGGCGGCATCGTACAGGTGATCAAGGAAGTTGCCGACCAGACCAACCTGCTGGCATTGAATGCCGCAATCGAAGCGGCGCGCGCCGGCGAGCAGGGAAGGGGGTTTGCGGTCGTGGCAGACGAAGTGCGCAAGCTTGCCGAGCGCACCTCGAAAGCGACCACGGAAATCGCCTCGCTCATCGGCGATATCCAGAACCACATCGGTGAAACCGTCACGGGGATGCAGCAGGCCAATATTCAGGTTGCGGAGAGCCTGGAACTCGTCGGCAGGACAGAATCCGCGTTGCACCGAATAGGCGACGATTCACGCGAGGTGGCGGGCAACGTCCAAAGTATCGTTGATGCGGTGCGCGAGCAGGATGTCGCGATTCAACAAGTTGCGGCAAACGTCGAGAAAATCGCACAGATGGCCGAGGAGAACAGCGCCGCGGCTGCATCGAGCAGCGACACGGCGACCCAGCTTGACGGGCTGTCCAGTGAGCTCAAGGACTCGGTGGCGCGCTTCAAAGTCTGATTCCAAGAGTTGTGGAAACAGGGTACGGTTTTGCCGCACCCTGTGAGGTTCCGTTTTTGATCCAGAACGGATCAATGTGCAGTCAGATCAAGAACGCCAAGTTTGCCCCGCCAGGCAATGCTTTGAGATAAATAACCCATCCGCAGGATGTCGGAAAATTCCGCTGCCGGAAGCGGTTTTCTGAAATAGTATCCCTGCACCACATCGCAAGAGTGCAAGCGGAGAAAGGTCAACTGATCCGCTGTTTCCACGCCTTCGGCAATGATTTTGAGATTGAGTCCCGGTACGTCCCAAGTTTCATTGACCGTTCTTTCGTTCGCGAGTAGGATTGTGCACCTTAATTACTCGGGATTAACTGCAGTGCGCCGTAAACTAGTTGCCGGAAATTGGAAAATGCACGGTACGCTGGCTCAGAACGCCGAGCTGCTGGATGCCGTACGTGACGGGATGGTTCAAATCCGGAATGTCGATTGTGCGGTTTGCGTGCCATTCCCTTACTTGTCCCAGGCGCAGCAAAAGCTGTCCGGCGGCAATGTGAAATGGGGTGCGCAGGATGTGCATCAACTGGACAAGGGCGCATATACCGGTGAGGTGTCTGCCCAGATGTTGCGCGACTTCGGCTGCAGTTATGTGATTGTCGGGCATTCCGAGCGGCGCGCTTGCTATAACGAGAGCAGCCGTTTGGTGGCCGAGAAATTCCTGGCGGCGCAGCGAGCGGGGATCACGCCTATTTTGTGCGTAGGGGAGACGCTGGAACAACGCGAGAATGGCACTACCGAGAATGTGGTTGCCGGGCAGTTGGATGCGCTGATACAGTTGGAAGGCGCGCAGGCGCTGCATAATGCGGTGGTGGCTTATGAACCGGTTTGGGCAATCGGTACCGGTAAAACCGCAACCTCCGCTCAGGCGCAGGCGGTACATGCATTCATCCGTCAGCGGGTAGCATCTCATAATGGCCAAATAGCAGCGGAATTGTGTATACTTTACGGCGGTAGCGTGAAGGCAAATAACGCAGCAGATTTGTTTGCGATGCCGGATATCGATGGCGGATTAATCGGCGGAGCTTCCCTGGTGGCTGATGAGTTTCTGGCGATTTGTCGCGCCGGCGAGGTTTGATTTTGTCTTTGACGTAGTATTGGGAGTAATGTGTGGAAACATTGGTTTGGGTAGTACATCTTTTGGCAGCGGTGGTGCTGATCGGTTTGGTGTTGATGCAGCATGGCAAGGGCGCCGATATGGGGGCATCGTTCGGTACCGGTTCGGCCGGTAGTCTGTTCGGCTCCAGCGGCTCCGCAAATTTTCTCAGCCGCAGCACGGCAGTCGCTGCAACGCTGTTTTTTATTACCAGCCTGTCGTTGACTTATATTTATGCTCATCCCGCACAGCAGCAAGGGGTGATGGATAAGGTTGATGCGGCCGCTATCCAGGCGGCTCCGGCTACGCCCGCAGCCAATACCGCTGACAATCCGAAATCAAGGGATATTCCGAAATAATTCTGCAGTTGCATTGCCGATGTGGTGAAATTGGTAGACACGCTATCTTGAGGGGGTAGTGGCGAAAGCCGTAGCAGTTCGAGTCTGCTCATCGGCACCAAATAAGCGGGCGCAGTTGCGCCGGCAAAAAACATAATAAAGTGATTCTGGGCACGTCAATGGATCACAACAAGCATGAGGGGGAATCTCAATGTTGGATAATTATTTTCCGGTGCTGTTGTTCATTTGTATTGGCATCGCGATGGGCGTGGCTCCTGTGATACTGGGCAAGCTGGTGTCGCCCAATCGCCCCGATAGCAAAAAACTCTCCCCCTATGAGTGCGGCTTCGAGGCTTTCGAGGATGCACGCATGAAATTCGACGTACGTTATTACCTCGTTGCCATCCTGTTCATCCTGTTCGATCTGGAAATCGCATTTATGTTTCCCTGGGCGGTCGTGCTCAAGGAGATCGGCACTTTCGGTTTTGTTTCCATGATGATCTTTCTGGCCATCCTGGTGGTTGGCTTTGTCTACGAATGGATGAAGGGAGCTTTGGAATGGGAATAATAGAGGGTGCTCTGGAAAAAAGCGTCGTCACCACAACGCTCGACACCATCATCAATTACACCCGTACCGGATCGCTGTGGCCGATGACCTTCGGTTTGGCCTGTTGCGCCGTGGAAATGATGCACGCCGGTGCGGCGCGTTATGACCTGGACCGTTTCGGCATCGTGTTCCGTCCCAGCCCGCGCCAGTCGGATGTGATGATCGTAGCCGGCACGCTGTGCAACAAGATGGCGCCGGCGTTGCGCAAGGTGTATGACCAGATGGCCGAGCCGCGCTGGGTGATCTCGATGGGTTCCTGTGCCAACGGCGGCGGCTACTACCACTATTCCTATTCGGTAGTGCGCGGTTGTGATCGCATCGTGCCGGTGGATGTGTACGTGCCGGGTTGCCCGCCGACGGCCGAGGCGCTGCTGTATGGCATCATCCAGTTGCAAAACAAGATCAAACGAACCAATACCATTGCGCGTTAATGGAAGCTCGCACAGCAAGGCAGCGTCACTCTCTCCCCGCTTGCGGGAGATAACCAGCGACTTGGCTGGCGTTTATTGACAGCTTAGTCGAATGGCTAGTTGGTTTATCAGAGGTAGGAGAGAGGGAAGCGGGCATGACGAACTATTTCAATAAGGGCGGCATTTATTGCCATGCCCGTTAGGGTTGAACTATGGTTGCTGATTTGAGTACGTTGCGCACCAGTCTGGCGGGTTTGCTTGGCGACCGGCTGGCCGGCATGGAGGAAAGGCTGGGCGAACTGACCGTGGTGGTCGAGGCGGACGGGATGCTGGATACGCTGACGCGCCTGCGCGATACGGCAGGGTTCGAGCAGATGGTCGACCTGTGCGGCGTGGATTACTCCGCTTATGGCGATGGTGCATGGGAAGGCCGGCGCTTTGCGATCGTCTATCACCTGTTGTCGGTGGCGCACAACAAGCGCTTGCGGGTGCGCATCTTTGCCGAGGATGACGGTTTCCCGGTGCTGGAATCCGTCACGGAGATCTGGCCTTGCGCCAACTGGTATGAGCGCGAAGCCTTTGATCTGTACGGCATCATATTCACCGGACACCCTGACCTGCGCCGCATCCTGACCGATTATGGCTTTGTCGGCAGCCCGTTCCGCAAGGATTTCCCGCTGTCCGGCCATGTGGAAATGCGCTACGACCCGGAACAGCAGCGCGTCGTGTACCAACCGGTGTCGATTGAGCCGCGCGAAGTGACGCCGCGCATCGTGCGTGAAGAGAACTACGGTCGCGGTTGAGGTCAGTTATGGCAGAGATTAAAAATTACACCATGAATTTTAGTTGCGGCCGCCCTGCGGGCTTAACTTGCTTGCGCAAGTTCCCCCATTCGGGGACGAGAGCCTCCACTGAAATGCATTGTGAACGCGCGTTGCATCGGATGCGAGGGAACTGAAGTCATGGCGGAAATAAAGAACTACACAATGAATTTTGGGCCGCAGCACCCCTCGGCGCACGGGGTGTTGCGCCTGGTGCTGGAACTGGACGGCGAGGTCATCGAGCGTGCCGACCCGCACATCGGGCTGTTGCATCGCGCCACCGAGAAGCTGGCCGAGCACAAGACCTACCTGCAATCCCTGCCCTACATGGACCGGCTCGATTACGTTTCGATGATGAGCAACGAGCATGCCTATGTGATGGCGGTCGAAAAGCTGGCGGGCATCGAGGTGCCGCTGCGCGCGCAGTATATCCGCGTGATGTATGACGAAATCACCCGTATCCTGAACCATCTGCTATGGCTGGGCGCGCACGGGCTGGACATCGGCGCAATGACCGTGTTCCTGTATTGTTTCCGCGAGCGTGAAGACCTGATGGACGCCTATGAGGCGGTATCCGGCGCACGTTTGCATGCAGCCTATTATCGTCCGGGCGGCGTGTATCGCGATCTGCCGGACACCATGCCGCAATATCAGGCATCGAAGATCCACAATGCTGCAGCGGTCAAGAAACTCAACGAGAACCGCCAAGGCTCGCTGCTCGATTTTCTGGAAGATTTCACCAATCGTTTCCCTGCCTACGTCGATGAATATGAAACGCTGCTGACCGACAATCGCATCTGGAAGCAGCGCACCGTGGGTATCGGCGTGGTCTCGCCGGAACGCGCCCTGGCTTTGGGATTCACCGGCCCGATGCTGCGCGGCTCCGGCGTGGAATGGGATCTGCGCAAGAAGCAGCCTTACGAAGTCTATGACCGCCTGGATTTTGATATTCCGGTCGGAACCAATGGCGACTCCTATGACCGCTACCTGGTGCGTGTCGAAGAAATGCGCCAGTCCAACCGCATCATCAAGCAATGCATCGCCTGGCTGCGCAGCAACCCCGGTCCGGTGATGACCGACAATTTCAAGTTTGCGCCGCCCAAACGCGAAGCGATGAAGCAGAACATGGAGGAATTGATCCATCACTTCAAGCTGTTCAGCGAAGGGATGCACGTGCCGGCCGGCGAGGCCTATGCTGCAGTGGAGCATCCCAAGGGCGAGTTCGGCATTTACCTGATTTCCGACGGCGCGAACAAGCCGTATCGCATGAAGATACGCGCGCCGGGCTTCGCACACATGGCCGCGCTGGATGAGATGGCACGCGGCCACATGATTGCCGACGTGGTGACCATCATCGGCACGCAGGACATAGTTTTTGGTGAGGTAGACCGCTAATGTTATCAGAGCAAATACAGGCGAAGATCAACCGCGAATTGAAGAAGTATCCGGCGGACCAGAAGCAGTCTGCGGTGATGGCCGCGTTGCGTTTCGTGCAGGACGAAAAGGGCTGGATTGCCAACGAGGACATGGCGGATATCGGGGCTTACCTCGGCATGCCGAAAATGGCGGTATACGAGGTGGCGACCTTCTATCACATGTACAACCTCAAGCCGATGGGCAAGCACACCATCACGGTATGTACCAACCTGTCCTGCACATTGTGCGGGGCGGAGGAGACCGTGGCGTATCTGCAGGGCAAGCTGGGTATCGGCCTGGGCGAGGTGACGGCGGACGGGAAGTACGGCCTGCGCGAAGGCGAGTGCATGGGAGCCTGCAAGGATGCGCCGCTGTTTTCCGTGAACAACAAGAAACTTTGCGGGCGTCTGAGCAAAGAGAAGATCGATCAAATTTTGGCGGAACTGGATAAATCATGAGAGGCCCGGTCATTCTCACCACGATGGATTTCGACCAGCCCTGGACGCTGGAAAACTATCTCAAGGTCGGCGGCTACCAGGCGTTGCGCAAGGTGCTGACCGAAAAGATGCCGCCCGATGCGATCATTGCCGAGGTCAAGCTGTCCGCGTTGCGCGGACGCGGTGGAGCGGGTTTCCCGACCGGGCTGAAGTGGAGTTTCATGCCCAAGGACTACAAGGGCGACAAGTACATCGTCTGCAACACCGACGAGGGCGAGCCGGGCACTTGCAAGGACTGGGACATCCTGCGCTACAACCCGCATCTGCTCATCGAGGGCATGGCAATCGCCGCCTATACCATGGGGGTCAAGACCGGCTACAACTACGTGCATGGCGAAATTTTCGAAGCCTACGAACGCATGGAGGAAGCCTGCGAACTGGCGCGTGCCGCCGGTTATCTGGGCGACAACATCATGGGTACGGATTTCTGTTTCGACCTGCACAACCATCTGGGTTATGGCGCCTACGTCTGCGGCGAGGAAACCGCCCTGCTGGAATCCATCGAAGGCAAGAAAGGCCAGCCGCGCTTCAAGCCGCCGTTCCCGGCGACTTTCGGCCTGTACGGCAAACCGACTACCATCAACAACACCGAAACCTTTGCCAGCATTCCGTACATCATCAATCATGGCGGGCAGAAGTTCCTGGAACTCGGCAAGCCCAACAACGGCGGCACCAAGCTGTTTTCGGTGTCCGGTCATGTGAATAACCCCGGCAATTTTGAAGTGCCGATGGGTACGCCGTTCAGCAAGCTGCTGGAAATGGCGGGGGGGGTACGCAACGGGCACAAACTCAAGGCGGTGATCCCGGGAGGCTCGTCGATGCCGGTATTGCCCGGCGAAACCATGATGGGCCTGACCATGGACTACGATTCCCTCTCCAAGGCGGGTTCCGGCCTGGGCAGCGGCGCGGTGATCGTGATGGATGAGACGACCTGCATGGTGCGCGCGCTGGAGCGCCTGTCTTATTTCTATTTTGAAGAATCCTGCGGACAATGCACGCCGTGCCGCGAAGGAACCGGCTGGCTGTATCGCATCGTGCATCGCATCGAGCATGGCGAAGGCCGCAAGGAAGACCTCGATTTGCTGTTGAGCGTGGGTGAAAACCTTGCCGGGCGCACCATCTGCGCGCTGGGCGAGGCGGCGGTCTGGCCGGTGCAGGGAATGCTCAGGCATTTCCGCGACGAATTCGAATATCACATCGAGCACAAGCGCTGCTTGGTCTAATGCTGACGGATTAGGTGAACAATGATCAATATTGAGATTGACGGCAAGCCGGTCGAGATTAAACGCGGCTCCACCGTGATGGATGCGGCACGCAAGGTCGGCGTCTATATCCCGCATTTTTGCTACCACGAGAAACTGTCCATCGCCGCCAATTGCCGCATGTGCCTGGTCGAGGTGGAAAAGGCGCCCAAGCCGCTGCCTGCCTGTGCGACGCCGGCTGCTGACGGCATGAAAGTGCATACCCATTCCGATCTGGCGGTCAAGGCGCAAAAGGGCGTGATGGAGTTCCTGCTGATCAATCACCCGCTGGATTGCCCGGTCTGTGACCAAGGTGGCGAGTGCCAGTTGCAAGACCTGGCGGTGGGCTACGGCACAACGGCTTCGCGCTACACGGAAGAAAAACGCATCGTGATGCACAAGGATGTCGGCGCGCTGATTTCCACCCTGGAAATGAGCCGTTGCATCCACTGCACGCGCTGTGTGCGTTTCGGGCAGGAGATCGGCGGCATGATGGAGCTGGGTATGGCGTTCCGCGGCGAACATGCCGAGATCATGAGCTTTGTGAACAGCTCGGTGGATTCCGAGTTGTCCGGCAACATGATCGACCTGTGCCCGGTCGGCGCATTGACCAGCAAGCCGTTCCGCTATTCCGCGCGCAACTGGGAATTGTCGCGGCGCAAGTCGGTCAGCCCGCATGACAGCCTGGGTTCGAATCTGGCGGTGCAGGTGAAGAACGACAAGGTGATGCGCGTCACACCGGTCGAGAACGAAGCCGTCAACGAATGCTGGATCTCCGACAGGGACCGGTTCAGCTATGAAGGACTGAATTCGCCGCAACGCCTGACCAAGCCGATGCTCAAGCAGGATGGCAGGTGGGTCGAGGTCGAATGGCAGGTTGCGCTGGAATATGTGGCAAACGGCTTGCGCCATATCGGCAACGGCGATGGTGCGGCACAAATTGCCGCACTGGCGACGCCGAACAGCACGCTGGAGGAGCTCTATCTGCTGCAGAAATTGGTGCGCGGCCTGGGCAGCGGTAACGTCGATTTCCGCCTGCGCCAATCGGATTTCAGCTCGGACGGTAAGCAGGCCGGCGCACCGTGGCTGGGCATGCCGGTCGCCGAGATTGATACCCGTGACCGTCTGCTGATCGTCGGCAGCTTCCTGCGCAAGGACCATCCGCTGTTGGCGCATCGCGTGCGCCAAGCGGTCAAAGGCGGCGCACAAGCCAACATCGTGCATGCCAGCGATGACGACCTGCTGATGCCGGTCGCCAACAAAGTCATCGTCGCGCCAAGCGAGCTGGCGAACGTACTGGCGCAGATCCTCAAGGCGCTGGCCGCGGAAAAACAGGTGGCACCGGACGCATCCGTACAGGATGTCGAAGTAGGCGGCGTCGCCGCCGCGATTGCCATGAGCCTGGCAAGCGGCGAGCGTGCCGCGGTGCTGCTCGGCAACTTTGCGCAGCAACATCCTCAGGCGGCGCAGGTGGCCGCGCTGGCGGAGCGGATCGCCGCATTGTGCGGCGCGAAGTTCGGTTTCCTCGGCGAGGCGGCCAACAGCGTCGGCGGCTATCTCGCCGGAGCGGTGCCGTTTGGTGGCGCTGTGCAGGGCATGAATGCTGCGCAGATGCTGGTCTCGCCGCGCAAGGCATATATCCTGCTGAACGCCGAGCCGGAACTGGACATGCATGATCCGCAACAGGCGCTGGCCGCGATGTACGCTGCCGATCTGGTGGTGGCATTGTCCGCCTACAAGCACCATGCGACCGATTACGCCGATGTGCTGCTGCCCATCGCGCCGTTCACCGAAACCTCCGGCACGTTTGTCAACACCGAGGGGCGCGTGCAAAGTTTCAAGGGAACAGTCAGGCCGCTTGGCGAAACCCGTCCGGCCTGGAAGGTGCTGCGCGTGCTGGGCAATCTGCTCGAGGTGAGCGGTTTCGATTACGACACCAGCGAAGCGGTGCGCGACGAGGCGCTCGGCACCCGGGAAGTCGGCGGCAAGCTGGACAACCATCTGGATATCGCATTACAGAACACCGTCAGCGTCAAGGCGCAGGGATTGCAGCGCGTGGCCGATGTGCCGATCTACTCGGCCGATGCGGTTGTGCGCCGCGCTGCCTCGCTGCAAAAGACCCGCGATGCCGCAACCCCGTGCGTGAAGATGCATGGCAGCGAGCTGCGGAAACTGGGCCTGCAATCCGGCGATCTCGTGAAGGTGAGCCAGGGCAAGGCAACGGTACGCCTGGCGGTGCAGGCGGATGACACCCTGCCTGCCGGCAGCGCGCGCGTGGCGGCGGGTCATCCGGCCACGGCGGAGCTGGGCGCGATGTCTGGAACGATCACTGTGGAGCGCGCATGATGGAACTGCTGCAAACTCTCGAACAGACCGGGCTTGATCTGCTCGGTCCGCTCTGGCTGCCACTCTGGACAGTGGTGAAGATCATGCTTATCGTGTTGCCGATCATGGGGGCGGTCGCCTATCTGACGCTGGCAGAACGCAAGGTCATCGGTTACATGCAGATACGTATCGGCCCGAACCGCGTCGGTTATTACGGCCTGCTGCAACCGCTCGCCGACGGTATCAAGCTGCTGTTCAAGGAAATCATCATTCCGAGCGGCTCGAGCAAGGCCCTGTTCATCCTTGCGCCGATCATGGCGCTTGCTCCGTCCCTGGCAGCATGGGCGGTGGTGCCGTTCAATGAAGGGATGGTACTGTCCAACCTCAATGCGGGTTTGCTGTACATCCTGGCGATGACCTCGCTGGCGGTGTACGGCATCATCATTGCCGGCTGGGCATCCAACTCCAAGTATGCCTTCCTCGGCGCGGTGCGTTCCGCGGCGCAGATCGTGTCGTATGAAATCGCGATGGGCTTCGCACTGGTATGCGTGCTGATGGCCTCGCAAAGCATGAACCTGACCGACATCGTCAACGGCCAGAAAGGCGGCTTCGGGCTGCTCAACTGGTACATGTTGCCGCTGTTCCCGATGTTCCTCGTCTATCTGATTTCCGGGGTCGCGGAAACCAACCGCGCGCCGTTCGATATGGCGGAAGGGGAGTCGGAAATCGTCGCGGGTTTCCATGTGGAATATTCCGGCATGGCGTTCGCGCTGTTCTTCCTGGCCGAATACGCCAATATGATCCTGATTGCCTTCCTCACCTCGATCATGTTCCTGGGCGGCTGGCTGTCGCCGTTGCCGTTCCTGCCGGACAGTTTCATCTGGCTGCTGGGCAAGGTCTCGTTCATCCTGTTCCTGTTCCTGTGGTTCCGCGCGACCTTCCCGCGCTATCGCTATGACCAACTGATGCGGCTGGGCTGGAAAGTATTCATCCCGCTGACCATCGTCTGGGTGGTGGTGGTCGCCGCGTGGATGCAAACCCCACTGTGGGTCTGGTAAGCGGAGGAAACGAATATGGAAAAAATCACAAACTTCTTCAAGACCTTCCTGCTCTACGAATTGGTCAAGGGCATGGCGCTGACCGGGCGGTATTTCTTCGCGCGTAAGATCACCGTGCAATACCCCGAAGAGAAGACCCCGCAGAGCTTCCGGTTCCGCGGCCTGCATGCACAGCGCCGCTACGCCAATGGCGAAGAACGCTGTATCGGTTGCAAGCTGTGCGAGGCAGTGTGCCCGGCTTTGGCGATCACAATTGAAGTGGCGGAGCGCGAGGACGGTACGCGCCGCACCACGCAATACGATATCGACCTGACCAAGTGCATCTTCTGCGGCTTCTGCGAGGAGTCCTGCCCGGTGGATGCGATCGTCGAGACGCGCGTGTTCGAATATCACGGTGAAAAACCCGGCGACCTGTATTACACCAAGCCGATGCTGCTGGCGATGGGCGACAAACATGAAGAGCAAATCGCCAGGGATCGCGCGGCGGATGCGAAGTATAGGTAGTAGGAAGTAGGAAGTAGGAAGTAGGGTTTCCCACTTCCCACTGAGGCGCATAGCGCCGCTCCACTTCCAACTTGCCACTTTAAGAGGATGAATTTATGAATTTCGAGACTATCGTGTTTTATGTGTTTGCCGCGCTGACCGTGTTCGCCGGATTGCGCGTGATCACTGCGCGCAATCCGGTGCATGCCGTGCTGTTCCTGGTGCTGACGTTCATCAGTTGCGCAGGCATCTGGATATTGCTGGAAGCGGAATTCCTCGCCATCACGCTGGTGCTGGTGTATGTCGGTGCGGTGATGGTGCTGTTCCTGTTCGTGGTGATGATGCTGGACATCAATCTGGTGCGGTTGCGCGAGGGTATCTGGCGCTGGCTGCCGTTCGGCGCGGCATTGGCCGGATTGATGGCGTTCGAGATGATCTGGGTGCTGGGTTCCTCCGGGGCGTCGGCCGGCAAGTCGGCCGTCAAACATGCGGCCGATTACAGCAACACCAAGGAACTGGGCAGGCTGATCTATACCGACTATGTGTATCCGTTCGAGATCGCCGCAGTATTGCTGCTGGTGGCGATGGTGGCGGCAATCGCGCTGACCCTGCGCCGCCGCAAGGATGCCAAGTCGCAGGTGGTGGCCGAGCAGGTCGCGGTCAGGAAAGCGGATCGCCTGCGCATCGTGGCCATGCAGAGTGAAAGCAAAGAATCTGGTAAGTAGGAAGTGGTAAGCGGGAAGTGGTAAGCGGTGAGCGGTGAGTGGGTTTCCCACTTTCCACTGAGGTGCGCAGCACCGCTCCACTCCCCACTTTCCAAGTTAATCAAGGGAGCGGGAAGAGTGTTAACACTGTCGCATTATCTGGTACTGAGCGCCGTGCTGTTTGCCATCGGCGTGGTCGGCATTTTCCTCAACCGCAAGAACCTGATCGTGCTGCTGATGGCGATCGAAATGATGCTGCTGGCGGTGAACACCAATTTCGTGGCGTTCTCGCATTACCTGAACGACACCGCCGGCCAGGTCTTCGTGTTCTTCATCCTGACCGTGGCCGCTGCCGAGGCCGCCATCGGCTTGGCGATCCTGGTGGTGCTGTTCCGCAACCTGAACACCATCAATGTTGACGATCTGGACAGCCTGAAAGGGTAATGGCATGACTACGCAGAATTTGTATCTGTTGGTTCCGGTAGCGCCGCTGGTCGGGGCGATCGCCGCCGGGCTGTTCGGCAAGTGCCTGGGGCGCGCCTGGTCGCATCGCATCACCATCGCGCTGGTGGCGGTTTCATTTTTCGCCTCGCTGGCGATTTTCAACGATGTGCTGGCAGGCCATGTGTTCAACGGCCCGGTCTATACCTGGCTGACCTCCGGCGATACCAGCTTCCATGTGGGCTTCCTGATCGACAGGCTCACCGCCACCATGATGCTGGTGGTGACCTTCGTGTCGCTGATGGTGCACATCTATACCATCGGCTACATGGAAGACGATGACGGCTACCAGCGCTTCTTCAGCTACATCTCGCTGTTTACTTTCTCCATGCTGATGCTGGTGATGGCGAACAACTTCATGCAGTTGTTCTTCGGTTGGGAAGCGGTGGGGCTGGTTTCCTACCTGCTGATCGGCTTCTGGTACAAAAAAGAAACGGCGATCTACGCCAACCTCAAGGCCTTCCTGGTGAACCGCGTCGGCGATTTCGGTTTCCTGCTCGGCATCGGGCTGGTGCTGATGGTGTTCGGCACGCTGGACTATGCCGCGGTGTTCGCCAATGCCGCGAGCCACGCCAGGGACATCGCGCCGATTCCCGGCGTATCGTGGAACATGATGACCGCGATCTGCATCCTGCTGTTCATCGGCGCGATGGGCAAGTCGGCGCAGTTCCCGCTGCATGTGTGGCTGCCCGATTCGATGGAAGGCCCGACCCCGATCTCCGCGCTGATCCACGCCGCGACCATGGTGACCGCCGGTATCTTCATGGTGGCGCGCATGTCGCCGCTCTATGAATTGTCCGAAACCGCCTTGTCCTTCGTCATGGTGATCGGCGCAATCACCGCTCTGTTCATGGGTTTCCTCGGCATCATCCAGAATGACATCAAGCGCGTGGTGGCCTATTCCACGTTGTCGCAACTCGGCTACATGACCGTGGCGCTCGGCGCATCGGCCTATTCGGTGGCGATCTTCCATCTGATGACCCATGCGTTCTTCAAGGCGCTGCTATTCCTTGCCGCCGGCAGCGTGATCATCGCCATGCACCACGACCAGGACATCCGCAACATGGGTGGCCTGAAGAAATACATGCCGATCACCTGGATCACTTCGCTGATCGGCTCGCTGGCCTTGATCGGCACGCCGTTCTTCTCCGGCTTCTACTCCAAGGACAGCATCATCGAGGCGGTCGCGCTGTCGCAACTGCCCGGTTCCGGCTTCGCCTACTTCGCGGTGGTGGCCGGCGTGTTCGTCACCGCCTTCTATTCGTTCCGCATGTACTTCCTGGTGTTCCACGGCAAGGAGCGTTTCCATCATCCCAAGCCGACCCACGACCACGAAGGCGGCAAGGAAGACGACGCTCACGCGCATCATGGCAATCCGCACGAGACGCCGTGGGTGGTGTGGCTGCCGCTGGTGCTGCTGGCCATCCCTTCCGTGTTGATCGGCTACATCGCCATCGAACCGATGCTGTACGGCGGCTATTTCGGCGACTCGATCTTCATCGCCGGGCATCACCACGCGCTGCACGAGATGCACCAGGAATTCCACGGTGCGTTTGCGATGGCGCTGCACTCACTGACCACCTTGCCGCTGTGGCTGGCGATCGCCGGGGTAGGGTGCGCGGCATTCTTCTACCTGAAGCGCCCCGATATTCCGGCAATGATCCACAAGCGCTTCCAGTTCGTCTACACCCTGCTCGACAACAAGTACTACTTCGACCGTTTCAACGACTGGTTCTTCGCCGGCGGCGCGCGCGGCGCGAGCGGGTTGCTGTGGAAGTTCGGTGACGTGAAGCTGATCGACGGGTTGATGGTGAACGGTTCGGCCAAGCTGGTCGGGATGTTCTCGGGCGTGGTGCGCCGCCTCCAGTCCGGTTATATCTACCACTATGCGTTTTCCATGATCATCGGCGTATTCGTGCTGCTGACCGTGCGGAACTGGTTTTAAAAGCGGGGAGTGGGGAGTGGATAGTTGGGGAGTGGGGAAAGCGCAGCGAGGGGCTGGGGTTTCCCACTATCCACTTCCTACTTTCCACTTCCCGGAAATTAGAGGAATAACAGCATGATTTTCGGATTACCCGTAATTAGCGTTGCAATCTGGCTGCCGATCGTCTTCGGCATCCTGGTTCTGGCCACCGGCGATGACAAGAACGCTCCGCTGGCGCGCATCCTCGCGCTGGCCGGTTCGGTGCTCGGTTTTCTGGTGACGATCCCGCTTTATACCGGCTTTGTGAGCGACACCTCGGAGATGCAATTCGTCGAGCTGCATGACTGGATCGCACGCTTCAACATCCATTACCACCTCGGCGTGGACGGCATCTCGGTGCTGTTCATCCTGCTGACCGCTTTCTTCACGCCCCTCGTGGTGCTGGCCGGCTGGCAGGTGATCGAAAAACGCGTCGCGCAATACATGGCGTCCTTCCTGATCATGTCCGGCATCATGATCGGCGTGTTCGCCGCGCTTGACTCGATACTGTTCTACGTGTTCTGGGAAGCCATGCTGATCCCGATGTTCCTGATCATCGGCGTATGGGGCGGGCAGAATCGCGTGTACGCTGCGGTCAAGTTCTTCCTCTATACCCTGCTCGGTTCGCTGCTGATGCTGGTGGCACTGATCTACCTGTACAACCAGTCCGGCGGCAGCTTCGAGATCCTCGACTTCCACAAGGTCGAGCTCCCGATGGCGGCGCAGATCCTGATCTTCATCGCGTTCTTCTTCGCCTTTGCGGTGAAAGTGCCGATGTTCCCGGTACACACCTGGTTGCCGGATGCTCACGTGGAAGCGCCGACCGGCGGCTCGGTGATCCTGGCGGCGATCATGCTGAAGGTGGGTGCTTACGGCTTCCTGCGCTTCTCCATGCCGATCGTGCCGGATGCCAGCCACAAACTGGCCGGCGTGATGATCGCGCTGTCGCTGATCGCGGTGGTGTACATCGGCCTGGTGGCGCTGATGCAGACGGACATGAAGAAACTGGTCGCGTATTCATCGATTTCGCACATGGGTTTCGTCACGCTGGGTTTTTTCATCTTCAACGCCTACGGCATGGAAGGCGCGCTGTTGCAGATGATCTCGCACGGCTTTGTATCCGGTGCGCTGTTCCTGTGCATCGGCGTGCTGTATGACCGCATGCACTCGCGCAACATCGCCGATTACGGCGGCGTGGCCAACACCATGCCGGTGTTCGCCGCTTTCTTCATGCTGTTTGCCATGGCGAACAGCGGCCTGCCAGGTACCAGCGGCTTTGTCGGTGAATTCATGGTGATTCTCGGCGCGGTAAAAACGAATTTCTGGTACGCCTTCGCCGCGGCGACCACGCTGATCTTTGGTGCGGCCTATACATTGTGGATGTACAAGCGCGTGATCTTCGGCGCGGTAGCCAATTCGCATGTCGCCGCACTGACCGACCTGACGCTGCGCGAAAAAGCGATCTTCGCGATCCTGGCGGTTACCGTGCTGGGCATGGGGCTGTATCCCTTGCCGTTCAGTGAAATCATGCACGTGTCGGTGAATGACCTGCTGGTGCATGTGGCGCGCTCCAAGCTGCCGTTGTAAGCAGTTGACTCGAGGTGAATATGGATTTGATGACTAATTTGATGCCGGCCGGAGCGGAAATTTTCATGCTGGCCATGGCGTGCGTGATCCTGATTGCGGATCTGCTGATCAGGCAAAGCGGCAGGCAGGTTACCTACATGCTGGTGCAACTCACCCTGCTGGGCTGTTCGATGATCACCGTCGGCACGCACGAGCATGGCATATCGTACGCCTTCAACAACATGTATGTGGACGACCTGATGTCCGATGTGCTGAAGCTGCTGACCTATCTGGCGGTGTCGATGATGCTGGTGTATTCAAGACAATATCTCATCATACGCGGCCTGTTCAGCGGCGAATTCATGGTGCTGGCCCTGTTCGCCACGCTCGGCATGATGGTGATGATCTCCGCCAACCATTTCCTCACCCTGTACCTCGGCCTGGAAGTACTCTCCCTGAGCCTGTACGCGATGGTCGCCCTGCAGCGCGATTCCGCCGTCGCCACCGAAGCGGCGATGAAATACTTCATCCTCGGCGCGCTGGCTTCCGGTCTGCTGCTGTACGGCATGTCCATGCTGTATGGCGCGACCGGCTCGCTGGAACTGGGCGATGTGGCGATTGCGATCCAGTCGGGCAATGCGGACAAGAACCTGCTGGTATTCGGCCTGGTGTTCGTGGTCTCCGGCCTGGCCTTCAAGCTCGGCGTGGTACCGTTCCATATGTGGGTGCCGGACGTGTATCACGGCGCGCCCACCGCAATGACCATGCTGATCGGTTCGGCGCCCAAGCTCGCCGCCTTCGCCTTCGTCTCGCGCATCCTGGTCGAAGGCTTGCAGCCGCTGGTGCAGCACTGGTCCGGCATGCTGATCATCCTTGCCGTTGCCTCGATGGCCATCGGCAACATCACCGCGATCGCGCAGAACAACCTCAAGCGCATGTTCGCCTACTCCACCATCGCGCACATGGGCTTCCTGCTGCTCGGCCTGCTGAGCGGCGGCATCGAAGGCTACGGCTCGGCGATGTTCTACGCCGTGGTGTACGTGCTGATGTCGCTCGGCGCGTTCGGCATGATCATGCTGCTGTCGCGCGAGGGCTTCGAGGCCGACACCCTCAACGACTTCAAGGGCCTCAGCCAGCGCAGTCCATGGCTCGCTTTCCTGATGCTGCTGCTGATGTTCTCCATGGCCGGCGTGCCGCCCACGGTCGGTTTCTATGCAAAATTCTCGGTGCTGAACGCCGTGGTGCAGGCAGGGCACATCTGGCTGGCCGTCGTTGCGGTATTGCTCTCGCTGATCGGCGCGTTCTACTACCTGCGCATCGTCAAGCTGATGTACTTCGACGCGCCGGAAAGCCACACGCCGATTGTCGTCGGATCGGATACCGCGCTGCTGATGAGCGTGAACGGCCTGGGTGTGCTGTTGCTCGGCCTGCTGCCCGGCACGCTGATGTCGGTCTGCGCCGTGTCGGTGCAACAATCGCTGCTGCTGCATTAATAAAGCATTGTACTACCATGCAAAACTCCCGCCTGTGCGGGAGTTTTGTTTTAACATCCGCAAACGTGGCAGAATGCAACGCTGAAAACAGGAGGCGTCGGGATGGAAGCATATTGGATATGGTGGTTGGCAGCGTTGGTGCTGGTGATCGCTGAAATGGCCAGCGGCACGTTCTATCTGATCGCCGTGGCGTTCGGCCTGGCGGTCGCCGGCCTGGTCGCGTATCTGGGCGTGGCGTGGAGCGGGCAGGCCGCGGTCGCGGCATTGCTGTGTTCGGCCAGCGTGGCGGGGATTTATCGCTGGAAACAGCAGCACGCCCGTCCGGATGAACACGCCAATCCCGCCAACGATATCGGCCAGGCCGTGCATGTCGTGCATTGGTCGGACGAACGCCATGCCCGAGTCAGCTATCGCGGTGCGGAGTGGGATGCCGAACTGGCGAGTGAGGCAACGGAAGATGCAGCCCGGCAGGTCTGGCGTATCAAGGAAATCGTCGGGTCCCGTTTGATTATCGAATAACGCTTAACGCCATAGTTGAACCACGAAGGCCACGAAGAACGTGAAAAAAACGATGTACGGCACAGAAAATGGAGTTCACCTTCAATGTCATGCAACTCCATGAAAACGAGCCAAAGGCGAGTTTCGAGGTACGGCAAAAATCTTCGTGATCTTTGTGTTCTTCGTGGTGAACCAAAACTTTCAATATAACTCACTCACCGAGCGGAGGAGAAAAAATATGGACATATTCGTCATCGTATTGGGGATATTCGCGGTATTCCTGGCATTTCAGGCCATCAAGATCGTGCCGCAGCAGTCCGCCTGGGTTGTCGAGCGGCTCGGCAAATACCACACGACGCTGGAACCCGGCCTGAATACCGTCATCCCGTTCGTCGACCGTATCGCCTACCGCCACCGCCTCACCGAATTTCCTTTGGACATCGCGCCGCAGGTCTGCATCACGCGCGACAATACCCAGGTGCAGGTGGACGGCGTGCTGTATTACCAGATCACCGATGCCGCACGTGCCAGCTACGGCACGTCGAATTACCTCGCCGCCATCACCATGCTCGCGCAAACCGCGCTGCGCTCGGAATGCGGCAAGCGCGACCTGGACAAGCTGCTGGAGGATCGCGATGCGATCAACCGCACCGTGGTATTCGCGCTGGACGAGGCCAGCCCGAACTGGGGCGTGAAGGTGCTGCGCTACGAGATCAAGGACATCACCCCGCCGCAACAGGTGCTCGCCGCGATGCAGAAGCAGATCACCGCAGAGCGTGAGAAACGCGCGCTGATCGCGCAGTCGGAAGGCAAGAAACAGGAGGAGATCAATCTTGCCGAAGGCTTGATGACCGCCGCCATCCGCCAATCGGAGGGCTCCAAGCAGGCCGCCATCAACAACGCGCAGGGTGAAGCCGAAGCCCTGCTGCTGGTCGCCAATGCGACGGCAGAATCCATCCGGGTCGTGGCAGGCGCGATACAGAGCGAGGGCGGTCTCACCGCCGTCAACCTCAAGGTGGCCGAAAGATTTGTCGATGCCTTCGGCAATATCGCCAAGCAGGGCAATACCATGATCCTGCCCGGCAACGCCGCCGACATCGCCGGACTGGTCGCCACCGCAATGCAGGTGGTAAAGAAAAGCTGAGGCACTTTACAATGATCGCTTGCAAAATTTAAGGATGCGAAATGGTCGATCCATCAAACGATCTTTCTGATACTCCGCAAGAAGAGTGGATGCTTCCCGGCTTTGTCTCCATACGGCCGGAGGGAGTGATCATCGACCTGCCGCGCTTGCATGCGACGGGCGGTTTTGAGCTGTACGTCGATCGGCTGTTTACCGGAGGGACGCGTTTTTTTGACCTGGACTATGCTGCTTTCCTCAAGCTGCTTTATGACGCAGACTGGCTGGCTGCGATGCAGGGCAAGTGTGCCGAGGCAAAGATCGCCACGAGGATTGCCCGGTTTATGCCGCAGCGCCAGGCACTCTACCGGGCAGTAAAGTTGCTTGAAGGCGGGAACCGCGCCGAATATGTTTTCGAACCGGCCAGCATCGAGGAAACTTATGAAGAGCCGGTTTACGGAGAGCCGGGCGCAGACGGCGTTCCGCCCATCACCGGGTATCTGAGCAAGACCAAGCAGGTGCCGACCAGGCTGGATTTCGACGAGTTTGTCGCCGATATGTGGTTGAAGGGAGTGAAATTCGGCATCGATGTAGCTGCCGTGCGCCAGGCTATCGCAAGCGGCGCGTCTGCCCGTGTGACGATTGCCCGGTATCTCGAACCAGCGGCAGGGCGTGATGCCGAGATTCAGGAGGTGTACTCCGGTTTGCGCCGCGACAATTCCCCCAAGATTTTGCGGGATGGCAAGGCTGATCTGAGGGCATTCAAAAATCGTTTCCCGCAGGTCGCCAAAGGGAAACGCATGCTCAAGAAAGTCCCGAGAGTGCTGGGTAAACCGGGTTACAAGGTGACCGGCGAGGTCATTGAGCCAAAAATACCGAAAGATGTGGACTTGCACGCACTTGCATTGGCGGGCACCTCTGTGGAACAGGCGGACGATGGCGAGTATATCGTGTCGGTGCTGGACGGGTTCATCATGCATGATGAACAATCGAACAGCATTACAGTCGTCGAGAAAATTGAAACCACGGGGGGTGTCAGCGCGAAGACGACCGGCGATCTGAAGCTGGACGTAGACGAATTCATCGAGCATGGAGAGGTGCAGGGAGGATGCACGGTGAAGGGCAAGCACATGACTTTCCTTTCCGATGTGTTCGGCAATGTGATTTCGCAGGGCGGCAATATCCGCATTGAGGGAAATCTGTCCGGAGGCCACGCGGAATCGCTGGGCGGGAACATCACTCTTGGCAAGAGTGTCTCACGTGCCACGGTTCTCGCCCGCGACGGCGGGGTGACGATCCATAACTGCGAGCACAGCACGATCATCGGCAGGGTTGTCCACATCGAACATGCGGTGAACTGCGAAATCATTGCCGATGAAGTGTACGCCGATGTCGTCGAGGGATGCATGATTGCGGCCGAAAAAATCAAGATTGTCTCCACCGACGAACGCCGGGGCAAGGAGACTCTGGTGACAGCGCTGATACCTGATTTGTCGGCATTCGATCAGCGCGTCACAACATTGAAAAAGAAAATTGCCGATGCCCAGGAAAGCAGCAAGGCCAAGATGGGAGAGATCGAATCGCTGAAATCAGACCAGGAGTTCGCGAAATATCTGGCGTTGCATGAAAGGATCAAAAGCGGCGCAATCAAGCTGACGGCAGAACAGGCAGGAAACTGGCGGAAACTGGCGGAAAAGCATGCAAAGGCGGCCAATCATCTGACGAAACTCAATGCGGAAATCAGCGCGCTTGACCTTTCGGTCAAGGAATCCGAAGAAGAACTTGCCTGTGCCATGCGTGACCGGGACGTAATGGGGGTGGACATCTCCTGCGTCATCGATAAAATCATCGGCCAAACCACCGGGCAAACAATGATATCCGCCAGCGGCATGAATATTTTCAACGGCATGTCGGGCACCGAAATCCGGGTCATCCTGCAGAAGATGGACAGCGGTAAGGCGCGGATTTTCTCGGAGGATTCCGGTTCGGTCAGCTGGAAATTCCAGAAATAATCCCGCGATTTTTTGCTAAAAACGGCTATTAGCCACGGATTGACACGGGTTGCCACAGACAAAGCAATGTGTTTCCGGAAATCCGCAATTCACGGGGAAGGTGCGCCGGATGAGAAAAGCAACTCATTGGTGATCCATGTACATCCGTGTTAATCCGTGGCTGAACTACTTTTTATATTGAGCAGGGAATTGCCGTGGACTTGAAAGAAACCCGCCTGGATACGGCCTTGATATACGACGGCAGCTTCATCAAGGTGCGCAAGGATCATGCGCGCCTGCCGGACGGCCAGGTGCATACCCGCGAATACATCGTCCATCCCGGTGCGGTCGCCGTGCTGGCGCTGCTCGACAACGGCAGGCTGGTGATGGAGCGCCAGTTCCGCTATGCGCCGCAGCGCGAGTTCATCGAAATCCCGGCAGGCAAGATCGATTCCAGCGAGGATATCCTGTGCACCGCGCAGCGCGAGCTGCTCGAAGAAACCGGCTATGTGGCCAGCGAGTGGACGCATCTTGCCACCACCTGGCCGTGCATCGGCTATGCCGATGAGCACATCGAGTACTTCCTGGCGCGCGGCCTCTCCCATCAAGGCCGTCAGCTCGACGACGGCGAATTCCTCGAGGTGCTCGAGCTGTCCCTGCCGGAAGCGATAGAGTGGATCAGGCAAGGCAAGATCAACGACAGCAAAACCATCGTCGGCCTGTTCTGGCTGGAGAAACATCTCAACGGCTGGCGTTAGTCAACCCTCCTTTTATCAGGGAGCCTGACACTCGCACTATGCAGTTGCAACCACTCATCCCCTGACAAGGGGAGATTGGGAGGGGTTTGTGCACCGTGCTGGTGCAAGCCGGCAATAAAGCGCACCAATTTCTCCTGCGCAAAGCGGTTCCTGATTGATACATTCTTGATTTATCCATAACTATCAGTACCCTGGAATTGTGGAACGCATCTTGCATACCATTCATGGTTTGCATCAAAGGAGAGAGGCATGGAAAACCTGAAATTCGGCAATGACGTCCTGTTTGTGTTGCTCGGCGCGATCATGGTGTTGGCGATGCACGCCGGCTTTGCTTTTCTGGAACTCGGCACGGTGCGCAAGAAGAACCAGGTGAATGCGCTGGTCAAGATACTGGCCGACTTTGCGGTCTCCACGCTGGCGTATTTCTTCATCGGCTACGGCATTGCTTACGGCGTACACTTTTTCACCGGTGCGGAGCAGCTTGCGCAAAAGAGCGGCTACGACCTGGTGAAATTTTTTTTCCTGCTGACTTTCGCCGCCGCCATTCCCGCCATCGTTTCCGGCGGCATCGCCGAGCGCGCCCGCTTCAACCCGCAACTGGCTGCCACCTTCATGCTGGTCGGTTTTGTCTACCCGGTCTTCGAGGGCATCGCCTGGAATGGCCGCTTCGGCGTGCAGGAATGGCTGGCTGCATCATTCGGTGCGCCATTCCACGATTTCGCCGGCTCGGTGGTGGTGCATGCGGTCGGCGGCTGGATCGCGCTGGCGGCGGTGCTGCTGCTCGGTGCGCGGCGCGGGCGCTACAGCAAGGAAGGGCGCATCGCCGCGCATCCGCCCTCCAGCATCCCGTTCCTCGCCCTGGGCGCTTGGATACTCACGGTCGGCTGGTTCGGCTTCAACGTCATGTCGGCGCAGGAAATCGGCAAGATCAGCGGCCTGGTCGCGGTCAATTCGCTGATGGCGATGGTGGGCGGCACGCTGGCTGCTTTATGGGCAGGCAAGAACGATCCCGGCTTCGTGCATAACGGCCCGCTGGCCGGGCTGGTGGCGATCTGCGCCGGTTCAGACCTGATGCATCCGGTCGGCGCGCTGCTGGTCGGCGGTGTGGCTGGCGCCTTGTTCGTGGTGATGTTCACGCTGACGCAAAACCGCTGGAAGATCGACGATGTGCTCGGCGTATGGGCGCTGCACGGCCTGTGCGGCGCATGGGGCGGCATCGCGGCGGGCATCTTCGGCGCAAAGGCGCTGGGCGGCCTCGGCGGGGTCAGCTTCATCGCGCAATTGTGCGGCACGCTGCTCGGCGTGGCGATCGCCTTCGCGGGCGGTTATGCGGTGTATGGCGTGCTGAAAAAGCTGGTCGGCATCCGCCTCGATGCGGAACAAGAATTCAACGGCGCCGACCTGAGCATCCACAGGATATCTGCGACGCCGGAAAGAGAATCTGGCTGGTAAAGTCGTCGTTTAGTGCCAGTAAGCCGCTTCTTGTATTGATCCTGGGAAACGCAGTTGAGCCACGGATGAACACGGATTGACATAGATGAACAATCAGTAGTGTCCGGTTAACTTACAAATTATCAAGCCAATGCTAAGCATTGGCGCGGTTTACAAAGCAATAAATTTTGGTGCCGATTTGAAATCAGTTTACCTATATTCCGGTTCAAGTAACTTCCAGAGATTGAATTCTC
>JAGRPI010000037.1 GCA_019449635.1 Candidatus Ferrigenium bremense
ACTTGCGATCAAGAACTCATCGAAGAACCACTTCTGGGATACGCTGACCCAGAACATCAAGGATATCCTGCACGAGACCGACAAGATATTGCCATCGGGTTCCAGTGAAACAGTCGTGCAACAGATAAGTGCGTCGAGCAGCACAGGAACTGGCGCACAACCGACAACCGGCAAAAAACCTGTCCCCAAGGGTGGCATTGAAAACAGCCCCAATCCGGTGAGTGTGCAAGAAGGTGGCACCACCGTCACACGCACCAACACTTTCCGCGAAGCAGCTTCGGTCATCGCCAACCCGGAGAATGGCATCATCACGGTGCGCGCCACCGGGAAGCAGCATGAAAAGATCCAGGAGTTCATCGACCAGATCATGAGCAGCGCCCGTCGCCAAGTGTTGATCGAGGCCACCGTGGTGGAGGTTCGTTTGAACGACAATTACCAGCAAGGCATCAACTGGTCTCTGTTGCAACGCAATGGTACCGGCTTTCAATTGCGCCAAGCTGCGACAGCGGGATTACCCGGCGCCAGTACCGGAAACATGTTCACCCTCGATTACCTTAACCCCGCCTCCCGATTGGGTAACCTGGCTGCATCGGTTTCCTTACTGGAATCGTTCGGCACGGTAAAGGTGTTGTCCAGCCCCAAGCTGAGCGTAATGAACAACCAGACCGCCATGTTGCGCGTAGTGGATAACAAGGTGTATTTCATCGTCAATTCAACTACCGCGCCTTGCTCTCCGGCTCCCTGTACGCCAATCATCACCTACACCACCACCGTCAACACTGTGCCAATTGGCTTCACCATGAGCGTGACGCCGCAGATCAACGAAAGTGACACCGTGCTGCTCAACATTCGCCCGTCAATCACGCGCCTTCTCACGGATGCCAATGACCCCACCCCAGGATTGGCCGTCGTCAACAAGATTCCGCAAACCTCAACCCGTGAAATGGATTCTGTGCTGAAAATCGAAAACAACCAGATCGCCGTACTGGGTGGCCTGATGGAAGATCGTATGGATAACTTCAGCGATGAGGTGCCCGGAATATCCAAAATCCCGGTGGCGGGCAACCTGTTCAAGAACCGCAATGACACAACCAGCAAAACCGAACTGGTGATCTTCCTGCGCCCGATGGTCATCAAGGATGCCAGTATCAACGGCGATTTCAGCGCGTATCGCGACATGCTGCCGGATCAGAATTTCTTCAAAGAGCCGACCGCCGGCAAGCCTTGACATGAGTCTGCTCCTGGACGCCCGTAAAAAGCTGCAGCAAGCGCATTCCGCGCAAGGTGAGGAGCACGCTCTTCAAACCACGGAGCTCAGCCTGGAAGAGCTTCCGGACCTGATGGCGAAGGAATCATCGGATGCACGGCCGACCGAGAACGCGCGCAGCGCCGGGCAGAACCTGTTCGTCGCAAAATCACCTTTCCTGGCGTCCGGGCGTATCTTGCCCAACCGCAATTTGCTGTTCGCCCTGGGTGGTACGATTTTGCTGCTGGCCATTGGCGCCGGCTATTTTGTGTATCTCGATTCCTCAAGCAATACCGCACCGCTGCGCCCTGCCGGCGCATCACCCGCTGCGCCGCTTGCGCAGGTGCCGCCTCCCGCCGTGGGCGAACCCGCCGCGCCGCAAGGAGCGCTGGTGCCAGGGATCGCCGAAGCAGATAGCGCAGGCGCGACCCGGCAAGCCAGGGGGGTTATCCAAGCCCCCGTAGCCAGTGCACCCCGCCCGGCCAGCGCATCTCCCGTGCGTGTAGAACAGCGCATCTCCGAACCGCTGGTTGACCCGTTGCTCAATGATGCCTACCTCGCATACCGGGATGGCAAGCTGGAAGAGGCGCAACAACTGTATTTGGCGATGTTCAGGAAAGATGCTGGAAATACCGACGCGCTGCTTGGCCTGGCATCCATCGCTCAACAGCGCGGAGAGGACCGGACGGCTGCGCAGTATTACGCACGCGTGCTGGCGCAGGACCCGCGCAATGCGCTCGCGAATGCCGGCATGTCGGCATTGAGCGCGGACAGCGATAACAACGAAAGCCGCCTGAAAATCCTGTTGCGCGAGCAAGGCAATTCCGCCGCGCTGCATTTTGCCTTGGGCAACCTGTATGCCGGACAAACGCGCTGGGGCGAGGCGCAACAGGCCTACTTCAGCGCCTATACGCTGGAATCCGGCAATGCCGAGTTTGCCTTCAATCTCGCGGTCAGCCTCGACCACCTCGGACAAAGTAAATTAGCCGCACAGCATTATCAGCGCGCCATACAGCTTGACCTATCACACATCGCGGGCTTTGATCACGCGCAAATCTCACAACGCGTACAAGAACTGACGCGTTAAATCGCCATGATCGACAAACAAATCCAACAACCGCTGGGACGCATGCTGGTCGATAAAGGCGTGATCAGCGACGACCAGTTGCGTATCGCCCTGCAGGAGCAGAGCAAATCGCATCAGCCGCTCGGCCGCTTGCTGGTGCGTCTGGGCTTTTTGTCGGAAGCCACCATCCGCGACGTGATGTCGGAAAACCTCGGGCAGGAGAGCGTCGACCTCGCGACCGTCATCATCGACCCTGCCGCGCTGGTGCTGATTCCCAAGGATGTGGCGCGGCGTTACCAGTTATTGCCGCTGTCAGTGGATCAGGCCGGCCATACCCTGACCCTGGCGGTCGCCGATCCGGACAACATCATCGCGCTGGACCAGGTGCGAGCCCTGCTCAAGGATGAATACCGGTTGGTCACCCAGCTTGCCAGCGAATCCGACATCCTGCGTGCGATAGACCAGTACTACGGCTTCGAACTTTCCATTGACGGCATCCTGCATGAGATCGAGCCGGGCGAGATGGAATACCAGACGCAGCAATCCGGCGCAAACGAATTCAGCCAGCCGGTGGTACGCCTGGTCGACGCGCTGCTCACCGAGGCGGTACAACGCGGCGTTTCCGATATCCACTTCGAGCCGGAAAGCAGCTTCCTGCGTATCCGCTATCGCGTCGACGGCGTGCTGCGCCAGGTGCGCAGCCTGCACAAAAGCTATTGGCCGGCAATGGTGGTGCGCCTGAAGGTGATGAGCAACATGAACATCGCCGAAACGCGTGCACCGCAGGACGGACGGATCTCACTGCGCCTGTCCGGCCACTCGATCGATTTCCGGGTGGCTTCGCATCCCACCACGCATGGCGAAAATATGGTGCTGCGCATCCTGGACCGGCAGAAAGGCATCGTGCCGCTCGACCAGATCGGTCTGGATGATACCGCCCTCAACCTGCTCAAGATGATCATCGCCAAACCGGAAGGCATCGTGCTGGTCACCGGGCCGACCGGCAGCGGCAAGACCACCACGCTGTATTCGGTGCTGAACCACATCAACACCGAATCGGTCAATATCATGACCCTGGAAGACCCGGTGGAATATCCGATGGGTATGATCCGCCAGACTTCGGTCAATGAGTCCGCCAAACTGGATTTCGCCAACGGTATCCGCTCCATGATGCGCCAGGATCCGGACATCATCCTGGTCGGCGAAATCCGCGACCACCCGACCGCCGAGATGGCGTTCCGCGCCGCGATGACCGGCCATCAGGTCTATTCGACGCTGCACACCAACTCGGCCATCGGCGCCATCCCGCGCCTGCTCGACATCGGCATCCTGCCGGACATCATGGCCGGCAACATCATCGGCATCGTGGCGCAGCGCCTGATACGCCTGTTGTGCAAGGAATGCAAATACCCGTACCAGCCGGACGCACCGGAACGCAAACTGCTGGGCGTCGCAGCCCATCATGACGTCGCCCTGTACCGCGCCGCCGGTTGCGAAGCCTGCAATCACCAAGGCTATAACGGACGCATGGCCATCATGGAACTGCTGAAAATGGACTATGACCTGGACGATCTGATTTCACATCGTGCCAGCACCCGGAAAATTCGTGAGGCTGCCCTGTCAAAGGGATTTCGCCCACTGGCAATGGACGGCATCCGACGCATCATGCAAGGTGTTACCTCGCTTTCGGAAGTCAGCCGCGTGGTGGACTTGACCGACCGGACTGGCTGATATGGCCCTTTATTCCTATCGCGCCATCAACGATCAGGGTAAACCCAGCAAGGGCATTCAGGATGCCGCCAATGTCGTGGATCTCGAGTTGCGCCTGAAACGCGCCGGCCTGGATCTGATCGACGCCAAAGAGGACAGCGGCAAAGCCGGTTCCAGACGCAGCAAAATCAAGCGCCCCGAGCTGATCACCTTTTTTTTCAATCTCGATCAGCTCACCCGTGCCGGCGTACCTTTGCTGGAAAGCCTTGCCGATTTGCGCGACACCATGAACGACATGCGCTTTCGGGAAATCATCGCCAATCTGGTCGAAGCCATCGAAGGCGGCCAAAAACTTTCCCAGTCCATGGAACAACACCCCGAAGCGTTCGACAAGATATTCATCAGTCTCGTTCATGCCGGCGAGGAGAGCGGGCGCCTGCATGAAGTCTTCCTGCACATCACAGAATCGCTGAAATGGCAGGATGAAATGTCCTCGCACACTAAAACCATCATGATATATCCTGTTTTCGTCGGCACTGTCGTGATAGCGATCACCTTCTTCCTGATGATTTACCTGGTGCCGCAACTGGTCGGCTTTATCAAGGGCACGGGGCAGGAACTCCCGGTCCAGACGCGTGTACTGCTGGCTACTTCGGCATTTTTTGTAGACTACTGGTATATGCTCATTGCCTTGCCGATTGTCCTGCCGATTGTCGCCCGGCTGACTATCAACTCCAGCCCGGAGATGCAATTCAGGTTCGACAACCTGAAGCTCAACCTCTGGGTGATTGGCCCCATCCTGCGCAAGATCATCCTGGCGCGTTTTGCCAACACCTTCGCCATCATGTACGGCTCCGGCATCAGCATCCTCGCCTGCATCGCCAATTCGCGCGATGTGGTCAATAACCGCGCCATCGCCAAAGGCCTGGATGACGTCACCCACGAAATCGAGTCCGGCAAAAACCTTACGCAAAGCTTCCAGCGTACCGGCTTGTTTCCGCCATTGGTGATACGCATGCTCAAGGTTGGCGAAGCCACCGGATCGCTGGACAAGGCATTGCTCAATGTCAGTTATTTTTATGACCGCGACGTGAAGGACTCCATCAAAAAAGTGCAAGTCATGATCGAGCCGACCATGACCATCATTCTCGGTGCGCTGCTCGGCTGGGTGATGCTGTCAGTACTGTCGCCGATCTATGACATCATCGGCAAGGTGCAATTCTGATGAAACTGCTGCTATTCCTGAGCGCCGGTCAGCTCCACGCGCAAATCATGGGGGGCGGCAAAATCACCCTGCAGCGCGAGTTCACCGATTCGCCGGATGGCCAGGGAAATTTTGCGGCATTTCTGCAGGAAGCGAGGCATCCGACCTATTTGCTGGTCGATCTGATCGAAGAGGATTTTCGCCAGGAAACCGTTCCGCACCTGAGCGGTAGCAACCGCACCTCGTTATTGCAGCGCAAATTCGAGCAGTTTTATCGCGGCTCCCCTTTCCACCAGGCAACCCTGATGCAGCGTCAAAAGACCGGGCGGCGCGATGACGACATGCTGTTCTCGGCGCTGACCAACCCAGCGCTTATCAAGCCATGGCTGGATATCATGCTGGCGCAGCAAACCCCGCTCGCCGGAATCTATTCGGTACCGCAGATCAGCGCGCCGCTGGTCAAAAACCATCCGTCGAAGCACCTGTTGCTGATCTCCTGGGAAAAATCTGCCGGGTTGCGCCAAACCTACTTCAGCGACCACCGCCTGCAAATATCCCGGCTGACCCCAATACGCGCGGACCTGACCTTTCAGCAAGCCGTAGTAAAAGAACTCTCCCGCACTCACCAGTATCTGAAGAGCCTGAGCCTGCTCCCGTCCGGGCAAACACTCGATGTGCGCCTGCTAGGCCACAGTCATGACCTTGCCAAACTGCGACTGGAGCTGCCGAGAAGCGTGGACATGCACTATGATTTCGCCGACCTTGAGGCTCTCGCCAAGCAACACAAGATCGACTACCGTTTCACCGACTCGGATGCCAGCCAGATATTCCTGCACCAGCTCGCTGCCCGCCCCCCGCAAACCCATTACGCAAACGCAACCCACACGCACTACTTTATGCTGTGGCAATTAAGGTACGCGCTTAACCTGGCAAGCGCCACGCTGTTGTTCGGGATGCTGTTATGGGGGGCGGCCAATCTGTGGCAAAGCAGCAACGATGCCGCGGAAGCCGCGTCACTCAAGACCATGGCGCAACTCTCCCAGAACGAAGCGCAGAAAATCACCCTCACCTTCCCGAACACCTACGCTCCCGCCGCCAACATGAAAGCCGGCGTATCCGCCATGCGCAAGCTCAATCAACATGACTTCGCACCAGGCGGCATTCTGCAGCCGATCAGTGCAATACTCGACCACCACCCGCAAATCGAACTTGACGAGCTTGCCTGGCGGATGGATGCGGCCGAGCCGGTTGCGCCGAACACGCTTGCCGATGTCCCGGCTCAAGTCATCACCATCAAGGGGCGCCTGATCGATTTTGCGAATGACTACCGCGCCGCACTGAACTATCTGGAAAACTTCCAGCGCCAACTGGCCGCACAGGGCTACCAGGTGGCAGTACTGGCGAAACCGCTTGATGTCAGCCCGAGCGGCAGTATTGCCGACCAGCGTGAAGCGCGAACAGACGCACTCAGCTTCTCCCTGAAAATTTCCCGGAGACCGGCCGCATGAAGCTCTACGCATCTGATTTCCCGATGATACGCTGGAACATTCTGGCGGTTTGCGCAGCGTCCCTCATCAGCGCAGTCATCCTGTACAGCAGCGGCAAATATGCAGAAAGCACTCAAAACGACCTGCGCAGCGCACAAAACATGCTCAACGATGCGCGCAATCACCGGACGACCGCGCTTCAGGACCAGGAGAATATGGCGATATATGCCGGCGAGTACGGCGCATTGATCGAGCAAAAAATCATCGGCGATGACCAGCGCCTGGACTGGATGGAAGGCCTGGAAAGAATCCGCCAGAAGAACCTGGTGATGGATTTCCGCTACAACATCGCGCCGCAAAGAACCTATGCTTCCCAGCCGCCGATTGATAGCGGCAATTTCGATATCCGCTACAGCGAAATGAAACTACAATTCAGCCTGCTGCACGAAGGCCAATTACTGGATTTTTTCACCGCCTTGCACACCGATATCAAGGGCCGCTATCAACTGGAAGGCTGCACATTGCAACGCACCGGCACAGATAGCGAGGCTCAGCAAACTGTCATGGCCAGGCTCACGGCAGAATGCAGCGGCGGATGGATCACGCTCAAGGACCGCAATACCCCATGAACACGACCCTCAGAATAAGCCTGGCTGGCTTGGCGTTCACAGCTGCAGCAGCGGTCAATGCGGAAGGACTGGGGCGTTTGTTTTTTACCCCGGAACAGCGCGCACAACTCGAATACAGCCGCCATCAAGGCGATCATGCGCCGGATAACGCCCGCTCTCTGACCGTCAACGGCATCGTGCAAAAGCACGGCGGCGAGCGCACCGTCTGGATCAACGGCACGCCGCAACTGGCCGGCAAGAGCGATGAGCGCGCACCGGAAAGCGTCCCGGTCACCATCCCCGGACGATCGCAACCGGTCAAGGTCAAGGTCGGGCAAAGGGTGCTCATCGACCCGGCAGCGGCTTCCGGGGAATAGACCGCCATGCACCCTCTGCAACATCGCCCTACCCAAGCCAGACAGCGCGGTGCCGCGCTGATAGTGATGCTGGTGATCACGGTGATGGGTGCCGCCGCCTTTCTGGTCAGCTCGCTCAGCCGCTCTGCACTGCAAATCGAACGGGATCAGAAGACGTCAGAAGCCCTTGCACAGGCAAAAGAAGCGCTGATCGGCTATGCCGCATCGGTCGACATCTCCGGCAGCAAACGCCCCGGGGATCTTCCCTGCCCCGACACCAACAATGATGGCAGCTCTGACACACCTTGCGATACCCAATCGAGCCGTCTCGGCCGCCTGCCATGGAAGACCCTCGGACTGCCTGATTTGCGTGATGCCAGCGGAGAACGCCTGTGGTATGCCGTTTCCACCAACTTCAAGAACAGCACGCGTATCGGCACCTTGAACAGCGACACAGCAGGTACCATCACGGTTCGAAGTCCTGATGGCAACATGATCAACGACGCCACCTCGGGCAGCGGTGCGGCTGCCGTCATCATCGCCCCCGGCGATGCCCTGCAGCGGCAAGGCGGCTCGATGCAAGACCGCAGCAGCGCCGGTATCAACACTGCCAGCAACTACCTGGATATCGCCAATGGCATAGACAATGCCAGTTTCACCGATAGCACGACCAACGGTTTCATTCAGGGAAGGATCAAGGATAGCAATGGCAACCTGATACTTAATGACCAGTTATTGGTTATCACGCAAGGCAATATCATGCAAGCCATACAGAAGCGGGTGGCCGCTGAAGTCAAACAATGCCTCAAAGAATATGCCCTGCAAAACCATGGGCGCTATCCTTGGGCAACAAGACTCGACCCATACAATCCCGTGAGCTACAACGACCGCAGCAACCGCTTGTTCGGGCGCATCCCGGACACGCCTTTCGATAGCACAAAAAATGACAGCAACGATTTCATGGATGATAACTGGCAAGGCAACTGTAACATCGTTTCCAACTCCGGCTGGTGGCTGAACTGGAAAGAGATGGTGTTTTACGGACTGGCCGATGCCTACAAACCTGTATCTCCTGTGTGGCAGTGGTGGACGGGGTGGTCATGGCCGCCTACAGCCTGCCCAACCTGCCTCAGCGTCAATCCGCCTTCTGCAACGGCTGACAAGCAGTTCGTGGTACTCGTTGCAGGCAAAAAACTGGCCGGCCAGAGCCGCAGCAGCAATTGGAACAAGGGAACCCTTTCCAACTATCTGGAAGGTGGCAATGCCAGCGGCGCGACGCCGTTTGAACAGCAACCCGCCTCCTCCACCTTCAACGACACCGTGGTGTTCCAGTGAAGAAACTCCTTACTTCCCGCCAGCTGCAATCCGGTTTTTCATTGGTCGAAATGGCCATTGTGCTGGCCATCGTGGCGCTGCTGCTGGGAGGCTTGCTGCCAACGTTATCAGGCCAGATCGAGCAGCAGCGCAGGAATGAAACCAGCAAATACATGGGTGAAGTGCGTGACGCGTTGCTCGGCTATGCCATGGCCAACGATACCCTTCCCTGCCCGGATACCAACGGCGATGGTACAGCAGAGGCGACCTGTACCACCGTCGCACAGCAAGTTGGCACACTGCCTTACAAGGATTTGGGTGTGACCGACAAAGATGCCCATGGCAGCGTGCTGGTCTATGCCGTCACCAAGGCATTCGCCGATAGCACAACGCCTTTCACCTTGGGCACTGCGGGAACGATGCGCATCTGCACCACGGCGGCCTGCACCGCCAATCTTACCAACAAAGCCGTAGCAGTGATCGTCTCCCGTGGTGCGAATTGGGCGAGCACCCCTTCAACCGACGAAGCGGAAAACACCGATGGTGACACCGATTTCGTCAGCCATGATTTCGTGCAGGATGGTTTTGATGATCTGGTGGTTTGGCTTTCTCCAAACATCCTGTTCAACCGCATGGTCGCGGCGGGCAAACTGCCCTGAACGAACATAACCTCCATCCGCACGATGCGCCGATTCGCTCAATTTATATTCTTTGCCGCTCTGCTGGTTCCGGCGGCACGAGCGGATGAACCCGCCGTGGCGGGCTCGGTGCTGCAAATTCGCGGCGCCGCATTCGCGAACCACCGCGCCTCATCCGACAGCCTGTCCAAGGGCATGCCGGTTCTGGTCGGAGACCGCATCGTGACCGGGCGCAATACCCGCGTGGCACTGAAAATGACGGATGGCGCGGTATTGACGCTGGGTGCGGACACCGAATTCGCGATCAACGACTACCGCTACTCGGCACAGGCGCAGCAAGGCTCTGCCAGCCTGGAACTGATCAAGGGCGCCTTCCGCGCGGTGACCGGAGCCATCGGCAAACTCAAGGAGCGTGATTTCAGGGTCAAGACGACGGCGGGCACCATCGGCATACGCGGCACCGATTTCTGGGGCGGCTTCTATTTCTCGCAGGCGCTGGATGTCGCGCTGCTCGGCGGCGGAGGGATCTACGTGGAAAACAACGCCGGACGCGTCGAAGTCACCGAGCCGGGCAACGGCACCACGGTGCAGAATGCGGACTCGGTTCCTTCAGCCCCGATCCGCTGGGGCAAAATGAAATTGAATGCAGCAAAACAGTCCGTGACATGGGAATGAAGACGAAAGTAAAGCCGCCCAGAAGCCTGCGAATCAGACCCGCCGCCAAGCAGTGCCTTGTGGCGTATCTTCCAGAACCACCCCTGCCTCCAGCAGTTCCTTGCGGATGCGGTCGGCCTCGGCGAAGTTCCTGGCCTTCTTGGTCGCAAGGCGCGCCTCGATCTGCGCATTGATCGCCGCATCGTCCAACCCGCTTTCGCCCGCACCACCTTGCAGGAATGACTGCGGGTCGCGTTGCAGCAAACCCAGCACTCCCGCCAAAGCCTTGAGTTGCGCGGCTGCTTCCGCAGACTGGGTGCGATTCACCTCGTTGGTGAGATCGAACAGCACCGCCATTGCCTCCGGCGTGTTGAAGTCGTCGTCCATCGCCGCCTTGAAGCGCTTGGCGTAGGGTTCGTTCCAGTCAACAGCAACCCCTCCCTGCCTCCCCTTGTCAGGTGAGGAGACTGGTGGTTCCCCCCTGACAATGGGGGTGGGGGGAGTTAGGCTTTTCAGCGCCGTATAAAGCCGTGTCAGCGCACCCTTCGCATCGTCGAGATGCGCGTCGGAATAATTCAGCGGGCTGCGGTAGTGCGCGCGCAGGATGAAGAAACGCACCACTTCGGCATCGTATTTTTTCAGCACCTCGCGGATGGTGAAGAAATTGCCCAGCGATTTGGACATCTTCTCCTCATCCACCCGCACGAAGCCGTTGTGCATCCAGACATTCACGTACTGGCAGCGGTGTGCGCCCTCAGACTGCGCGATCTCGTTCTCATGGTGCGGGAACTGCAGGTCTGCACCGCCGCCGTGGATGTCGAAATGCCGGCCAAGGAGCTCGGTGCCCATCGCCGAGCATTCGATGTGCCAGCCGGGGCGGCCCTTGCCCCACGGCGAATCCCACTTCACCTCGTCCGCTTCGCTGTCCCTGGCATGCTTCCACAGCACGAAGTCGAGAGGATCGTTCTTGCCGTCGGCCACCTCGACGCGCTCGCCGGCGCGCAGGTCTTCCAGCGATTTGCCGGACAGCTTGCCGTAACCATCGAACTTGCGCACCGCATAATTCACGTCGCCATCCGCCGCCCGGTAGGCCAGGCCGTTCTTTTCCAGTTGCGCAATCATCTCCAGCATCTGCGGCACAAACTGCGTGGCGCGCGGCTCATGGTCGGGGCGCTGCACGCCGAGCGCACCGGCATCCTCGTGCATCGCATCGATGAAACGTTGCGTCAGCGCATGGATGGATTCGCCATTCTCCGCTGCGCGCCTGATGATCTTGTCGTCGATGTCGGTGATGTTGCGCACGTAGGTCACGTCATAGCCGGAAGCCTTCAGCCAGCGGTACACCATGTCGAACACCACCAGCACGCGCGCATGGCCGAGGTGGCAATAGTCGTACACCGTCATGCCGCACACATACATGCGCGCCTTGTTCGCTTCGATGGGTTTGAAATCCTGCTTGTCGCGGGTGAGGGTGTTGTAGATTTTTAGCATTTGAAAACCTTTTGCATCCGCAGATTACGCAGATTCAATCTATTTAATCTGCGTAATCTGCGGACAAAGTTGTTAGTTTTGCTCTTTTGCCCAGGAATCCTTCAGCGTCACGGTGCGATTGAACACCAGCTTGCCGCCGGGCTGATGGTCGCGGCGGTCGGTGCAGAAATAGCCGAGGCGCTCGAACTGGTAGCGCGTCTCTGGCGCGGCATCCTTCACGCTGTTTTCCACCCAGCCCTGCACCACGGTGAGCGAAGCCGGATTGAGATGTTTGCAGAAATCCACATCCCTATCGCTGTCCGGCTCGGGCACGGTGAACAAACGGTCGTACAGGCGGATCTCGGCGGGCAGCGCATGCTCGCATGCAAGAAAATGGATCACGCCTTTCACCTTGCGTCCTTCGGGGTTCTTGCCCAGCGTGTTGTGGTCGATGCTGCAACGCAACTCGATGACCTTGCCTGCCGCATCCTTCACCGCTTCGTCGCAGCGCATCACATAGCTGTGGCGCAAGCGGATCTCGCCGCCGGGGGTAAGGCGTTTCCAGCCTGCGGGAGGCACTTCGGCGAAGTCATCGGCCTCGATGAGCAATTCTTTGCCAAACGGTACGACGCGCTTTCCAAGCTCGGGCATGTTGGGGTGGAAATCAGCCTCACGCGCCTGCGCGCCGTCGGCATTGGTGATGGTCACCTTGAGCGGATTGATGACCGCCATCACGCGCGGCGCGCGCAATTCCAGGTCTTCGCGGATCGCGGCCTCCAGCACGGCCATGTCGACGCTGTTCTCGCTCTTGGACACGCCGATACGCCTGGCGAATTCGCGGATGCCTTCCGGTGTATAGCCGCGTCTGCGCATGCCGCTGATGGTGGGCATGCGCGGGTCGTCCCAGCCGGAGACATGCTTCTGGTTTACCAGTTGCAGCAGCCTGCGCTTGCTGGTGATGGTGTAGTGCAGCTCCAGCCGCGAGAACTCGTATTGGCGCGGGTGGCAGGGGATGGTGATGTTGTCCAGCACCCAGTCGTACAGCGGGCGGTGGTCCTCGAACTCCAGCGTGCAGATGGAGTGGGTGATGCCTTCCAGCGCGTCGGAGATGCAGTGCGTGTAATCGTACATCGGGTAGATGCACCACCGGTCGCCGGTGCGGATGTGGTGCGCGCGGCGGATGCGGTAGATGACCGGATCGCGCAGGTTGATGTTGGGGGAGGCCATGTCGATTTTCGCGCGCAGCACCTTCGCGCCGTCGGCGAATTCGCCGTTCCTCATGCGCGCAAACAGGTCGAGGTTTTCCGCCACGCTGCGCCCGCGATACGGGCTGTTCCTGCCGGGTTCGGTCAGTGTGCCGCGATATTCGCGCATCTGCTCCGGCGTGAGGTCGTCCACATACGCCAGGCCTTTTTGAATCAGCTCGATGGCGAATTGGTACAGCCTCTCGAAGTAATCCGATGCCCAGCGCACCTCGCCGTCCCAGCGGAAACCCAGCCAGCGCACATCCTCCTGAATGGACAGCGCGTATTCCTCGCTTTCCTTTTCCGGGTTGGTGTCGTCGAAACGCAGGTTGCATTTGCCGCGATAATCCTGCGCCAGCCCGAAGTTCAGGCAGATGGACTTGGCGTGGCCGACATGCAGATAGCCATTCGGCTCAGGCGGGAAGCGCGTGACTATGCTGCGGTGCTTGCCGCTCGCCAGATCGGCTTCGATGATGTTGCGGATGAAATTTGAAATTGTGGCCGGGGAAGCGGCGGCGGATGGCGTGCTGCTCATGCTGGACTCTTCTCGGTTTCTGTAGGTTATCGGTATGCGCCGCAGATTTTACCCGAAAACAGGCGGGCAAAGAGAAAGCGGGATACCGCCCTGCGGCTTGAGCACGGGGCAACATCGACTGCCACGGCCAATGAACTGACAACATCAGGCAACAAAAAAACCCGCCATGCGTATTCATGCGGGTTCCGTGAACTGCCTGGGACTGCTAAATTGGTGGTGATAGGTGGATTTGAACCACCGACCTCAGCGTTATGAGTGCTGCGCTCTAACCACCTGAGCTATATCACCGCGAAGAGCGCGGCATTTTCCAGATTTCACCCTACCTTGTCAATGCGCAGGAAATATCCTTCAGCTCGCTTCCGGCAAAATCCTTGTGCATGGCAGCAAGGTCGGCAGCAGCCTTGGCATCCAGCCCGTTCAGCATGAAGATGGTCACCTTGAGTTGGCTGGCGCGCTCGCCGATCTGCGCGGTACGTACATCCTTGCTGCGCTGCAACTCATCGAGAAAGTGCTGCGCCGCCTCCCGTGTCTTGAACACGCCAAGCGAAATGGCGTTCTGCCATGGCCCCGCGTCCGGCACGATGAAATACTCCTCGATGCCGCGCGCCTTGAGCTGGGCGATTTTCCGGTTCACTGCCGCCTTGTCCTTCATCGGCGGGATGTACACCCAATAGCCTATGGCGTATTCGACCTGGCGCTGGCTTAATCTGTCGCCGAGTTGCAACGCGGACAGCGCAGCCGTCGCGCGCGCCAGATCGGCGCCCGAGAACTCGCCCCATTCCATGCACAAGGCATCCTGCCTGGCCGGCAACCCCTCCCGGCCTCCCCTTATCAGGGGAGGGGAATCCCCCCCCCCTGACAAGGGGGGCTGGGGTGGGTCGGCGGCAGCCGGGGCGGAAGCGGGCAGTACCTCGATCGGCTTGCCATGCGGCGCGCCCAGCAAACTGATCTTCTCTTCATGCAGCGGAGGTTGCGCCTGCGCCGCCTGCTCATCGGCGGCCAGGAGACCTCCCCATTGCAGCGCCGCGAAAAAGATCACATTCCCCAACAGCAAAATCCAGACTAATGCTCTCATCACGCGTTCGTTCCCTGTGCGATTAACCAAAGACCCTGCAGGACCAGATTATCCACGATGTGCAACGGCACGTTAAGACGATCCCGTAGTGCCGCTGCCGCCCCGCCGCTCAGCACGACCGGCGCAACGCCCCTTCGACCAAACTCATAACCAGCGACTTGGCTATCGTCTTTCGGATGCCCAGCCAAAAGTTTTTCGGCTGATAGCTTAGTCGAATGGCTATAACCAACCGCTTGGTCACTGTCTTTTGGTGGCCTAGCGGAATGGCTAGTTGCTTCATCAGTGGTTTCATCAGGACAGGCATCGTTGAGCAGCGCGTATTGCCGCTCGACCGCGCCGCAGCTGGCCTGCAGCGCGCCGCTATAGAGTGCATCGGCAGTATTCAGCGGGAATGGCGCATATTCCCCTTGCCCCGCTTCTGCCTGCGCTGCTTGCAACTGAACGGTCGCGTCACGCAGGCTGCACTGCATCAGTGCCACGCCGGGCAAGATCAGCCCGCCGATGAATTCCCCCGTGGATGACAGGGCATCGACCGTGGTCGCCGTGCCGCTGTTCACCACCAGGCACGCTCCGCGCACCAGATGCCAGGCCGCGATCAACGCCGCCCACCGGTCGCAGCCCAACCGGGAAGGGCTGGAATAACCGTTGCGCACGCCACACTGCGCCTCCCGCGCGACGATAAAACGGGGCTGCGCAGACAGTTCGGCACAGGCATCGCGGATCTGCCGCTCGATGGTTTCCCCGGCAACATTGCTCACCCAGACTTGCCGTATGCCCTGCAATCCGGCGAACTGGTGCGGCAACTCGCCCGCCCGTTCGACAGGCAGGGTGCCGCTGCGCAGCCAGTTACCCCCGCCCGCCCCCGAGCCGTCCGCAAGCGCCCACTTGATGCGTGTGTTGCCCGCGTCGATCAGCAATTTCATCGCATCCCTCCCGCTTCGCCGGAATTGAACTGGCGCATCCCCTGTTTGGTTTCCAGGCGCAACTCGCCGCTCTCGCTGACGCCGCGCGCAACCCCGGTCACGACCGAGCCGTCTGCCATGCGCAATTGGACCGGCTGGTCCTGGTGAATATGGTAGCTTTCCCACTCGCCGCCGAACGCGGCAAAGCCGCCCTGCGCGAACTGCCGCAGCGCACCGGCCAGCTCCTGCAGCACGGCAGCCAGCAGCCGGTTGCGGTCAGGCATGTCCCGGCATATTTCGTCCAGTGCTCCGGCGGGCTGGTCGATCCGCCCCGCGAGATGGTCCGGCAGGGAGCAATTCAGGCCGATGCCGATCACCACCGCGCTCGGCCCGAGCATATCGCCCTGCGCCTCGAGCAGGACGCCGCCCAGCTTGCGCTGGCTACCCGATTCGTTTTGGCCGGTCAGGATGTCGTTCGGCCATTTCAGCCGCACCTCCTGCGCGCCCAGCCCGTTCAGCGCGCGCGCGATCGCCACGCCCACCGCCAGGCTCAGGCCGGACAGCGCATTCAGCCCGCAATCGAAGCGCCACAACAGCGAGAACGTCAGCGTGCTGCCCAGGCCGGAGCGCCATGTGCGCCCCATCCGCCCGCGCCCCGCGGTCTGCAATTCCACCGCCAGCACGCTGCCGCCGGGCGCGGCATCCGTTCCGGCGCGCTGCAGCAGCAGGGTGTTGCTGGAAGCGGCCTGCGGCAGTATCCCGATATCGAACTGCGCGGCATCCTTGCCCAGCCAGCGCAACACTTCTTCGCTTTCCAGCCGCTGCCACGGCTGCGCCAGGCGGTAACCGCAGCCGCGTATCCGTTGCAGCGCCACGCCATATTCCGCAACATCGGCCAGCGCGTTGAACACACTGGCGCGCGACACGCCAAGCCGTTCCGCCATAACCTCGCCGGAATGGAATTCGCCGTCCGCCAGGATATTCAGCAATTGCCAGGTGCGCGCCTGGACAAGGTCTTTCGTCATTGCGGCATCCCCTCATTCTGGCGCGACCGATCGGCATCCTGGCGCGCCGGCATTTCGAGGAACCGCAGGATTTCATCGCGCCGTTTCAAGGCGTCCTGATAACCGAGGTCGATCAGCGCGCTGCAATACTTCCTTTCGGACAAAAGATAGCTGACCAGTATCGAGCCCCCATGTTGCACCGCCCCGACCAGGCGCAACAACAGGCGTATCGTCCAGGGCAATTCCGCGGCATAGCGCTCGGCGATCTTTTCGATCGGCTGGCTGGGCGAGATGACCAGCACTTCGACATGCTTCATGTCGGCCTGCTCACGCAGCGCCTCCGGCAACATGGCCGCCAGTTTGTTGATGCGCTGCACCCGCTCCAGGTCGACCTCCATGCTGTCGAGGAAAATGCTGTTCAGCGCGTGTCCGGCGATCTGCGCCAGCGACGGATAGTCACTCATATCGGTGCGCATGGCCAGACCGGCATCACCGTTCGCGGTGACGCCGATCACCAGGATGCGCGTCGCACCCAGATGCAACGCGGAACTGACCGGTGCGATCTGGCGCATCGACCCGTCGCCGAAGTATTCGCGATTGATCAGAGTCGCCGGGAAGATGAAGGGCAGGGCTGACGAGGCCAGCAGATGCCTGTTTTCGATCCGCGTCGGAATGCCGATGCGGCGCGCACGATTCCACGGAACGATCTCGTCGACACCCTGGTAGAACGTGACCGACTGTCCCGACCCATAGCCGGAAGCGGTGATGCTCAACGCGTGCACCAGCCCGGCATCTATGCTGCCCTGGATCTTTTCGCAGGGAAGCACTTCTTCGAGGAAGTCGACCAGCGGGGAATTGTCCAGCAGGGATATCTGCCTGAGCCGGTTGATGCCCAGGCCGCTCAGTATCAGCCCGGCCAGCCACCGCGCCGTGTTGCCGAACACACCGAGCGCATCGGTGCGATACACCTGGTTGGCGTGGAAATTTCTCCAGATATTGTCGAGGTAACGCACACCCTTGCGGAAACTTTGCGCATTGATCGCAAGCGCCGCGGCATTGAGCGCCCCTGCCGACGTTCCGCAAATCACCGGAAAAGGATTATGCGCGCGGCGCGGCAGGAATTCGGCGATCGCCTTGAGCACCCCGACCTGATAAGCGGCCCGTGCGCCACCTCCGGTAAGTATCAGCCCTACGCGCTTTTCCATTCGAGTCCTATTCGACCTCGGCTTGCACCGATTCCAGCGCGTCTTTCAATGTCTCCTCCGGCAGCGCGTTCAGTGTTTCCGACAGCATCTCGGCGGCATCCATCGCGCCTCTGGGCAAGGCTTTGGCATCGGTGTTCGCCACCAGCACCGCGGCCGCGCCCACCACCTTGAGCAGGCGCGTGCGCTCGGCCATCAGTATCTCGATTTCCCTGCTCAGTAGTTCAACCTCTTGCTTGTTCATAATCCACCCCAATTAACCGTCCTGGCCGATTATAGCGCAGCGACCACCCATGCTTCCGCAGTAATCATCCCCTGAGTGTTGCCAGCATTTTCTCCAGCCGCTTCACCGACACGATCACCGGGGTCTTCAACTCCTGCGCGAATAGCGACACGCGCAGCTCCTGCAGCAGCCAGGCGAATTCGTCCAAGCGCGGATCGGGCCTGCCCTGTTGCGCCTGGCGCAGCTTCTGCCACGCCTGCGACAGCGGCTGCATCTGCGCCATGCACTGCGCGTCGCGCACCGGATTGGTGCGCAACTTTTCGATGCGCAGGCCGATCGCCTTGAGATAGCGCGGCACATGCTGCAGGCGCTCGTAGGGTGTCTCGGCGATGAAGCGCTTGTGCAGCAGCCATTCCAGTTGCGCGCGCACGTCCTGGTTGACCGGAGTGTTTGTTTTAATTTGAGGCAAATTTTTCTGCACCGCCTGGTATTCGCCAAGGATGTTGCCGACCAGCCGCGCGATCTCCTGCGCGACCAGCAGCAGGCGGTTCTTCGCCTCCCTGCCGCGCGCGGTGAACTCCGCCTCGCTTGCCGGCAGCGGGTCGTTCAGGCAGCAGCGCTCGAAAGTCGTCGCGAGGATCTGCTGCTGCAATTCCTGCTGCGTGCCGCTGAATGGGGAATTGGGCGCCATGAACAGCATGCCGAGGCGTTGCACATCGGGCAGGTTCTTCTCGAGATACTTCACCTGCTCTTTCAGCAGCAGCATGAACAGGCGGCACAGCCCGCCGCGATGCGCGGTCTGTGCGGCATCGCGCGTGTCGAAGGCGCGCAGCGCCACCGCGTCGCCGTCATCCACAAGCGCGTTGAACAGCGTGACCTTCTGCCCGGCACGCTGCACCTCGCGCGTCTCGGCGAACGCGCCGAAGCTCCACGCGGTATAGCGCTGCTCCGCAACCGCTGCGCCCTTTTCCTCCGCCACTGAAACGATGGCGGGCGCGACATGCGGCGCGAGCTCGCCGTGCAACTGCGCGAAGTTGCGCGACATGCCGAGCTGCCGCCCATGTTCGTCCAGTACACGGAAATTCATCAACAGATGCGGCGGCAGCTGTTCGAGGCGGAACGCGTCAAGCGGCACGTCGAGCTGCTTCTGCTCGCGGATATAGCGCGCCAGCGCCTGCAGCAGCGGGGTACTGGAAGGTTGCACCTCGCGGCAGAACGTCGCCGCGAATTCCGGCACCGGCACCAGATGGCGGCGCAACCGCTGCGGCAGCGTCTTGACGAGCTGCTGCACTTTTTCCGCGAGCAGGCCGGGCACCAGCCACTCGCAGCGCGCAGCGCTCACCTGGTTGATGAGTGCGAGCGGCACGGTGAGCGTGACACCGTCGTCGTTCTTGCCGGGCGAGAAGTGGTAACCCAGCGCGAAGCTGACGCTGTCGATCTTCAGTTGCGGCGGGAACTGGTCGGTCGTGATGCCCGCCGCCTCGTGGCGCATCAGGTCGTATTTTTTCAGATAAAGCAGCCTTGCATCGGCACGTTCCGCCTCCTTGCGCCAGTGCTCGAACGCCGCGCCGTTGTGGATGTGCGCAGGCACACGACTATCGTAGAAGGCGAAGATCAGCTCGTCGTCCACCAGCACGTCAGGGCGGCGCGCCTTGTGCTCCAGCGCCTCGATGTCGCGGATCAGCTTCTGGTTGTGTGCGAAAAACGGTGCCGGGGTGTTGAACTCGCCGTCGACCAGCGCCTGGCGGATGAACACCTCGCGCGACTCGGCGGGACTCATCGGCCCGTAATGCACGCGCTTCTTCGGGTTGATGACCAGCCCATAGAGCGTGCTGCGCTCGAAGGCAGCGACCTGCGCCGCCTTCTTCTCCCAGTGCGGATCGTAATAATGCCGCTTGATGAGGTGCGCACCGACCTCCTCCAGCCATTCAGGCTCGATGCGCGCCACGCAGCGCGCATACAGGCGGTGCGTCTCGACCAGTTCGCCCGCCATCACCCACTTCGCGCCCTTCTTCGCCAGCACCGAATTCGGCGCGATGAAGAACTTGATGCCGCGCGCGCCGAGGTATTCGTTGCCTTCCACGCTCTTCATGCCGATATTGCCGAGCAGCCCGCACAGCAGGGCCTTATGGATCTGTTCGTAGCTCGCCGGCTGTTCATTGCCGCGCATCCCCATCTCTGCGACCTGCGCGTGCAGCTGCTGGTGCAGTTCGCGCCACTCGCGCAGGCGCAGCGGCGACAGGAAGTTCTGCCGGCATTCCTCAGCCAGCTGGCGGTTGGATTTCTTGTGCGCCTTCGACACGTTACTGGCAAAGCCAGCCGTTTGCGGGAGAAGGCGCAAGGCGGCCACTCCCGCACCGGGCGGCTCCGCCGCACCGTGTCGTGGCCGCCCCACCGCCTGCTCGAACCACGCCCACAGCTTCAGGTAGGCGAGGAAGTCGGAGCGCTCGTCGGCAAAGCGCTTATGCGCGGCATCCGCCTCCTCCTGCCGCTCCAGCGGGCGCTCGCGCGGATCCTGAACCGACAGTGCGCTGGCGATGACAAGGATCTCCGTCAGGCAGTGATACTGCCTCCCCGCCAGCAGCAGGCGCGCGATCTTCGGGTCGAGCGGCAGCCTGGCCAGCTCGTGCCCGAGGGGAGTGAGCTGCCGCTCCTCGTCAATCGCGTTGAGCTCGGCGAGCAACTGGTAGCCGTCGGCGATCATGCGCGGGGTGGGCGGCTCGATGAACGGAAACTCACTGACCTCACCCAACTCCAGCGCGCTCATGCGCAGGATCACGGTCGCCAGCGACACGCGGAAGATCTCCGGATCGGTGAATTCGGAGCGCTGCAAAAAATCCGCTTCGTCATACAGGCGGATGCACACGCCGCTCATCACCCGCCCGCAGCGCCCGGCGCGCTGATTGGCGGCGGCACGCGAGATCTTTTCGATGTGCAACTGCTCGACTTTCTGGCGGATGCTGTAGCGGTTCACCCGCGCCAAGCCGCAGTCGATCACGTAGCCGATGTTGGGCACGGTCAGCGAGGTTTCCGCGACATTGGTCGCCAGCACCACGCGGCGCTGCGCGCCGGTCTTGAATACCCGGTCCTGTTCCGCCGCCGACAGCCGCGCGAACAGTGGCAGCACCTCGATACCTCTTGGGTGATGCTTGCGCAATGCCTCCGCCGTGTCGCGGATCTCGCGCTCGCCCGGCAGGAACACCAGCACGTCGCCGCGCAGTCCTCCGGCCGCCAGCTCGTCCAGCGCAGAACTCACCGCCTGCGGCACATCCTGCGTATCGCCTTCCTCGTTCACCTGCAACGGACGATAGCGCGTCTCGATCGGATAGCCGCGCCCCGACACCTCGACCACCGGCGCGTCGAAGTGTTTGGCGAAGCGCTCTGCATCCAGCGTGGCCGAAGTAATAATGAGTTTGAGATCGGGGCGGCGCGGCAATAACTGCTTGAGATAGCCGAGCAGGAAGTCGATATTGAGCGAGCGCTCGTGCGCCTCGTCGACGATCAGCGTGTCGTAGTTTCTCAGCAGCGGATCGCCGTGGATCTCCGCCAGCAGGATGCCGTCGGTCATCAGCTTGATGCTGGTGTCGGGCGACACCTTGTCATGGAAGCGCACCTTGTAGCCGACCGCGCCGCCCAGCTCGGTCTTCAGTTCGAACGCGATGCGTGACGCCACCGAGCGCGCCGCCACCCGGCGCGGCTGGGTATGGCCGGTGCAGCCCCGAATGCCGCGCCCCAGCGCCAGACAGATTTTCGGCAACTGGGTGGTCTTGCCCGAGCCGGTTTCGCCGCACACGATGACCACCTGGTTGGCGGCAATGGCGCGTGCCAAATCCTCGCGCTTGCCCACCACCGGCAGGTCGGCAGGAAATTCGATTGCAGCAAGGGAATCGAGCCGCGCCTTGCGCCGCAAGGCACTCTTTGATAACACGGTATTCAAGGTTTATTGGCCAAATGAGAAAGACTAGCATATAGCCAATCCTTCAATCTGCGAGCGGCTTGAACACTTGTGCAAGTCTTCAATTGCATTATATTTTCGTCTTATAAATCATTTGTGCAGAGCTGATGGAGTTCAGTGCAATTTCCATTGCATTTTGCGTTTGCATTGCCTGAAACCAGCATGGCGACTGTAATTTCGCCTTGCTTCGATGCGGAAAAACCCTACTCCCAAAAGCCCTATTTTTTGACATTTACATATACAGTTGATAGCCTACGCGCTGCTGTACCATTATCAATTAACCAAGGAATTTTCATATGTTTTTGTCAATGCTGCCCATCGCCATCGCCATCGTCGCCATCCTCCTTGTCATTTACTTCAGTTAGCAAAATCTGCCTGGTATCAAAATCAGGCAAGGCGGGCGATAGCCTGGCCTTTAATGAAGGCTGTTGGCTTTAAGGTAAGGGGACTCGATTTTCGAGTCCCTTTTCTTTTGAGTCTCTTCCTGCTCTTCGAAAATTCACCTTCGATACATAAAAAACGAAAGGCCTGCATCACTGCAAGCCTTGAGTTTATTGGTGGGTCGTGAAGGACTTGAACCTTCGACCAAAGGATTATGAGTCCTCTGCTCTGACCAACTGAGCTAACGACCCGGAAATGATCAGCCTTCGCTGTCGAGAAAGCTCTTGAGTTTCTCGGAACGCGACGGATGGCGCAACTTGCGCAGTGCCTTGGCCTCGATCTGGCGTATACGTTCGCGGGTCACGTCAAACTGCTTGCCGACTTCTTCCAGCGTATGGTCGGTGTTCATTTCGATGCCGAAGCGCATGCGCAATACCTTGGCCTCGCGCTGGGTCAGGCTGTCGAGAATGTCCGCCGTTGCGCCGCGCAGGCTCTCGTAAATCGCCGCATCGATCGGTACGACGGTATTCGAGTCTTCGATGAAATCGCCCAGGTGCGAATCATCGTCGTCGCCCACCGGCGTTTCCATGGAGATCGGCTCTTTGGCGATTTTCAGGATCTTGTGGATTTTATCTTCCGGCATCTCCATCTTGATGGCCAGGGTCGCCACATCCGGTTCCAGGCCGGTCTCCTGCATGATCTGCCGCGAGATGCGATTCATCTTGTTGATGGTTTCGATCATGTGCACCGGGATACGGATGGTGCGTGCCTGGTCGGCGATGGAACGGGTAATCGCCTGGCGGATCCACCAGGTCGCATAGGTCGAGAACTTGTAGCCGCGGCGGTATTCGAACTTGTCCACCGCCTTCATCAGTCCGATGTTGCCTTCCTGGATCAGGTCGAGGAATTGCAGGCCGCGGTTGGTGTATTTCTTGGCGATGGAGATCACCAGGCGCAGGTTGGCCTCGATCATGTCGCGCTTGGCGCGGCGTGCCTTGGCTTCGCCGTTGGTCATCTGCTTGTTGATTTCCTTCAGGTCCTTGATCGGGATCCCGACGCGCCGCTCCAGATCCAGCAGGTGCTGTTGCTGCTCGACGATGGCGTGCTGATAGCGTCCCAGCGTTTCACTGTAAGGCTTCTTCGCCTTCAGTTCCTGCGTGACCCATTGCAGGTTGTCTTCATTGCCCGGGAACACCTTGATGAAATGCGGGCGCGGCATCTTGCCCTTGGCCACGCACATGTCCTGGATGCTGCGTTCGCAACGGCGCACCTCTTCAACCAAGCCGCGCATGGTGTCGCACAGTGCATCCACCTGTTTCGCGGAGAAACGGAAGTTCATCAATTCGTCAGAGATGCCGGACTGGAACTTGTCGTATTGCTTGCTGCGGTAGCCGTATTTTTCGTAAGCCTTGCCCATCTTGTTGAACAGGTCGGCAATCACGGCAAAACGCGACAGCGCATCGGCCTTGAGCTGCGCCAGATTGGCGGCGGCAGCGGCAGCGGTCGCCTCTTCGTCTTCTTCCTCGTCGGCGGCATGGTTGCCGACCTCCTCTGCTTCTTCCGCTTCTTCATCACCCTCGGCGCCGATGATCGCTTCATCTGCGGTATCCACAAAGCCGTCGATCAGCTCGTCGATGCGCATCTGGTCGTGTTCGATTTTCGTGGCCAGCGCCAGGATTTCAGCAATCGTCGCCGGGCATGCGGAAATCGCCTGGATCATGTGCTTCAGGCCTTCCTCGATGCGCTTGGCGATCTCGATTTCCTTCTCGCGGGTAAGTAGCTCGACCGTGCCCATTTCGCGCATATACATGCGCACCGGGTCGGTGGTGCGGCCGAATTCCGAGTCCACCGTGGACAGCGCGGCTTCGGCCTCCTCGGCGGCATCCTCATCGGCCGCCACGGGTGCGGTATCCGTCATGATCAGCGTTTCGGCATCGGGAGCGACATCGCACACCGAGATGCCCATGTCGTTGATCATGCTCACCACGCCTTCGATCTGCTCGACTTCGAGCATATCCGGCAAATGGTCGTTGATCTCCGCGTAGGTCAGGTAGCCGCGCTCCTTGCCCAGCACAATCAAGGCTTTCAGGCGCGTGCGCCGCGCCTCGATATCCTGCTGCTGGTCAACGACCTGCAGCGGAATATCGACAGCTTGTTTCTTGTCCTGTTTTTTCTTGTCTTTAGGCTTTGCCATATTCAGATTCCCAATTGCGTGATGCCGCGCAGAAAAGCGGCGGATTATACCTGATTTCCTCAACCATTTCTTAACCTTGCTAGATAGTTAGCCGCGTTGCAACAGCTGCAGGTATTGCTCGCGTTCCTGGCCGGTCAGGTTGGACCAACCTTTAGCTTCCAGGATTTGCCGCTGCTGCCGGCGCTGCCCTTCATTGAGCCTGCCCATCAATCCTTCAAACTCCGCCGCGACATCGAAATCTTCGCCCCAATTCAACATATCCGCCTCTGCTGCTGCCAGGGTTTTCTCATGCGCCGTGCCTTGAAACATCTGCATCAGCGCGGTGCCGTTCACCTCACACCCTGCTTTGCGCAACACATAAAGCACCGCTGCCACCGCCTCGGCCTCGGCACCTTCGCCATGCCAGTCAGCGCGGATCTGCACACTCAGTGCCGGCTGTGAAATCAGGCATTGCAGCAATAACCGATGCGCCGAAGGCGCTGCACGCCCGGCTTTTTGGAAGGCACGCGGCGCCGTGCGCGCGACCGGTTTGATTTCATACAGTGCCTCCAGTTCCGCCTGGCTCACGCCGGCGAGCGCCGCGACTTCCTTGCGCAGCAGCAACGCGGTGGTTGGCGCGGTGATCGCGGTCAGCAACGGTTTGGCGCGCTGCAGCAATTGATTGCGCCCTTCCTGGCTGCGCAAATCCAGTTCCGCGCTGGCTTCGCGCAGCAGGTAGGCGGACAACGGCATCGCCTCGCGCACGCGCTGCTCGAAGGCGTCCTTGCCGAATTCGCGGATGAAACTGTCGGGGTCGTGCTCGACCGGCAGGAACAGGAAGCTGATGCGCTTGCCGTCCTGCAAATAGGGCAGCGCGTTTTCCAGCGCGCGCCATGCCGCGCGCTGCCCGGCCTTGTCGCCGTCGAAACAGAATACGATGTGCCCGGTCAGGCGCAGCAATTTCTGCACGTGATATGGCGTGGTCGCCGTACCCAGTGTCGCCACGGCATATTCCACGCCATGTTGCGCGAGCGCCACCACATCCATATAGCCTTCCACCACCAGCACCTGCTGCGCGGCACGGATGGCTTTTTGCGCCTGGAACAGGCCGTACAGTTCGCGGCCTTTTTCGAACAGCGGCGTTTCCGGCGAGTTGAGGTATTTTGGCTCGCCCTTGTCCAGCACCCGCCCGCCGAAGCCGATGACCTGACCGCGCACATTGACGATGGGGAACATGATGCGGTCGCGGAAGCGGTCGTAGCGCTTCCCCTCGTCGCCGGCGATCACCAGGCCGGTCTCGCTCAGCGTGCCGCTCTGGTAATCCGGGAAGGCCGCCGCAAGGTTCTGCCACGCATCCGGCGCGTAGCCGATGCCGAACTTCGCGGCGATTTCACCGGAGAGGCCGCGCTGCTTGAGGTAGTCGATCGCGCGCGGCGACTGCTTGAGTTGCTCGCGGTAATAGCGCGTGGTGGCTTGCATCACTTCATACAGATCCGGCGCAACTTTCTGGGCGTATTCTCTCTGGGCATCGCCCGCGGCGGGGAGTTCGCGGGGGATCTCCAGGCCGGCGCCGCGCGCCAGTTCCTCGATCGCCTCGACATAGCCGAATCCGGCGTGCTCCATGACGAAGCCGATCGCCGTGCCATGCGCGCCGCAGCCGAAGCAATGGTAGAACTGCTTGGACTGGCTGACGGTGAACGAGGGGGATTTTTCGTTGTGGAACGGGCAGCAGGCCACGAAATTCGCGCCGGCCTTCTTGAGCGGCACGTAGCGCTCGACCACGTCCACGATATCGAGACGATTAAGCAGGTCCTGAATAAAACTTTTCGGAATCAAGCCCGCACCTTTCATCGCTGCCGGCAAAGCGCCGGTGGAACGGTTAACCGGGAATTACTTGGATAGTTGCACCTTGATCAGGGCGGAAACCTTGCCCATATCGGCGCGACCGGCCAATTTGGGTTTGATCGCGCCCATCACCTTGCCCATGTCTTGCGGGCCCGTCGCGCCGGTTGCGGCAATCGCTTCGGCCACGGCGGAGGCGATTTCACCCTCGCTGAGCTGCTGCGGCATATAGGTAGCCAGCACGCTCATTTCAAATTTTTCGACATCCGCCAAATCCTGGCGGCCTGCCGCTTCGTACTGGCTGATGGAATCGCGCCGCTGCTTGTTCATCTTTTCGATGATGGCGACGATATCCGCATCCGACAATTCGATGCGCTCGTCCACCTCGCGCTGCTTCAGCGCGGCGAGCAACAGGCGAACCGCCCCGAGACGCGCCGTATCCTTGGCGCGCATCGCGGCTTTCATGTCTTCGGTAATTTGCTGCTTGAGACTCATGGGCACTTCTATAAATCCAGATTTCATTCCAACTGCGGCGTTGCTCAGAAATTTTTTTGCTCACATATAAACCATATGCGTCGCGGCAAAAATTTCTTCGCGTCTTGCATTTGGACGAACTCTGAATTTCTAGAAGCGCCCAAATGTCGAAATCGGTTGCTACGCCCAGAGCAGGCGCGGCAGATCGGAAAAGGCCAAATCAGTACAGCTTGGGAGGAAGGGTCTGGCTGCGCAGACGCTTGTAATGGCGTTTCACGGCGGCAGCCAGCTTGCGCTTACGCTCTGCGGTAGGCTTCTCGTAAAATTCGCGGGCACGCAGATCGGTCAGCAGACCGGTTTTTTCCACGGAGCGCTTGAAGCGGCGCATCGCGACTTCGAACGGCTCATTCTCTTTAACTCGTACAGTTGTCATGAACAAACTACCTTCTACCAAAAAATTGAGGGCGCGATTCTAGCAAAACAGCCCGCCCCCCACAACCACAATTTATTTCCGCCAGAATACGCCACTCCCGCCCGCCCGATGGCGCCACCCAAATTGACTTCACCCCGACAGAATGCTACTTTCGCGGCAAGGACGCGGGATACGTCCAGCGCCCTCCTGAGTTCAGTGCTCCTGCTACGATTCCATTGACCACATAAATGCAAAGCCAAATGCCGACACTTGCGAATCTTCCACAGCATATCTACGTTTTCGCAGCGATACTCGGGGTTCTGCTTGTTTCGTTTTTATTTTTCTTTTTTCTTCCGTCCATCCTCGTTTCGATACGGCTATCAACGGTAACCAGGAGGCTGAAGGCTCTAGACGGCAAGCCGGACGACAACCTGGACCGGGTTTTCGAAAAAAAAGGCGTTCTCGAACATCTCTGGCATGAATATTCGGGCACGCTGCACAAGCAAACCCAAACCGATCCCCTTACAGGCCAGCCCGCCACGCGCATGCGCTCGACCATGCCGGCGGGGATGATCTTCCGGCCCGAGATTATCGTCGACATCCCGCTGCGCGCCGATTTTTTCAAGCATCTGCCTGGGCTGTTTACCGGTATCGGCATTATCGGGACGTTCTACGGGCTCCTTGTCGGCTTGCAGGCGTTCGAGGTGTCGGAAAACGCCATCATCGTGCGCAACAGCCTGAACAAACTGCTGCACGGCGTCTGGGAAGCTTTCCTGGTATCGGCGGCGGCCATCACACTCGCCATGGTCATCACCTTCATCGAGAAGCTGGTCACTACCCGATTGAACTCCAAGGTCGAGAAGATCGTGCAACTCCTCGATGCGCTCTTTGAGGGCGGCGCGGGCGAGGAATATCTGGCCCGGCTGGTCAAGGCATCGGAGTCATCCTCAAACCAGACCGCCAACCTGCTCAAAGGCGAACTGAGACAGATGCTCGACGAACTCTCGGAAAAGCAGATCGCAGCAGCCCATGCCGCCTCGTCCGCCCTCGGGGATCGCATCGTCAGCAGCATCGAAACGAGTCTGAAGGAACCGCTCACCAAGATCGCCGAATCGTTCAAGGAGGTGCGCAACGATCAAGGGACAGCGATCCAGACCCTGCTGAGCAACGTGCTGGAAACCTTCAGCCAGCAGATGAAAGAGCTGTTCGGCAACCAGGTCACCGGCATCAACAGCCTGCAACAGGAAACCATACATGCGCTGCAGGCAGCGGTCGTCACCCTGGAACAGATGGCATCGAACGTCGCGGCGGCCGGACAGCAGAGCACCTCGACCATGGCCGGTCAATTGGCCGAATCGATGGCGGCAGCGGAGGCTCGCCAGCGCATCATGAACGACAGGATGTCCGAGTTCATCGATCAATTGCGGCTGGCCGTCTCCAACTCGCAAGGCGAGACGCAGGCAAAACTGCAAAGCACGCTGAGCGACCTTTCCGGCCACATGGGTGCGCTCATGGAGGGATTGAGCGCGCAGATCCGGCAAACCGCCGATGCCAGCGTGAAGCAGCAGGAAAGCCTGACTGAAAGAAGCCAGGCGGTAGTCGGCCAACTCGGTGACAAGGTCGAAGTCCTGGCCGACGGCATCAACCGTACCGTCGCCGAAATGAAATCCGCCGTCCTGGTCATGCGCAACATCACCGGCGATGCGATCTCGAAGATCAACAGCGGCGCCGACACCCTGTACCTCGCGGCCAAGGACTTCGCCGCAGCGGGCCAGGGCGTCACCGCCACGCTGGAAAAATCGTCGCTGGTGGCGAACCAGCTCTCGCAAGCCGCCGGCTCGGTATCCGCTGCATCCAAGGGATTGAGCGGGATACTGGCGGACCACAAGTCGGTACGCGATTCGCTAGCCGGGATGGTGGGCTCGATGCAGGCGATCATCGAGCAGGCACGCCGCGAGGCATCCATGTCGAACGAGGTGATCGATCGCATCGAGAGATCCACTGCAAAACTGGCCGGGGCGCAGAAGGAAGTGGACAGCTACCTGGCCAGGGTATCCGAAGTGCTGGGTGAAGCACACCAGTCCTTCAGCGACGGCATGACCAAGGCGGTCGGCGAGGCCAACCGCGACTTCCACCAGGCGTTGTCCGATTCCGTGAAATTGCTGCGCGAGGCCATCCAGGAGCTGGAAGACACCCTGGGCACCGCAGCGGATCGCGCATGATCAGCCCGCCATGCTGAGCAAGCTGTTTATTCCCGGCAACAGGAGCAAGGAAGAAGGCGAAAAGCCCTTCTGGATCTCGTATGCGGATCTGATGTCCGCCCTGATGATCATGTTCCTGCTGGTCATGAGCGTGGCGCTGCTCGCGATCACCAACGATGTCACCGAAGCGGAACGCAAGGAAGTCGAGCGCACCCATGAAATCGACCAGATTATGGCGAAGATCGAGAAGGCGACCCGGCAGTTCCCCGGGATATCGATCGACAAGAACCGCAGCGTGATCGATTTCGGCGACCGCGCCCGCTTTGAGACCGGCAGCTCCAGGCTGTCGAACGAGCAGGCCCAGTATCTCAGCACCTTCGTTTCGGAAGTGCTGTCTATCGTTCGCGAGGAGCTGGGAAAGAAGTGGGTCAAGCGCATCGTCGCGGAGGGGTTCGCCGACCAGCGCGGCGACTACCTGCTGAACCTCAACCTGAGCCTGCAGCGCAGCCAGCGCGTGCTTTGCGTGCTGCTCGCCCCGCCGGCCGCACAACAGCATGTGCTCAGTCCTGACGAACTGGAGCAGGTTCGCGAACTGTTTCTGGTCGGGGGCTATTCATTCAACTCGGCCAAGGCATCCCTGGAAGAAAGCCGCCGCATCGAACTGCGCCTGGAATTTTTCGGCCTCGATGAAATCCGCCCCGTGACCGGCAAAATCCCGCGCGGCGATTTCGGGACATGCCGCATATGAACGTTGCGCTCGACCAATTGCAGAGGACTCTGCATAACGTCAGCCAGGTCGCACTCGCCAGGATGCGTCTCGGCGACTCGCTGCAGATGAGGCATGAGCGCTCGCGGCTGATCGACTGGCTGGGCGGCACTTTGGAACTGGAGGAAACGACAGGAGACATCATCGTCGATGCGCTCCGTGCCTTCGAACAGAACCAGTATGTCTCGGGGTTGCGCCAGGCGAGACTGATCTGCTACGGCTGCACGCAACCGTTCGGCGCGCCACCGCAGCGCTTGATCGAACGCAGCAAACTCTTCGCCATCCTGCTGGAATATGTCGACCGGCATTACTATCTGACCCGTGCCTTCCGCAAGTGCTACCGGGGGTTGCTGAACTGCTACTTCTCGTATGATCCCCATGGCGCGGACAGCCTTGCCGAGGGACGGCACAACCGGGAAGCCCTGCGGCAGTTCCTGGACAAGCACAAGGATCATCTCGCTACGCCCGGCTATACCCCCGCATGGGTCGCCGCGTTATCTGCCCACCACAACCTGCTCGGCAAGGATCCCTGCGAGCCTTACCGCCTGGCGGATCTTGATGAAAATCTCGCGGTATTCGACGACCTGCACCAGCGCATCGAGATCGGCGACGACAGCTGGATAATCCGCACGATCGTTTTCTCCCAGGTCAGGGAGGCAGTCGCGCTGGACGACCCGTCATTCGAAGCAAACATCGACCTCCTCCTGCTGTTGCTGATCGGCCATCCGCTGCATGCCGGCGCGGCGCTGGCCCTGCTGCTGGACCGCCATGCGCGCTGCGAGCAGCCGGACATCAGCGCGGCACTCCGGGATTTTTCAGTAAAGCTGTGGGGCAATCCCTGGCTCGCGGCCGATACGCACCAATGGCGATGCAGCCGTGAAGCGCGGGAAATGGTCGCGCATTGGCTAAAGCGGCATTTGCTCCAGAAGTTTTTTTTGTCGCTGTCCGACGACGGCGCAGAAAACCCGCGCCGCCTGAATTTCTGGGAACTGTATTGCGGGGACATGCAAGGCATGTACTTCGCGCTGGGCAGCGATGCATTCATCCGCGGCAACCTGGAACTGTACAAGTTCAGGCAGGACGCCAAAGGCCTGGTCGTAAGGCTGACCGAAGGCAAGAACGACACCCATGCGCTCATCATGCAGTTCAACGAACATCACGTGGTGGAGTTCAACAACCATCATTACCCGGCCTATATCTACGACACCCGGCACGGCGTGCCGCCCTTCTATCTGAGTAAGGAGTGGGTGAAGATCGGCGCGTTGAGCGCAACCCAGATGACCCAGGGCATCGGCACCGTGACACGTTCAAAATCCCTGCGCCACCAGGACACCAACCAACTCTCGTGGGAGGGAAAATTTGCCCAATTGGTGGGTGCAACCGAAAATTCCATCAAGGCGTTCTGCAGAAAATATCGGTGTCTGCACGATGACCATAGATCCGAGGGCGGACAGGAATGGATACGCCCGACTGAGCGGACTCAATGCGGAGCGGAGGGATGGGCGGTACTGCTGGGATGGGGTTTCAGCCTGTCGCCGGACGAGGCAGGTTATTCCCGCGTGTAGAATCCGGAATAGGATCTACCTTTTTATGCTTAACGATCAAGTGCAATGGCAGAATTAACCAGACTCGGCAAATACGAAATTTGGCGGGAACTTGGCAGGGGCGCGATGGGCGTCGTCTATGAAGCATTCGACCCGCTCATTCAGCGCACCGTTGCCATCAAGACCATACTGAAGTCGTCGTTCGACAAGTCGGAGGCACAAGAAGCCTTCAGCAGATTCCGTCACGAGGCTCAGGCAGCGGGGCGGCTCGCGCACCCGAAAATCGTCTCCATTTACGAGTATGGCGAAGATGAACAAGTGGCGTTCATCGTCATGGAACTCATCCGCGGCAAGGAGCTGAAGGAATATTTTGACCGCGAAGAGCGCTTCGGGATCAAGGACGGCATCCGCATCGTGTTGCAGCTGCTTGATGCGCTGGACTATTCGCACAGCCGCGGCGTGGTACACCGCGACATCAAGCCGGCCAACATCCTGATCACCGAAGACGGCCAGGTAAAAGTGGCGGACTTTGGCATCGCCAAGATCGAATCGACGCACCTCACCCAGGTGGGGATCGTGGTCGGCACGCCTTCCTACATGTCGCCGGAACAGTTCACCGGACTGGCGGTTGACCGCCGCACCGATATCTATTCTGCCGGGGTTGTCCTCTACCAGTTTCTTACGGGCGTGCGGCCATTCACCGGTAGCGTGATCTCCATCATGCACAAGGCGTCAAACCAGGAGGCGACACCGCCCTCGCAACTCAATCCTGCCGCATCGAAAGCCCTCGACGAAGTAGTAAAGAAAGCCATGGCCAAGCGTCCGGAGAACCGTTACCAGACGGCGGCCGAATTCACGGAAGCGCTCAAGCGAGCGGCGGACGCCACTCCGTCGGAAGAACCGGGTAAACCCATGATCGCCGCAGACAAGATGTTCGCAGCCACAGACTCGACCATCATGCTGCCCGGCGGCACCGCTTTAAAGGCAGCGCCGCGCCAGAGCGATAGCGAGTCTTGGCGGAACATCAGCAACAGCCGGAACCGGGCCGATTACCTGCGTTACCTCGAGGAAAACCCCGCCGGCCAATTCGCCGAACTGGCCAGATCGCGCATCGCGGCACTGGAAAAAGCCGCTGCCCAGGCTCGTGAAGCGGAAGAGCGCCGCAAAAAGGACGTCGAGGAAAAAGAGCGTCTCGCCCGAAAAATAGGTGCGATCAAGAGTGAGGCCGCCGAAATGAGGGCCCAAGCTGAAGCCCGGCGCAAAAAGGACATCGAGGAGCAAGCCCGCCGGGCGAGGGAATTGGCGGGGGTCATGGCCGGGAAAGAAAAGAGGCTGGCTGATGCATTGGCTGAACGCGAAGCCGAACGCGAGGCTCAGCACAAACTGGAGGCCGAGGCCAAACAGAAGCTGGAAGACAGGATCAAGCGCAAAAAGGAATCCGAATAAGAACCCGGCGCGCCGCGAGCAAGAATTCGCCAAAGCCAAGGCCCAAGCCGAGGCAGGGACAACACGCAAACCGGCGGAGCAAGAGCGGATATATCGCGAGAATGAACCTGCCGGAAACAGGGCGCTGACCGAGGCCAAGCGCGATCAGAAGACTGCTTGCGCCTCCCCGCTGAGACTGCTGTTCAATAAACGCAGAAAAACTCTACGACATCGCCGGGATCCTCCGCATAGGAGTGCCCCAGGCTGATACTGCCGTTCCCGTGCAGCACAAACTCCTCGCGCCGCAACCGGATTTCCTTTTCGCCCTTGATGGTGACATAGCTGCCGTTGGAGCTTTGATCGATGAATACGAACTTGTCGCGCCGGCGTTCGATCTTGGCGTGGATGCGCGAGGCCTTGCGATTCTGGTTCACGATATCCGCCTGCTCGTCCCTGCCGAGGATGACCGATGGCCGCTCGGCGTTGACAAGAAACTCCCGGCCCAGATGAACCAGGCGCACGGCAGACTCATGGATGGGCAGCGATTGGGTACGACCTACCATCATGGTCGTTTCCTCGCTTTCCTGCCAGACAATCTCGAATACGCAGATGTCCTCGGTCTTGCCTTTTACAGTCAGCGCGTCGAGTATGCGCGCGCTGGCCCGCATGATCGGGTGGAGCTTCGAAACGGTGGCATCCGAAGTGATGATTTGCCCGCTATTGGCAATCTTCGCCATGCGCGCCGCGATGTTGACGGTATCGCCGAACACATCGGAATCCGTTTCGAGCGCCGAGCCGAAATGCAGACCGATGCGGATTGCGATGCGGGTATTTTCCACCGGCGGCTGCGCGGTCACCTCGGCCTGCATCTCGCAAGCCGCCTGGACTGCCGCATCCCCACTGGGCAGCACCGCCATGATCTCGTCGCCTATCGTCTTCACCACGTGACCGCCATGAGCGGCCGTCACGCGTTGCAGCAAGTCGAGACAATTGTTGATGGCGGCAAACGCCCGCACATCGCCGAGCAGCTCATACAGGCGCGTGCTGCCGCTTACATCGGCGAACAGCACGGCCATTTCGCGCTCGGTACCGGATGAAGCTGTTTTTTTCATGCAGTTAAAACCTGATAATGAGCACCGGATTGTAACGCCATTTCACACGGCTCACTGGACCGTGATTCTGGCGAATTTGCGCTTGCCGACCTGCGCCACGACAACCGCGCCCGCCTTGAGTTGCAGAGCTTTGTCGCTGACTTTTTCACCGTCAAGCTTGACCCCGCCTTGATCGATCATGCGCAACGCTTCGGAGTTACTGGCGACCAATCCGGCCAGTTTTAGGAGTTGTGCGATGCCGATCTGCCCGCCCGTGCCGGCGACGGCGATTTCCGGCATATCGTCCGGCAGCACGCCCTGACGGAAGCGCGCTTCGAATTCCGCCAGCGCATCCACGGCGGCCCGCTGGGTATGGAAGCGTGCGACGATTTCCTGCGCCAGCAGTACCTTGATATCGCGCGGATTGCGCCCTTGCGCGACTTCTTCGCGCCAGCCGGCAATTTCGCCCATGCTGCGGAACGACAGCAATTCCAGGTAACGCCACATCAGCGTATCGGAAATCGACATCAGTTTGCCGAACATATCCTGCGGGGTATCGGTGATGCCGACGTAATTGCCCAGCGACTTGGACATTTTATTGACGCCGTCCAGCCCTTCCAGCAGCGGCATGGTGAGCACGCACTGCGCGGGTTGCCCATAATGCTTTTGCAGCTCGCGCCCCATCAGCAGGTTGAATTTCTGGTCCGTGCCGCCCAGTTCGATATCCGCCCTGAGCGCTACGGAGTCATATCCCTGCACCAGCGGGTAGATGAATTCGTGGATGGCGATCGGCTGGTTGCTTCTGTAACGCTTGCCGAAATCGTCGCGCTCCAGCATTTGTGCCACGGTGTGCGTGGCCGCCAGCTTGATCAGGTCCACCGCGCTGAACTTGTCCATCCAGGTCGAGTTGAACACGATCTCGGTCTTTTCCGGGTCGAGCACCTTGAACACCTGGTCGCGGTAAGACTGGGCGTTCTCCAGAACCTGTTCGCGCGACAGCGGGGGACGGGTCGTGTTTTTGCCGGTCGGGTCGCCGATCATGCCGGTGAAATCGCCAATCAGGAACAACGCGTGGTGCCCCAGATCCTGCAATTGGCGCATCTTGTTGAGCAATACGGTATGGCCAAGGTGCAAATCCGGCGCGGTCGGGTCGAAGCCTGCCTTGACACGCAGCGGGCGGCCGGATGCAAGCCTCTGTTTCAATTCGTCTTCCAGAAGCAGTTCATGGGCGCCGCGCTTGATCTGAGCCAGCACGCCCTGATGTGTCGTTTCAGTCATATTCTTCATCAATTCAAGTTCTGAAAAAGCCAGGTTGCCGTTCGTTCCCGCTTTTCAACCGCCCATCGGTCATGTTTTACCATTCGATCTTCTCGCCTGCCATCTGTCAGGCCGGTTTTGAAGGGCTGCCCCTTTCTGGTAAAGTGCGCACCAATCGAAAACACAGACGTTGCAAAAACAAGACAAGGCAACTCTAGGAGGCGCGAATGTTAACCCAAAACCTGCTCAGTCAAGAACGCAAAATGAAATTGCGCTGGTTCGTCACCCTGTCCACCATGCCATTGCTGGGGGTGGTCACCGCTTTCGGCCTGGTGCCGCAAGGCAATCTGGGCCTAGACTCGACCAAGATTGTCATCGAGCAGATCGTATTACCCGAAGTCGTACCCAACGTAAACACGATCGCCAGTTTCTGGCGCAACGAGCGCGTGCAGCGCGGCGACACGGTGGTGGAACTGTTGCGCCGCCTGAATATTGAAGATTCCGCTGCCAGCGCCTATCTGCGTACTGCCGGCGAGGCCGATTCCTTTCGCAAACTGGCCGTCGGCCGCGAAGTACAAGCCGAAACCAATGCTAACGGAGGGCTCATCGCATTGCGCTATCTGGGCGACAACGGCGCGCAATTCGTGATTGAAAAACGGGGTGATGGCTATGCAACCCGCACCCTGCCGGCACAACTGGAAAAACGCCTGTTTGTGCGCACCGGAGAAATCAAAGGCAGCCTGTATGCCGCAACCGATGCAGCCGGAATGCCGGAAGCCGCCGCCAACCAGTTGACCGAGATTTTCAGCGGTGACATCGATTTCCACCATGACTTGCGCAAGAACGACAAATTCACCGTGGTGTATGAAATGACTTACAGCGATGGAGCGCTGGTAAATACCGGCCGCATCCAGGCAGCCGAATTCATCAATCAAGGCCAGACCTACCGTGCCATCTATTTCCAGAACGATTACTACACGCCGGAAGGCAAGAGCGTACGCAAAGCCTTCTTGCGTTCGCCCATCGAATTCTCGCGTGTGAGTTCCGGCTTTACCAACTCGCGTTTTCACCCGGTGCTTAACCAATGGCGCGCCCACAAAGGCGTGGATTTTGCTGCCCCCATCGGCACCAAGGTCAAGGCGACTTCGGACGGAGTCGTCTCAACCTTCGGCAAGCAAGGCGGCTATGGCAACTTCATCACGATCAATCACCAGGGCCGTTTCACTACCGTGTATGGCCATCTGTCGCAGTTTGCCAAGGGACTGCATCGCGGTCAACGCGTAGCGCAGAGCGACGTGATCGGCTATGTCGGCATGACCGGCCTGACCAGCGGTCCGCATCTGCACTACGAGTTCAAGATCGACGGCCAGCAACGCGATCCGCTGCGCGTCGCCCTGCCGGACGCTCAGCCGGTCAATGCTGCGAACAAGGCCGCATTCCAAGTGGTGGCGGACAATTTCGTGGCACGCCTGAACCTGCTGCGTAACACCAACCTCGCCAAGCTCGATTAGAAATCCCGTGCAGCATCCGCCGGAACTGTATGTAGGTTTGATGTCCGGCACCAGCCTGGACGGCATTGATGCCGTTCTTGCCGACCTGGGCCAGATACAACCCAGGCTGCTTGCCAAGCATTACGCCCCCTTCGATGATGCGCTGAGAAACGACCTGCTGGCATTGCACCAGCCCGGCCACAATGAGTTGCACCGGACGCAACTGGTCAGCAATCAACTGGCGCGGCTCTATGCAGCAGCAGTCAACGCACTGCTCGGTACGGAGAACTTGCCGAACGCAAAAATCCAGGCCATCGGCTGTCACGGCCAAACCATCCGCCACCGACCGGAACACGGCTATACGCTGCAAATCGGCAACGCCGCATTGCTCGCCGAATTGACCGGCATCACCGTGGTCAGCGACTTTCGCAGCCGCGACATCGCCGCCGGAGGACAAGGCGCACCGCTGGTTCCTGCGTTTCATGACAAGGTATTGCGACATTCCACTAGCCACCGCGTCATCGTCAATATCGGCGGCATCAGCAACCTGACCAACCTGCCGCCTGGCAGAGCCACTTCCGAACAATCTCAGCAACTCACTCGTTCATCGGAGGAAGTGGCGGCGGCCATTCCCGCACCGGACGCTAACGCGCACCGTGTCATGGCCGTTACAACCGGCTTCGACTGCGGGCCCGGTAACCTGCTGATGGACGCATGGTGCATGCAGCATCTCGGCAAACCCTACGACGACAGTGGCGCATGGGCGGCATCGGGAAAGGCGCTGCCCGTCTTGCTGGAAAAAATGCTCAATGAGCCGTTCTTCGCCCTGCCGCCACCCAAGAGCAGCGGGCGCGACCTGTTCGACATGGCGTGGCTGCGCGGCAAACTGCAAGGCGGTGAAGCGGCAGAGGATGTGCAAGCCACCCTGCTGGAACTGACCTGCCGCGCCATCACGCAAGCCATCCGGCAATACTGTGCCGGTGCAACGGAAATCTATCTCTGTGGCGGCGGCACACACAACCTGGCGCTGCATCACCGCATCGCCGCCTTGCTGCCGGGCAGCAGCGTACAAACCACGGATTTCCTCGGTATGGATGGCGATTACCTGGAAGCCATCGCCTTCGCCTGGCTGGCGCAACAGGCCTTGCACGGCAAGCCGGCCAACCTGCCCGCCGTCACGGGAGCGCGCCACCCCTGCGTCCTCGGCGCGATTTACCCGGCATAAACCTGAAAAACGCACTTGATTGCACAAAGACGCAAAGAAATACAGATAAATACAGTTGATTTGTTCATCACCTATTTGGTGATCTCATGTTTCCGAGTAAGTTATTGATTTCACTTTACGTTCTTTGCATCTTGGCGCGAGACTGCTTTTTCCAGGATAAATGCAAACGGGGCGCAGCGCGCCCCGTAGCTTCCCAACCAAACCAATAGCCTAGACTGAAAACGACGAACCGCAGCCGCAGGTAGATGCGGCACTCGGATTTCTGATGACGAACTGCGAACCTTCCAGGCCTTCCGAATAGTCGATTTCCGCGCCCGCCAGATACTGGAAGCTCATCGGGTCGATCAGCAGTTGCACGCCGTTCTTGGTCATCACGGTATCGTCTTCGTTGACCTCTTCATCGAAGGTAAATCCATACTGAAACCCGGAACAGCCACCGCCGCTGACGAATACACGCAGCTTGAGATCGGCGTTGCCTTCTTCCTCGATCAATTGTTTTACCTTGTTCGCCGCGTTGTCGGTAAAGATCAGAGGGTCTTGTGTTTCGGCTACGGGTGTTTCGGTTACTGCGTTCATGTTTATCTCCTTGCTAAATTATTCACCACTATTCAATTTGAATGCCACGACTTTGTCCTGCGCTGCGACATTGTTGTGTATCAGGCGCCCTTCGACAATTGCACCCAGCTGGATTTCAAGCGTTTTGTAATGCACATCGCCATTGACCTTGGCTTTGCTCTGCAGTTCCAGATATTCGCTGGCAAATACCGGGCCGGTGGTCGCGCCATTGATTACCAGGTGGGTGACATTGATCTGGCCGGTCACCCGCGCATGCTCGCTCAGCACCAGTGTGCTCGGCTTGCCCGGTGTTGCAACCACATTGCCGTTCACCTGACCGTCAATACGCATCCCGCCGCTGAAACTCAGATCGCCCTCGATAGTCGTTCCCGCACCGATCAGCGAATCGATGCGGCTTTGCGGTTTGCTGTGTTTTTTCCCGAACATTTAAGTCCCCTCCTTTTTTACGACAGGCTGGCGTTTTGCCGCACTTTCGGCTCGTTCACGCCTTTCTCAAATATCCGCACTTGTATATTTTCCAGTTGGACATCCTGCGGCAATTGAATGCTTTGCTCAATACGCTGATAATACTTGAAACTGAGCTGGAATTGAGCACTCCCTGAGGCATCTTGCGGAAATAAATGCGTAGTCCGCTGCCCATTCTTCAGCACCGTGGCAACCAGTTGATAGCTGCCGCCAAACTCCTTGACGCGCTGCCCGCTCTGCACCAGCAACATGCGCAGGCGATATTCGCCGGGCATCTTGTCCCGTTCCAGCCTCAGGCGATGCAACCCAAGTTCGCCTTCCTTGCCGCGCGTCGCGGTGAGGTTCTGGAAAAATGCCAAGTCCTCCTGAAGACGGACATTTTCGTCCGACAGGTTCTTTAACTGCTTGGATGTTTCCTGATTGCTGGCTTGCTCGATCTGGATTTGCCGCTCGTATTGCGCAACTTGGCTGCTCAATTCTTTATTTTCGTCCCCCATCCTGGCGACCTGATCTTGCAATCTGGCCAGTTCCTCCTGGGCTTTCCCGCGATGGAATCCCGCCAATTCAAGCCCGCTGCCGTATGCCCACCAGGCCAGCCCCAACGACGCCAGCACGAAGGGCACCGTCAGACTCCAGCGCAAATACCACGGGATATGCGGCCGCACCGCCAGTTTCGGGGCGGAAATGCCGAAGCTGCGTTTAACGCGCCGCCACATCTCAGGGGAGCAACGGAAGGTTGTCCAGGGCGGAGCCTTCCGGCAGCCCGAACATGATATTCATGTTTTGCACCGCCTGTCCCGCTGCGCCCTTGACCAGGTTATCGATCGCCGCCAGCACCACTACGGTATCGCCGTCCTGCGGCCGGTGCACCGCGATGCGGCAGCAGTTCGCGCCGCGCACCGAACGGGTTTCCGGATGGCTGCCGGCAGGCATCACGTCCACGAACGGCTCGCTGGCGTAGCGCTGTTCGAACAACGCCTGCAAATCCGTTTCGCGCGTCAGCCTGCCATACAGTGTGGCATGGATACCGCGAATCATCGGGGTCAGGTGCGGCACAAAGGTCAGGCCAACCGTTTTGCCGGCCACGCGCGCCAAGCCCTGCCTGATTTCCGGCAAATGCCGGTGCCCACCCACTCCGTAAGCCTTGAAGTTGTCTGCTGCTTCGGCGAACAGGGTGGCGATTTCCGCCTTGCGTCCCGCGCCGGAAACGCCCGACTTGGCATCGGCGATCAAGCTGCCAGCCTCGATCATGCCCGCTTCCAGCAGCGGGATGAAGCCCAGCTGCACCGCAGTCGGATAACAGCCGGGGTTGGCGACCAGCCGGGCCGATCTGATTTGTGCGCGATTCACTTCCGGCAGGCCATATACCGCCTCGCCGACCAGATCCGGGCAGGCATGGGGCATGCCATACCATTTTTCCCATACGGTGATGTCCTGTATACGGAAATCGGCGGCCAGATCGATCACCCTCACGCCCGCATCCAGCAGCGTGCGCGCCTGCTGCATGGCGATGCCGTTCGGCGTGGCAAAGAACACCAGGTCGCATTGTTCCAGGTGCGCTTCGTCCGGATGGGTGAACGGCAAATCCACATGGCCGCGCAGGCTGGGGAACATCTGGCTGACCGGCGTGCCGGCATCGGCGCGCGAGGTGATCACTTGCAACACGGCCTGCGGATGTGCCGCCAACAGGCGCAGCAACTCCACGCCGGTGTAGCCTGTCCCGCCAACTATGCCAACTTTAATCATTCCAGCTTCCTTCAAAAACGTATCCCATCATACAACAACTCCAATGCAAAAGCCGCCCAAAGGCGGCTTTTGCGGGGCATCCAACCAGCCCTTCGACAGGCTTAACGCTTGGAGAATTGCTTGCGGCGGCGCGCCTTGCGCAGGCCGACCTTCTTGCGCTCCACTTCGCGCGCATCGCGGGTCACCAGGCCGGCGTGCTTCAATGCAGGCTTGAGCGACGCATCGTAATCGATCAGTGCGCGGGTGATGCCATGGCGCACCGCACCGGCTTGGCCTGCTTCGCCGCCACCGGTGACGTTCACCATGATGTCGAACTTGCCCAGCGTCTCGGTCAGCGTCAGCGGCTGGCGCACGATCATGCGGCCGGTCTCGCGGGAGAAGAACACATCCACCGGCTTATCGTTCACGACGATGTCGCCCTTGCCCGGCTTGATAAACACACGCGCCACCGCACTCTTGCGGCGACCGGTTCCGTAATTGTAATTAACGCTCATGGTTACGCTTTCAACAGATTGACTGGTTTCGGTTGCTGCGCTTCATGCGGATGAGCAGCACCGGCATACACCTTCATCTTGCGCAACATTGCATAGCCCAGCGGGCCTTTCGGCAACATGCCCTTGACTGCCTTTTCCAGCACACGGCTGGGATGGCGCGCTTGCAGCTTGGCGAAGTTGGTGGTGTACAGGCCGCCCGGATAAGTCGTGTGGCGATGGTACAGCTTGGCTTTCGCCTTGTTGCCGGTCACACGCAGCTTGTCCGCGTTGACTACCACGACGAAATCGCCGGTATCCACGTGCGGTGTATAAATCGCCTTGTGCTTGCCGCGCAAACGCACAGCAATCTGTGCGGCCAAACGACCCAGCACCTGATCGGCTGCGTCAACCAGAAGCCAGTCGTGCTGGACTTCCTGGGGCTTGGCAGAAAATGTTTTCATAGCCACTATTCCTAAAAATCAATAAGTAAACCTCGAAGGGCGCGCATTCTATGTCAGGCATCCAGCCCCTGTCAAACGAAAGTTACCCCTGCCGCCTAGTATTTCACCGAGCCAAAAACAGGGATGCTGCGCCGCCGCGGCGGACCTCGCTCATGCGCGCAACAGGCCATCCAGCCAAACCTTCCAGCGCGCATACTTTTCAGGCAGCCCCGGCGCAGCCCGGCCGGCCTCGACCTTCTCTGCATACCGGGTATCGGCGAGGGTCACGCCCGCCGCCAGCCGTGCCGCGCCGGCCAGGCTGGCATCGGACTGGCTCAGGCGATAGGTCAACGCAAACGGTACGCACCGGGCTATCCCCTGTTGCAAACAAGGCAGGCCGGACAATCCGCCGGACAGATAGACGCGCTCGATGCCGAATTCGCGATGCAGGTCCTCCAGGATGCGCGCCACACGGAAGATGATCCCCTCCAGCAGCAGCACCGCGACGCGTTGCGCCGGCAACCGCTCGACCGGCGCCGAGAACATCAATCCCAGGTCTTTCCGGAAATAGGGCGCCCCCAGCCCGCTCGGCTCGGCAAGACAGAAGATAGCGTCGCGCGCCAGATCCTCCGCGCGGCAGGCATCGACCGCATAGGGCGCCAGTGCCGCCGCGATGGAATTGAGCGTCCCCTCGCCGGCGAAATGCGCCTGCCCCGCACCATCCTGCCAGACCAGTGTCTGGAGATACCCATCGGGGGCGTTGCGCCCGCGGGGAAGGTAACGGATGACAAAGCCCCCCGTGCCCAGATTGACCAATGCCTCGGGCTGCCCCGCGGCGATACTCGCGACGAGGGCCGCCGATTGGTCGCTCAGACTGGCCTGCAGGGTCAAGCCGTTCTCCAGTTGCAGCGCCCATCCGGTGGAAGGCCGGATCTCCGGCAACACCTGGCGTGGGACATCGAACAGCTCGCACAACACCGGCGACCATTGCAGACTATGGATGTCCATCAACAGCGTGCGCGCCGCCATCGAAGCATCGGTCAGATGATGCCTGCCGCCTGTCCAGCGCCAGATCAGAAAAGCATCCAGCGTGCCCAGCAGCCACTCGCCGCTGACCAGCCGCTCGCGCCACGATGGATGCGCGCGCAGCAGCACGCGCAGCTTGGGGGCGAGGTAATAGGCCGCCAGCGGCAACCCGGCGAGATCGCGTATGACGCTTTCCTTGCCGCGCAGCACCTTGCAACTTTCCGCGCCGCGGCCGTCCTGCCACGAGATCAGCGGTGTGACCGGTTGTCCGGTAGCACGCTCCCAGATCAGGAATGAAGAGCGCTGGCTGCACAGGCCGAACGGCGGGCGCATCGTCGTCTGCGCCAGACACTCGGACAACACCGCTTCCGCAGTCGCCGCGTAGGCCAGCGCATCGCTTTCGTAACGCCCGCCGTCTACCGCCACTTCGGGCGCTGCCCGCGCAACGACCCCGCCGAGCGTGCCATCTGCGGACAGCAGACCGGCCTTGATCGCGGTCGTGCCCAGGTCGAGAGCGATGGCGACCGTCACTGCCGGCATGCCCCGACCTCTTGCGCGACCCGGCCCGCATCCCAGCCCAGCGCCGGCGCCACCAGCTCGGCGAGACGCTGCAAGTCGCTTTCATCCAGGCGCGTCAGGATGAGCAGCGGCAGACGGCGGCGCAGCAGATCGTCCAGATGCAGCGCCATCTCGTCGCGGGCGCAGAACAGCAGGTCGGCCAGGATGAAGGGCAGGCCGGGCACGATGCGCCCCGCCAGTTCCGGGCTTTCCTCGACGAGGCCGAACACCCGGTCGGCGCGCCGGCCATGGCGGCGCAGCAGCCACTTCGCGCTCCCGGCATCGATGCCGAGACGCTGGGCGCGCGCGCCGTTTCCCTCCAGCCATGCGGAAAAAGCCTGCTGCGGCTTCCAGGGAAAATCCCGGTACCTGGTCGCGCAGGCAGCGTCGATGTTGAGCGCCGCACACACGGCATCCACGATGCACGCCGCACCCTCGCGCGCCGAGGTGAGCTTCCCACCGATGGAGTAATGTACGCCGTTGTCCGCGGTTTTCAGTTCCCAGTCGCGGCTCACGGCGGCAGGCGATGCTGCGCTGCTGCGCTTCATCACGCGCAAGCCGGCATAACTGCCGACCACATCCTTTTCCGTCCAGGCAGTCTCGAGGTAGCGATTGGCTTCGGCCAGCAGGTAGGCGACCTCTTCCGGCTCGACGGCGACATGGTCGAGATCGCCGCGGTAATCCGCATCGGTGGTGCCGAGCAGCGTCATGCCGTACCACGGGATGATGAAAAACACCCGGCCATCGGACCTGGCGGTCAGCAGCAAGGCCTCGTCAGACGGCAGCGCGGGCATGACCAGGTGCGTACCCTTGTCCAGGCGGCACCAGCCGCGCCCCTGCTCCGATGCCGCCGCCCACTGGCCGGTGGCGTTGACGATTTGCTTTGCGCGCACTTCCGAAGTCCCGTTCATCCTGAGCTTGTCGAAGGGTGAATGGGAAACATCCCGCACCATTGCACCACAAACCTGCCCACCGTCCTCAATAAAATCAGTCAGCCTGCAATAATTCACGCACACCGCCCCGGCAGCCATCGCGCCAGAGATCAATTCCAGCACCAGCCGCGCATCGTCGGTCTGCGCATCGCCATAGGTAAAGCCGCCTTTCAGCCTGTCGCTGCCGAGAAACGGAAAACGTCCGGCAAAGGATTCCCGGTCGAAGTGGCGGTGAGCCATGTCCGGACCCGGATTGTGCGCAAGAAAATCGTACATGGACAGACCGGCCTTCATCTGGAATGTGCCGACGCGGCTGTCCGCATAGACCGGCACGCCGAAGCGCAGCGGCCAGACACGATGCGGCGCCATCGCCAGCAGCATCTGCCGTTCCGCGAGCGATTTCTTCACCAGCTTGAAGTCGAATGATTCCAGGTAACGCAGGCCACCATGGATCAGCTTGCTGGAAGCGGATGAGGTCGCACAGGCCCAGTCGCCCTGCTCCACGATGGCGACACTCAATCCGCGCAAGGCCGCGTCGTAAGCCGCCCACGCGCCATAGATGCCGCCGCCGTACACCAGCAGATCGAATTGGCGGCCTGCCAGCAATGAAAAATCGCGCTTCATCTACTCGTCTCTATGCTATTTTCAGCGAGGCTGAATGCTCCTCCCCCTTGAAGGGGGAGGCTGGGAGGGGGATGGGAGGATGGATAAAGCGATTTCCGTTTTTCAGCCCCACCCCCATCCTAACCTTCCCCCTGAAGGGGAAGGGACAATCGCCCTCTCTCCCACCGGGAGAGAGTTGGAGAGAGGGTTGGAAGAGGAGGGAATATTGCTGTGACTGAAGATTGTTTACAGGCATGTTTATCTAGCTTTCATCATCAGCGCTTTTTGCGGAACATCGCTGATGAGAATATCCACCCCCAATTCCAGCGCCTTGCTGATTTCCTTATCGCTGTTGCAGGTGTAGACCGCGATGCCCTTGCCGCGCTCGCGCAGCGCGCCGGCCATGCCCTCATCCAGCGTGTCGATATGGACGCACAGGCCCTGCAGAAAAGGCTGGGCCGCCAGTACGCTGCGCGCGAAATCCGCACCGTGTTCCGGTTCCAGGTTGAGCACCAGCGGGAACTGCGGCGCGCAATGATGGGCGTAGATCAGACTGTTCAGGTCGAATGACGATACCAGGATGCGATCGTCCGCCACCGCGCCGACCAGCTCCAGCGTCTGCCTGACCTTGGCCTCATGCCGCGCAAGTTGCTCCCATGCGCGGTTCTTGATCTCCAGCAACAGGCGGCAGCGCGTGCGATATGCCGCGAGGAATTCGCGCAGGCTCATCACGCCCTCGGATCTTTCCGCGTGAGCAAAGTGCGCGGCGAAATCCATCGCCTGCAACTGGGCATGGTCAAAATCGTCAATGCGCTTGCCGGGCAGGCCGAGCTTGTTGAGAAAGCGGTCGTGCCACAGCACCGCGACCCCGTCGCGGCTGAGCTGGATATCGGTCTCGATGCCGTCGACGGGATAGGCGAGCGCCCGGTCGAACGCGCTGCGGGTATTCTCCGCCGCCTCCCGGTTCGCGCCGCGATGGGCGAATACCAGTGTCCGCTTCACGGCAATCCTTCGATGAATTTCTGCATGGAAACCTCCAGCGCCGCAAAGTGAGGGTTGTACATCAAGCGGCGCAGGAGGCCGCGCCCGAGATTCTGTTCGGTCACTTCGCCCTGCCACGCATCGCCCTGACACTCATCGCGCAGTGATGCGAGGCACATCGCATAGTTTTGCATGTCGTGCGGATAGTAATGCAGGCAGTTCACGTAATCGCCCGCCGCACCGTAATGCGCATCCTCCGGCGGCAACACGACGGCGGTGTGCGCGCTGCCCAGGATGCGTTGCCCGGGCAGCGCGCTGTCGATCCATTCCACATGAGGCGCGATGCCTTGCGGGGCCTGGACCGCATACCACACCAATCGGCTATGCGAATGTCGCGCCTGCTGCATGAAGCGCAGCGTCGCTGCGGCATGCACCGTCGCATCGTCCGCGCTGGCGACGGCGAACATCGGGATGTCGCGCCCGCGTTTGGGCAACACCTGCGTCAGCGCATACATCTGCGCAGCGGCATTCTTGCAGAACGATTCATATTTATAGAGATCACGGTCGGGCATGATGCCCACCCATGCGTTCTCGGGCGACAGCCAACTGTAAAGCTTGTGCAGGTTCGCACAGCGCGCACGGGTGCTGATCTCCAGCGCTGGCGAGAACAGGAACAGGCCGCGCACCCGCTCGTCCTGCGCGCTTTGCAGCAAACTCAACGCAGCGCCCGCCGAGTAGCCTGCCAGATACAGCTCGTCGACCTCGGCAGCCAGGCACTCCGTCCCGTAGCGCACCGCCCTCGCCCATTCCTGCCAGCGCATGCCGAGCAGGTCGCCCGGTTGCGTGCCGTGCCCCGGCAGCAGCGGTGCCATCACCCGGAAACCGTTGCGCTGGAAGAATGCTCCCAGATGGCGCATGAAATAGGGTGAATCCGATAATCCATGCGTCAGCAACACGCCGCGGAGATAGGGCTTGCCCTTTCCCTTGCGAGCATCCCCGGCAGGGTAAGACTCGAACGGGGCGTTCCCGGCGACCGCCTTCTCCAGCTCGGCGCTGCCGAGCCGGGTATGCACGCGCCGCAGCATCGCCGTCGTGCGCCGCACATATTCGCCAAACACCAATCCATCCCCGATGAAACGTGAGTTTTCGCCGGATGGACCATGCCTCGCCTCCAGCCGTACTCCGTCGCTCCCCCTGCCGTTCATTGCCACCTCGCCATCGCCTCCCCGATCATTCTACCCGCACCATGCGCCTGCCATCGAAGATCGTACCGCATGTCATAATGTCGCCGGTTCATCACCCCAAACTTCAGGGACCTTCATCATGTCCTGGTTCGTCACCAACACTATCGCCGCTTTCCTGCTGCCGCCGCTGAGCCTGCTGCTCGTGCTGGCGCTCGGCCTGTTCCTGCTCTACCGCCGCCACAAATTCGCCAAGCCGCTGCTGCTCGCCGCATTCGGCTTGCTGTGGCTGATCTCCACGCCCTATATTGCCAATAGTGCACTGCACTTGCTGGAGGGGCACACCGCCGCACTGGATAGCCAACATCCCAACGGGCATGGCAAATATGCCGCCCTTGATGATAAAACCCGCCATGCCCGTTCCCCTCTCCCCAACCCTCTCCCGCAAGCGGGCGAGGGGGCGATCGAATCGCTGCGCGAGTTTCACGTTAACGGGCAACCTCAAGCCGCCGATGCGATCGTGATACTCGGCGGCGGAACGTATTTCCATGCGCCGGAATATGCCGGGCAGGACACCATTGGCGAAGCCACCCTGGTTCGTCTGCGCTACGGCGCAAAACTCCAGCGCGAAACCGGCAAACCGGTACTGGTGACCGGCGGCAAACCGCTTGGTAACCAACTTCCCGAGGCGCAGCAAATGCGCTCTTCGCTGGAACAGGACTTCCAGGTTCCGGTACGCTGGATTGAAGATGCATCCGACAACACCTTCGAAAATGCGCGCTACTCATTCCAGACCCTGCAAAAAGCCGGCATCAAAAAGATCTATCTCGTCACCCACGCCTGGCACATGCCGCGCGCCGCCGATGTATTCCGTCGTGCCGGATTCGAGGTAGTCGAGGCGCCGACTGCTTTCACCACGCGCTATCAGACTGACCTGTTCGCATTCCTACCCAACGCCGGCGCATTGCACGACAGCAAAATTTTCATCCACGAAATTATCGGATTGCTCTGGTATCGTGTAAGATTAGCAATCTCTAATATTTAAGCAGCCAGAGGAACAACATGAAAGCTCGCGTCAAATGGGTGGAACAAGTCTCTTTTCTGGGCGAAACGGAAAGCAACCACGCTGTGTTGATGGATGGCTCACCGGCCGCAGGCGGACGCAATCTCGGCCCGCGCCCGATGGAAATGCTGCTGCTCGGCACGGGCGGCTGCACCAGCTTCGATGTGATTTCCATCCTGAAGAAAAGCCGCCAGGCTGTTTCCGATTGCTATGTGGAACTGGAAGCGGAACGCGCCGAAACCGATCCCAAGGTATTCACCAGGATACATATGCACTTTGTCATAAAAGGCAAGAACATCAAGCCGGAGGCGGTCGAAAAAGCCATCAAACTGTCGGCCGAAAAATACTGCTCGGCTTCCATCATGCTCGGCGCGACCGCCGCGATCACGCATGACTTCGAAGTGATTCAGGAATAGGAGCAGCGAAAAAGAAAGGAAGCCTCTTGGAATTGAGGCTTTGTTTAGCACTCATTACCAGACCAACAACTGCTGGTTTCACCCAAAGCGGATATTGACGAATAGCGGCTAACACTTTGCGGTCAGTCAGCGTGCTGAAGTTAGCGGCTGCTTAAGTGAGGCATCAGCCCTGCGTGCGGAAAATTTAGAGTATGCAGCTTGCTGCTAACTGTGGCTTTTAGATTTGATCTTGGTTCTCCGCTGCCGTGGACGTGATGGAGGCTCAAAACCAAGAATCTCATAAACTTCCTTCACTCCCTCGAACTTTCGCCCAACAGCGTCAAGAAGCTGACAGATATTTTGGTACGTCTCTGGTGGCAACTCCGTTTTGCCTGCTTTGTGGTCGTAAAGTAGTTGCGTGGGTGAAATGTTCCATTTTGAAATTATCGCCTGAAATCCATCAAGAATGGCTTCTCGTGACCATCCTCTAGTCCTATCAATTACTATTCCCAATAGCTCGTTTACCGTCGCAGCTCCACCAGCGTATTTTAATACGGCATTGTCAATTCTTGCCGCCTCAGCAGCTTGTTCACTAGAAACATTACCGTTTTTTTTACCTATATGCCGAGCTTGCCCTGGAGTGAGGCCGTGCTCATCATAAAATTTTTGATACGCTGCTATAGCAGAATTTTTATCCCATTCAATTGTGCTTACGTTGGGCTGACCGAGTAATTTTCGTAGATTCCTAACGCCTCCAAGCCATGTTTTTATGTACACAGAGAGTGTGTTGTAAACCTCTCCAGATCGATTTTTCCATTTGCCACGCTTTCTTAACCACTCCTCAGTGGGGAATTGGCCGTCTGGCATGGTGGTGACAAGATGACGGCAAAATTCCAGTAGCTCGTCTGCATTTGACCAGTGAGTAGAGTGGATCAGGGAGTCAGTAGGTTTATCGAACTGAAACGGAGCAATATGCCCGATATGCGGACTTAAAATTCCCGCAAGCTTGGTTTCATCGTAGCAGTCACCAAAATGAATACCAAGAAAGTGGGGATTGCTGGAATTAAAAAGCTCTTTGGCAGATCGAGTCTTGGCGTATTTCTCTTCATTATGACCGTTAGGCTTATCACCCCAAATTTCGACATCAAACCATTCGCCGTTCTTTCCCAAGAAGTGCATGTCGAAAATCGCGTATCGTCCGGCATCAAGGCAGACGAAAGATTCATCATATCGTTCACCTTTTTTATGCGCTATCCCGCGAGCGTAAAAGAAATTACTTAGAGATGCCTCCGCGTGACTGAGCCAGCGCATCCCATTACGTGACTGAACAAAATTACTGCCAGAAAAATCATCGACAGCCTCACGGAGATCAGCCCATGTGCGCCCAAGATCATAAAGGCTTTGAATAAATGAGCTATGCCCATTTTTCTGAAACCACATGGCAGGTGGCAAGCGTCCTTCTACTTCTTTGATCGTAAGTGCCTTTTGTAATATCGAATCCCAAGTCCATCGTTCTCTAAGAGTTTTGCCATATTTAATTGGCTTGGATAGTACGTGCTGCTTATATTCCTGATCTATGCCTAATTCCTTTAGCAGGTTTTTTTGAGACAGTTCTTTGCTATGAAGATTGTAATAGAGCTTAGGTATGGATTTTAGGGCGTGGTAAGTAAACGCAGCAACGCCTTTCTCTGCATAAAGCTTACGGCAGTAATCAAGAAGCTCAATTCGCGACATGCTCGCAAAATCCTTAGTCATCTCGAGTTTCATCTGTTGCCGTAATGAACATAATCTCAACTAAATCTCCAGCAAGCGTGGCTTCATTGTGCGATTGATCTAGCTTGAAGCCCAAAGCGCTCCCACAACGCCAAGCAATCCCAAAATCAATTTAGCTTGCTCGGCATCATTAGCCGCCTGTTTTTCCTTAGCAAATTGAGTTAGCTCAGCCTTGATTTTTTCAATTCCAGCTTTTGGATCGTGCTCATTGATCCGAACATGAACCAGTTCGCCCAAGCACCCCAAGTCCTCGGTGCTAATTCCAGTATTGGCGACTCCTAAACGCCAAAGTATCATCCTCCAACCAGAAAGTTCGCTGATTAGCGGGATAATTCTTTTCCCTTTTGCTTTGGCATATCCGACTTCGTTTCCAACTGCCATTGCTCGACTGAGTACATTGCCCGTCACAATTACCAAAACCAAATCCGCTTCGTCGATCCATTTAAAAATTTGTGGCCACGCCTCTTTTCCTGGCCGTTTTGAATCTTCCCACCAATGTACTTGGCTTACTCCTACTGCTTGTTGCTGTAGCCCATCAGCAAACTTGCGGATAAGCGATATGTCTTTTGCGCTGTAGCTAATGAATACTTTCACGGTTCATCTCACTCCACCAGACTTGTGCGAAAACTCACATGGGTAGGTGCATTGTTTCATAATGTGAAGCTTTGTATCTAAACCTTTAAAGTTTGTCTATCTGCTATTGGCACTTGGTGGACTGCTGCCATTTTGCAATAACACCCAATACAGGACTACTTCCGCCCCCGCTGTTTCTCCCGAAAGAACTGACACAACTGCCCGGAAGCCTCGATAACGTCCAGGATTAGTGCCGCTTGCTCTTGAATTCCAAGGCGCGACAGCCGTATCTGAAGGTGGCGACATGGGTGATGTAATAGTGGCTGCAGTCGTTGCAAACTACCGGCTTGTCGGCTGGTTCTTCGGTACTCATGGGCGCTACTGGTTTTTCAAATATCCTGCACTATTCATCCGAACACTTTCGCCAGCTCCGCGCCCGGATCATCTGCGCGCATGAACGCCTCGCCGACCAGGAAGGCATTCACCCGGTTACCGCGCATCAACTCGACGTCTTCCGCCTTGAGGATGCCGCTTTCGGTGACCACGATGCGCCCGACCGGGATACGCGGCAGCAGGTCAAGCGTGGTTTGCAGGCTCACCTCAAAAGTACGCAGGTTGCGGTTGTTCACGCCGATCAGCGGCGTGGCCAGTTGCAGCGCAGCATCCAGTTCCCCGCCGTTATGCACCTCCACCAGCACCGCCATGCCGAGACTGTGAGCCAGTGCTTCGAATGCCCGCATTTGCGCCACATCCAGCTCGGCGGCGATCAGCAGGATCGCGTCCGCACCCATCGCGCGCGCCTGATAGATCTGGTATTCGTCCACGATGAAATCCTTGCGTAGCACCGGCAGCGTACAGGCGGCGCGCGCCTGCTTCAGGTACGCCGCGCTGCCCTGGAAGAATTGCTCGTCGGTCAGCACCGACAGACACGCCGCGCCACGTCGCGCGTAGCTGGCGGCGATCTCGGCAGGGCGGAAATCGGCGCGCAGCACGCCCTTACTCGGGCTGGCCTTCTTGATTTCCGCGATCACGGCGGCCTGGCCTGCGGCAATCCTGGCGCGGATCGCGCCGGTGAAATCGCGCACAGGCGCAGCTCGCTCGGCCTCGATACGCATCATCGCCAGCGGCTGGAGGGCTTGTGCGGCAGCCACTTCTTGCGCTTTCACTGCAAGGATCTTTTTCAGAATGTCCGACATGGTTAGCTCTTGTGAATCAGGCGCGCATTCTAACCCAAGCAGGATGGTAAAATGCGCAACCACTCCAACGAGAGACGCATGATGGATGACATCAAAAAATACATGCAGCAGGTCGGCCAGCAGGCTCGCGCCGCTTCACGCCTGATGGCACAGGCCGACACCAACGCCAAGAACCGCGCGCTGGAGAACATCGCGACCGCCATCCTGCTCAACAGCATCAAGCTCCTTGCTGAGAACGCTAGGGATGTCGCCGCCGCGAAAACCAACGGACTGGACGCCGCCTCCATCGACCGCCTTACGCTCACCGAGAAGACGGTGAAAGGCATGGCTGAAGGCCTGCGCCAGATCGCTGCCCTGCCCGACCCCATCGGTGAGATCAGCGACATGAAATACCGCCCATCCGGCATCCAGGTCGGCAAGATGCGCGTGCCGCTCGGCGTCATCGGCATCATCTACGAATCGCGCCCCAACGTCACGGCGGATGCCGCCGGGCTGTGCCTGAAATCCGGCAACGCGGCGATCCTGCGCGGCGGTTCGGAAGCGATCCATTCCAACCAGGCCATCGCCGCCTGCGTGTATCAAGGTTTGCGCGAAGCGGGCTTGCCAGAGACTGCAGTACAGGTTGTTAGCACCACCGACCGCGCCGCAGTCGGCGAGCTCATCACGATGAAGGATTACGTCGACGTGATCGTACCGCGCGGCGGCAAGAGCCTGATTGCGCGCATTTCCGAGGAGGCGCGCATCCCGGTGATCAAGCATCTGGACGGCGTCTGCCATGTGTATATCGACGACGAAGCCGATCTCGACAAGGCGATTCGCATCGCCGACAACGCCAAGACGCACCGCTACGGCGTGTGCAATGCGATGGAGACGCTGCTGGTCGCACAAGGTATCGCCGCGAAGGTGCTGCCGCCGCTGTGCAAAATCTATCTCGACAAGAACGTCGAGCTGCGCGGCGATGCTGCGGCGCGCGCCATCGTTGCGCAGATGAAGGCGGCCACCGAAGAAGACTGGCGCACCGAATATCTCGCGCCGATACTCGCGGTGCGCGTAGTTGCCGGGCTGGACGGTGCCATCGAACATATCAACACCTACGGCTCGCAGCATACCGACAGCATCGTCACCGAGAATTACACCAGGGCGATGCGCTTCCTGCGCGAGGTGGATTCCAGTTCGGTGATGGTGAACGCCTCGACGCGCTTTGCCGACGGTTTCGAATACGGCCTCGGCGCGGAGATCGGCATCTCCACCGACAAGATCCACGCGCGCGGCCCGGTCGGGCTGGAAGGACTGACCTCGCAGAAATTCATCGTGCTGGGCAATGGGCAGGTAAGAAGTTAGCAGGGCACGATTTATGAGCCCTTCCTGAAAGATTGCAGGAGAAAAAGTATGAGCCAGACCATCGAGATCAAAGTACCGGACATCGGCAACTTCAAGGATGTCGCCGTCATTGAAGTACTGGTCAAGGCGGGCGACACCGTCGAGCCGGAACAATCGCTCATCACGATGGAAACCGACAAGGCCACGATGGACATACCCAGTCCGGCTGCGGGGGTGGTGAAGGAATTGAAGCTTAAGGCCGGCGACAGGATCAGCATGGGTAGCGTGATCCTGCTGCTGGAAAGCAGCGTCACTACTGCTCCTGCTGCCGGCGCACCAGCTACCCAACCGGCACTGCCCGCTCATGAAGCGCATGTTCCGGTGAATATAGTCAAGGGTGACTTGCATGCCGAAGTGCTGGTGCTCGGCGCAGGCCCCGGCGGCTACACTGCCGCGTTCCGCGCCGCCGATCTGGGCAAGCAGGTGGTGCTGGTGGAACGCCACGCCAGCCTGGGCGGCGTATGCCTGAATGTCGGCTGCATCCCGTCCAAGGCGTTGCTGCATGTCGCCAGGGTGATCAACGAAGCCGGAGAAGCGGCGCATCACGGCGTGACTTTCGGCAAGCCGAAAATCGACATCGACCAGATCCGCTCCTGGAAAGAAAGCGTCATCGCCAAACTCACCGGCGGCCTGAAACAGCTCGCCAAACAGCGCAAGGTACAGGTGGTGCAAGGCGAAGCGAAGTTTGCCACCCCCAACAGCATCGTCGTCGCAACCGCCGAAGGCAGCAAGACCGTCACCTTCGATCACGCCATCATCGCGGCGGGCTCCAGCGCGGCACGTATCCCCGGCTTTCCTTACGACGACCCGCGCCTGATCGACTCCACCGGCGCATTGAAGCTCCAGGATATACCGAAGCGCATGCTGATCGTCGGCGGCGGCATCATCGGGCTGGAAATGGCCACGGTATACGACGCGTTCGGCAGCAAGATCAGCGTGGTAGAACTGGCTGACGGCCTGATTCCCGGCGCGGATCGCGACCTGGTGCGCCCGCTGCACAAGCGCATCGAAAAGCGTTATGAAGCGATTTATCTGAAGACCAAAGTCGGCAAGATCGAGGCGCTCCCAGGCGGCCTGATGGTGACCTTCGAAGGCGAGCAGGCGCCCAAGCCGCAACTGTACGACCGAGTGCTGCTGGCCGTCGGCCGCCGCCCCAACGGGCGCGGCATCGGCGCGGAAGCAGCCGGTGTAACGGTCGACGAGCGCGGCTTCATTCAGGTGGACAAGCAGATGCGTACCAGCGTGCCGCACATCCATGCGATCGGCGACATCGTCGGTGAACCGATGCTGGCGCACAAGGCGGTGCACGAAGGCAAGATTGCGGCGGAAGTCATCGCCGGGCACAAGGCCTTCTTCGAGCCGCAGACGATTCCTTCGGTGGCGTATACCGATCCGGAGATCGCCTGGATGGGCCTGACCGAAACGCAGGCCAAGGCACAAGGCATCGTCTACGAAAAGGCCAATTTCCCGTGGGCGGCATCGGGGCGGGCGCTGTCTATCGGCCGCGAAGAAGGCGCCACCAAAGTATTACTCGATCCGCAGACGCGCCGCATCCTCGGCGCGGGCATCGTCGGCGCCAATGCCGGCGAACTGATCGCCGAGGCAGTGCTCGCGCTGGAAATGGGCGCTGACATGGAAGACATCGGCCTGACCATCCATCCGCACCCGACCCTGTCGGAGACGCTCGGCTTCGCGGCGGAAATGGCCGAAGGCACGATCACGGATTTGTTGGCGCCAAAGAAAAAATAACTCCCTCCCGTTCGCCCTGAGCTTGTCGAAGGGTTTTTGCAGCAGGTTGATTGTTGCCAATTTAATTCATTCATGGTTCGACAAGCTCATCACGAACGGATTAAATCGTCATTTCCCTAGCGGTTTACCAAGGAGATCGTCATGTTGTCGCACAGCCTTGTTCGTGGAATTTTCGTTACCTCGTTTCTGTTTGCCGCAACCGGCGCATCCGCTCTCGATCTCTCCGGCTTCAGCAACAGGGATCAGGTCACCAGCCTGAAGCAGGCGCTGACCCAAGGCGCAGAAACCGCGGTGAAAAACCTGGCCAGGGAGAACGGCTATCTCGGCAATGACAAGGTGCGCATCCCGCTGCCGGAAAGCCTGCAGAAAGTGGATGGCGCACTGCGCAAGTTCGGCATGGGCAAATATGCCGACGAGCTGGTCACCTCGATGAACCGCGCCGCCGAAGCCGCCGTGCCGGAAGCCAAGACCCTGCTGGTCGGCGCAGTCAGGAAAATGTCCGTGGAAGACGCCAAGGGCATCCTCACCGGCAATGATGACGCTGCCACGCAATACTTCCGCAGGAACACCGAGACTGCGCTGGCGGGAAAATTCAAACCCATCATCAACAAGGCGATGCAGAAGGTGAAGGTCGCGGAAAAATACGACCAGTTCGCCGGCAAGGGCGCGAAGTTCGGCCTGGTGGAAGAGCGCGACGCCAGGCTCGACGACTACATCACGCGCAAGGCGCTCGACGGCCTGTTCCTGATGATGGCCGAGCAGGAGAAAGCGATCCGCGCGAACCCCTTGGAAGCGACGGGCAGCCTGGCCAAAAAAGTCTTCTCGGCGATCAAGTTCTAATGACCCAGTCATTCCCGCGCAGGCGGGAATCCAGTCGGTTGAACAATCCCATAGTGGCGGAGTAAAACAAAATATTGTTCGCTTCGCGAAATATTGTCTTGCTAGATTCCCGCCTGCGCGGGAATGACAGCTAATCAGGGTATTGCATGACTGAAACCGCGAGCCTCCTATCACTCTTCCTCGGCAGCTTCTTCGCCGCCACGCTGCTGCCCGGCGGCTCAGAAGCCGTGTTGTTCGGCGTGCTCAAGAGCTACCCGGAGACGCTCTGGCCGGCGCTCCTCATCGCCACCGCCGGCAACACGCTGGGCGGCATGGTGAGCTTCGGCATGGGCTGGCTGCTGCCGCAGACCCAGCAGCTCAAACACGTCGATAAATTACGCTACTACGGCACGCCCGCATTGCTGCTCGCCTGGGTTCCATTGGTCGGGGATGCGCTATGCCTTGCCGCCGGATGGCTGCGCCTCAACTGGTGGCAGGCCGCGCTGTTCATGGCGATCGGAAAATTCGCGCGTTATGGGGTGGTTGCGGCCGCCATTGTCTAGAAGCCTTCTTATTGAGGTTTCCATAAATCATTACACCCGTTCGCCCTGAGGTATCGAAGGGCAGAACGGCTCACAGCTTGGGGCTTCGATACATCCGTTATGGTTCGATACCTCACCACGAACGGATGTACCCTGTGCTGAGCCTGTCGATGCATCAGCCCGAACGGAGTGTGTGTCACGTATTATGAAAACATCAATAATTCCATTCAAGAAATGGGATTATTTGTCTTCGGAAAGGAACTGCGCAAGCTGGCGGTCATGGGCCCGCGAAAGCAGAAGCAGCGCGGCGACCGCGCCGATGAAGGCGAAGAACATGTCGGCCTGCGTGTCCCACGGGTCTCCCTGGGTGCCCAGGAAATCGTAAGCGCCTTCCCCGAACATCACGGCGGCGAGCCACTCGATCAGCTCGTATGCGGCGCTGACTGCCATGACCACGCAGATGACGAGGAAGGCGAGCATCTTGCCCCCGCACACATAACGGCCGCGAATCAGAATTTCGCGGGCGGCCAGCGCAGGGACGAAGCCCTGGAAGAGGTGCCCGATCTTGTCGTAGGGGTTGCGGCTCAGGTGCAGCAGGTCGGCGATCTGAAAACCGAGCGGCACCCTCGCGTAGGTGTATGCTCCGCCGAGCATCAGCACGACGGCGTGGAGGAAGATGCAGGCGTAAAGCAGGGTAGTCAGCGGAAAGCGGCGATAGGTCAACCACATGACCGGCAGCGCGATGATGACCGGGAAGACCTCCAGCAGCCAAGTCGCGCGGTCATACGGCCGAGCGCCGGATAGCGCCAGAAGGGCCAGGAGCGCGGCCGAAGCGAGCACGAGGGACCGGGGGCGCGGAATAGTCATTGAACCTCATCCATGCCGATGCTTTCCCACGTACAGAACAGTCCTGTCACTTTAAACCGAGATCATCGGCAGCATCCTTCAGAAGCTCTACATCGTCCCGGATAGGTTCCATATCGGAATCCTTTGCGGCCCTTGCTCCCGCCACAAGTCTGTCCTTGGTTTTATATTTTTTCATCAGGCCGGACTTGGTCAACTTCGCCACACTGCTTTTTTTGTCCAACCCGTGGCACATCTGACAGTTTTGATAAAATACCCCAGCAATACCGGCTTTCGAAAAGACCGCAACAATAAGGACGGGCAGCAGAAACAACACAATTTTCTTCATGAGCATTTCATATTCTTAACAGCCGATTAACGATCCAGACATTTGCATATCGTGGGGCAGACACCAACATTGGTAATTTACTCTCCCTCGGCATATTTTCCAACCAGGGAGAATCTGCCATGCCGTCAGCCGAAGGGGCGGACACTGCCCCGTTTGATCAATCGCAGAAGAAAAAGGTGACTATCCAGACCATGCCCAAGAAGACGCTCCGTCTCGTGATCCACGGACGCGTGCAGGGCGTGTACTTTCGCGACTCGATGCGCCGCGAAGCGCAAAACCTGTCGGTCGCAGGCTGGGTACGCAACCGCAGCGATGGCTCGGTGGAGGCCGCAGTGCATGGCGAATCCGCCGACGTGGACGCCATCGTGCGCTGGGCGCATCACGGCCCGGACCGCGCGCAGGTGGAGCGTGTCGAGATCGAGCCGCATGAGGGCAGCTACACCAATTTCGAGATCATCAGATAAATGCTATCCGAGGCTGGCCCGCTTGATTTTTATTGATCATCGAACGGGGCCGCTCTGGGCCTCATCAGCGGGAAAGCCTCCGCAGGGTGTTCTGAAGAAGTTTCCGCAGGGGGCTGCGGAGCAGGCTTCACGTCCTTGCAATTCGCGCAGCCAGCCAATGCAAGGCAACCCAGCAATATCAGAGCAGTGCGCGGCAATTCCATGTTCCCTCCTCAGGAAAAGGCTCAAAGGGTCGGCTTAGGATATCTTCTGACACCGCTTCATTCTGTTGCAATACACTCACTTACCCTGCAATATCCCCAGCCCCCAGGCCACGCCGAACCCGGTCACGTCGCTCGCGACTATGCCCAGCCCCTCTTCACAACGGCTGGCGGAGAGGTCGATGTGCAGCCACGGCGTATCGTCCACGAAGCGCTTGAGGAAGCATGCGCCCAGGATATGGTCGGCTTCGCCGGCCTGCGCGCATTGCTTGATGTCGGCGACCTTGGATTCCAGTCCGACTTCGAAGTCTTCGTCCATCGGGAAAGCGCACAGGCGCTCGCCGCATTGCTTGCTGACGTTCACCGCGCGCTGCAGCAGTTCGTCGCGGTTGCCCAGCACGCCTGAATAGCGCGCGCCCAAGGCGGTCGCCATGCTGCCGGTGAGCGTGGCGAAGTCGATCATCAGGTCTGGCTTGGCGCGCGCCGCGAGGGTCAGCGTGTCGGCGAGCACCATGCGGCCCTCGGCGTCGGTGTGGATGATCTCGATGGTGGTGCCGTTGAGCGCCTTGACGATGTCGTTCTGCTTGTAGGCCCTGGGGCTGATGTGGTTCTGCGCCAGCGCCAGCCAGCAGTCGAGGTTCACCGCCATCTTTTCCTGCGTCGCGGCGAGCAGGATGCCGAGTGCGACGGCGGAGCCGTTCATGTCCTCGTGCATGTTGTGCATGTAGCGCGACGGCTTGAGGTTGTGCCCGCCGGTATCGAAGCAGATGCCCTTGCCGACCAGCGCGACGGTTTGCTTCGCCTTGGAGTGTTGGTACGAGAGATGCACGATGGCCGCATCTTCCGGATCGCTGCCCTGCGCCACGGAGACGAATGCGCCCGCGCCCATCTTGCGCAGCTTCTTCATGTCGAACTCTTCATGCTGCCAGCCGTGCTGCTGCGCCAGTTTTTTTATCCGCTCACGGTACAGCCCCGGCGTCAGTTCGTTCGGCGGCAGGACGGTCAGCTCACGGCACAGCAGGTTGCCTTCGGCCTGCGCCTTGAGCGGCGCGAAGATTTTATTGTCAGCGAATCCGAACAGCTCGATCTTCTGCAACGGCTTGCGCTCGTCCTTCTTCTTGTGCACCGGCAGCAACGCGCCGTTCACCCATGCGCCATACACCGCCAGCTCGGCGGCGCGTTTGCGCTGCGCCTCATCGCCCAGCACGACGATGGCGATGCTCTTTGGGTTTTCTGCCAGCAGCAACTGCAAGGCCTTGCGCACCTGCACTTGCTGCGCAAACATGTCTTTTTCAAGATCCAGCATCCCCCACGCCACCAGCGCGCCGTTTTCGGCATTGGCAGAAACAGGCGATTTCGCCAGTTCGCCGGCCTTCATGTCGCGCCGCGCCAGTACGGCCTTGAGCAAACCGCCGTGCGGCAGATCTTTGGGAAGTGTCTTTGCTTTCGGCAGCAGCACCAGCAGATGGGCAGCAGCAGGCAGGGTCTGGGACAGGGTGAGTTGTGCTAGCATGGCGACCTCGATAAATAATGTGTTTATTATTATCCAGTAGTGTCCGGTTAACTTACAAATTATCAAGCCAATGCTAAGCATTGGCGCGGTTTACAAAGCAATAAATTTTGGTGCCGATTTGAAATCAGTTTACCTATATTCCGGTTCAAGTAACTTCCAGAGATTGAATTCTC